>JAZLGF010000001.1:0-36647 GCA_045616165.1 Lachnospiraceae bacterium
ATATAGAGACCTTTTTCATTGAAGGAATCAGATGCAAGCAAAGGAAGAGCGTTATAATATTCTTCATCAATTTTACCTTTTTTAAGGAGCTCTTCGTATTTATCTCCTTCTAGAAAAAATTCGTCATAAGTAAAGTTTATCGTATTATATGCAAAACCATCAACTGGCTTTACATGAGTAACATAGCACGGGTACTGTGAAACAGTTAAATCTAAATTTCTACCAATTAAAACATCTCCATTTTTTGCCCTAGTTCCTAATGCGGAGCAACCACCGCCAGGTAATTCAGCCCATTTATCATATCTTGCATTAGAATAAGCTAAGGCACTGTCAAAATCAAAATGCGTATGTTCATCAACGTCAATAACATAATCACCTAAATCCGTAAAGTTCTCATAATGCTTATTAACTATTTCCCACTTACAAGTGGCACCTTTTGCATATTTTTCACTACTACACGTCGATAATAACTTATTCATTAAAAATGCTCCTCTCTTTGATTAAATAAATATCTGTACTTTTGAAAATTACCAAAAATAGACTTGCTTTGCATGAAATGTATTTTTATGGCATCTAGGGCATTCTTCAATTATTGGAATCCAATAGCCTTGTCTATCTTTAACGTATCTACATTCTGTACATTGAAAAGCTGTAAAAGTATGCTCCTCAATTACATCAATTATACCTTTTCCACCACTTACATTTTCAAGTTCTTCATCTTTAACTTCAACGAAACCCGATTCTGAAAATGTTTGATTTTTATTTATAAATTTTAACTTGTCTTCCTCTGCTATTTCAATAGAATACTCTTTAAATAATTTTAAGTATTCTTCTTTTGATTGCACCTTGCTTACTTTTTCCTTAAATTCTTCGTTATTTAATAAATCATTTATTAATTTTTCATTCATAATGAATCTCCTTTTCATTTCATCAATATATGTCATTTCCAGCAATATATCGAAGTGTTTCTATAAACGGTTCATGACCACCTTTATATTATACGAAAAAACATAGAAAAAGCCAATCAACGCCAACTCTTTATAAAACTTAAAGTCGCATTTTGCAATACAAATTCATAAGAGGGATTTGCGCCGGGGACTTCGTCCCCTTTCACGCCGCATCGTAAGCTACGCACTCCCGTGCTTGCTTACTCCTTGTTCAAATCCCTCTCTTGAACCAATTAAAAATAAAAAGAGTGTCGCTGACACTCTTTTTATTTTTAACGGAGAAAGAGGGATTTGAACCCTCGCACGGCTATTAACCGCCTACTCCCTTTCCAGGGGAGCCCCTTCGGCCAGCTTGGGTACTTCTCCGAATTAATAATTACGTATGAAAATTCTACACGATAAGTTTATCAAAATCAAGGTTTCTCCATAAAAGTTTGTAGCATACACTCTTATTTTAGTGTATTCTATAGAAGATGAGTTACAAAATTGAGAATCTAAAAAAATCATTAAGTAATAGAGTTTCGGAAAATCGATATTCCCATTGTTTGCGTGTTGCTGATACAGCGCAAAAAATGGCAGACATATTTGGATGCGATAAAACAAAGGCTTATGTTGCAGGGCTCATGCATGACATCGCAAAAGAGCTTTCTTATGATGAGATTCTTTCAATATGTAAACGCGGAGGATTTAATTTAGGTCAAAAAGATATTGATGATCCGCATTCTCTACATGGACATGCTGGAGCTATTTTAGTTAACGAAGAATTTGGTATTGATGATAACGAAATACTTCTTGCAATTGCTAACCATGCGGGAAGACCAGGTATGACTCTTCTCGAAAAAATTATTTTCCTATCTGATCTTGATGATTTGTTCTTTAGGCAAGGCTTTTTACTAAACATTCTTGAGATTGCAGAAAATAAAAAAGATATGGATGAAGTTTTATATATCGTTGCCCTGCAAAGCTTAAAATACTGTATGGGAAAAGAAACTTTTTTCAGTGAACGATTACGTGATGCATTTGATTATATTTTAATTAATCGCCAAAAAAAGCAAACTCAAAACGCTTCAAAACTATCTAACATAGACGAAGATGCACTTTTTAAATCTTTAGTTCAGCATAATGCCGCCCACAGAGTTTCGCTTAATAGCGTTAGAAACATGCGAGATTTAGGTGGCTATAAAACAAAATCTGGAAGGCTAACAAAAAAGCACCTTTTAATTCGTTCAGAAAATTTATCAGCAATGACTAAAGAAGATGCTTTGGCATTAAAAGATTATGGAATAACATGCATAATTGATTTGCGAGTTCCTTCCGAAACAGAATCTGCTCCAGATAATATTTTTTCACTATTTAAATACGAAAATTGTCCTTTGTCTCTTCCTTCTGAGGAAACCGCCGATTATCGAAATCGCATTTTCGAACGCCGGATTCAAAATTTTTCCGAGGAAGAAGATGCATGGTACATTTCCCAATATCTTACATCTGTTGATATGTTAGGCATGTACACAAATATTTTATCTAGTCCTGAATCTCTTAATCAGATTAGAAAAGTGTTATCTATAATGGCAAATGAAAATGGCGGTATTCTTTTTCATTGTACAAGTGGTAAGGACCGTACCGGAATCATCGCTGCCATAGTTCTTTTTATTTTAGGTGTTGATTTTGAAGATGTTCGTTTAGACTATTACACTTCTGGATTGTACTCTCTTAAAACAGCCGAGTCTCTTGTAAATACCTTGAAGTCATTTGGCTATGAAGATAAATTAAAAAAAGAGGCCCGCCGTTTTGTCGGAGTCTCTTTAGAAACGCCTGATTTAATTTATCAATGGATGGTTTCTCAATATGGTAGTGCTGATAAGTACATAAAAAACATTTTGCAAATTCCAGAAGAAATTCATCAACAGTTTAATAAAAAATATTTAGACTAATTATTGTCCAATGTTAACAATGTCATCAAATCCTGTGATATCAAAAATATCTTTTATAATTTCATTCATGTTAATAATCGCCATCTTACCATTATTTTTAATTATTCTATTTGCTACAACAAGTAATGTTCTAAGGCCCGCTGACGTAATATAATCTAAATCCTTAAAATCCAACACTATATCATTTGAATCGATCGTATCCATTAGCTCTTGGAATTCTTTTGCATTAGCTGTATTTATTTCTGCTTGGAAAGCCAAAATTACTTGCTTGCCATTTACGTTTTTTTTATACTTTAACATCTTATATCCCCTGTTTATTATACTTCAATAATACCATAGTTTTATCGTCATATTGTTCTGAACCTTTTCCAAATTCACAGACCTTGTTATCAATGCTTTCAAGGATTTTATCTCCTTGACTTTCCTTAGTTAAATTAAACATTTCTTTTAATCTATCTATTCCAAATCTATTACCCGAATCATCATGTTCATCAACTATACCATCTGAGAATAACAAAATCTTTTCTTCTGGTTCTATTTTTACTACATCTTGTTTATAGCATGTATTAGGTCTTATTCCAAGGGCAACATTTTTATTTCCTGTTAACGTCACTAATTCTTTGTCTTTGTTTATATATAAAGGCGCATCCATACCCGCATTTACATAAATCAATTCTCCGGTATTAATATCAAGCATGCCAAGCCAAAGCGTTATGAAATAAAAATCGTTATTTCTTATGCAAAGCATTTTATTAACCTTGTTAAATATTTCTTCTGGCGAAAGACCCGCATATGCATAATCTTTAAGACTTGCAAATGCTCTTGCCATAAAAAGCGCTGAGGCCGTTCCCTTTCCAGACACATCTCCAAGGCAAAAGATTAAATGAGACTCATCTATCATGTAATAATCATACAAGTCTCCTCCTACTTCTTTTGCTGCTTTCATAAATCCCCATATTCCGAAACGTTTTTCTAAATCAAAAATCCCTTTTTCCGGAAGCATGCTTTGTTGCATTTCTTCCGCCGCTTTCATCTCCGTTTTTCTTTGAACTAATTCTCTACTTTTGCTAACGTACATGCAAAAGAAAGTTGAAACAAAACCTGTTACAAGTAGTCCTAATAGCCAATAATATTTCGACTCGGAAATAAACAATATTACTTCGATAATAACAAACAAAGGATTTATTAGAAATGCCATTCTAACATTAAATGAAAGCTTTCTATTTAATGCGGGTATTCCAAAGGCGAGTACTCCGATAAGGATAAATACCATATGAATATAATATCCTGCATATATTATTCCATTATAATTTTCATCAATTTCAAAAATAATTGGATAAAAGAAATTTATCACTACCAATATAATATTAATTATAAGTAATGCCTCATTAATAATATCAATTGCTTTATATTTTTTTATCTGGGAAATTGACATTTTTAAATATTGCCATACCAAATAAAGCGCAAAACTTTCAAATACATAAATCAAGTTATCAAACACAAACAGCAAAGAAACTCCCCACTTATGTGCCGCTATAATAAATGTCATGGCATCAGAAAATAATGTGGCCGATAAAGAAAAAATCAAAAGCAAAATGATTTGCATCATTTTGCTTTCAAAATTTTGGTCTATGATAGCAATCGCAAGAGCGACTAGACAATAAATCAGTGAGACAATATCCAAAGTAACTTGGAACATCATGACTGTGTTCACTTCATGCGTATCTATTTTCCACGCTAAAATATATACGCAAAAAATCATCGCAAGAATTAAAGTAAACGCAATTATTCCACAAATCGTATTTTGTTTTTTTGTGAAATTCAAAATTTTTCTCATGTACTTTGTTTATTTAATTAAGCTATATTTTCTTTTTGTTTTTTTCTTCCAATAAGTTGCAACACAAACGCTATTACAACCAAAACTATTCCTATAACGTCGGTCGTCCAGCCCGGAATAAGAAGTGTTAATCCACCTACAATAAATAATATAGTTTCAATTACATTATTCTTTTTTAATACATATCCTGAAAGCGCTGAGGCTATTGCAAAGATTCCGATTACCGATGTAACAATAACAACTATAGCACTTAATACGCCTTCATTCATAAGCAATAAGCTTGGATTCATTGCAAATATATACGGAACAACGAAAGCCCCTATCGCAAGCTTCGTTGCGTTTATTCCCGTCTTTATAGGACTCGATTTTGCTATGGCTGAGCCGGCGTATGCCGCAAGCGCAACCGGTGGTGTAATATCCGCAACTATTCCAAAGTAGAATACGAAGAAGTGTGCTGCTACCGGATTAACACCCATTGTAATTAAGATTGGTGCACATGTAGAAGCCATGATACAGTAGTTTGCTGTTGTAGGTACGCCCATTCCAAGAATAATGCAACAAAGCATTGTAAGGAATAAGCATATAAATAATGAAAGCATTGGGTTTGGAATTGAACGGCTTATGTTAACAACTCCTGATATAAGTTGTGATGCAAGGCCTGTTGCTGTGATGCATCCTGCTACGATTCCGGCCATGATACATGCAACAACAACCGTAATACAACTCTTTCCGCCTGCTTCTAATGAATTAAATGTCATCTTTCCAACATTTAATATTATTTTTCCTGCGCCTTGTTTTTCTTTAATTCCATCAATAATGTTTTGCGGAAGTACAACTAATATAGAAAGAATAATTGCAACTGCTGCTGAATAAGCAAGCGTTCTAGTATTAGTTGCAACAAGCCATACTAACACGATAAGTGGAATAAGAAGATAAAGTTTTGGAAGGAGTTGTCTCCACTTAGGAAGCATCTCTTTTGATATTCCCTTAAGACCTAGTTTTTTAGCCTCCAAGTGAACGGCAATAAAAATTCCAAGGAAATATAAAATTGCAGGAAGGATTGCGTAGAGCGCAACCTTTCCATATGGTATGCCCATATACTCTGCCATAAGGAATGCGGCCGCTCCCATAATAGGTGGCATTATCTGGCCTCCGGTAGAAGCTGCTGCCTCAACGGCTCCGGCAAACTCTGGTTTATATCCTGTTTCTTTCATCATAGGAATAGTAACTGAACCCGTTGTAACAGTATTTCCAACAGATGATCCACTTACCATTCCGCAAAGTGCAGATGATATAACCGCTACTTTAGCAGGTCCTCCCGAACGGCTACCTACTAAAGCGTTAGCGCAATTTATAAAGAATGCACTTATTCCTGTTCTTTCTAAGAACGCGCCAAAGATAATAAATACTGCTATAAACTTAGCGCAAACCTGAACAGGTGTTGAAAGAATTCCGCTTGTTGAATAGAATAACGTGAACATCATTCTTTGGATAACTGTCCATGCCGGAAGTCCCATACTCGCCATGTTAATAAATGTATAAATCAGCAAAGCTCCCGCAACACATATAATAGGAAGTCCAACACATCTTCTACAAAGTTCTATACTACAAAGAATTGCGACGATGGCAACAATTGTTAAAAATGGTGTCATCTTCGCAGGACTGGTAAGTGTATGCGCAAGACTACTATACGATATTGCATAATAGAAATATGAACCTCCACCAAGGACCATTAAAATCCAATCATACCAAGGCATGACATTCGGTCTAACATGATGTTTGCTTGCTGGATATGATAAAAATCCAATTACTAAAACACATCCCAAAAATGATGTTAATCGTATTTCGAGACCCACTGTTGAAAACAATGTAGAGTAAATACAGTATAATGAAAAAATAGCAATAACAATAGATGTTATTAGCTTTGGTGTTCCTTCCCAAATACGAGTTGCTGATTCTCTATCATATGCTCTCATCAATTCGTCTTTATTGATTGTTTCGCCCATTTTTTCCTCTCTCTTTTCTCAAATAAAAAGACTACGGATTTTTGTCCGTAGTCTTTATTAATTATTAACCTAAACTACGCACTCTTATTTAACAGGTACCTCGTATTGCTGTTCTTCAAAGTACTTAGCAGCACCTTTGTGGTAAGGTACAGTTGTAACGGATGTAGCCCTATCAAGTGAAAGTTCTAATCCTTTTGCATGCATTGTTGCGATTTCATCTTTGTTATCATAGATAGTTTTAACAAAGTTATATACGTCTGTTTCTGATACATCTTCGCCAGCAACAACAATAGCATCAACTGCTACAGTCTTAGTTTCGCCTACGCCATTATATGTATCAGCCGGAATTACGTCAACTGTGTAGTATGGTGATGTTTCTTGAAGTTTTGCAATATGCTCTTCATCAAGACCAACAAGGTAAACTTGTTTAGCTGTGCAAAGGTCTGTGATAGCTGTTGTAGGTGCTCCTGCAACTACGAAAGCAGCATCAATCTTTCCATCCTTTAATGAATCAGCTGAATCACCAAATCCTTGGTAAACAGGATTAATATCATCTTCTGTTAATCCATATGCATCTAAAATATCAAGAGCATTGAAATATGTTCCTGAACCTCTATCACCTACAGAAACAGTTTTGCCTTTAAGGTCTGATGGTGTTTTGATGTCTGGATTTGTTGTAACGATTTGGATATCTTCTACATACAATGAGCAAACAACTTTAAGATTCTTAATTGGGCTTAAGAATAATCTTGTTCCATTATATGCATAAGCTAAAACGTCAGACTGTGAAAAGCCAATCTGTGATCCGCCTGCTTCAAGGTCTTCTAAGTTAGCCTGTGATCCACCTGAAGAAATAACAGTTACTTGGGTATCTGTGTTGCTAGAAACATACTGAGCTAAAACTCCGCCAAATCCATAATATGTTCCTGTGTCGCCACCAGTAGTAAAGATAAGTTTTCCACCTTCACCATCTTTGCTGCCGCCACATGCAACTAAAGCTAATGCCATAACTGCTGCTAATACAGCTACTAAAATCTTTTTCATAAAACTACCTCCTTAAAGTCAAATACTTTAACGGTTTAAATCATTAATGTATTAATTCTACACTTTTTTACAAAAAAAGCAACTCTTTTTTATTTACTTTTTTCGTATGCTTCTCTTACACCAATTGCTAATTGATCTGCGCATGATGTGTTTTTATATCCACATGTATTGCCTTTAAGATACTCTTCTATTTTTTCTACTGTCCAACCGTCAACTAATTTTGAGATTGCTTTAAGATTGCCACTGCATCCGCCTAAAAACTCTATATTAGATACAACGTTTCCCTCTAAATTAAACTTTATTGCCTGGCTGCACACACCTTGTGTTCTATATACATATTCCATAATTTTCTCCTACTATATCCTCGCTCCCGCAGGACATCTCCCATACTTCGCAGGTACCTCCCCTAGAAGGGTCCCTCCTGCTCGTATGGTGCCCTCCTGCTCGCGCGAGGGTTATACTTTATCTAAATTTTTCCTCGCTCCCGCAGGACATCTCCCACACTTCGCAGGTACCTCCCCTAGAAGGGTCCCTCCTGCTCGTATGGTGCCCTCCTGCTCGCGCGAGGTAATACAAAAGGGGAACCTTGCATTTACAAAGTTCCCCCTAACAGGGCTAGGAGGATTCGAACCTTCAAATGCTGGAGTCAGAGTCCAGTGCCTTACCATTTGGCGATAGCCCTAGATGTAAGGGGTATTATATTCTAAACATGCTTAATATGTCAATGCTCGCTTTATATGTTTTTATAGCATGTTTCGTTAAATTAATGTATACTTTTTTTGAGGTTACTTTGTTTTTTATTAGAAAGGACTTTTATGAAATTTATAAACGAATTTACAGAAGGCGCAAACATTGTTGGTATTTATCTTTGCAAACAGAAAAATACTGCAACAACTAAAAATGGCAAGGAATATGAAAATCTTACATTAACAGATAAGACTGGTTCTATTAATGCTAAGATTTGGGAGCCTAACTCAATGGGTATAGGTGATTTTGACGTGAACGATTATGTGGAAGTTCATGCTAAGGTTACTTCGTTTAACGGTGCTCTTCAGATGAGTATAGACAGAGCTTTTAAGGCGTCTGAAGGAAGCTACAACCCTGAAGATTATCTTCCAGTTTCTTCTAAGGATACCACAGTTATGTATCAGGAATTAATTGAGTTTGTAAACTCCGTTAATGCTCCTTATTACAGACTTTTACTTGAAAGCATTTTCGTTGATGACGAAAAGCTTAAAGCAGTTTTTATTAAGCATTCTGCTGCCAAAAGCATTCACCATGGTTTTGTTGGTGGACTTTTAGAACATACTCTTAGTGTTTGCAAGCTTTGTGATTTTTACTGTAAGCAATACCCTATCTTAAATCGTGACTTATTAATTACTGCTGCTCTTTGTCATGACATCGGAAAAACAAAAGAGTTAAGTGCTTTCCCACTTAATGATTATACTGACGAAGGCCAGCTTCTTGGTCATATAGTTATTGGTATAGAAATTGTTAGCGAAAAAATTAAAGCTATTAAAGGCTTTCCTCAAATAAAAGCTGATGAGCTTAAACACTGTATTGTAGCTCACCACGGCGAATATGAATTCGGTTCACCTAAAAAACCTTCTATTATTGAAGCGGTTGCGCTTAATTTTGCTGATAACACTGATGCAAAAATTGAAGCTATGGCAGAACTTTTTAATAACACTAAAGCCGAAGGCGCATCCGCATGGTTTGGCTATCAGAAAATTTTTGACAGCAATGTTAGAATGACAGATTAATGAATTCTAAAGTATTAAAAACTCTTGAATTTGATAAGATTTTACAAAGGCTTTCCGGCTTTGCTTCTAGCGATGCCGGCATTGCTTTATGTAAAGCTTTAACTCCTATAACAAGTATAGAAGAAATCCGTACATCGCAAATTCAAACAACGGACGCGGTAAATCGTCTTCGTAAAAAGAATGGTCCAAACTATAACGGCCTTAAAGATATTCGTCCGTCAGTTAAAAGGCTTGATATCGGAGCTATCTTAAACACTGTTGACTTAATTGATATTTCATGTGTCTTAGATGTTGCTTCTTCAGTTAAAAATTTCTTAAAGCCTGAAAATGACGATGCCCCGACTGACTCTCTTTCTATTTATTATGATTCAGTCGATACATGTGACGACTTATGTAACGAAATAAAAAGATGTATTATTTCTTACGATGAGATTGCCGATGATGCATCACCTACTTTAAAAGATATTAGAAGAAAACAATCTTTTACTAAAGATAGAATTTCTCGTACGCTTAATACAATGGTTACTTCCCAGGCTATGAAGCCTTATTTGCAAGACAGCGTTGTTACTATGCGCAACGGGAGATATTGTATTCCTGTTAAAAATGAACATAAGGGGCATGTATCGGGACTTGTTCATGATCAAAGTGGTTCTGGCTCAACTGTATTTATTGAGCCTAGCGCTATTGTTAACTTAAACAATGAGCTTAGAGAACTTGAACTTGCCGAAGAAGCAGAAATCCAGGTAATCTTATCTAATCTTTCTGCGATGGCCGCTATAAATTCAAAATCTTTATTGCTTGATTATGACCTTTTAGTTGAACTTGATTTTATTTTAGCTAAAGGACGTTATTCTGAAAAAATTCATGGCAATGCTCCGCAGTTTAATGAAGATGGAATAATTGATCTAAAGCAGGCACACCATCCTCTTTTAGATCCTGAAATAGCTGTTCCTATTAGTGTTAATTTAGGACGCGATTTTGATATGCTTATCGTTACCGGACCTAACACTGGCGGAAAAACAGTTTCTCTTAAGACTGTTGGACTTCTTTGCCTTATGGGTCAGTCCGGTCTTCATATTCCTGCGCTAGACGGATCTATGCTTTGCATCTTTGATGAAATTTTTGCTGACATCGGCGATGAGCAAAGTATCGAGCAAAGTCTTTCAACGTTTTCATCTCATATGAAAAACATTGTTAATATTCTTGATGTTGCCGATTCAAACAGCCTTGTTTTACTTGATGAACTTTGTAGCGGAACCGACCCTACCGAAGGCGCTGCTCTAGCCCAGTCTATTCTTACTCGCCTTCATTTTTATGGTTCAAAGGTTATGGCAACGACCCATTATCCTGAACTTAAAGTTTTTGCTATTTCTACCGAAGGCGTACAAAACGCATGTTGCGAATTTGATATAGAAACTCTTCGTCCTACTTATAAACTTTTAATTGGACTTCCGGGTAAAAGTAATGCTTTTGCAATCTCAGGAAAGCTTGGTCTTGACGAGCGAATTATTGAGGAAGCAAAAAGTAGAATTGATACCGGAAACATTGCTTTTGAGGATTTATTAGCAAATATTGAAATAGATAAAAAGACCGCTGAATTAGAAAGGGTTGAGGCCGATAAGTTAAAAGCCGAAGCTACTTCCCTTATGGAAAAAGTTGCTTCTGAAAAAGAAGATTTTGATAAGCGTAAGAAATCTATTTTGCGTGAAGCAAATGAGCAGGCTTATGAAGTTTTAGCACAGGCTAAAGATTATGCCGACATGGCAATTAAAGATATAAGAAAAGCCGAAAAAGGCGGAATTAACCTCGCCCAGTTAGAACGCACGCGTACTGAAATTGGACGAAAAGCAAAAGATTCTTTATCAAAACTTAGCATGGCTCCAGAAAAGAAGGACGGCCAGATTGCTCTTAAGCCTGAGCAGATAAAAGTTGGAAGTGATGTGCATGTTATTTCTATGGACATGGAAGGCGTTGTAACTAAAGCGCCTGATTCTAAACAAAACGTTATGGTTCAGCTCGGTAGTCTTAATATGAAAATTAATATTTCTGATTTAGAACTTGTAGCTAAAAAAGATTTAGATAAAGATTCATCTAAAAAAGTTTCAAAACAAAGAACTACTATCGGCCAACTTAAATATGAAAAATCTCTTGGGGTTTCAACCGAGATTAAACTTTTAGGTTTGACTGTTGATGATGCTCTATTAGAACTTGGAAAATATATTGATGATGCTTCTATGGCTCATCTAGAAAAAATAAGAATCGTTCATGGAAAAGGAACCGGTGCGCTAAGAGATGCTGTTACGCATTACTTAAAACGTGAAAAACGCGTAAAGAAATTTTATATGGCCGAATATGGCGACGGAGATGCCGGTGTTACAATTGTGGAGTTAAAATAATGTTAAATATAGTTTTACTTGAACCGGAAATTCCGGCTAATACAGGAAATATCGGGAGAACATGTCTTTGCACTAATTCTCGTTTACATTTAATTGAGCCTATGGGCTTTATTCTTAATGACAAAAACCTTAAACGTGCCGGCATGGACTATTGGCATGAACTAGATGTTATCGTTTACGATTCATGGAATGATTTCTTAAAGAAAAACTTAGAAAACTTGCTTCCTCCTTTTGGAGAAAATGAAAGTGGAAATACGCTTTGGATGGCAACAACAAAATCAAAACAAACCCATTCATCTGTTTCTTATAAAGATGGTGACTTTATTATGTTTGGAAAAGAAAGTGCCGGAATCCCAGAAGAAACGCTTCTTTTAAATCCAGAAAGCTGCGTGCGAATTCCGATGGCGAATGCGCAGCGCAGCCTTAATCTTTCTAATTCTGTTGCCGTTGTTCTTTATGAAGCTTTGCGTCAAAACTCTTTCTTAGACCTTGAAACTATAGGTCAGCTTCATAATCACACTTGGTAATTATTTATTATTAACTTCTTTTCCTAGAGCAATAATTTTATCTTTTGCTCTCATTATCATGTCGTAATCTACGCAGTATGCAAATCTAACATATCCCGGACAATCAAAGGCTGCTCCAGAACTGCAAAGCACATGGTATTTATCTTTTGCAATTTTTACAAACTCTGTGTCGTCTTCCATCGGAGTTTTTACGAACATGTAGAATGTGCCTTCTGGTTTTGCATATTCCAATCCAGCTTCATCCATTATCTGCATAAGGGCTTTTCTGTTTTTGTCATATATTGCAACATCGGTAAACTTATCAATAATTGGGACAATTGAAAGTTGTTGCAGCGACGGCGCATTAACGCAGCCTAAAACTCTTATGCCTATTGATGATGCAGCAATTATTCTTTCACTTTCATCCGCCTCATCAGGGATAATAAGATATCCTATTCTCTCTCCAGGTATACTCATTGCCTTACTAAATGAATAGCAAATTAAAGTGTTCTTATAATATTTTGTTACAAACGGAACTTCGACGCCATCATAAACTATCTCTCTATAAGGATCATCTGAAAGTAAGAAAATCGGATGACCATATTCTTTTTCAGCATCTTCTAAAACTTTTGCTATTGCTTTTATATCGTCTTCACTATAAACAACGCCTGATGGATTATTTGGATTATTTATAATCATGGCTTTTGTCTTTGGTGTTATTGTTGCTCTAATAGCCTCGGGGTCTGGCCTAAACGTTGGTGGATTAGGAGGTACTACTTTCGTAACTGCTCCAAAGTTTGAAACATAATTTCTATATTCTAGGAAGAATGGTGCCGGAACAACTACTTCGTCACCTGGATTTGTTAATATCTTAAGTGCGATAACCATTGCGTTAGCCGCGCCAACCGTCATCGTTACATTTCTCATTGAAAAATTAGTTCCGAAACGTTTATTAAGATTATTCGCAATTTCTTGTCTTGATGTTTCAAACCCAGCATTGCTCATATAGCCATGTAGTATAAAAGATGGAGTCGTTTTAATTGTTTCAATCAAAGTTTCATTAAATACATCAGGTGGTGGCGTACTAGGATTTCCTAAACTGAAATCGTAAACATTTTCATCGCCAAACTCTGCTCTCATTTTTTTGCCTTCTTCAAACATAGCTCTGAGAGTTGAACCTGTTGCTAATAGACGTTCCATTTCGTCTGATATTACAATACTCATGACTGTACCTCGAATTATAATTTTTCTATATTCTATCACTAGGCATTTTCATATACAAGAAAAACTTTATCGCTTTAAAGCCACAAACTGAGATAGTTGTTATTTGCACGCATTTATACTATAATTTATAGTTGAAAATATTTATTTACGGGAGAAAAAAAGATGAAAAAATTTCTTGCAGTGTTAATGATTGCTTTGCTTTGCGGTACATGTTTAATCGCTTGCGCAGGCAAAGACGACGGCTCATCATCAAAAGGCTCTAAAGGTAAACTTGATACTGCTATTGTAGGCACATGGGACGATTCTTTACTCCCTGAAGACCAGCAGCTTGGATGTTATTGGACCTTTAACAAAAACGGTACTGGCGTTAACGGCTTATTTGATGAATCATTTAAGTACACCGCTAGTAAAGGAAAGATTCACCTTACATATGATAGTGGTCTTGGAGAATATGACTACACGTACGAAATAAAAGACGATGTTATCACTCTTACTGAAGTTACCGAAGAAACACAAATACCATACCAATACAAAAAGAAAAAATAGTTTTATATGAAAAAAATACTTTGTATTCTTATTTCAATATTGTGTGTTGCATCAATTCTTTGTGCATGTTCTAAGAAAGAAGAACCTTCTACTTCCGAGGAGCTTCCTTTAGATTCTAAAATAGTTGGAACATGGACTTTTGTTGATGCCAACGGAAACGTTTTGCCCGACATGAAAGGCTGGGTTTTTAACGAAGATAAAACCGGTGTGGATACTGTATTTGATTTAGCGTTTACATATGAAGCAAATGACGGAATCCTCACTATTATTTATGATGATACTACTCTAGGAGCAATCGAAGCATCATATAAATATAAAATTAAAGATTCGCTTCTTACTATGAAAAGGGAAGCAAATCATACTGAATCTTTCACTTATAAAAAAGAGGCTCCTAATAATTAAACATACTCGGAGGACTTATGAAAAAAAATCTTGTATGTGTTTTATGTATACTTATGCTAACTACATTACTTGTAGCATGCGGTTCTAAAAAAGAAGAACCTAAAGTAGAAATTAATAATGACCCTTCTATTTTAGGAACATGGACAGAAGATTATTTTGATTCTGGCTATACTTTTAATGAAGACGGAACAGGAATCGAGATATTCTATGATCAAGCGTTTACATATATCGCAAATGATGGTTTGCTTACAATCCATTATGAGCAAACAGATGTGCCATATGCTGATAAAGAATTTACCTATTCAGTCAACGACACAGAATTGACATTAGAAAAAGACTCTCAATCATTTACTTATAACAAAGCACAATAATTTTATATAGGTAAAACAAAGGATAGAATACTTTTATGAGCGTTTTCGATATTATTTCGTTACTAGGCGGTCTTTCAATGTTCCTTTACGGAATGAGACTTATGGGTGATACACTCCAAGAAGGCTCTTCAGGAACACTTAAGGTTGTTATGGAAAAAGTTACCAACAACCCTATCAAAGCTTTTCTTTTAGGTCTTGGCGTTACTGCGATAATTCAATCCTCTACTGCAACAATCGTTCTTACTTCTGGTTTAGTAGCTGCCGGAATTATTTCGCTTCGTTCTTCGCTTGGCATCATCATTGGTGCAAACGTAGGTACGACCGTTACTGGCCAGATTATTAGACTTTTGGATGTTGAGGCTGGTGCAAATTCAGTTCTTAGAATATTCCAACCTTCTACTCTTGCTCCTATAGCTTTAATTCTTGGAATTATTTGTATCATGTTCTTAAAGTTTAAGAATTCAAATACAATCGGAAACATTGCTATTGGATTTGGTATTTTATTCTCAGGTCTTTTAAATATGACTGCGGCCGTTAACGTTCTTTCCGAAAACGGTATGATTGATTCTCTATTCCAAAGCCTTGGTGATAACATGTGGCTTGGATATTTAGTAGGCGCTGGCGTTGCCTTCTTACTTCAAAGTTCATCCGCTACAATCGGTATTTTACAAGCCTTTGCTCTTTCGGGAACAATTCCGTTTAAGTCGGCGTTTATCGTTATTGTCGGTATTTATTTAGGCGACTGTGTTACAACTGGTATTGTTTGCTCTATCGGCGCTAAACCGGATGCTAGAAGAGTCGGCCTTGTTAATATACTATTTAACTTAAGTGAAACTATTTTAGTTCTTGGTGTTATGCTTGCACTTAACGGTTTTGGAGTTATTGATGGTCTTTGGAACATGACTATGTCTCCGGGAACAATCGCTAATACAAACACTATCTTTAACTTAGGATGTGCTATCTTGCTTCTTCCTTTAATTGGAGTTTATGAAAAACTTAGTAAAATTATTATTAGGGATAAAGTCGTCCCTGCCGGCAAGTATGATGCTCTAGTAGAAAAATTAAATCCTATTTTCTTTAAGACTCCTGCTATCGCTTTTAACAGTTGCTTTAACATCCTTAAAACAATGATTGAATCTTCTATTGATAACATCAAAAAAGCGTTGAGTCTTCTTGAAAAGTATGATGAAAAACTTGTTGATGAAATTGACGCAGAAGAAGAAAATATCGATATGCTTACAGATAAGCTCTGCGAATATTTAATGCAACTTTCTCCACATATTACCGAAGAATCTCATATCTTGATTTTGGATCAATATAATAAATTGGCAACCTCTTTTGAACGATTAGGAGACCATGCAACTAATATTGCTGAAGCCGCAACAAGTCTTAATAAATTGAATTCTAGTTTATCCGATATTGCTAAGAGTGAACTAAAAGTTACTGTGGAACTTTTAGATCGTATATTAGACCTTGCCTACCTTGCTTTTATTAATAGAGATATGGAATCGGCAAAAGCGATCGAGCCTTTAGAAGACGTTATGGACGACCTTGCAAATGCGCTACATGATAACCATCTAGCTCGCCTTCGTAGTGGAGAATGCTCTAGCCACACAGGAATTTATTTCTTAGATATTTTATCTAACTTAGAGCGAATTTCTGATACATGCTCAAACATCGGTATAGCGGTAGTAGCCAGAATTAACCCTGAGGTTGCCAGCTTAGCTCATAATTATATTACTTCTCTTCATCAAGGGAAAAACGATATGTTTGAAGCAGCTTATAAAGAAGCTCACGATAAATATTTCGGAATGCTTAATTTATAATTTTTTCAAATATAGATATGCTTTTAAAATGGCGGCAATAGATTTGCCGTCATTTATTTTGCCTTCTAATACTTCCTTTACGGCATCTTCAAAAGGCATCTCAAAAACATTTAAGAATTCATCTTCATCTAATTTTTGTGCGCCTTTTTCTAATTTTGTTGCGAGATAACATGTAATATTTTCGTTTGTATATGCTACAGACGGATAAAAGTCTCCAAGACATACCCATTCTTTTGCTCTATATCCCGTTTCTTCTAAGAATTCTCTTTTAGCCGCTTCTAGCCTATCTTCATTCGGGCTATCAAGTTTTCCAGCTGGTATTTCTGTTACCACTTTATGGAATGGATATCTAAATTGTCTTTCTAAAATTATGTTGTTTTCATCAGTTATGGCTACTATAGCAGAAGCCCCATTATGAACAAAGTGCTCTCTTATTGCCGTATCTCCATTTGGAAGTTTTGCCATATCCTTAAATATATGAAGAAGCTTTCCGTTATATACTTCTTCTGATGATAAAGTTTCTTCAAATAATTCTTCTCTTTCGCTCATGTTTTTATCTCTCAATCATTTTTTTCCTAACAATTTTTTATTTTCATTTTCAAATCCATGTACCCAATCCGATTTTAGATAGTATATCAAATATATTACCGAACTTATCGCCCAGGTAATTGGGTATGCCCAGTAAACAAGATGTATATCATGGAAGAAGTGCGAAACTGTGAGTATGTACGCGATTCTAAATACACACCATATTGAAAGCATAACAACCATCGGAACAAACGCTTTTCCCGCGCCTCTGCAAACGGATGCAATTGCGTGAGCAAACGCTAATATTGCATAAAACAAAGTCATCGTTCTTGCCTGAATTAATCCGTAATATAAAACTTGTGCTGAATTATCAAAAAGTCCTATTATACTTGATGCAAAAATAAAATATATTATTCCTATTATCTCTGCTATTATTACCGCTGCTAATACACCGAAACGTGAACCTTTCTTAGCTCGGTCATATTTTTTAGCACCAAGGTTTTGACCCACGAAAGTACTTATCGCCATAGTAAAACTCGTAACTGGTATAAACGCAAATCCTTCTATTTTGGAACATGCTCCGTACGCTGCCATCGCATACATTCCATATCCGTTTATCTGGGTTTGAACAAGTACGTTAGCAAGTGCTATTGCCGAGTTTTGTACTCCCGTTGGAACTCCATATTTTATAATTAATCTAAGTACTTCTTTGTGAATTCTTAGTTTTTTAATCGAGATTGTATAAACGTGACCTTTTCTTAAAAGATGCTGAGCACAAAGCACACAACTTAAAAGCTGGGAAATAACTGTTGCTAACGCTGCGCTCCAAACACCCCAATGGAAAGCTCCTACAAATAAACAGTCTAATGCTATATTAAACAGTGATGATATTATTAAATAATACAGTGGCCTTTTTGAATCTCCTACTGCATTCATAATACCTTTTAGAAAATTGTACATAACAACTGTTATTGACCCTGCAAAATAAAACTTAAAATAAGATATAGCAAGTGGCATAACATTAGGGTCTGTTTGCATAAGCGTTAATATTCCTGGTGACAAAAGAACGCCCAGAATTGACATTATAATTCCTACTATTAAACCAAATGCAACCGTTGTATGTATTGACTTAGAAACGTTTTTATTGTCCCCAGCTCCAAAGAACCTCGCTATCGCAATTCCTGCTCCCATGCCAAGGCCTATAAAAAAGCTATTGAATAAAAAAATTAAATTTCCTGATGAACCAACCGCCGCTAACGCTTCGGTTCCTAAGAATTTTCCTACTATGAACGTATCTGCTGCGTTATAGAGTTGTTGAAATAGTTCTCCGATGAAAAGTGGAATAGCAAACTTAATTATGACTTTGTAGGGTTTACCTACGGTCATATCCATTACATGTTCTTCATTTCTTCTCAAACTAATTTCTGACATACTTTATAAAAAAACGGGGCACCTTCCGATGCCCCTCCATGTTAAATTATAATCTTATATATTTAAATCATCTACTACATCTAAAAGTGCTACTACTTTGTCTTGGTAGTACTTAATCATTTCGTCTGTATCATCCGGGTTAGGCGCACCATGATGAATGAAGTGACTCATTAAATGTAAGTAACAAATAAGTTTTGCTTTATTTTCAACTTTTTCAATTTCTGATGTATCTTCAGTTCCCATGTACAAAACAATAAATTTATCCCAAATCTTTTTTGCTGTTGCATATGGAATACCAAGGAAGTTTTCAATTAAGGTAACATCTTTTTCACCGAAACCAACCATTGTCATAAAGATATTAGCAAGTTCAAAAATTGGGTTTCCGTATGCTAATGTATCCATATCAATTAAAAGTGTTTCGTTATTAAATGACATTACGTTGTTAGTATGGTAGTCACCATGAATCATAGTTTTTCTCTTCTCAACTTCACCTAATAATTCATCTAACTTTCCTGTTGTTGTTTCATCCATTAATGGATAAGCACGTTTTTTCCATTTTTCAACCCATACTTCGATGCTAGGAATACCGTCTTTTACAACTTCTGTTCCATGAATGATTTTTAAGAGGTCTACGAACTCTCCAACATACTTTTCAAAATTATCTGAGTCTGATTCGATAAGTTGTGAATAAGATTTAGCATCTAATAATTCAAATACTGAACCAAACTTATCACCAACTTTTACTATGTCATAAGGAATCGCTGTTGGAATACCCAAAACGAAAGCACTTTTAGCAAGTTCTCTTTCTTTTTTAATATTTTCTAAATCTACAAAATCGTTATATACTTTAACGATAATGTCTTCATCATATCTATATACTGTTCCTTTGGCACCTTTACCAATTACGTTACATCCATCTACAGATAATTTTCTATATGCTTTAACAACATCAAGAATTTCTGTGAATCCTGTCATTTCAAAGATTTCATATACTTCTGATGATACATTAATTATCTTTGTTTCTTTTTCACTCTTTTTGATTGAAAGAATAACTCTAAGACCTGCACTAGAGATATATTCTAATTCGTCTGCATCTAAGATAAGAGATGTGTGTTCATTATCCGCAAGTATTTGTTGAATTTGTGTGCCAATATCCTGCGCATTTGATGTGTCAATTCTTCCACTTAATTTAATAGTTAATACACCGTTTTCAACTGAAAAGTTCATATCTGTCCCCTTTATAAAATGTTTTTCTTCATTGTAAAGATATTTTTATTATCTTTATATTCGTAGCTTACATCATCCATACTCTTCTTAACCATAAGAATACCAAGTCCGCCAATTTTTCTTTCTTCAGCAGCTACTGTAATATCTGGATCTTCCTTTGCTAGTGGATCGAAAAATACTCCACTATCAATAAATGTAATAGAAAATACACCATCAATGCAGTCAAGAACAAGTTCAACGTTTCCTTCTCCTTCCCCATATGCATAATGGGCTACGTTAACAAAAATTTCCTCAAAGCATACTGTCACTTGCATCATCGATTTCATTGATGCTCCGGCTTTTTCTAATTCTTCCTCCACCCAAGCATTCGCTTCAACAAAAGATTCATCTGTTGCCGGAAAAGTTCTCGATACCATAATTACGCCTTTCTAGTTTAATTTATATTTTTAGTATACTCTCTTATGTCGCAAAGTGCAAAAAAATTTGCAAAAAAATCAAGCTATACATCGTGTATAAAATTGAAAAACCTAAGGATTATTCTGTTGCTAGGATTTTTACGAAAGAACGACGTCTTTTATGATTTTCTGCCTCGAAACGTTTCCACATGTTCTGAATCGGAATATTAGTTTCAAGATTGAGATTGGTTTCAATCCATTTTGTTATTTCGGACTCTTTTACCATTCTCATAAGTTCTGGAATAAAGCATAACGCTACGCCTTTATTAATATATTGTTTATCTACTGCTATAAGAGCTAAATCAATATATTCCGGATTTCTTTTTGCTTTTAATATTTTTATTAAGCATGGCGGCGTAAGTTTTCCACCCGATTTTTGTACTGCTTTTGCAATAGAAGGAATACACATGCCCATGCATACAGGATTATCGTTCTCATCAAGAATCATAGAAACATACTTTGTTCCTAATAGTAACTTGAAATTGCTAAGAAGTAACTTTTTCATGTTTTCTGTAAATGGAACTGTACCATATATATTTTCATATCCCTGATCTAGAAGGTTAAAGAAATCATCAGCATATTTCTTAATAAATTTTCCAATTCTTTTTTCTGAAGAAAAATGTAAATTGTGTTTTTCCATAACCTGCTCGGTAGCTTTTTTAAGTTTTCCGTTATCATCCGGCGGAAGCATTAATTTGCTTTCAACCCAATCTACTTCCTTTTCGTATCCACAATTTTCTATTAAAGTTTTGTAATAATCATAATTATATTGTTCTTCAAAAGTTGCTAGATGTTCAAATCCTTCTATTAATAGTCCTTCTCTTTCCAAATCAGAAAAACCTAAAGGACCACAGATTGTATCCATCTCTTTTGAAACAGCCCACTCTTCAAGTGCTCTAAATAAATGATTTGCAACTTCTTGATCGTTAATAGAATCAAACCGAGTAAATCTAACTCTTTTTTGTCCCATTTTTTCGTTGCTTGCTTTTTGTAGTATTCCGGAAATACGTCCTACAATTTTTCCATCTTTATACGCATTAAAATAAACTGCTTCACATGTATCGTAATACACATAGCTAGACTTAAATATTTTCTTTTCATCTCCGTAAAGAGGTGGTACAAAGCAAGCATGCCCTTTATATAGTTTTAAAGGAAATGTCAAAAATTCTTTTCTTTCTTTTCTTGTTTTTACTGCTCTTACTTCAATCATTTATTTCTCTTCCTTCCAGCATAAACAGCTATTACTACAACCAATGCAGCCGCTAAAGCAATAAGCCAGTATATTAAGAGATGATTTATATCAGTTGTAATAGGATTTTTCTTTACTATTGTATTAACTAAATCGCTTACTTTATATGTGCCGTCTACCTTAGAAAAACTTATTGTTGCCGTGTTTTCAAACTCTCCCGTTTTCTTATCTTCTTCTACTACAGTATATTTTGCTTTTGTTGTTATCGTTTCTCCCGAAGGGACATCTTCGAAAACGCTTGTCTCTAGTGTGACACCCGGAAGTTCTTCTATTTTAATTGTGCGAGCGCCTTCATAAACGTTCATAACACTTATTGTAAAGATTATCTCATCACCTTCATCATACTTTTTATCTTCATGTGTCTTTTTGATAAAATATCCCGTTTCTGGCGGAGTAATTTTTAAGCTTCCATTTTTTACTTCTGTTACAATATATTTTTTTGTCTTATCTGTCTCTCCAATTAATGAATTTGGAACATCGGCAAGATAATCTCCTACATATCTATGCTCCCCTGTTGTAACAACAAGGTCGCTAATTCCATCAGATGGATCAACAAATTCTATGTTATATAATGGATTTTTATCTTTATCTTCAACGTTATATCCTTCTGATTTATAAGTATATCCGTCATATTGTTTAATTACATCATTTCCTGTAACACTAATGTTTTGATAGTAATAAAATATTATTATATTGCCTTCAGGTTCAAGAGACTCTATGGATTTTGTTTTTTCACCAACAACAGTGTATCCGTCAATTGTTTTTGCTGTAGCCTCATATTTTTGACCATATGTTGATGAGCCTTCAGTATCTTCTGCTAAAGAAGTTGTTGTTCCATTAAGGTAATAATGAACCACATAATTTACTGGTATATCTTCATCTGGACGAATATGAATTTCATTATTCAAATCCTTACCTGTTACATCAGTTGCAGTTGTTTCCTGATTTCCTACTTTTCCCGTAACGCTAACACTATTTTGTATATTTCCATCTACAACATCTTCTTTTTTAATTGTATAAGGAATTTTTATAGTTACTGAAGCTCCCGAAGCAAGAGACGCACTTCCAATAGCTTCGTCAATAGGTGTCATAAATTCTGTTAAGATTGTTGCTTCTGGATAACCTGCTAATACATCGATAAGTTTTATTTCGGTAATCTTTTCTGCTCCAACATTTTCGATTGTAATTATATAGTCGATTTCCTCACCTGGAATTCTATCTACTGTTTTTGTTCCTTCAGCAAGATTTTTAGTAACTCTTAACCGAGGTTCTGCAAGCAAAGGTGTTTCAACCGTATTTGATGAAACATTGGCATTCAATACATTATAGTAATCAGCTTTTGCTTCTCCAACATTTGTCTTTATTGTGTAGTGCCCATCAATATCTTTTACAAGATAATTTCCCGATTCACCATTTCTTATCATGGTATCTTTAGGAGTGATGACGATTTTCATCTTAACATCTTGCGCATTAAGTGCTTTTAATTCAAATGTGCCAACTATTTTTTCATTACCATTTTCGTCAGTGTCAAAATTAACCTTAAAGTTACCCGACTGTGAATCTCCAGGCTTATAAGTAGCTATTGGATTTGACTCATTGTTTTTGTATCCTGATACACATTTCACAGTAAACCCAGGCGTTATTACGTCTGATAATTCAAGCCTTGTTATATCCGCAATTTCCGACGATTTTGTCGCAAGCATGTTTTGAACTATTGATGCATTTCCGTAAACGGTCCACATACCTGATGTATTTTCATTACTATACTGCTGATTACTGCATCTTTTTACATACTCTTCACATTCTTCATCAAAAAATTTAATGTAATCTTTATTGTCATCGTAATTATTTTTTGAAAAATCATATGTTGAAACATATTTATTATCAATTGCTTCTAGTCGCTTTTGTTCAATATAATTACCACTATTATCTTCTGCTAGCCAATCTTCTGGTGCTAATAGCGCCATTGTATCATACGCATACATACGGCAAAAATCATATGTCTTATGATCAACTATATATTTATCATCATACATGTAGTATGCGCCAATCGTTATACCTGGGTCATACACTTCTTTCTTTTCAGGCACTAACCATACTACTTTATTATTATCATAAAATTCTTTTAATCTTAATGAGGCCTTAGCAAAATAATTTTCAACTTCATCAAGGTTATTAGCTTTAAGATTTTTAATTGGGCCATCACCATACTTTGCATTATATGCACTATGCTTATAGCAATCTTGTAAACGAGTCAGTAATTCTTCTCTTGTCTTTACGGATTCATTTGCTCCTTCTTCGCCCCAAACAAAGCCCATTCTTAGTCCGTCAAATTCCATGACAATCAAGTCATATTTATCTATATCGTCTCCCAATGTATTAATTACATCAGCAAAATATAATCCCGAAGAATGGTATCCGCTTCGAAGAGCAAAATCATTTTCAAGTACCTCACGATACCCTAATGTGCCCTCTACTGGATCATCCGCATATTTAAGTGATACATTCATTCCAAAAAGTCTATAATCAACTGTTGCTTTTTGAGCAATAGCGTTAATAGCATTTTTAACAGTAGAACCACTCAAATCATGTGCGCTACATAAGCTTCCCAAGAATAAAACTCTTGGATGATCTATAGTTTCTACAGTCGACCTTTTAGTACTAATTTCTATTTCAGCTTCTTTTCCTTCTTCTATCCAAGTGGCTGTTTTTTCTAATGCATTTACAACGGTTACTGTACATGTCGCAGTATAATCGTTTGCTGTTCTTACTGAAATATTGGCTGAACCAACACTCTTAAATTCAAGGTTAAATTCATCTGTTCCTTCTATTCGACTTATTGTAACAACATCTGTATTATCACTAGAACATGCCTCTTCCGTCGCAATAGTTTCTCCACCATATGTCTTTGCTCTTATTGTTGCGCTTTCACCAACAAATTTTTGGATACTTGTTTTATTTAATGATATACCCGGAACTTTAACCTTACATGTGGCATATCCACCATATTTTGTTTCAGCAATTATTGTAGCTTCGCCACCACCAACTGCCTTAATTTTTCTTTGGGTATTAGAACCTTCGACAGGATCAACCGTAGCAACAGAAGTATCACTACTTGTAAATGAAACGATTTCATCGTTCTTTAATGTGTTTAAGTCTGGAACTTCAAGAGTCTCTTCATCATTTATATCAAGTGTAATTTCGGATTTATTTAAAGAAATATTATCGATTATATAAACCGAACATGTTTCAGACAAATGTTGTTTTCCGTGAGTAATTGTTACTGCTCCATTATGCGGTTTTTTAGCCCAGATAATAGCTTCTTTATCATCACCCGTTACCGATATTGCATCATTAGTTGATGACCATGATGAATTGTTCCATGACGAACCAGTGATTGTAATAGTTCCGTTCAAAGCTACATAATATACGCTTTGAAGAGCTTCTATTTTTTGAGGGATTGCGACAATAATGCCCACAAGAAAAATAACTACTAATGCATATAATGCTATTTTCTTTCGCATCGTATTCTCCCTCCTTTTAGATTTGACGGTTACGTCGTACAATATCTCGTTTATGATATAAAAAATCTATTATATTTTACCATATATAGTGTTTTGGTTGCAAACCAAAATACGTTTAGTTTGTTGTAATTTTACTTCTATTATATTGCAAGAAAAAAGTGATATAATATATAATTATCAAAATAACCATTTAAGGAAGAGAAATTATGTCTAAGAACCGCAAATTAATTAGAGCAATCGTTTTTATGGTTCTTTTAGCATGCAGTTTTCTCGTTGTTCAGAAGTTATTCCGTTTTGGTGAAATATCCAACGCTTCTATGTATAAATCCTTTGCGAAGGAAGAAGATAAGTTGGATGCTGTCTATATTGGTTCTAGCGCAACTTACTCTTTTTGGAATCCTCTTCTCGCCTGGAAACAGACTGGATATAAAGTATTTTCTTATTCTGTGTCTTTAATGCCAGCAAATTCCGTAAAAACAATGTTAGAAGATGCTCGCGAGTCTCAGCCGGATTCTCTTTATATCATTTCCTTAAATGCATTAAAAAAAGAAAATTTATCTTATAATTCCATTCATTTTCTTGTAGATTACTACCCGGATACTCTAAAAAAAATCCCGTTTATTCATAAAGTATCCAGCCAAATGTCTGGCTCACCTTTCGACAAACTGGAATATTACTTTCCTATTATCCGTTTTCATTCTAATTTAGACCGTATTGATGATGTTTTCCTAACAGAAAATTATCCGGATTATAAAAGCAGTATGCATTTTGATTATTATTTGACAGGCCAGGAAGATTATACTCCGATAGCAAACCCAGTTAAAAGCAAATCAGCTATAGAAGAAGACTTAATTGCTGTTTTACAAGACCTTTTGGATTATTGCAAAATCAATAATTTGAATGTTCTTTTTGTAGTTTCTCCACAGCCTGTGTCACCTACAAAAAATCAAGAACAGCTTAACTATCTAGCTGACGAAGTAGCAAAAGCCGGTTTTCCAGTTCTTAATTTAGAAGATTCCATCGAAGAACTTCAGTTAGATATAACCAGCGATTACTATGACTGGGCCCATACAAATATTCACGGTTCCATCAAATTCACAAACATGTTATGTGATTATCTTAAAGAAAATTATAATTTTGTAGATAAAAGAGGTCTTAATCCAGATGACAGCTGGGATAATTCCTATGACGAATATCTGAACCTAATTACGCCGTATACATTCGATTTTGAACGTGATTTTTGTGAAAGGGATAATTCTCTAGCAGCTCCAAAAATCACGAAAATAACTACTCTTACAAGCAGTATTGAGGTTGAATGGGAGTCACTGCAAAATGCTGAGAGTTATCATCTTTACCGAAAGAAAAATGACGACTCATGGGTAAAGATTGCATCTCTTAATGGTACGTGCTCTTATATAGACTCCGATGCAAATCCTAAGAAAATTAATACTTATGCGGTCGTTGCCAGCCGCAATGAAAATGGCAAAGAAATTTACGGAAACTGTAACTATGCCGGATATTGTCTTATCCCATCTGAAGAATAGACGACTTGCAAAAAAGGAAACTTTAATATGAATTATTGTTCTTTACAATTTATGCTGTTTGCTGCTATAACCATCCTGCTGTATTACATCGTAGGCAGGAAGGGTCAAAAGTATGTCCTTTTATTAGCAAATATTGCTTTCTTTGTTTTGACTTCTCCGAAATATTTACCGTTTATTATATTTACCATTTTGATTACATATTTTTGCGGACGTAAAGTTGGATCTTTGTGGGAAAAGGAAGAATTCGAATTAGGAGAGTGTACTTTAGCCACACAAAAGAAAGAAATTAAATCAAACTACAAAGCAAAGGCCATGGTTTATTTGATTTTAGCTTTTATATGCATTATTGGCGTGTTAGTTGTATGTAAATATTCAACTTTTTTGTCCAATAATCTAAATAGTCTGCTAAAGGCTTTATCCATTCCTACTATACCTACATTTCGCATAATATTACCTATTGGAATATCTTTTTATACATTTATGGCAGTCAGTTACCTATTAGATATTTTTTGGAGACGTTATCCCGCAGAAAAGAATCTATTGCTCTTTTCCGTTTATCTGTCTTACTTCCCACATGTAGTTCAGGGACCAATTGACCGCTACGATACCATTAAACCGCAGATTGAAAATGGTGTAAATTTTTCTTATGAAAATCTGACATATGGTGCCCAGTTGGCATTATGGGGTTTGATAAAAAAACTGGTAATCGCCGATCGTTTGGGCTTATTTGTAGATACTATTTATAACGGATGGCAAAACTACACTGGTGTAATTTTTATTGTAGCCACTGTTTTTTATTCCATTCAGATTTATGCAGACTTTTCCGGTTGTATTGACATTGTTACCGGTATTTCGCAAATGCTTGGAATCAAACTAACCCAGAATTTCAATCATCCGTATTTTTCAAAAACTATGCCGGAATTCTGGCGCCGTTGGCACATGTCCCTTATGGGATGGTTTAAGGATTATATTTATCTGCCGATTTCCGTTTCTGCACTAGTTAAAAAAGTTAAGAAAAAAACGAAAGAAAAAAATCACAAAAAAGCAGGCGAATTATTTGCTACTTGTTTCCCAACTTTGATTGTATGGCTATGTACTGGAATATGGCACGGAGCCTCCTGGACCTTTGTAATCTGGGGCCTATTCCATGCATTCTTAATCATTGGCGGAACTTTAATGGAAGGCACCTTCAAAAAAATGACCAATGCATTGAAAATTCAAACCGATACTTTCGGTTGGAGACTTTTCCAGATGGTTCGAACTTTTACTTTATGTTGTATCGGAAGAGTCTTTTTCCGTGCGGAAAGTGTAACTGCGGCCTTCAGTATTTTTAAGCAAACTTTTTCAAACCTGGCATTTTCCAATCTGAATGCCCAACATATTTTTACTTTTGGAATGGAAGCGAAAGATTTTGTGATTATCCTTTTTAGTTTTATAACTTTATGGGCCGTTTCCATGCTTCAAGAGCGGATGCATATTCGCGAAACCATAGCAAGGCAAAACATTTTCTTGCGTTGGATTATTTACTTTGCTGCAATTTATATTATACTAATTCTAGGCATCTATGGACCAGCGTACAATTTATCAGACTTTATCTATGCCGGATTTTGAAAGGATATAAAATATGGATCGATTAAAAAAAATTTTAGAAGAAAACTGGCCAGACATTGATTTTGACCATGAAAAAACACTTTTAGATAGTGGCCTTATGGATTCTGTCAGCGTTGTAACGCTAATCGGCCTTTTAGAAGATGAATTTGATATTTCTATTTCTATGGAATACATTCAGCCGAAATACTTTCAATCCATTGAAGCCATGTGGGAAATGATTGAGGTTCTTCAATGAAAAAGAAAATTATTACACTTATTATCGGACCAGTTCTTTTTTTACTGTGTCTATTTGTATTACCAGAGTCCTTGTTTTCAACGGTTGCCGCTCGAGGAGCAATCGGTGTAGTTTTATGGACCGCATTTTGGTGGGTTACGGCACCAGTGGATTTTGCTGTAACTGCCTTGGTTCCTGTCTGTGTAAATGCATTGATCGGAATGGCTCCTATGTCTTCAGTAATTGCAAACTATGCATCAGAGACAATCGTGCTCTTATTCAGTGCTTCTATTCTTACGGCTGTATGGACTGAAACAGGCCTTGACCATCGTATTTCTGCAAAGATTCTATCTTTGATTGGAGAAAAAATGCGTACCCAGGTTGCATTCTGGTTTATTCTTTGTGCTCTTTTATCTGCTATTATTCCGAATGCAGTTGTATGCGCAGCCATTATTCCAATAGCCGTTTCTATGCTGAATTATGTCGGCGAAAAAGACATCCGTAAAAGCCCGAAGGGCTCCTTAATTCTTTTAACTATTGTTTATGCCATCGGCGTTGGAGGTCTTTTGACTCCTTTAGGCGGTGCCATGAACCTTGTTATTACTGATTATCTAGCTCAAGTAACGGGCCAGGAATACATGTTCTCTTCCTGGATTATTCGTTTCTTGCCGATTTTTATAATACTGACTATCGGCAATATTTTATTGCTTTTCCTATTTTGTAAAAAGGGCGATACCTTACCTGGTTCCCGAGAATTTTTCGTTCAGGAATATAAGAAAATGCCTCCAATGAAGAAAGAAGAGATTATCGCTTTAGTTCTCTTTATTGTAGCTACTTTACTTTCCTTCACACGCAGTCTATACCAGGATATTCTTCCAGGCCTTAAACCAGCTTATTCCTTTGCTATCTGTGCCCTCTTAGCCTTTATGTTTACACGCAAAAATGGAACAAGACTAATTGAATGGAAGAGCGCACAAGTGAAGATTGTATGGGAAATGATATTTGTTTTCGCCGGTGGCCTAGCTTTAGGAACCTTAATTAACGAAAGTGGCGCGGCTGATATGATTGGTGAAGCTGTATCTAAAGCAAACCTTACAGGCGGTTTAGGAACAGTATTTATTATCTCCCTTATTACTATTTTGCTGTCCGATGTTACTAGCAACACGGCTACTGCATCGGTGGTAACTCCTATTGTAATTAGCATTATTAAGGGAATTGGTGAAAATCCGATTCCATATATCTACATTACTGCTATTGGAATTAACCTTTCTTATTTACTTCCGACATCAATACGTGCCATTCCTGTAGGATATGGCCTAAAGCCGAAATATATGCTGATGAAAGGAATTCTCTTTGAAATTATGGCCATCGTTCTTACGACAATTTTAGGTTATCTGTTAATGAAATTCTGGCCAATGTTCAGCACTATCTAAAAAGGAGAATCTATGATTCGCTCTATCGTCGAAGCAGTTTTTCAATACGCAAAAAAAACGCCGGACAAGCTTTGCCTTGCCGACGATTTTCGTAGCGTAACTTATAAAGAATACGCAAATGAAATTGAAAAAATGGCTATAGTTTTCGAAGACTTTGGTGTTTGTAAAGGCTCTTTTGTTGTTGTAGAAGCTAGTCAAACTATTTCCTATCTAGCCCTAGAACTAGCCTTACATCTCCTTCAGGCTGTTTTTGTTCCATTAGAAAAAGGCTGTGCGTCGGAAAAAATAACTTCTCTGGCCCTTCGTGCCCACGCCAGTTTGATTATTAAAAACGATACCTCTAAATTAGATACTAAAATTCCATGGAAAACCCTTTCAGAGATTGAAAAGATGACATGTTTACATAACGGGGAAAAAAGGTTTCCTTTTCCGGATTTAAATACAGTTAGTGAAATTCTATTTAGTACTGGAACTACAGGCAAAGAAAAAGGTATTGTTTTAACTCATAAAAACGATATTGCTTTGGCTCAAAATGTTGCTTATAGCATAGATATTCAATCCGACAACGTAGAAATGATTCCATCTCCAATGAACCATTCTCATGGTCTTCGAAGATATTATGCTAACCTTTGGAAAGGGGCTTCTGTCGTTTTACTGGGAAGCATTATGGATGTTCGCCGATTCTTCTACAATATGGATAACTACGGCGTTAATTCCCTGGACCTGGTCCCATCAGCTCTTTCCGTTTTGCTACGACTTTCTAAAGACAATCTTGCTAAATATAACGATAACATCCGTTATATTCAGTTTGGATCTGCTCCACTTATGAAATCCGACAAAGACTGGATCCGCCGTCTACTTCCAGATGCTAATCTTTATAACATTTATGGAAGTACTGAAAGCGGCTGCATTTGCTGTTATGAATTTAATCATACTTCGGACAAAGAAAACTGCATTGGTAAGCCAACCTTTAATGCCGAGGTTTTTATTGTAGATGACAAAAAAAAGAAAATCGTCTCTGATTCCATACATACTGGATTGTTAGCTTCGAAAGGCTCAATGAACATGGTTGGATATTTAGATGATCCAGAAGAAACTAAAAAAGTTCTACTTGAAGGTGTCCTCTATTCCAACGATGTTTCCTATATTGATGAAGAAGGCGATATTATTCTTCTAGGAAGAGCCGGAGATGTAATTAATATCGGGGGAAAGAAAGTGTCCCCTGAAGAAATCGAAGACACGGCAAAGAAAATGCCAATGATTGCTGACTGTGCTTGTGTGTCAGTCCATGACCCAATCAAAGGGAATGTTCCGAAATTGTTTGTAAAGGTTTCACAAGGCCATACGTTCCAAACTGCGGCTATACGTGATTGGCTCTTAAATCATATGGAATCTTTTAAAGTTCCTGTCTTCTATGAAGAAATAGATGAAATTCCACGTACCTCCAATGGGAAGATTTTACGGAGAAATTTAAAATAAAAATTGTATAATATAAAATAATTTGACAACTAGAAAAAAAGGCTTTCCGATTTCTCGGAAAGCCTTAATTTGTATTAGTAATGTCTACGCTTATTCAATAATTGTAGCAACTTTACCTGAACCAACTGTACGTCCACCTTCACGGATAGCAAAGCCTAAACCTTGTTCCATAGCGATTGGATGGATAAGTTCAATTGTCATTTCGATGTTGTCGCCAGGCATACACATTTCTGTGCCATCTGGTAAATTACAAACACCAGTAACGTCAGTTGTTCTGAAATAGAACTGAGGACGATAGTTGTTGAAGAAAGGAGTATGACGTCCACCTTCATCTTTTGTTAAAACGTAAACCTGAGCTGTGAATTTTGTATGGCATGTAACTGTGCCTGGTTTACAGATAACCTGTCCACGTTCAACTTCTGTTCTGTCGATACCACGAAGAAGACAACCAATGTTATCACCAGCTTGAGCTTCGTCAAGAAGTTTTCTGAACATTTCAATACCTGTACAAACAGTCTTCATGTTTTCTTCTTTAATACCAACGATTTCGATTTCTTCTTGTGTATGAAGAACACCACGTTCTACTCTACCTGTTGCAACTGTACCACGACCTGTGATTGTGAATACGTCTTCAACTGGCATTAAGAATGGTTTATCTGTATCACGAACTGGGTCTGGAATATAGCTATCAACTGCAGCCATAAGTTCCATAACTTTGTCCTGCCATTCAGCTTCGCCTTCAAGAGCTTTAAGAGCTGAACCTCTAATGATTGGAATATCATCTCCAGGGAATTCATACTCGTTAAGAAGTTCTCTAACGTCCATTTCAACGAGCTCTAATAATTCCTCATCATCAACCATATCACATTTGTTTAAGAATACTACGATATATGGAACACCTACCTGACGTGAAAGAAGTACGTGTTCTTTTGTTTGAGCCATAACACCGTCAGTTGCAGCAACTACTAAGATAGTTCCGTCCATCTGAGCAGCACCAGTGATCATGTTCTTTACATAGTCAGCGTGGCCTGGGCAGTCAACGTGTGCATAGTGACGATTTTCTGTTTCGTACTCAACGTGTGCAGTTGAAATCGTGATTCCACGAGCCTTCTCTTCTGGAGCTTTATCAATAGCGTCGAAAGCTACTGTTTCACCAGTTCCGAGTCTCTCGTTAAGAGTCTTTGTGATTGCAGCTGTTAAAGTTGTTTTACCATGGTCAACGTGTCCAATGGTACCAATGTTACAATGGGCTTTGTTTCTTTCAAATTTAGCTTTTGCCATTTTTTGTAAATCCTCCTTGATTCATATACCCCTTACGGGCTGTTTTTTTTTAACCCGCAATGGGTCAGGTTTTCTTAAAAAGGCCAACTTTGATTATATTGTATTATACCTATATTTTCAAGCGATTTTTAATAATTGACCTTGAATATTAAACAATGTTTTTTAGTTTGATTTTGTTGTAATTATCTTATCCTGAACATTCTTTGGAACCTTTTCATATCTTTCAAAGAACATTGAATAATTACCACGGCCTTGTGTCTTTGAACGAAGGTCTGTTGAATATCCGAACATCTCAGCAAGTGGAACAAATCCTTTAATTAATCTGCCTCCGCCGATTTCTTCCATTCCTTCTAAGCGACCACGACGTCCATTAATATCGCCAATAACATCGCCTAGGTAATCTTCAGGAGTAGTAACTTCAACTCTCATAATAGGTTCAAGCAAAACAGGATCAGCTTTTTGCATTGCATCCTTGAATGCTAATGAACCTGCAACGTGGAATGCCATTTCTGATGAATCGACTTCATGATATGAACCATCATAAACAACAGCTCTGATACCAAGTACAGGGAAACCTGCTAAGATACCCGCTTTTGCTGCTTCTTCGATACCTGCACCAACAGCTGGGATATATTCTTTTGGAATAGATCCACCAACAACTTCTGAAACAAATTCGTAAGTTTGTTCAGCGTTAGCATCCATAGGCTCGAAACGAACTTTACAATGTCCATACTGTCCACGACCACCAGATTGTTTAGCATACTTGCTATCAACATCCACTGTCTTGGTAAATGTTTCTTTGTATGCAACCTGAGGAGCTCCGACATTCGCTTCTACTTTGAATTCACGAAGCAACCTATCAACAATGATCTCAAGGTGAAGTTCACCCATGCCGGCGATAATTGTTTGACCGGTTTCTTCATTGGTGTAGGCGCGGAATGTTGGATCCTCCTCTGCCAGTTTTGCAAGAGCTTCGCTCATTTTACCCTGTCCTGCTTTTGTTTTAGGTTCAATTGCTACCTCGATTACCGGTTCTGGGAATTCCATAGATTCCAAAATTACCGGATGTTGTTCATCGCAGATTGTATCGCCTGTTGTTGTTTGCTTAAAGCCGACAACAGCAGCAATATCTCCAGAATATACCCTTTCGAGTTCTTCTCTTTTGTTAGCATGCATCTGTAAAATACGTCCTGCACGCTCTTTTTTCCCTTTGGTTGCATTAAGAATATATGAACCTGCATTTATTGCTCCCGAATATACTCTGATATAAGCAAGTTTACCCACAAAAGGATCAGTCATGATCTTAAATGCTAATGCTGCGAATGGTTCTTCGTCAGAAGAGTGTCGAACAACCGGATTTCCATTAATGTCCGTTCCTTCAATTGGAGGAATGTCCGTAGGGGCCGGCATGTATGCAACAATTGCATCAAGTAGTTTCTGAACACCTTTGTTTCGATATGCAGTACCACAGCATACCGGTACAATAGTGCAATCACATGTACCTTTTCTAAGAACTGCTTTGAGTTCTTCATCTGTTGGGATTTCGTCCTCAAGGAACTTGAGTGTTAAATCTTCATCTAATTCGCAAATCTTTTCAACCATGTCCTGATGATAAAGTTCTGCTTGTTCTTTCATATCATCTGGAATTTCTGTGATTGAAATATCATTGCCTTTTTCGTCATTATAAATATATGCTTGCATTTCGAACAAATCGATAATGCCCTTAAATCCTTCTTCTTTACCAATAGGTAATTGGATTGGAACTGCGTTCTTTCCTAAACGTGTTTTAATCATATCAACAGCATTATAGAAATCAGCTCCCATGATATCCATCTTATTGATGAATGCCATTCGAGGAACATTATATTTGTCAGCTTGTCTCCATACATTTTCTGACTGTGGCTCAACACCACCTTTTGCGCAGAATACACCAACGGCTCCGTCAAGTACACGAAGTGATCTCTCAACTTCTACCGTAAAGTCAACATGTCCCGGTGTATCAATAATATTGATACGATGTTCAAGAGCGCCTGGCGCTGTTTTATTCTCCTTTTGTGGAGTCCAATGGCATGTTGTGGCTGCGGAAGTTATAGTAATACCTCTCTCCTGTTCCTGCTCCATCCAGTCCATGGTAGCAGTACCTTCGTGAGTATCCCCAATTTTATAATTCACGCCGGTATAATAAAGTATGCGCTCTGTAAGAGTGGTCTTACCAGCATCGATATGTGCCATAATACCAATATTACGTGTACGCTCAAGTGGATATTCTCTTCCAGCCAAGGTGATTCCTCCTTACTAAAATCTGTAATGTGCGAAAGCTTTGTTAGCTTCTGCCATTCTATGCATGTCTTCTTTTCTTTTAACTGATGAACCTGTTTCATTAGATGCATCAATAATTTCGTTAGCTAATCTTTCTTCCATAGTTTTCTCTGAACGAGCTCTAGAGAAAGTTGTTAACCAACGAAGGCCAAGAGCTTGACGTCTTTCTGGACGTACTTCGATAGGTACCTGATATGTAGCACCACCGATTCTTCTAGCTTTAACCTCTAATTGTGGCATAACATTATTAAGTGCTGTTTCAAAAACTTCAAGAGCAGGCTTTCCTTCCTTCTCTTCAATTCTTGCGAATGCACCATAAACGATTTTTTGTGCTACGCCCTTCTTACCATCAAGCATAATTTGATTGATAAGCTTTGTTACTACTGTGCTATTGTATAGCGGATCCGCTAATACTTCTCTTTTAGGTGTATGTCCTTTACGTGGCACGTTTCTTCCCTCCTTAACTACAAAATTAATTCATCGGTACTCACATAGTGTCGGTGCCGGGGACCTTATAGATTTAAAGAATAATAGTCTTCCGACAACCATCTTCAATTGTAAGTAATTAGTTATAGACCTTATTTTTGTTTAGGTCTCTTAGCACCATATTTTGATCTAGCCTGACGTCTGTCTGCTACGCCTGCTGTATCAAGTGTGCCTCTGATAACATGGTATCTTGTACCTGGTAAGTCTTTAACACGACCACCACGGATTAATACAACGCTATGTTCCTGAAGGTTATGTCCTTCGCCAGGAATATATGATGTAACTTCGATACCGTTTGAAAGACGAACTCTCGCAATTTTTCTAAGAGCTGAGTTAGGCTTCTTAGGTGTTGCTGTCTTAACTGCTGTGCAAACGCCACGTTTTTGTGGTGAAGCAGAATCTGTTGTCTTCTTATGAAGTGAGTTATAGTTCTTCTGAAGAGCTGGAGCAGTAGATTTCTTAACTGATGTTTGTCTTCCTTTTCTAACTAATTGATTAAATGTCGGCATATTATTCTCCTTTCTTTAGAAATTATGACGCGCACAAAAACACCCACGTTTTTACACGTGCCTAATGATTATAGAAAATTGCCCCTGATAAGTCAACCTATTTTAAAACTTTTTTCAGTATATTAAATCCCCGCCAAATTGCCCTTTGCAGGGCTCTTTTTGAAATGCTCGTGTCCCGTACGAACTTTTTTCAACCGCTGAAAACGCTCTGAAAAAAGTTGCACGGCTCCACTCGCTAAAATGAAATCTCGTCGATAACGAGCCACACTGTCCAGCTCGCTCTATTAATATCATAAATAATTTCTATTTCGCTCGCGAAGCTGACGGCGCCAGCGCTAGTGAAGGCGCGCACCGTCGCTTCGCTACTTACGGCGGGTAAATCATTCGACATCAAAACTCGGCTAGCCACCCGCCTTACTCTTTGATCTTTGCTCGCTTTTTCTATATTTTCTCCCTATAGAGAACTTGTCTTCCTATAGTGAGAAAAAAATCATTTATTTCATCAAAAAGTTCTCACTATAGATAGTATGTTACTCTATAGTGAGAAAATAACCATCT
>JAZLGF010000002.1:0-32522 GCA_045616165.1 Lachnospiraceae bacterium
CAAAGAGTAAGGCGGGTGGCTAGCCGAGTTTTGATGTCGAATGATTTACCCGCCGTAAGTAGCGAAGCCACGGCGCGCGCCCTCAATAGCGCAGGCGCCGTCAGCTTCGCGAGCGAAATAGTATATTATTAAGAAAGCCGAGCGGAGCCGACCTGCTCGTTATCGGCGAGTTGGAACCCGAGCCAGAAACGAGTAGGTCGGGCTGCGAGCGTTATTGAATTCGTACGGGACACGAGCATTTCAAAAAGAGCTCGACAAAGGGGAATTTGGGAGGAGATTAAGAAATTATTAAACTTGTATTTTAAGGAAAATATTTGCCTAAAATTTAACGTATTTTTATAGAAATCTTAATTTATTTATATTTATTTTCATTATTTTTTATTATATAATTCATTTATCTATGTGTTAATTTAAATACATTGTTTTTTGTATTGTAAAAGGAGAATTGTTATGAGTTTTGTTTGTTATGAAGTTAATGGAGAAGTTGCTACAGTTACTATTAATAGACCTGAGGCATTAAACGCTCTTAATTCAAACGTTCTTGATGAATTAAGCAAAGTTTTTGATGATATTGATCAAGACGTTGTTCGTTGCGTTATTTTAACAGGCGCTGGTGAAAAGAGTTTTGTTGCTGGTGCTGATATTGGTGAAATGAGCACACTTACTGAAGAAGAAGGCGTTGCTTTTGGCAAAAAAGGTAATGATGTATTTAGAAAGATTGAAACATTCCCATTACCTGTTATTGCAGCTGTTAATGGATTTGCACTTGGTGGTGGAAATGAACTTGCACTTAGCTGTGATATAAGAATTTGTTCTGAAAATGCTATGTTTGGTCAACCTGAAGTTGGTCTTGGGATTACACCTGGTTTTGGTGGAACACAGCGTCTTGCTAGAGTTATTAATCCTGGCAAAGCTAAAGAACTTATTTATTCCGCAAAGAATATTAAAGCGCCTGAAGCTTTAGAACTTGGTCTTGTTAATGCGGTTTATCCAATCGAAGATTTATTACCACAGGCTAATAAACTTGCTTCTAAGATTGCATCAAACGCTCCAATAGCTGTTCGTGCATGTAAAAAAGCTATAAATGATGGATTACAAGTTGATATGGATAGCGCAATTGTTATTGAAGAAAAATTATTCGGTTCATGCTTTGCATCACAAGATCAAAAAGATGGAATGGCTGCATTCTTAAACAAAACTAAAGTTGAAAAATTCAACAATAAATAAAGTTTATAAAAATATTTACATAAAATTAGGAGGAGAAACATGATAGTTGGTATTATCGGTGCTGGAACAATGGGTTCTGGTATTGCACAGGCTTTTGCAAGCTGTGAAGGTTTTGAAGTTAGACTCACAGACATTAACGATGAGTTTGCTGCTAATGGCAAAAAGAAAATTGAAAAAGGCCTTGCTGGTCGTGTTGCAAAAGGAAAAATGGAACAAGCTGATGCTGACGCTATTCTTAGTAAAATTACTACTGGTACAAAAGATATTTGTACAGATTGTGATTTAGTAGTTGAGGCTGCAATTGAAAACATGGAAATCAAAAAACAGACTTTCAAAGAACTTCAGTCAATCGTTCCTGAAAAATGTTTATTTGCAACAAACACATCATCTCTTTCAATTACTGAAATTGCTGCTGGTCTTGATAGACCGGTTACAGGAATGCATTTCTTTAACCCTGCACCAGTTCTTAAGTTAGTTGAAGTTATTGCTGGTGTTAACACACCTAAGGAAGTTGTAGACCAAATCATCAGCATTGCTGAGCAGATTGGTAAAGTTCCTGTTCAAGTTGATGAAGGACCAGGATTTGTTGTTAATAGAGTTCTTATTCCAATGATTAACGAAGGTATTGGAATCTACGCTGATGGTCTTGCTTCAGTAGAAGGAATTGATACGGCTATGAAACTTGGTGCTAACCATCCAATGGGACCTTTAGCACTTGGTGACCTTGTTGGTCTTGATGTAGTTCTTGCTATCATGAATGTTTTATATACAGAAACAGGTGATCCTAAATATCGTCCTCATCCACTTCTTAAGAAGATGGTTAGAGGTGGTCTTTTAGGACAAAAGACTGGTAAAGGATTCTACGATTATAGTAAATAATATTTTAGGAGGAAAATCATGGATTTCACTTTAAAGAAAGAGCATGAGATGGCTAGAGCGCTTTTTAAGGACTTTTCCGAAAATGAAGTTAAGCCTTATGCTCAGGAAACAGATGAAACTGAAACATTCCCTAGAGAAATAGTTGATAAATTAGGTAAATACGGAATGTTAGGAATTCCTGTACCAAAGGAATTCGGCGGACAAGGTTGTGATGTTTTAACATATGTTATGTGTGTTGAAGAACTTGCTAAAGTTTGTGGTACAACAAGCGTTATTGTAAGTGCTCATACATCACTTTGCGTTGATCCTATTCTTACATATGGTACAGATGAACAAAAAGCAAAATATGTTCCAAAGCTTGCTAAAGGCGAGTGGCTTGGTGCTTTTGGTTTAACAGAACCTGGTGCTGGAACAGATGCTCAAGGTCAGCAAACAAAAGCTGTTCTTGATGAGAACACACATGAGTGGGTTATTAATGGTTCAAAATGCTTTATTACAAACGGTAAAGAAGCTGATGTTTATATCTTAATTGCTGTTACAGGTACTGTTGAAAAACATGGCCGTACACAGAAAGAAATTTCAGCTTTTATAGTTGAAAAAGGAACTCCTGGATTCACTTTTGGAACAAAAGAAAAGAAGATGGGTATCAGAGGTTCATCAACATATGAACTTATCTTCCAGGATTGCAGAATTCCAGAAGGAAACTTACTTGGTAAGAAGGGTAAAGGATTTGCTATTGCTATGCATACACTTGATGGCGGACGTATTGGTATCGCTGCACAGGCTTTAGGTCTTGCTGAAGGTGCTCTTGACGCTACAATCGCATACGTAAAAGAAAGAAAACAGTTTGGTAGATCAATTGCTCAATTCCAGAATACTCAGTTCCAGTTAGCTGACATGGCAACTAAAGTACAGGCAGCTCAGATGATGGTTTACAAAGCAGCTCTTAAAAAACAACAGTATGCTGAAGACGGAAAGACAAGTTATTCAGTAGAAGCTGCTATGGCTAAGCTTTATGCTGCTGAAGTTGCGATGGAAGTTACTACAAAGGCTGTACAACTTCATGGTGGTTATGGTTACATTCGCGAGTACGACGTTGAACGTATGATGCGTGATGCTAAGATTACTGAAATCTATGAAGGAACTAGTGAAGTTCAGAGAATGGTTATTTCAGGCAATTTACTGAACTAAGAAAGGAGCTAAATTATGAAAATAGTTGTTTGTATTAAACAGGTTCCTGACACAAAAGGTGGCGTTCAGTTTAACCCTGATGGAACCTTAAACAGAGGAGCAATGCTTGCAATCATGAATCCTGATGACAAAGCAGGTTTAGAGGCAGCATTGCAATTAAAAGACCAATATGGCGCAGAAGTAACCGTTGTTACAATGGGACTTCCAAAAGCTACAGACGTTTTAATGGAAGCACTTGCTATGGGTGCTGACAAAGCAATTCTTATTACTGACAGAGTTTTAGGTGGAGCCGATACATGGGCTACATCTTCTACAATTGCTGCTGGTATTAGAAACTTAGAATACGATTTAATCATCACTGGTCGTCAGGCTATCGATGGTGATACAGCTCAGGTTGGTCCTCAGATTTCTGAGCATTTAGATATTCCTGTAATTAGCTATGCGCAGGATATTAAAGTTGATGGCGACTATGTAATAGTTGAGCGTCAATATGATGATCGTTACCATGTTGTTAAAGCTAAAATGCCTTGCCTTATTACAGCACTTGGCGATTTAGCAGAGCCTCGTTACATGACTCCTGGTGGAATCTTTGATGCTGTTAAAGCTGAGATTACTACATGGGGACGTGCTGACCTTAAGGACTTAGACGATGCTAATATCGGTCTTGCAGGTTCACCTACAAAGATTGCGAAAGCATCTGATAAAGTTCGTAAAGGCGCTGGTGAAAAAGTTACACTCGATCCTAAAGAGTCCGTTGCATATCTTATGGGCAAATTAGACGAGAAACATGCTATTTAAGAGAAGAAAGGAGCGAATAAAATGAACACAGCAGATTACAAAGGCGTATATATCTTTGCTGAGCAAGTTGACGGAAAACTTTCAGGTATCGCTTTCGAACTTCTCGGTAAAGCAAACGAATTAGCAAAAGATTTAAATACTTATGTTGCTGCAGTTGTTATCGGTTCAGGTATAAAAGGACTTGCTGATGAACTTGCAGAATATGGTGCACAAAAAGTTATCGTTATTGATGATCCTGAGTGCAAAGATTACAGAACTGAGCCTTACGCTCATGCTTTGGCTTCAGCTATCAATGAATACAAACCTGAAATTATGTTAGTTGGTGCTACACCAATCGGACGTGACCTTGGACCTAGAGTTTCAGCTAGAGTTGCTACAGGTTTAACAGCTGACTGCACAAGTCTTGACATTGGCGATTTTCCACTTCAACCAATTCCAGGAAAAGAAGATGAACAACTTCATGGACAACTTCTTATGACTCGTCCTGCATTTGGTGGTAACACAATCGCTACAATCGCTTGCCCTTATAACAGACCACAGATGGCAACAGTTCGTCCTGGTGTTATGCAACGTCAGGCAAAACAAGAAGGTGCTAAAGCAGAAGTTATCGAATTTAACCCTGGGTTTACACCTAATAACAAATATGTTGAAATCTTAGAAGTTGTTAAGAACGTAAGCGAAACAGTTGATATTATGGATGCAAAAATCTTAGTATCAGGTGGTCGTGGAATGCAGGGCCCTGAAAACTTCAAACTTTTAAGAGATCTTGCTGATGCTCTTGGTGGAGAAGTTGCTTGTAGCCGTGCAGTTGTTGATTCAGGTTGGATGCCTAAAGACATGCAAGTTGGTCAAACAGGTAAAACAGTTCGTCCACAAATTTACGTTGCATGCGGAATTAGTGGAGCTATCCAACACGTAGCAGGTATGGAAGAGGCAGATTTAATTATCGCTATTAATAAAGATGAGACAGCACCAATCTTTGACGTTGCTGACTATGGTTTAGTAGGTGATTTATTCAAAATAGTACCTGAACTTACAGAAGCAGTAAAAGAATATAAGGCTTCAAAGAAATAGTTTTTTAGGCGGTTGAGTAATCAACCGCCTGTTTTATTGTTAGATTTTTTTAAATTTTATACAAGGAGAAGAAATTATGAAAAAAAGAGTAGCAATAAACGGATTCGGACGTATTGGTAGATTAGCATTTAGAAGACTTTTTAATGATAATGAAGTAGAAGTAGTAGCAATTAACTGTTCACATTCAACAGAAGAAATTGTTCACTTATTAAAATATGATTCTACTCAAGGTATTTTTGAAGCAGCTGATAAGATAAAATGTCAAAAAAATTCTTTTACGATTGGAAAACAAAAAGTTCAAATTTTAAGAGAACGTGATGCATCCAAACTTCCATGGAAAGAATTAAATATTGATATTGTTATTGAGTGCACAGGCGCTAATAATTCAAAAGATAAATCAATGGCTCATATTAACGCAGGAGCTAAAAAGGTTCTTATTTCTGCACCAGCAGGAGATATTCCTACAATAGTTTTTGGTGTTAATGAAAAGACATTAAAGAAATCAGATAAAATTATTTCTGGCGCATCATGTACAACGAACTGCTTAGCACCTATGGCTCACAACCTAAATAAACTTGCACCAATTGAAAAAGGTATGATGACAACTATTCATGCATACACAGGTGATCAACAGCCTTTAGATGCTTTCCATAAAAAAGGTGATCTTCGTCGTGCACGTGCATCAGCAGTTAATATTGTTCCTAATACAACAGGAGCAGCAAAAGCAATTGGGCTTGTTATTCCAGAACTTAACGGTAAGTTAGATGGTGCTGCTCAAAGAGTTCCAACTCCTACTGGCTCACTTACAGAACTTACAGCTGTTGTAAATAAAAAAGTAACGGCTGACGAAATTAATGCTTTTATGAAGAAAAATAAAAATGATTCTTACTTCTACACAGAAGAGCCAATCGTATCCTCGGATATTATTGGTATGACAGCAGGATCTATGTTTGACGCAACTCAAACAAAGGTTATGGATCTTGGTAAGAAATCTTTCGTAAAAATCGTTGCTTGGTATGATAACGAATATTCTTATACTTGCCAGCTTTGCAGAACGGCTAAGTATATTGCAAAGAAGTTCTTATAAAAATAATAAAGCGAGCAAAGCAGTGTGGCTCGTTATCGGCGTGTTGGAACCCGAGCCAGGAACGAGCTACACTGGCCGTAAGCATAGCGTATAATATTTAATTAAAGACGTTCTGAAAGGAGCGTCTTTTTTGCAATTATTTAGCCTATTTTGTGGAAAGTGTGGTATAATATATACAAAATATAGTGTAAAAGGGGGATTAGCATGTTAAATAAGGTAAGTATTGATGATATTGATGTAAAGGGCAAAAATGTACTTCTTAGATTAGATCTTAATGTTCCTATGAAGGATGGAAAAATAACTGACGATACTAGAATTATGGCAGCTCTTCCTACAATTGCAAAACTTTCTGGTGATGGTGGCAGAGTTATGATTTGCTCACATCTTGGAAAGCCAAAAGGAAAGGTAAACGAAGATTTGACTTTGGCGCCTGTTGCAGTTCGCTTAAGTGAACTTTTGGGTCAGGAAGTTTTATTCCTTAAAGATGACGAGGTTGTAGGTGAACATGCTAAGTGGTTTAAGACCCATATGGTAGAGGGCCAGGTAGTTCTTCTTGAAAATACAAGATTTCGTCCTGAAGAAGAAGCTAATGATGAAGGTTTTTCAAAAGAGCTTGCTTCACTTTGCGACATTTATGTCAATGACGCTTTTGGTACAGCACATAGAGCTCACGCTTCAACAGCTGGCGTAGCAAGCTTTGTTAAAGAAAGCGCTGTTGGATATCTTATGCAAAAAGAACTAGACTATCTTGGAAATGCTGTTGAAAGTCCTGTTAGACCTTTTGCTGCAATATTAGGAGGTTCTAAGGTTTCTTCTAAAATTACAGTTATTGATAATTTACTTGAAAAAGTTGATATCTTACTTATTGGCGGAGGCATGGCTTACACATTTGCTAAGGCTCAAGGTGGAAATATTGGAAAGAGTTTAGTTGAAGAAGAATATCTTGATTATGCAAAAGATATGATAAAGAAAGCTTCTGATAAAAATGTTAAATTAGTTTTACCAATCGATAGTATTGTTGCATCTGAGATTTCTAATGATGTACCTTTTGATACTGTTGATATTATGGCAATACCTGATGACAAGATGGGTGTTGATATTGGAGAAGGAACTATTAAGTTATTCAATGAGGCACTTAAAGACGCTAAGACAGTTATTTGGAATGGACCTATGGGTGTTTTTGAAGTTCCTAACTTTGCTAATGGAACAAAGGAAATTGCAAAAACTCTTAGTGAACTAAACGCGACAACAATTATCGGTGGTGGCGATAGCGCTGCAGCAGTTAACCAATTAGGTTACGGAGATAAGATGACACATATTAGTACAGGTGGTGGTGCTTCACTTGAATTTTTAGAAGGAAAAGTAATGCCTGGCGTTGATGCTATAGCAGATAAATAGTTTTATAAGGAAGTAAGATAAAATGAGAAGAAAAGTTATTGCTGGAAACTGGAAAATGAATAAAACTCCTAGTGAAGCAAAGGAGTTAATAAAGACATTAAAACCAAAGGTTTTTAATCAAAACGTTGATGTGATTTTTTGTGTACCATTTGTTGATATACAAGTAGCTATTGATGAATTAATGGGAAGTAATGTTGCTGTTGGTGCGCAAAACATGTTCTTTGAAGAAAAAGGTGCATATACAGGTGAGATTTCTCCTAACATGCTTTATGAACTCGGCGTTGAATATGTAATTGTTGGCCATTCAGAGCGTAGACAAATTTTTGGTGAAACAGATGAATGCATTAACCAAAAGGTATTAGCTGCTTTTGAACATGACATAATTCCTATTGTTTGCTGTGGCGAAACGCTAGAACAAAGAGAGGCAAATGAAACAATTGAATTTGTTCAAGGTCAAGTTGCAAGTGCTTTTGAAGATGTTAGTCCTGAAGATGCGGTTAATGCTATTATAGCTTATGAGCCTATTTGGGCTATTGGCACAGGAAAAGTAGCTACGGCAGAGCAAGCCGAAGAAGTTTGTCTTGCTATAAGAGATAAAATATGTGATTTATATGGTGAAGATATTGCAGAAGAAATCCGTATTCTTTACGGTGGAAGTGTTAATGGAAATAATGCTGCTGAGATTTTTGCTATGGAAGATATTGATGGCGGATTAGTTGGTGGGGCATCTCTTAAAGAGGATTTTGCTAAGATAGTAAATTACAATAGATAATGATTGGTTATATTAAAGGCGTAGTTACGCAGATTAATGAAAATAATATTATTCTTGATAATAATGGCATAGGTTATTTAATTAACATGCCGGTATCTTCTATGTTCAGACTTAGTGAAGGTTTAGAAACAACTATTTATACTTTCATGGCTTTTGGAAAAGAGGATGTGCAGCTTTGTGGATTTATTTCTAAGGACGATTTAGAAATGTTTAAGAATTTGCTTAAAGTAAGTGGCATTGGACCAAAAGGTGCTATGAATATATTATCTAGTGTTGATACCGAAACGCTTAAGATGGCTATTGTGTCAGGAGATGATAAACTTATTGCTAAGTCAAAAGGAATTAGTGCTAAGACTGCACAAAAGATAATTCTAGAACTTAAGGGAAAAGTTAATAAGAACATGCTTAGTGAAGGTTTAGATTTAGGCAATAAAATTTCACAAAATAATAGTATTATTGATGAAGCTATTAATGTTGTTGTGGCTACAGGATTTGATCGCACGACATGCATGAAAGCAATTTCAAAAATTGAAATTACAGATAGTATGAGTGCTGACGATTTAATTGATGCAATATTTGCAAATATTAACTTTTAATTATGGATAAAAACGCAATTAATATTAATTTAATACCAGAAGAAAAAGAAAGCGAAAATAATCTTAGACCACTTAATTTTGATACGTATATTGGTCAGGAAAAGATTAAGAATAATCTAAAGATTTATATTCAAGCAGCAAAAGAAAGACATGAGCCTATTGACCATGTTCTTTTATATGGCTCTCCTGGATTAGGTAAAACTACACTTGCTGGAATTATTGCTAATGAGATGGGTTCCTCTATGAAAATAGTTGCTGGCCCTTCTATTGAGTATCCAGGCGAAATTTTAGCGATAATAAAACAACTTCCAAAGGGCGGCGTTTTATTTATTGATGAAATACATAGACTTTCTAAACCGGTAGAAGAAGCTTTGTATTCTGTTATGGAAGATTTTGCTTTTGATGCAGTTATTGAAAATGGAGAACAAACAACTGTTAGAAGAATTAATGTGGATAGATTCACATTAATTGGCGCTACTACAAGGGCGGGACTTTTGTCTGCGCCCCTTCGTGACAGATTTGGAATTATTCATAGAATGGAATTTTATGAGCCTGATGAATTAGCGCAAATAGTTACTAATTCAGCAGCAAAATTAAACATAGATAAGATAGAAAAAAGTGGAGCTTTAGAAATTGGAAATTGTTCACGAGGCACACCTAGAATTGCAAATAGAATATTAAGAAGAGTAAGAGATTATGCTCAGGTTAAATATGACGGCAAGATAACAAAAGAAGTTGTTGATGAAGCATTAGCACTTTTAGATATTGATCAAAAGGGTTTAGATTTAACTGATAGAGCAATACTTCTTACAATGATAAATAAGTTTAATGGTGGCCCAGTAGGAATCGATACATTGGCGGCAGCAATAGGCGATGACCCAGGAACAATAGAAGATGTATATGAGCCATACCTTGTTAAATGTGGCTTCATTAATCGTACCCCACGTGGTCGTGTAGTTACTGATTTAGCATATAAACATTTAGAAAGACACTAAAAACTCGCAAATCGCATGAACTTTTTTCAACCGCTAAAAACGCTCTGAAAAAAGTTATGCGACTTTGCTCGTAGAATAATTCATAAGCCATTAGCGAGCGGAGCAGTGCAGCTCGTTATCGGCGAGTTGGAACCCGAGCCAGGAACGAGCTGCACTGTCCGCGAGCACTAAAGATTATTATGACAGAGATATTACTAACTGGTGCTAAATATTTAATGATAATATTTATGGCCTATTTCGTTTATATATCATTCAGAGCTCAAAGAGATGTTCCAGATGATAGAAAAAAGGTCACTTTTATTTTGCAAAGAGTTTTCATTATTTTGACACATGCTCTTGCATTTTTTTGTATCTGCGTAAATATCACTTTGAATCCAGATATTAGTTTTAATATTCCACACGCAATAGGTTTGTATGTTGGCCAGCTAGCATATTTAATAATTATCGGTATTGTTATTCCGCGTCTTGTAAGCCTCTCTCAAGGCCTTAATAATGTCATGTGCATGTTTATAGCGATAGGTTTTATTATTCAGACAAGACTTAGTTATGAAACATCGGTTAGACAGTTTATTATTTTGATAGTCGGAACAGCAATCTTTGTTGTATTTGTTTTTCTATGTAAAAAGGCAAAATTTCTTAGAAATTTAACATGGATATATTGCGTAGTTGGTATGGCACTTTTACTTTTGGTTTTAATTTTATCAAGAGTAACAAGAGGAGCAAAGCTAGCGATTGATTTAGGATTTTTCTCATTCCAACCAATGGAATTTGTAAAAATAATTTTTGTAATGTTTGTCGCAAGTGCATTTTATAAATCAAAAGATTTAAAGACAATATTAATTACAGCTGCATGTGCGGCAGTGCATATATTAATTGTTGTATTTTGCAGAGATTTAGGTTCAGCTTTAATACTATTTGTTATATATGTTTTAATGCTTTATGTTACAACACGAAAGCTTTCATATCTTGGAATAAGTGTTGGATGTTTTGCGCTTGCTTCTGTTTTAGCGTATTTACTATTTAGTCATGTTCAGGTTCGTATTCAAGTATGGCTTAATCCATGGGCTGATATAGACGGTACAGGATATCAAATCACGCAAAGTTTATTTGCAGTCGGAACTGGCGGATGGTTTGGCTCAGGACTTTTTAGAGGCTCGCCTAAAAATGTCCCGATGGTTTCAAATGATATGGTTATTTCGGCGATATCAGAAGAAATGGGAGCAATCTTTACTATACTTTTAATTTTACTTAGTCTTTGTTTTATTCTTATGGTAATGAGAGTTGCGATTAGAGTTAATAATACATTTTATAAATTATTGGCTTTTGGATTAGGCACGTCATATGCAATCCAAGTTTTCTTAACTATTGGTGGAGCATTAAAATTCATTCCGCTTACAGGCGTAAATCTTCCTTTTATTTCAAGCGGAGGTTCCTCACTTATTGCATCAATGGTAATGATAGGAATAATTCAAGCTGTATATGTTATAAGTGAAGCCGATGTTGCATCAGAAAGAGAAATGATTGCATCAGGCGCAGATATTGAAGAGTTTGAAAATATTTCAGATAAAAAAATTAAAAAGGAACATGAAAAGGCTTTTAAGGATTTAAAGATTATTCCAATTAACGATGATGAGATAATTAATAACGATAATGAAAATTTAAGACACATGAATAATAAAATCAAACAGGTAAATCCAGATGATTTAATAGAGAAAGATAAAAAAATTATTCATATAGATGCTGACGACTTTTAATTATGGGTGAAAGAAAAAAAATCAGAAAAATTAATAGGCAAAGAAAGAAGTTAAATACCTCGCGTATTATCAATCAAGATATTATTAAGGTATCTATTTTCTTCTGTATTCTTGCGGCCGCATTGATAGTATATCTATGTGTATTTTTAACTTTTGATGCGAGCTCAGTAATTAATAATACCTATAATAAACGTACTGAATCTTTCAAAAAAATTGTTAAGAGGGGAAGTATTTATTCTGCAGATGGTAAGGTTTTAGCTTACTCAGAAGTAAAAGATGGTGTTGAATATAGATATTATCCTTTTAATAATGTTTTTTCACATGTTATTGGATTTGAAGATTTCGGCGGATTAGGACTGGAATCTTCATATAACTTTTATATGCTTACTACCCATACGAACATGTTTGAAAAGATTTCAAATGAATTTAATGGTCTAAAAAATCCTGGGGATAACTTAAATACAACGCTTGATTCAAACTTGCAAAGTTATATTTATGACTTATTTGGAGACCTAAAAGGTGGCGCTATTGCACTTGATCCTTCTAATGGTCATATTTATGCTATGGTTTCAAAACCTGATTTTAATCCAAATACAGTTAAAGATATGTGGGATGAAATTTCAAAGGATACAGAAAATTCGCCACTTGTTAATAGGGTCACTCAAGGAAAATATACGCCAGGTTCAACATTTAAGATTTTTACATTAAATGAGTTTATGAATGAGAATTCAAATTATGAAGATTTTAACTTTTTATGTGAAGGAAGTACGCCAGTAGAAGATGGAATAGAAATAAGTTGCTCGGATTTTATTGAACATGGCCAGGAAAACTTAAAAGATGCATTCGCTTATTCATGTAACTGTGCTTTTTCAAATATTGGTTTGACACTTGATCTTGATAAATTCAAAAAACAAAATGAAAATTTATTATTTAATAAGGAACTTCCAATTGATATAGCACATAATAATGCGTCATATGATTTAGCTTCGGATGAATCAAAATTCATGATTATGGAAACTACATTTGGACAAGGAAAGACTTTAACAAATCCACTGCATCTTTCACTTGTTATGAGTGCTATTGCTAATAATGGGATATTAATGAATCCACATATTGTTCTTAATACTACAAATGACGCAGGAAATATTATAGAAAGATTTTCTGATTCAAAATATGGAAAACTTTTTAATGAGACAGAAGTTAATAGACTTAGAGAATATTTAAGAGCTGTTGTTGAATATGGAACGGGCACAAATGTTAATGGTGGAAATTATACTGCGTTTGGTAAAACTGGAACCGCCCAAACTTCTGATTCAAAATATAAAGAAATAAATAATTCGTGGTTTGTTGGTTTTGCAGAAAAAGATGGACAAAGCTTAGTAGTTTGTGCCATTATAGAGAACACAAATGAAGTTGGAGTTGGAGCTACATATATAGCAAGAAACGTTTTTGATTATTATTTTAATTGATATGTATTTGTCTATTGCCACTGAGCTAAGACAATGTATATAAATCTTAATACAAAGGAAGAAAAGAAAAATGATTTATAGCATGACTGGATTTGGTCGTAATGAAACTACCAAAGACAACAAAAAAGTAGTTATTGAACTAAAATCGGTTAATCACAAATATTTTGACTTAAATATTAGAATGCCGAGAAAATTTAATTTATTTGAAAACAAAATTCGTTCGCTTCTTAAGGAATACGCTTGCCGTGGAAAAATTGATATGTATATTTCTTATGAAGATCTTAATGACCAAGCATCATCTCTTAAATATAATGCCACTTTAGCAAAAGAATATTTTGATTATTATAAACAAATTCAAGCTGAATTAAATATTGATGATGATATTAGAACTTCCACAATAGCTAGATGCCAGGACGTTTTAGTTTTAGAAGAACAAGAAATTAATGAAGATGAGATGTGGGCATTTCTTGAAGAACCTCTAAGGCAAGCATTTTCAATGTTTGCTGATTCTAGAGCAAAAGAAGGTGAAAGCTTAAAAGAAAATATTTTAGTTAAGCTTGATGAGATGAGTAAGCATGTAGCTTTCATAGAAGAAAGAGTTCCTTTAATTATTTCTGAATACAAAGAAAAACTTAATGAAAAAGTTAAAGATTTTTTAGCTAACAGTCAAATTGATGAAGGAAGAATCGCAGCAGAAGTTACTTTATATGCGGATAAAATTGCTGTTGATGAGGAACTTGTAAGACTTGCTACACATATTAATAATATGAAAGATATCTTGAATAAAGGTAAAGAAATTGGAAGAAATCTTGATTTTCTGGCACAAGAAATGAATAGAGAGTCTAATACTATTTTATCTAAATCTAATGATATTGAGATTACTAATAGAGGCATTGAACTAAAGACTTGTATAGAGAAAATTAGAGAACAAGTTCAAAATATTGAATAAAAGAGGCGCATAATGGAAAAAGGCATTGTTTTAATTGTTTCAGGTTTATCAGGAGCAGGAAAAGGGTCTATTTGCAAAGGATTAATGAAAAAATATCCTAATTATGTTTTTAGTGTTTCTGCTACGACTAGAGCTCCTAGAGAAGGAGAAGTTGATGGTGTTGACTATTTCTTTATTTCAAAAGATGAATTTGAACAAAGAATAAAAGAAGATGATTTTCTTGAATACAATTATTATGCCGGAAACTATTATGGAACCCCAAAGGCATGGGTTGAAGAACAAATTGAACTTGGAAATAATATTATTTTAGAAATTGATTATCACGGTGCTTTTAATGCTAAAGAAAAGATTGATAGAACTACTTTAGTATTTATTCTCCCTCCAAGTATGGAAGAATTAAAAGCCAGGCTACTTAAAAGAGGCTCGGAAACTCCGCAAACAATTGAAGAAAGGTTAAAAATTGCTGAAAATGAGCTAAAATTAGTCGATAAATTTGACCATAATATTATTAATGAAAATGTTGAAAATTCGGTCGATTTGTTGCATAATATAGTGCAAATTGAAAAGAAAAAACTAGGAGAGTGAATTATGTTACATCCATCATACACAGATTTAATGGACGCAGTTAATTGCGATATTGAAAATGGTGAACAACCTGTTGTTCAGAGTAGATATTCAATCGTTATGGCAGCTTCTAAAAGAGCACGTCAGATTGTTGACGGTGCAGAAACATTAGTAGAAAATCCTTCTGCTAAACCTCTTTCAACTGCTGTTGATGAAATTTATTCCCAGAAAGTAACTATTCTTAATAAAGATGAAGACTAATATATTCTTTGTATCACTTGGATGCGATAAGAATAAAGTTGATTCAGAAGAGATGCTGGCGTATTTAGATGCTGCCGGCTTTTCTTTTGTTGATGACGAATATGAAGCGGACATTATTATTGTTAATACATGTTGCTTTATTGATGATGCAAAAGAAGAATCTATTGAAACTATTTTAGATATGGCTCGCATGAAAGAAGAAGGCAAATGTCAAAAACTTGTTGTAGCGGGATGTTTATCTGAAAGATATAAAGATGAATTAATTAAGGAACTTCCTGAGGTCGATTCATATATCGGAACAAGTAATCTTAAAGAAATTATTGACGCTGTTGGTAAAGATTCTAATGATGTCACACCTAATAAAAAAAGAATCATAACAACTGGTGGACATTATGAATTTCTTAAAATTGCTGAAGGTTGTAACAAAAGATGTTCGTATTGCATAATTCCTTATATTAGAGGAAATTATAAAAGTTTTCCGATGGATGAACTTATTAGTGAAGCGAAATTTTTAGCTGATGAAGGCGTAAAAGAATTAATTGTTGTTGCTCAGGAAACTTCTATTTATGGTAGAGATATTTATGGAAAAGATAAATTGCCTGAGTTATTAAAAGAACTTTGCAAGATTGAAGGTTTGGAATGGATTAGAGTTTTATATTGTTATCCCGAAGATATTACCAAGGAATTTTTAGAGGTAATGGCTTTAGAACCAAAGATTTGTAATTATATAGATATGCCTATTCAACATTCTTCAGATAATGTTTTAAAAAGAATGGGAAGACGTACGAATCATAACAGTATTATTGAGAAGATTAAGCTTGCTAGAGAAATTGTTCCGGATGTTGTATTAAGAACATCGATTATAGCGGGTTTTCCAGGTGAAAGCGAAGAAGATTTTGAAAATTTAAGAGAGTTTATTAGTGAAGTTAAGTTTGACCATCTTGGAGTATTTACTTATTCACAGGAAGAAGGAACGAAAGCGGCTGAGTTTGACGATCAAATTGATGATGAAATAAAAAATGACAGACGTAATAAACTTATGGAAATTCAGGAAGAAATTTCATATAATAACTTGCAATCAAAAATTGGAAAAACTTATGATGTATTTATAGAAGGAAAACTTGTCGATGATGATGTTTATGTCGGCAGAACATATATGGATGCACCAGATGTTGACAGTTATTTTTATGTAAAATATAATGGCTACTTGCACACAGGAGATTTTGTGAAAGTAAAAGTTATTTCAAGTAGTCAATATGATTTATATGGAGAAATGATATGAACTTACCAAACAAGTTAACGATTTTAAGAATCATATTAGTACCAGTATTTTTGGTGTTTTATTTGATTCCTTTTTCTAAATGGAATTTCTTAATTGCAACAGTTATTTTTATCGTAGCTTCTCTTACAGATTGGCTTGATGGAGCTATTGCAAGAAAAAATAATTTAGTAACTAACTTTGGAAAATTTGCCGATCCTTTAGCTGATAAACTTCTTGTTTGTTCTGCTTTTATAGCATTTGTTTCTCTTAGTCAAATGCCTGCATGGATTTGCATAGTTATAATTGCAAGAGAGCTTGCTATTGAAGGATTTAGACTTATTTGTGTTGAGCAAGGAATAGTTGTAGCTGCCTCCGTTTGGGGAAAAGTTAAAACTTGGGCACATATCGTGTTTATTGTAATGACTTCGCTTAATGTAACTTTCTATTTAGGAGAAGTTGCGCCAGGTCTTTGTAATGTTTTTGAAATTGCGAGAATTATAGTTATGTATATCGCACTTGTACTTACAATTCTTTCGTTTGTTGATTATATTTATAAGAATAGACAGGTGTTAAAACAGTAAAATTTTGACCTTAAATTTTTATTATGATATTATTAGGACACGTTCATTCGGACGTGTTCTTGTTTTTTTCCTATTTTTATGTTGACAAAGAAATATAAATATATTATATTAAAAGCGAACATAAGTTCGGTTCAAGAAAAGGAGACCATTATGGATAATAAAGAAAAATTAAAAGCGTTAGATGCAGCTATTACAAAAATAGAGAAGGATTATGGCAAAGGTTCAGTAATGAAACTTGGCGATAAAACCGCTTTAGATATTGATGTAATAAAAACTGGTTCAATAAGCCTTGATAAAGCCTTAGGCGTTGGAGGAATTCCTCGTGGACGTATTATTGAAATTTATGGACCTGAAGCTTCTGGTAAAACTACTTTAGCTTTGCATATTGTTGCTGAAGTACAAAAGTCTGGTGGTATCGCAGGTTTTATTGATGCGGAGCATGCGCTTGATCCTAAATATGCTGGAGATATTGGTGTTGACGTTGATAATTTATATATTTCTCAACCTGATTACGGTGAGCAAGGCCTTGAAATTTGTGAGACTATGGTTCGTTCTGGAGCAATAGATATTATAGTTGTTGACTCTGTTGCTGCGTTAGTTCCTAAACATGAAATAGAAGGCGAAATGGGTGATGCTACTGTTGGTGCACAAGCTAGACTTATGAGCCAGGCTTTAAGAAAACTCACTGCTGTTGCTAATAAAACAGGATGCTCAATTATCTTTATTAACCAGCTTCGTGAAAAAATTGGTGTATTCTATGGACCATCTGAAACAACTACTGGTGGACGTGCTCTTAAGTTCTATTCTTCTGTACGTATTGATGTTAGAAGAATTGAATCAATTAAACAAGGTGGAGAAGTAATTGGTAATAGAGTTAGAGCTAAAGTTGTTAAAAATAAAGTGGCTCCTCCTTTCCGTGAGGCAGAATTTGATATTATCTTTGGTGAAGGAATTTCTGCTATTGGCGATATTTTAGACCAGGCTGTTGAATATGGAATTATTGAAAAGAGTGGTGCTTGGTACGCATATAATGGTGAAAAGATTGGTCAAGGTAGAGAAAATGCTAAGAATTATTTCAAAGCAAATGAAGAATTCTTTAAGATGGTTGATAGTGTTGTACGTGCTAAACTTGGATTTGAAGGTTATGAAGAAGAACTTGCTATTGAAGAAATAAATCTTGAAGAAAAACCTGAACCAAAGACTAAAAAATCTTCTAAATCTAAAAAGACTGAAGATTCAACCACTATGGCAGAAGAAAATCCTGATGATTTAGGAATTGAATGATTTTCGTTAATGAAAATGATTTATATATGATTGGAGGGTGCGTAAAATACGTACCCTTTTTTATATATTTTAGCTATAAAATGCTTGTAAATAAGTACTGTTTTTAGTAATATATTTCTATATGCTTTAAATACATGGGAGGTATTTTTTTATGAATGTTTATAAGACTGAAAATATTAGAAATACAGTTTTATTAGGCCACGGTGGATCTGGTAAAACTACTTTAGCAGAAGCTATGGCTTTATCAACTGGTATTATCACAAGAATGGGTAATATCAATGATGGTAATACAATTTCTGACTTCGATAAAGAAGAACAAAAACGTAAATTTTCTATTAGTTCTACAGTAATTCCTGTTGAATATAATAATGTTAAAGTTAATATCCTCGATACACCAGGATACTTTGATTTCATTGGTGCAACAGAAGAAGGTCTTTCAGTTGCAGATAGTGCAGTTATCGTTGTTAATGCGAAGAGTGGTGTTGAAGTAGGTGCTCATAAAGCATGGCATTTTTGTGAAGCATTTAAGATTCCTAGAACTATTTATGTTTCTGGTATGGATGATGCTAATGCTGACTTTGAAGCAGTTGTAGAAAGCTTAAAAGGTGAATTTGGAAATAAGATAGCTCCATTCCAATTCCCAATTAAAAACGGAACAGAATTATTAGGTTATGTTGATGTTCTTTCTGGAAAAGCTTTTAAATTTAAAGCTGACGGAACTATTGAACCTACTGATGTTCCTTCTGATATTGCTGATAAAGCTGCTGGCTTTAAGGATGCAATGATGGAAAGTGTTGCTGAAACAAGTGAAGAATTAATGGATAAATACTTTGGTGGAGAAGAATTCACTGATGATGAAATCGCTAATGCTCTTAAATCAGGCATTAAAGATGGTGATGTTGTTCCTGTACTTTGTGGCAGCACAACTAAGAACCTTGGACCAAGAGGTGTTCTTGAAACTATTGTAAAATACTTCCCAGCACCAAATAATAGCCCTGTTGTTAAAAAAGGTAAACTCACTAAAGATGATTCTGAATTCGTTTGTGATGTTAATGCTGATAAGCCTTTAGCTGCTTATGTATTTAAGACAATCGTTGACCCATTCATTGGTAAATACTCTTTAGTTAAAGTTTTCTCTGGCGTTCTTAAAGGTGATGATACAGTATTTAATGGCGCTACTGATGAAAGTGAAAAGATTTCAAAACTTTATATCATGCGTGGTAAGAACGTTGAAGAAGTTAGTGAATTACAGCCAGGCGATATCGGTGCTATTGGTAAACTTGATCTTGCTAAGACAGGTGATACATTATCAAGAAAGGATAATCCAGTTGTTCTTGATAAGTTTGTTATGTCAAAACCTTATACTTATATGAAGTACAACGCTGTTAATAAAGGCGAAGAAGATAAGATTCAACAAGCTCTTCAAAAACTTTGTGCTGAAGATCCAACTCTTAAAGTTGTTGCTGATGAAGAAAACAAACAAAGTCTTATTTATGGTATTGGCGATCAACAACTCGATGTTGTTGTTTCAAAGATGAAAGAAAAATATAAAGTTGAAGTTGCTTTGGAAAAACCTGCATTTGCTTTCCGTGAGACAATTAGAAAAACTTCTGATGTTCAAGGTAAACATAAGAAACAATCTGGTGGACATGGACAGTATGGTGATGTAAGAATGAGATTTGAGCCTTTAGGCGATACTTCAAAAGCTTACGAATTCGCTGAAGAGGTTGTTGGTGGTAGCGTTCCTAAGAACTACTTCCCAGCAGTTGAAAAAGGACTTCAAGAATGTGTATTAAGAGGACCTTTAGCTAATTACCCAGTTGTTGGTGTTAAAGCTGTTCTTTATGATGGTTCATACCATCCAGTAGACTCAAACGAAATGTCATTTAAGATGGCTACAATCCTTGCTTTCAAGAAAGGATTTATGGAAGCTGGTCCGGTTCTTCTAGAGCCTATTTCTTCTCTTAAAGTTACTGTTCCTGATAGATTTACAGGTGATGTTATGGGTGACTTAAATAAGAGAAGAGGTCGTGTACTTGGATCAAACCCAGTTGATGGTGGCAGAACATGTATCGAAGCTGATATTCCTCAATCAGAACTTTTCGGATATGGAACAACTCTTCGTTCTATGACTGGTGGTTTTGGTGATTTCGAATATGAATTTTCACGTTATGAGCAAGCTCCTTCAGATGTACAAGAAAGAGAAGTAGCAGCTCGTCATACAGACAGCGAAGAATAATTTTAATGAAATACGATATTATTATTTTAGGTGGCGGTGCATCAGGTTTATGCACCGCCATAATGTCTAAAAAAGACAATAATTCGATATTGATTCTTGAGCATGGAGATAGAGTTGGAAAGAAAATTCTATCTACAGGAAACGGAAAATGTAATCTTACAAATGCTGATTGTAAGATTGATTTGTTTAATCATAATTCTGAGAATATTTATCCTTATTTTTCTTCGGGAGATTTAAGTTTTGTTGAAAATATTATAAAAGAATTTGATTATGAAGATACTGTAAAATTCTTTAATGAATTAGGAATTATTACAGAAAATAAAAATGGATATATTTATCCAAGGTCTGAGCAAGCTTCTTCCGTTTTAGATATTTTAAGATTTAAATGTGAAGAGCTAAAGATTGATGTAGCAACAAACTACAATGTTAAAAAGATTGTAAAAAACGATAATATTTTTTATATCGATAATAAATATACATGTGACAAACTTGTTTTGGCAACAGGTGGCATGAGTGCTCCTAAAACGGGATCTGACGGCTCGGGTTATAAAATCGCTAAATCGTTTGGACATACAATTATTAAGCCTTTACCGGCGCTTTGTGGCCTTAAATGCGATAATAAGTTTACTAAAGAACTATCTGGTGTAAGAAACGATAGTTTAGTTACTTTGAAAGTTAAAGATGGAGAAAAATTTAAGGAAGTTATAAGTGCAAAAGGTAATTTACAGTTTACAGATTATGGAATTTCGGGGATTCCTGTTTTTCAAATTTCTTCGTATGCGACTAAACTTTTAGATGAAAAGAAAGAGATTTTAGTTTCTATTAATCTTTTGCCTGATATTGATGAAAAAGATTTATTTAGCTTTTTGTCAAAAAATCAAAAAAATAAATTAATGGGGATTTTAAATAAAAAAGTAGCTTTAGTAATTGATAAAGAAGTTAAAAAAGCACATCCTGATGTTAATATTACCGCCGATGTTTGTGATTATGCAAAAAGTTATTTTTCAACAATAACAAAGTTTAAGATGAACCCTGTTAGTACACTTTCTTTTGATAATGCACAAGTTACATCAGGCGGAATTAGTACTGAAGAAATTGATTCTTTGAACTTAGAATCAAAAATTGTGGATAATTTATATTTTGCAGGAGAAGTTATCGACGTTAATGGTATTTGTGGTGGATATAACCTTCAATGGGCTTTTTCTAGTGCAAATACGGTCGCAAGAAATATAAATTTATGATATAATATAGCAAATTTAATAAAAATCTTAGAAAGGCCCTTAGTCAATAATTATGATTCGGATCAGTCAAGTACATTTACCAGTTATACATTCTTATAAAGATCTTAAAGTAGTTTTATGCAAAAAATTACATCTTTCTAATTTGGATGATAAGGATATTTTTTGTGTAAAGAAATCTCTTGATGCCAGAAGCAAAAAAAATATTATTTGGAACTATATTATTGATGTTCGTGTTGATAATGAAGATGAAGTATTAAATAAATGTGCAAATGATAAAAATATTGCTCCTGCAAAAACTAAAAAATATCATCTTCCAAAAAGAGGAACAGAAGAAGTAGAAGGTAGAATTTGTATTGTTGGTTCTGGTCCATGTGGACTTTTTGCTGCTTACATGCTTGCAAAATATGGATATAATCCAATCTTAATTGAACAAGGACATGCTGTTGAAGAACGTATTCTTGCCGTTAATGATTTTTTTGAAGAAGGTAAGTTAGATACTGATTGTAATATCCAATTTGGTGAAGGTGGTGCCGGGACTTTTTCTGATGGAAAATTAAATACAGGCGTTAATGATCAAAAAGGAAGAAATAATCTAGTTCTTAAATTATTTGTTGAAAATGGAGCGCCTTCAGAAATTCTTTTTAGTAATAAACCACATCTTGGTACGGATGTTTTAAGTCGTATTATTAAAAATATGCGTGACAAAATTGTTGCTAATGGCGGACTGGTAATGTTTGATACTAAGTTTGTTAATTTTGAAGTTGAGGACGGAAAACTTTCTAAAATCATCTTAAAGATGAAACAAAAAGGTGAAAAAGAAAAACTTATTTCTATTAAATGTTCTAATTTAATTCTTGCTATTGGTCATTCCGCAAGAGATACATATAAGATGCTTTATGAAAATAAAATTCAAATGAGCCCTAAATCTTTTGCTGTTGGTGTTCGTGTTGAACATGACCAGGAATATATTAATAAAGCTCAATATGGATATAACTATAAAGAACTTTATGGAGATACGTTGCCTGTTGCTGATTATAAGCTTACTTGCAAAACTGATGATGGAAGAAGTGTTTATTCATTTTGCATGTGTCCTGGTGGTTATGTTGTAAATTCGTCTTCTGAGAAAGGAAGACTTTGTGTTAATGGCATGAGCTTTTCTGCCAGAGATTCAAAGAATGGTAATTCTGCTATTGTTGTTAGCATTAATCCTGAAGACTTTTGCTTTTCAGGTTCACCGCTTGATGGACTTGAGTATCAAGAAATTCTTGAATTTAAAGCTTTCAATGCATGTAATGGAAAAATTCCTGTTCAACTTTTTGGAGATTTTAAAAATCATAAAGTATCAGATAATTTTGGATCAATAACTCCTGAAACTCAAGGTGATTATGCTTTTGCTGATCTTAATGAGATTCTTCCTGAATTTATTTGTAAGGATATTGTCCAAGCTATTGATAAATTTGAAAAGAATATAAATGGATTTTCAATGTCTGATACAATTTTAAGTGGAGTTGAAAGTAGAACATCTTCTCCAGTTAGAATTAACAGAGATGAGAATTTTGAATCTAATATTAAAGGTATTTATCCTTGTGGTGAAGGTGCTGGGTATGCCGGTGGTATTACTAGCGCAGCTATTGATGGAATAAAAGTTTTCGAAACTATTTATGCTAAATATAAAGGTTAATATATGAATATTAATATTATAAAAAGCAAAAGTAATTTATATGATTTATCCATTAGAGATAATCAGATTTTGGAAATCTATCATGTCAATAAGGACAAGATAGATTTTCTTGAGATGCAACTTTATAATCCTGAGGATAATTCTGTTAAAGAACTTTGTCCTGAAGTTAAAAAAGCAGGTTTTATTGATATAAGAGTTGCTTATAAACCTACTAATTTAGTATTTTTTGCAACATATGATATTTTAGATTCAGAAAAAATTCGTGTTCAATTAATTGGATATGATTTTATTGATGATATTAGTAATGTTTGTGCTGTTTTCGAATTAGATAAAAAGGTTTTAACAGGAGACATGATTGTTAAGGCTTTTATTCTTTCAGAAGATACGTTTATTTTACAAACAGAAATTGTTAAAGATTATAAGTCTGATATTTTAATGGGAACAATTGAGTTTAATCAATGGTTATTTACTCCAGAAGCCAAAGATCCTGTTTTGATTGTTGAAGAGAAATTAAAGAATAATGGTATTAATTCAATTGAATTTATTAATGATTCAGAATTTATGATTAAAACAGGTTTTTCTTTTTTAGAAGATGTTCGTTTTAAATATAATTCTGAAAATGAAGCATTAATAGAAAGTATTTATATAGCATCTTATTCAAAGTTTGTGGCGGATATAATTTTGCAACTCACTAATATTGATATGGAATTGTTACATTCTTTCTATTTTGATAAATATATTCTTTTACCTGATATTAAGGATGATTATATTTTTTATAATATTGTTGATTTTAAGAATAAATCTTCTGAATGTATTTTCTATAATCATGTTTCAAAAGAATTTATTACAACTAAACAAAATGATGTTTCACTTAATGATTTAAGATTATCTTATGTAGTAGATAACACACCGTATATTAGAATTAATACAACTGAAACGGTTGAATTTATTAATATGCTTACAGGTGAAAATGATATTTCTTTTTATGATGAAATATTTATCGATACACTTGGTAAATTATTTATCACTTCAAAATATCATGGCAAAAAAACTTTCTTAAAACTTTATAATTATTCTAAGATGGATTGCCATTTTGATGAGAAATGCAAATATATTTCTGGCGTGTATATAGGTTCAACGTATTATATTTATACTATCTAATTTGACATGAATTATTTTGAGATAAACAAGATTAACAAATCGATAATTATGGATAATGCGCCTTCGGCAGAACCGTCAAGGCAATTTTATTTTGTGCAAAAATGTAAAGAAATTGTTGATGAAATTTCTAGTTTAAAAGGAAGAAAACTTCTTGCATGTGTTAATACTTTTGGTTGCCAAATGAATGCTAAGGATTCTGAAAAACTTTTAGGAATTTTAAAAATGATAGGTTATGTACCAACTGAAAGTGAAGAAGCTGATTTTGTTCTTTACAATACATGTACAGTAAGAGAGCATGCAAACGTTAGAGTTTATGGTCGACTTGGCGTATTGAAAAATCAAAAAGAAAAAAATCCTGATATGATTACAGCTCTTTGTGGTTGTATGATGCAAGAAGCACATATAGTTGAGAAAATTATAAAAAGTTATAGAAATGTTGATATTATTTTTGGAACTCATAATATTTATAAACTTGCTGAACTTTTATTTTTACATTTTGCCGATGGAAAAATGCAAATCGATATCTTAAATGAGCCAGCGAGTATCGTTGAAGATCTTCCTAGCGAACGTAAATTTGATTTTAAGTGTGGTGTAAATATTATGTATGGCTGTAATAATTTTTGTAGTTATTGTATTGTTCCATATGTTAGGGGAAGAGAACGGAGTAGAAAGCCTGAAGATGTTTTGAAAGAGGTAGAAAAACTTGCCGATGAAGGCGTCGTCGAAGTTATGCTTCTTGGACAAAATGTTAATTCATATGAATATAACTTCCCAAAACTATTAGAAGACGTGGCTTCTATTGATAAGATAAAGCGTGTTAGATTTATGACATCGCATCCAAAGGATTTAAGCGATGAACTTATTGATGTAATTAAAAATAATTCTAAGATTGCTAGACATATACATCTTCCTCTTCAATCTGGAAGTAGTAAAGTCCTTAAGGAGATGAATAGGCATTACACAAAAGAAGACTACTTAAATCTTGTTAAAAAAATTAGAGATAATATAGATGATGTTTCTATTACAACGGATATTATTGTTGGTTTTCCAGGTGAAACCGAAGAGGATTTTTGCGAAACTTTAGATGTCGTTAAGAAAGCATCTTTTGATAGCGCATTTACTTTTATTTATTCAAAAAGATCTGGCACTAAGGCAGCATCTATGCCTAACCAGGTAGAAAAAGATGTCGTAAATAATAGATTTAATAGATTACTTGAACTAGTTACATGTATATCTAAACAACAAACATTAAAGCTAGAGGGTAAAACAAAATCTGTTTTAGTTGAAGGCGTTAATTCAAAAAATCCAAAGTTTTTAGATGGCCGGTTGAGCAATAACTCTCTTGTTCATTTTGAGGGCGATTTAGGATTGATTGGAAACTTTATAAACGTAAAATTAGTTGAGGCAAAAGGTTTTTATTACAATGGCATTATCTCCGATGATGTCTCAATATCTTGAGACAAAAGAACAATATAAAGATTGTATTTTATTTTATCGTTTGGGCGATTTTTATGAGCTCTTTTTTGAAGATGCTTTAATTGGCTCTAAAGAACTTGAAATTACTTTAACTGGTAAAGATTGTGGTTTAGAAGAACGTGCACCTATGTGCGGTGTTCCTTATCATGCTGCAAGTTCTTATATTAATAGATTGGTTTCAAAAGGTTATAAGGTTGCGATTGCGGAGCAATTAGAAGATCCAAAACTTGCTAAAGGTATTGTAAAAAGAGATGTCATAAAAGTAGTTACTCCTGGTACTAATACGAATAATTTAGCATTAGATGAAGATAAAAATAACTTTTTACTTTGTGTTTACTATACAACAAATTTTTACGCTTTATCTTTTATTGATATTACAACAGGAAAATTTGAAGTAACACAGGTTGATAATATTAATGATTTCATGAATGAAATTTATAAGTTTCCTGTTGTTGAAATTATTTCAAATAATGCTTTTTCTATGTCAGGAGTTGATTTTAATTATATAAAAGATAAATTAGGAATTTCATGTTACACACTTAATGATTCTTATTTTGAACAAGATAGTGCAAAAGAAATTATTAAAGAGCATTTTAAGACAATAGACCTTTCTGGTTTAGGATTGAATGATTTTCCTGGATGCATTCCATGTGTGGGAGCTGCATTAAAATACTTATATGAAACACAAAAAACTTCTCTTGATTTTTTAAATAAAATTTCTATTTATTCTTCTAACAAGTATATGGTTATTGATTTTTCTACAAGAAGAAATCTTGAACTTGTTGAAACCATGAGAGAAAAAAATAAAAAAGGTTCGCTGCTTTGGGTATTAGATAAAACTAAAACTGCTATGGGAGCTAGATGCCTTAGATTCTTTATTGAACAACCACTTCTTGATAAAGATGAAATTAAAAAAAGACAAGAGGCTATTTCAGAACTTAATTCTTTCTTAATTGAAAGAGATGAATTAAGAGCGTACTTAAATCCTATCTATGACTTTGAACGTATTCTTGCAAAAATTTCATATAAGTCAGCAAATCCAAGAGACCTTATAGCTTTCAAAAATTCTATTGAAATGCTACCGAATATTAGATATTTGTTAAAGAATTATAAATCGGATATATTTGCTGATATATATAATGATTTTGATTGTTTAGAAGATATTTATTCGCTTATTGATCAAGCTATTGTTGATGATCCTCCTCTTGCTATAAAAGATGGTGGAATTATAAAAGAAGGATTTAATGAAAAAATTGATAATCTTCGAAATGCTAAATTCGAAGGAAAAACATGGCTTGCTAAAATTGAAGAAAAAGAACGTGAAGCAACTGGAATTAAAACATTAAAAATTAAATATAATAAAGTTTTTGGTTATTATATTGAAGTTACCAATTCTTTTAAGGACATGGTTCCTGATAGATATATTAGAAAGCAAACTCTTGTTAATGCTGAAAGATTTATTACTGATGAATTAAAAGAATTAGAAGATACAATTTTAGGAGCTGAAGAAAAACTATTTGCTCTTGAATATTCTTGCTTTTCTGATATTAGAGAAGAAATTGCTTCCAATGTTACTCGTATACAAAAGATAGCGTCATACGTTGCATTAATTGATGCGATTGCTTCTTTAGCCTATGTTGCTGAACAAAACAATTATGTTAAACCTGAAATTAATACTGAGGGAATAATTGATATTAAAGATGGCCGCCATCCTGTTGTTGAAATGGTTATGGAACAAGGCCAGTTTATTCCTAATGATACTTATAGCGATACTAATGATAATAGAGTTTGTATTATTACTGGGCCTAATATGGCCGGTAAATCTACTTATATGAGGCAGCTTGCCCTTATTACTTTAATGGCTAGTATTGGAAGTTTTGTGCCTGCTTCTTATGCAAATATTTGTATTTGTGATCGTATTTTTACTCGTGTAGGAGCTTCAGATGATTTAGCTTCTGGTCAAAGTACTTTTATGCTTGAGATGACTGAGGTCGCTAATATTTTACATAATGCAACTAATAATTCTTTAGTTATTTTAGATGAAATTGGACGTGGAACTTCTACGTATGATGGACTTAGTATTGCATGGGCTGTTGTTGAATATATTGCTGATAAAAATAAATGTGGTGCTAAAACATTTTTTTCAACTCATTATCACGAGCTTACTGAATTAGAAGGGTTAATTGATGGGGTTAAAAATTTCTGCATTAGTGTAAAAGAACAAGGCGATAATATAATTTTCTTAAGGAAAATTATTAGAGGTGGCGCTGATAAAAGTTATGGTATTCAGGTTGCTTCTTTAGCGGGTGTTCCTGAATCAATTACGAAAAGAGCAAAACAAATAGTTTCTAAGTTGGTCAAGAATGATATTACTGAATCAAATGTTATAGATGATAATATTACACCAGAAGTTGTTTATGAGCCTTCTAAAGTAGAGGAGTATCTAAAAGATATTAATATTGATAAATTAACTCCTCTTGAAGCTATTAATATTTTATATACTCTTAAAAATTTATAATTTATGAATATTATTAATGTACTTGATAAAAATTCTATAGATAAAATTGCTGCCGGTGAAGTTGTTGACAGGCCTTCTTCTGTTGTTAAAGAACTTGTTGAAAACGCTATTGATGCCGGTGCTAGTGCTATTTCTATTGAAATTAAAGATGGTGGTAAATCGTTAATTAGAATTACTGATAATGGAGTAGGAGTAGACCCTTCACAAATTGATAAGGCATTTCTTAGACATTCTACTAGTAAAATTTCTAATGCTGATGATCTTTTGTTTGTTAATACACTTGGTTTTAGAGGCGAAGCTCTTTCTAGTATTTGTGCTGTTTCTAAAATGGAATTTTGTACTAAGACTGCCGAAAATTTAACAGGTGTTATTGCTAAGGTGAGTGGCGGGGAAATAATATCTATAACTGAGGCGGGACTTCCAAACGGAACAACAGTTATAGTTAGAGATTTATTTTATAATACTCCTGCCAGACTAAAATTCTTAAAATCCGAATCAAAAGAAGCAGATTATATTCAAGATGTTATTGAATGTATGGTGCTTTCTCACTCGGAAATTTCTTTTAAGTTTATTACTAATGGAAAGGTTAAAATTTTAACTTCTGGAAATAATAATCTTAAAGATACAATTTATAGTGTTTATGGAAAAGATATTGCTAAATCAATTATTCCTATTCATGCTAGTTGTGATTATTTAAGTATTAATGGATTCATTTCTAAACCTGAGTACTCAAAAGCTAATAGAAATTTTGAAATTTATTTTATTAATGGTAGATATATTAAAGACAAAATTATTGCTAGTGCTATTGAAAAAGCTTATGCAGGATATTTAATGAAAGGAACTTTTCCTTTTACTGTTTTAAATATTTATTTTGAACCTGAGCTTATTGACGTTAATGTACATCCTTCAAAAATGGAAATAAGATTTTTCGATAACGAAAAAGTTTTTGATCTAGTATCTGATTTTGTTTATGAAACATTAAAACAAAACGAGAATATTCCTTTAGTTAGTTTTGGTAAAGAAGAAAAAGTTAAAGAATTTTCTTATATTAATAATTATGCACCGGAACCTTTTGAAGAAAATAGATTAAATAAAGTTCAGGAAGAAAAAACTTATTTTATTCATGAATCTGATGATGAATCAGATAATGATTTTAATAATGATGATAAATATTCTTCTTTTGAACAGGCTACTTTATTTGATGATTCTTTCTTAGGAGCTAAAGCTAGAATTAAACATAAGATAATTGGATGTGTTTTTAATACATACTGGATTGTTGAGTATAACGAAGAATTATTCATTATTGATCAACATGCGGCACATGAAAAAATTCTTTATGAAAAATTTATTAATAATATAAATAATAGTTCGTTTTCATCACAAAACTTAAATCCTCCTATAATTGTAACTTTAAGTTCTTCTGAGGAAAATGTTTTGAAAAAGTATATGAATGAGTTTATTAAACTTGGTTTTGAAATTAATGAATTTGGTGGGCATGAATATGCTTTATCAGCCGTTCCGTCTGATTTATCTTTTTTGAATGAAAAAGATTTATTCCATAGTTTTATTAATGATGTAGCCGAAAATTCTAATTCTTTTACATCTGATTTGTTGACTGAAAAAATTGCATCTATGGCGTGTAGGGCTGCTGTTAAAGGTGGCATGAATCTTTCTTTTTCAGAAGCTAATAATTTAATAGATGAGTTGTTGTCTTTAGAAAATCCTTATAATTGTCCTCATGGAAGACCAACTATTATCAAGATGAGTAAATCTGAACTTGAAAGGAAATTTAAGCGTTTAATATGATTCCTTTGATTATTATTGCTGGTCCAACAGCAACAGGAAAAACCGATCTTTCAATTTCGCTAGCAAAAGCTATTGGTGGCGAGATTATTAGCGCAGATTCTATGCAAGTTTATAAAGGGTTTGATATTGGGACAGCTAAAATTACTAAAGATGAGATGGGTGGAATCAAGCATTATTTGATTGATGAAGTGGACCCTGATTTTAATTTTAATGTTTATGAGTTTAAGACTCGTGCAAAAAAATATATTGAATCAATATATGAAAATGGCAAAATTCCAATTATTGTTGGAGGAACAGGTTTTTATATTCAATCTGTCTTATATGATATAAATTTTGAAGAAGAATCTAGCTCATCTTCATATAGACAAGAACTTGAATATCTTGTTAAAGAAAAAGGACCTGAATTTTTACATGATATGTTAAAGGAAGTTGATGAGGATGCTGCGGCCGAAATTCATTATAATAATGTTAAGAGGGTTATTAGGGCTTTAGAATTTTTTAAGGAAAACAATCAAAAAATTTCTGTTCATAACAAAGAACAAAATGCTAAAAAATCACCTTATAATTTTGCTTATTTTGTTATTAATAGAAATAGAGAAGATACTTATAAAAGAATTAACGAACGTGTTGATATTATGATGAGTAAAGGTTTGCTAGATGAAGTTAAATCATTGCTTGATAAGGGCGTTTTGCAAGATGCACTTTCAATGCAGGGACTTGGTTATAAAGAAATTGTTAGTTTCTTAAATAAAGAGTGTTCTTTGGATGATGCAGTTAATTTAATTAAACAAAGTTCAAGGCATTTTGCCAAAAGACAGATTACTTGGTTTAAGAGAGAAAAAGATGCTATTTGGATTGATGTAGATTCTTTTAATAATAAAAATGATTTATTAGAAAATATTTTAGATATATTAAAGGAGAAAAAGATTGTTTAATTATCCTGGTTTTAATCAAAAATTAATCGATGATGCTGAGATTATTATAAATAAACTTGGTGGTGTTTTTCATGAAATTGATGAAATTAGTGAAGCTAATCAGTTTAAGGTTCTTAGCGCTTTTAGAAATAATAAAGTAGCTGAAGCTGATTTCAACCAATCTTCAGGTTATGGCTATAATGAGCTTGGTAGAGAAAAGTTAGAATCTGTATATGCAGAAATTTTTGGAGCAGAGGACGCTCTAGTTAGGCCACAAATAACATGTGGAACACATGCGCTTTATCTTGCACTATCAGCTAATTTACTTCCTGGGGATGAAATTTTATTTATTAGTGGAAAGCCTTATGATAGTTTGGAAAAATCTATAGGAATTACTCCTAGTAAAGGCTCTTTAGTTGAAAGTGGAATTTCTTATAAAATAGTTGAACTTAATTCTTCTTTTGACTTTGATTTCGAAGCTATTAAAGATGCAATTTGCGATAAAACAAAAATAATTTATATTCAACGTTCTAAAGGTTATGTAAACAGGAAGTCAATAAGTATAGAGCAAATGAATGAAGCAATTAAATTTGTTAAAAAAATAAGACCTAATTTAATTACTTTTGTTGATAACTGCTACGGTGAATTTGTTGAAACTTTAGAACCTACTAATGTTGGTGCTGACCTTTGTGTTGGCTCTTTGATTAAAAATCCCGGAGGTTCTTTAGCTCCTATTGGTGGATATATAGTTGGTAAATCTGATTTAATAGAAAGATGCGCTTTTAGACTAACTGCACCAGGTCTTGGTAAAGAAGTTGGGGGATCTTTAGGTGTGTTAAAATCTTTTTATCAAGGTTTATCTATTGCTCCAAAAGTTGTTGCAGAGGCATTGAAAAACGCTCATTTTGCTGCTGCAATGTTTGAACATTATGGTTATAAAGTTTCGCCAGGTCCTTTTGAAAAGCATTCATGCATTGTACAAGCTATTGATTTAGATGATCCTGAAAAACTATCAAAATTCTGTATTGCTATTCAGGATGCATCGTATGTTGATAGTTTTGTAACTCCGGAAGCTTGGGATATGCCGGGTTATCAAGACAAAGTAATTATGGCAAGCGGTGCTTTTATGAATGGCTCATCTATTGAACTTTCTGCTGATGGACCTCTTCGCAAGCCATATACTGTTTTTTATCAAGGCGGTGTTACTTTTGAGCATGGTAAATTTGCTATTTTAAATGCTTTAAATAATATATTATAATTAATGTGTGAGATCCTTGGAAAAGAGGATATTTGAAAAAAACAATTAAAGATTTAGGACTTGATTTAAGACCAGATGAAAAATTTAT
>JAZLGF010000003.1:0-16062 GCA_045616165.1 Lachnospiraceae bacterium
GCAGGCGCCGTTAGCTTCGCGAGCGAAAATCTTAAATTTAATTTATCAAAGGATACAGAAATCTTAAATTTATCACTATATGAGAAGCACTCGCTTATAGTGATAATTTTTAGAATAAATTATTAGATTTTTATCACTATACATAAAGCATCTTTCTATAGTGATAAATTTTCTATCTAAATGCTAATATTTTTATCACTATACATAAAGCATCTCCCTATAGTGATAAATTTCTATTCAAATGCTTATATCTTTATCACTATATACAAGTCATTGTTCTATAATGATAAAAATATATAAAAGAGCTCGACAAAGGGCAATTTATTGATATGTTAAAATGCATTGCGTGTAGCAACGAAACTTTTATAATAAAACTATCTTATGAAAGTTACGAAAGGAGAATTACACACATGAAGTACTACAAGACAGTGACATTAAAAGATGGCATGGAAGTTGTTTTAAGAAACGCTACCATAAACGATGTAAAGCAGATGCTAGGTGTTTTTAATAAGACACATGAAGAGACAGAATTTCTTTTAACATATCCAGAAGAAACTCCTTTTACAGTGGAGGATGAAAAGAAGCATTTGGATGAACTTGATAAAAGTGAAAGGGCAATTGAAATCGTTGCATGCTACGAAGGCAAGATAGTTGGCAGTGCTGGATTTAGTGAGGTTGGAAAATATATAAAGCTAAAGCATAGGGCCGATTTTGGAATTTCAGTACTTAAAGATTATTGGGGCAAGGGCATAGGAACAGAACTAATTAAAGGCTGTATTGATTGCGCAAAAGAAGCTGGATTTGATTTAATAGAACTTGAGGCAGTTGCAGAGAATGAAACAGCAATTGATTTGTATAAAAAGCATGGATTTGTCCAATATGGGCGTAATCCATACGGATTCAAAACAAAAGATGGGAAATATCAAGAGCTTGCTTTGATGTTGTTGAAATTATAAGGAAAATCAAGAAGTAGTTATTGAAATATTGTATTAAAAAAGGAACAAAATAATCAACAAAAACGTATAAATTTTTGTTTGCGAAAAATTGCTTGACTATGTATAATATATGAGTAATATTTTCATAATATATATTTTGAAAAGGAGAGGTTTATTATGCAAAAGAAATCTATCAGTTTAGGTGGTAGAGGTACTATCCTTATGCTTTACCAATTTTTTGGTTTTGGTGTGTACTGTGCCATCAACCAAATTGGTCAGAACATCTATCCTTTAGTTCATGGTGGAACACTTGATTCAAACTCAGTTGCACTTTGGTACTTCTTAGGATCAGTTTTGGCTGTTATTATCCAGCTTATCTTCGGTAAGAAGATTGCTAACTCTGGACACCTTAAAGGCATCTCCATTACTTTAATGATTCTTGCAGGCTTATTCTCAGTTGCAATGGCTTTCACAGGAAACAATAAAGCATTATGGCTTGCATGCTGGTTTGTAGGTGTTACACTTTCAATCGTAGGTGCAACATTCATTATCTCAACAATGGTTGGACAATGGTTCCCAACAAGAAAAGGTACTGTAATGGGTATCGCTACATTAGCATTCCCAATCTTTAATGCATTCACACTTACAGTATTCCTTGGACTTTATTCAAACATTGATTTAATGACAAAATTAGGCGTTACACCTGGTTCATCAGTTCATGAACTCGTTGCATGGGCTCCATTCTTATTCGTTGACTTAATTTGTATCCTTCTTTGCGTATTCTTCTTAAAAGAATTCCCAGAGCAATGTGGATGCTATCCAGACAATGATAAGAACATGACTCCAGAAGCAGCTCACGCTATGTTAGCAGCTATGGAAGAAGCTAAGAAAAAATCAGTTTGGACATTCGGAAAAACTGCTAAATCTTGGGGATTCTGGGTTGTTGCTATCGCATGTGGTATCTTACTTATCGGTTCAGTTGGTCCAATGACACAGATTATGCCACTTCTTGCTTCAGTTGGCGGTGACAAATTTGTTGTTGGTACAGCTCCTACAACAACTGGTAATATCGTTCTTTGGGTATTCGCAGCAATTGGTTGTGCTGGTAGCTGGTTAATCGGTATCCTTGATACTAAAGTTGGTACAAAGAAAGCTATGATTCTTTCATTAGCAATTATGATTGCTGCAACAGCAGTTCTTACAGCTGTTGCACTTGCAAACGAAAATTGCGGTATGTTACCAATTTCTCAAGGCGTTACAATGATTCTTTTCTACATTGGCTTTGGTTGCTTACAAGTCTTCATGGGCGCTTCTTCAAACTTCACAGTTTCAGTTGCAGCTCAGTACTGGAGAAGAGAAGACTTCCCATCAGTATTCGCATTTGTAAACGCTATTGCTAACATCATCAATGCAGCAGGTCCTTACCTTCTTACATCTTTAAGAAGTTTAGCTGGAAAGACTATCTTTGGTGATACATACACACTTGCTTGGGCAGCATTATGCGTACTTGCTATTTTCTCAATCATCATCATGGCAGCATTCAAACCTTCATGGGTTGCTAAGAGAGATGCTATGTACAGAGCAGAAGCTGGTCTTTCAGCAGAAGGTGTTACAAAATCAGCAGCAGAGCAAATGGGTGAAGCTGACTAATTTAAGAATTAGTTAAGAATTTACTTACAATTAAAAGGCGCTCGTAAGAGCGCCTTTATTGTGTTTAAAATCTAATAAAACAATCGCCTTTTTGATGTGAATTTTTTCTTTTATTAAGAGGCCTTATATGGTAACATATCACGGTAAATTAAAGTGGTGAAAACTGCGCTAATAAAGGATAAGAAATGAGTTTTATTAAAGCAAAGAAAATTTCATATAAGTACCCTGTGCTTGAAGATATTGAAGCTTTTGAAGACGATAAAAAGGATAAACCTGAAAAAGACGATGAAAATTTTTCAAGTAAAGCAGATAAAGAACATAAGGCTTTAACAGATATCAGCTTAGATGTTGAGGAAGGCCAGTTTATTTGCATACTTGGAAAAAATGGATCGGGTAAATCCACATTTGCAAAGATGCTTAATGCGCTTTTAGTTCCCGATGAAGGTACGGTGTGGATTGATAACATGAACACATCTGCCGAAGAACTAATTTGGGAGATTAGAAAGAAAGTTGGCATGGTTTTCCAAAACCCGGATAACCAGATTATTGGTTCTGTTGTTGATGAAGAGGTTGCTTTCGGGCTTGAAAACTTAGGCGTTCCATCACCTCAAATTAAAGAAAGCGTTGATTATGCGCTTAAAGAAGTTGGTTTAATGAAAGCTAAAAAAGTATCGCCTAATAAGCTTTCTGGTGGCCAAAAACAACGACTTGCAGTAGCAGGAATCTTAGCAATGCAACCAAAATGCATTGTTCTTGACGAGTCAACTTCTATGCTTGATCCAAAGGGCCGAAAAGAAGTTATGGATACCGTTAAAAAACTCAATAAAGAAAAAAATATCACGATAATATGCATTACGCATTTCATGGAAGAAGCGATTGATGCGGATTATATATTTGTAATAGATGGTGGAGTGGTAAAGATGAAAGGAACTCCAAAAGAAATCTTTACTAAGGAAGATGAAATTACAAAACTAGGCCTTATGCTTCCGCAAATTTGTCAGCTTGCAAAAGAGCTAAGAAAACAAGGCATGGATATCCCGGAAGGGATTTTAACAAGCAAGGAGCTTAAAGAAGCAATTGAACATTAAATTAGAACATGCAAATTATATATATAGTCCTGAAACAGTTGAAGAAATAACAGCTGTTTGCGATGCATGTGTTGAATTTAAAGAAGATAGCTTTAATGCAATTATAGGAAGCACAGGTTCAGGAAAGTCTACGCTTATCCAGCTTCTTAATGGGCTTCTAAAACCATCAAGTGGAAAAGTTTTATATGACGGAAAAGAAATTTACACAGACTCTAAGGAAACAAAGGAGCAACAAAAAGCATTAAGAAATTTAAGATGTAAAGTCGGTCTTGTTTTCCAACATCCAGAATACCAACTCTTTGAAGAGACAATTATAAAAGACGTAATGTATGGTCCGAAAAATAAAGGACTTACAAATGATGAAGCAAAAGAGGCTGCGATAAAAGCGCTAGGCGATGTAGGCATCGACGAGAGCATGTTTGAAAAAAGTCCGTTTGACCTTTCTGGCGGAGAAAAAAAGCGCGTTGCGATTGCGGGCATCTTAAGCATGCAACCAGAAGTTTTGATTTTAGACGAGCCAACAGCAGGACTAGATCCGATTGGCAAAAAAGAGATTTTAGATTTAGTAAAAGAATATCAAATAAATAATCATGTAACAGTAATTGTTGTTTCTCATAGCATGGAAGAGGTTGCAATGTATGCCGAAAGAGTTATTGCTATGAAGCGCGGAAAAATTATGTTTGATGATAAGGTACATGAGATATTTAAGCACGAAGGCGAGCTAGAGAAAATGGGACTTGCTATTCCGGAAGCTGCAAAGTTTGCAAAAGAGCTTGGAATTGAAGATGTTATTACTGTAGAAGAAGCCGCAAAGAAAATTGCGCAAAAATATAAACATGTTTAGAGATATTACGATAGGCCAGTACTATCCGATTAATTCAAGATTGCAAAGGCTAGATCCGAGAGTAAAACTTCTTGGGGTCGTTCTTTACATTGCGGCTTTATTTATCATAAACAACATAATCGGATTTATATTTTTAACATTTGTACTTGCAGCGCTTATTGCACTTAGTGAAGTTCCGCTTAAACATATTTTTAAGGGACTTAGGTTTGTATGGTTTTTAGTTGCACTCGCCGTATTTTTTAATTTGTTTTTTGGAACAGGAACTATACTTTGGAGTTGGTGGATTTTCCATATCAGCAAAGAAGGAATTCTTCGTGCAATCTTTTTTGCGCTTAGACTTATTTATGTAATTATTGGAACATCGCTTCTTACATATTCAACACTTCCAACGACAATTACCGCTGGGCTAGAAAAAGTATTTAAGCCACTTAATATAATTCATTTTCCGGGACATGAAATCGCAATGATGATGAGTATCGCACTTAGATTTATTCCGATTCTGGCAGAAGAAATAAATAAGATTATTAAAGCCCAACTCGCTCGTGGTGCTGATTTTGAAACTGGAGGTCTCTTAAAAAAAGCAAAGGGCATGGTTCCTATTTTAGTTCCACTTTTTGTTAGTGCGTTTAGACGCGCGACTGACCTTGCGCTTGCTATGGAAGCAAAATGTTATTCTGGTGGTGAAGGCAGAACAAAACTTTATCCACTTGAATATAAAAATAGAGATAAGATAGCGTACTTTGTTTTGCTTGCATTTTTGCTAGTAACAATTGCAATTAGAATTTTGATGGATACTTTCATCACATGGGGACGAATCTAATGAAACGTATTGAAATTATAGTTTCATATGACGGAACAAATTATGTTGGATGGCAGGTGCAAAAAAATGGCATCGCTATTGAGCAGGTATTAAACGAGCATTTAAGTCGTCTATTAAAAGAGGACATAACCATAATTGGCGCAAGCCGTACAGACTCAGGTGTACATGCACTTGGAAATGTTGCGGTCTTTGATACGCAAACGAAGATTCCTCCAGAAAAAATCTGTTATGCGCTAAACCAGGGGCTACCTTCGGACATTAAGGTTGTTTCATCAAAAGAAGTGAGTTTGGATTTTCATCCACGCCATCAAAACTGCGTAAAGACTTATGAATATACAATTCTTAACAGTAAGGTAAATTTGCCGACATATGAAAGATATGCGGATTATGTTTATTATAAATTGGACATTAATAAGATGAAAAAGGCTGCTAAATTTTTGATTGGAGAGCATGATTTTAAGGCATTTAGCTCGGCCGGGGGCCAGCAGCGTTCAACTATTCGTAAAATATATTCGATTGATATAACAAAAGAAGAAATTTCGGACGTAAAAAACTCAGATTTTTCACCAAGTTTGATTAAAATAAGGATATCTGGAAACGGATTTTTATATAATATGGTGCGAATAATCGCGGGTACACTTGAAAAGGTGGGAATGGGGGTATACCCGGCGGAACATGTTAAAGAAATCCTTGAAAGTTTGGATAGAAGAGCTTCCGCTCCAAAGGCCAGTGCATGTGGCTTAAGCCTTATAAATATTGATTATTCGTAACTTTTGTGATAAAATTTTCAATTACGTGATACCTTGAAGGGAGATTTATAAAATGAATGTACAAGTAGAAAAATTAGAAGGCAATTTAGCTAAAATCACAATTACTCTTGATGCAGAAAAAACAGCAGAGGGTATTGAAAAAGCTTATCAGAAAATTAAAAACCAGGTAACATTGCCAGGCTTTAGAAAAGGCAAAGTTCCTAAGGTTATGATTGAAAAACAATATGGCGTAGAAGTATTTTATGAAGATGCTTCTGATTTCTTAATGAACGAGTCATATCCAGAAGCTTATGACGAGGCTATGAAGGAAATCGAGATTGTTTCTCAGCCTAAGATTACGGATATTAAGATTGAAAAAGGTGAGCCTTTTGTATATGTTGCTGAAGTTGCAACAAAGCCAGAGGTTAAACTTGGAAACTACAAGGGCGTTGAATATACAAAAGTTGACGCAGTCGTAACAGACGAAGAAGTTAATGCTGAAATCGAAAGAACTAGAGAACTTAACAGCCGCCAGGTTCCTGTTGAAGACAGAGCTGCAAAAGAAGGAGACATCGTTGATATCGACTTTGACGGTAGCGTTGATGGAAAAGCTTTTGATGGTGGCAAAGCAACAGGTTATACTTTAACACTTGGTTCACATTCATTTATAGATACATTCGAAGAGCAAATCGCTGGACATAATATCGGCGATGAGTTTGATGTTAACGTTACATTCCCAGAAGATTATCAAGCAGCTGATCTTTCTGGAAAGGCAGCAGTTTTCAAATGTAAACTTAACGGAATTAAAGTTAAAGAAATGCCAGAACTTGATGATGAATTCGCATCAGAAGTTTCTGAATTCGATACATTAGACGAGTACAAAGCTGATGTTAAGAAAAACATGCAAGCTCGTAAAGAAGAAAACGCTAAAGCAGATGCTCAAAAAGAAATCCTTAAAAAAGTAGTTGAAGATTCTGAAATGGAAATACCAGAACTTATGATTGATGCCCAGGCTAACCAGGCAGCTCAGGATTTCGCAATGAGAATGCAAAGCCAAGGTATCGCTCTTGATCAATATCTCCAATTAGTAGGCCAAACACCGGAGACATTTATGGAGCAGATTCGTCCACATGCTTTGCAGCAAACTAAAGAAAGATTAGTTCTTGAAGCTATTGCTAAAGCAGAAAACATTGAGCCTTCAGATGAAGACATCGAGACAGAACTTAAGAAGATGGCTGACATGTACGGCATGGATGTTGAAAAAGCTAAAGAGCTTATGGCTGACCAGGAAAAAGATCAAATGAGAAAAGATCTTGCAACTTCTAAGGCAGCAGATTTCCTTTATGAAAACGGTAAGGCTGTAGAAAAGAAGGAAGAGCCTAAGAAAGAAGAAGCTAAAGAAGAGCCTAAGGCTGAAGAAGAAAAAGCTGAATAAAAAAGTCATGGGCCCAAAACGGGCCCTTTGATTTCTTATAATGTTTGTAATAAAAAAAGGGAGTTACACAACATTTTTATAGGAGGTTATTATGAGTTTAGTTCCAACAGTTATTGAAGATACTAGTAGAGGCGAGCGCGCCTATGATATTTATTCTAGATTATTAAAAGAGAGAATCGTTTTCCTTGGCGAAGAGGTTAATGATGTAACAGCGAGCCTCGTTGTTGCCCAGATTCTTTTCTTGGAAAGTGAAGATCCAAATAAGGACATTCATTTTTATATCAATAGCCCTGGCGGATCTGTAACAGCTGGTATGGCTATTTATGACACAATGCAATATGTAAAATGCGATGTTTGCACAACATGTATCGGCATGGCTGCAAGCATGGGTGCATTCCTTTTAGCTGGTGGCGCAAAGGGTAAACGTTTTGCTCTTCCGAATGCTGAAATTATGATTCACCAGCCATCAGGCGGAACACAGGGTCAAGCTACTGATATTAAAATCACTGCTGACCATATCTTAAAGATTCGTGATAGATTAAATAAACTTTTAGCTGAAAACACAGGAAAGTCTTTAGAAACTATTGCAGCAGACACAGAACGTGATAATTGGCTTAGTGCTGATGAAGCATGCGAGTATGGCTTGATTGATGCAGTTATAAAAAATCACGACGAGAAATAATTAATAGGTTGGAGTTTTAATGGCAAATAAAAATAGTATTGATGAAATACCAAAATGTTCTTTTTGTGGGCGCAGAGCAGATACCCTAGGCGAGCAATTAATTGCTGGTCCTAATGGTGTATACATTTGTTCTGAATGTGCTTTTTCATGTGCCGAACTTTTCCAAATGGAACTTGGTTACAATCCAGCAGTAAAAAAAGCTTCTAAGGCTAAAGAAAACAAAAAAGATTTGGACATCAAGCTTCATAAACCAAAAGAGATTAAGGCTTTCTTAGATGAATATGTTATCGGCCAGGACGAAGCTAAAAAAGTTTTAGCTGTTCAGGTTTACAATCATTACAAGAGAGTTTTATCTGATGAAAAAGTTGACGTTGAACTTCAAAAAAGTAATGTTTTAATGCTTGGACCTACTGGTTCAGGAAAAACTTTCCTTGCTCAAACATTGGCAAAAATTATTAACGTTCCTATCGCTATTGCCGACGCCACAACTTTAACTGAGGCGGGATATGTAGGAGAGGATGTTGAAAACATTCTTCTTAAACTTATCCAGGCAGCAGATTATGACATCGAAAAGGCTGAGCATGGAATTATTTACATAGACGAAATTGATAAGATTACAAAGAAAAGCGAGAACGTTTCGATTACTCGTGACGTTTCTGGCGAAGGCGTTCAACAAGCACTTCTTAAAATTTTGGAAGGAACGGATGCTTCGGTTCCACCTCAAGGTGGAAGAAAACATCCGGGCCAGGAAATGCTTCACATCAACACGTCAAACATTTTGTTTATATGTGGCGGAGCTTTTGCTGGACTTGAAAAAATTATCGAAGGTCGTATCGATAAGAAGGGCATGGGATTTGGCGCCGAACTTAAAGCTGATAATGCAAAAGAAATAGACAATTTGTTTGCTAAGGTTATGCCTCAGGATTTAATTAAGTACGGAATCATTCCTGAGTTTGTAGGCCGCGTTCCGGTTGTTGTTTCTTTGAATTCTTTAACTGAAGAGGACTTAGTTAAGATTTTGAAAGAGCCTAAGAATGCGCTTATTAAGCAATACCAAGCTTTATTTAAATATGATAATGTTGACTTAACTTTTAAGGCGGATGCGATAAAACTTATTGCGAAGAAAGCAGCAGAGCGAAAGATTGGCGCAAGAGGACTACGCAGCATTATGGAAGATATTATGATGGACATCATGTACGAAATACCATCAGATGAAGAAATAAAGAAGTTTGTAGTAACAGCAGACATGGTCAATGAAAAAACAGAAGTATAGGCGAGCTTAAGCCGTGCAACTTTTTGGGCTAGAGCGAGCGGAGTCGTGCAATTCGTTATCGGCGAGTTTTTCCGAGCCAGGAACGAATTCGTACGGGCCGCGAGCATATTTGTAAAAGTTCGTACGGGCCGCGAGCTATAAGAGGTAGAATTATGAAACTAATAATATTGGGTGGATTTTTAGGATCAGGAAAAACAAGTGTACTTATTCCATTAGCAAAAGAAATCGTTGCTAATACAGAACTTGGAAAAAATAGTAAAGCTAAAGTTGTTATAATTGAAAACGAAATCGGCCAGGTAGGCGTTGATACAGCTTTCACAGAAGGCAGCGGACTTTTAACAACTGAACTTTTTAATGGATGTGTTTGCTGTACAATCGCAACAAGTCTTATGGATGCACTTTGCCAACTTGAAGAAGAAGTTAAACCAGAATATGTAATTCTTGAAACAACGGGTCTTGCTCGTCCATATGATGTAGCACAAACATTATGGGATGCATATGACGAAGACATGAACATTACGTTAATCACAGTTGTTGATTGTAAGCGTTGGCCTAAAATTCAAAAGATTGCAGGAACTTTAACTGAGGAACAGATTGAACATGCAAATTATGTTTTGATTAATAAAGTCGACATTGCGACAGAAGAAGAAATCGCAGAGGTAGAGGCTAATATTAAAGAAAAGTGCGATGGCAAAATTTTTAAGACATCAAAGAAGTCTGACGAAAAAGGCTTAGAAAACCTTTGCAAAGAGATTGTTACTGAAATTACAAGCTGGGATTAAAAGTTAGAGATTGCCTGGTTCAGAGAAAAGTTGAAATTGGATGACTGAAAATTCAGTTGAAATAGAGGAGTAGTAAAATGAGTGAAGAATTAAAAGAGTTAGAGCACGAACATCATCATGAACACCATCACCATCACCATGACCACGGTGAAGATTGTGATTGCGGATGTCACGACCATGAACACCATCACCATGACCACGGCGAAGATTGTGATTGCGGATGTCACGACCATGACCATGAACATCACCACCACGACCATGGACATCAATACAGCATCGCTGGCTATAAGGTTTTGGAAACTCACTCACACGAAGGCGCAACAGTCTGCTCTTTTGAAATGGATTTAAATAAATGCTCCGACGAGACAAAGAAGTTAATGGAGCAGTGCATAAATGAGCTCGAAACATGGCTCAAAGAAAACGATGCCCTCATCGGCCACTTGAAAGGCTATATAAAAGAAGCCGGCCCTACTACAACATTTTCAACAACAGGCAACGGCCTCAACATAGAAAATTACGAGCAGGGTGGCTTAAGCGTCGGCTTTGCCAGCATCGTCTTCGGCCCAACAGAAGACGAACTCAAAGACAAAGTGGTTGAAATTTTCGATAAACTTAAATAATTCGAAACTAATAAAGAATAAAACGACGGAGCTCGGCTCTAGTTAGAGAATCGCGACAAAAACTCAAATGGAAGGTATTACACCTTCCATTTTTGTTGCATAAAATGCATAAAATAAAACACACTTTCTTCAAATTTTTACTGTATAAAATAATATATGAGTAGAAAAAGTAAAAAACAACAAGCTCTAGAATTATTACAACAACTTAACAAAGATGAATTAAAGGAAATCATTGATACAGTCAGTGTTAAAGAAGACACTACTTGTATTGATGATTTTTTTGATAAGCTCTGTCCAGAATGTGGATATGATAAACATTATACTAAAGGCAAGAATGCACAAGGCCTTACGATTTACAAATGTAAAAATTGTGGCAAACAATTTAATGTTTTATCAGGTACACCTTTAGAGAAATCACCATACTCCTGGAATGTTTGGGTTACGATTCTAGAAAAGATGTTTGCTAATCAATCCATTGATGAAATCAAACAATTTTTAGTAAAGAACAAATTAGTTAATAACATTTCAAGAGAGACAGTTTCTGCTATGGTACAGAAACTCAGAAACTCGTTTATTACAATGCCACTACCGGTTTTAAACGGTACTATACAAGTAGATGAAAAGTTCTTCCATGAAAGTCAAAAAGGTTCTAAAAATCCAAATAATGTGTTAATTCCAGGTAGTACAAGAAAGCCACACCACAGAGCAACACCATCTCAATACGGCACAATGGGACCAGAGTTTTCTACTACATGTGTTGCTGTAGATTTTTCAGGACATGCAGTAGCAAAAGTTGTTTGTATGGGACAAATGAAACTTGAAGATTTTGAAGATAACATTGCTATTCATTTTGGCGATGTTAAGTTTTTGTGTTCAGATATGAACACTTTATATATTCAATACTCAGCTCTTAACAAAATAAACCATTATGTAATAAATAGTGAATCACATAAGTTTATTAAAAAATGTAATAGCGACAGAGCTAAACAGGCAGCATACGAACAAGGAAAATTAGATTATCTTATTGGTGTAGGTATTATGCATTATAAACAAATGTGTGCTTTTAGAGATAAACATAATCTCAGTATCGGTATAGTTAATGCGTATCACTCAGAGCTTGAAAGATATATCAATCATATTGCCAAGGGTGTATCTACTAAACACTTACAAAGCTGGATATCATTCTTTAATTACAGATGGAACTACAAAGTAGATTTCGGATATACTCCTACAACATACGCAGATGCTGAAAAGGTTTTGGTAAAGCTCTTGGAACAAAGAACTAAAATCACTGTTGAAGATATTAAAACAAAAACAGATGATACTAAAAAGCAACCACCTCGCTATACTAAAAAGCTTATAGCAAAAACAGTTGCAGCAAGAATCCGTTCAAACAATCCTTATATTAAATTTTCAGTAGAAGATGGTATTTGGCTCGTGGATAAACGAGGCAGTATATACGCATTACCAGAATACAAACGTAGAGAGTTAGCAAAAGCATTGGGCATAAAACCTTTTAGTCCTATTGCTGTATCATCTGTTGACCTTAAGAAAAAATTATTAGCGCACCCTGGGCTTGAGGATGCGCTATATGTATTAGCTAGTGGCGATGGGAACGATTTATAAAGTTTTATTTCACTGTTAAAAATCCATTAATAAACGATTCTGGGAACGGGAATTGTTTAACCCCATCCTTAAATTTAATCTTAACGTATTTCTTTTTAGAATCAAGCCATGTAACTTTACCTGTTCCAAACTTAGCATGCTCAACACTGGCACCGACAACTACTTTTGATAAAATCTTCTCCCAGTCTTTATCATCTTCTTTAGGTGCTACCTTAGCAGGCGTTGATTCGTTAGCGTTATCAGAAGTATCTTTAATGTATTTATCTGTTACTTTATGAGTACGCTTAAATACATGCGGTGATAATTGAACAACTCCCTCGTCATCAACTTCATCTGTTGGGAGCATGATTTTAACAAAGTCAGTAAGTGATGCCTGTTGTTTTGAATAAAGTTCTTCATATTCATCTCTTGTAAGAACAGTATCCCAACCACCGATATTTTCGCCTTCATGCATATCAATTCCAGTATATGAAAGACTTGCGTTTTCGTATCTTCTAAATCCGAAGATGCCCTGATTCATCTTTTCAGAATCAAACAATCCTATTGAGCAAAGTGTTTCAAAATCTTTTACATTTAGTCCAGTTACTTTCTTAAAGAGTTGTGGCTGAATCTGTGTGATTACATCCTTAAGGCTTTGTTCTCTAAAATCAGTAAGATACATAAAAGCAGGAATTCTTGCAGCAAGTTTAAGAAGATTTTCCTGAACTTGTTTACGAAGAGATTTTGCTTCTTTTTCTGCTTCTGTAAGTTCTTTTTTCTCTTTAGGTGTAACATCATCACCTTTTTCTTTCTTGGCTTTCTTAACTTTTTCTGAGCGGTTGATAATAGTTTCAACCTGGCTGTTAAGGTTTCTAAATCCTTCTATGTTCATTAAAGCTGCAAGAGCTTCAGGATTATCCATAAGTTTCTTTAATGTATCATTATCAACATGTACAAGAAGTGCTGTCTGCCATCTCTTAGCAAGAAGTGTAGCTGATGTTCCAGCAAATGTTATGTCTAATACATCCTGCGCTGAAATAGCATTCATTGATGAACCATCAAATGCTAAAACAGGTAAGAAATGAATAAACTCAGCAACCTTTGTCTCTGGACTTGCGTTATCATCAACTTTGAGCTGACAACTATAATCAGCTATCTGTTTCAAAGCTCTTTCAAGAGCGAAGTCGAATACATAACATTCTTCTTTCATGATGACTTTTTTGCCATCTTCGCCTGTCGTTGTCCATGGTGACTGAACACGGAATGCTGTCTGGAAATACGTCCCAGGAGATTTTAGATTTCTGAGCATAAATACGCCGCTCCAAGGACGTACCGTAACGCCAGTTGTTAACTTACCACAAGACAATGTAATAGTCTTAGTTTTAAGCGGGTCGCCCATTGCGGTTTCAACAGGTTTTAATGCATCCACACCTATACCAGCTTTTGTTCCAGCACATACAATGATTTTATAATCATCAAAGAATTTATTTTGTTTCTGTCTTAAAAGGTTGTACATTGCATAGCATGATGCTACGTTTGGTAAGAACCATAAAGTGTGTGACAAAACATTTAATAAAGTTGTATCAGAAAATGGCATTGGTGGTTTATCGTTACCAAGCTTTAAGCCATCAACCGGAAGATATTCTCCTTGGATAAGTTTAACCCATTTTTGAACATAATCTTCATACACAAACCTAGCATCTTCAACATGACCTTTTTCAAACTCGGCTCTGAAGAATTCGTTTATGTCAAACTCATCATATCCCTCATCAATAGCAACCTGTGTGATGCTGTCAGGAACTTTATATGTGAGCATAACCATTTTAGGAAGAGCGGCATAAGGATTTTCACCTTTACTGTTATTCCATTTTGCCTTAGCGTTTTGCTCATCGGAATAAGTCCAGTTAAAGATTTGGTCTTCTAAGAACTCTCCGTTATTGATTGCTCTAAAAGGTGTGCCCGAAAGATATAAATAGTAATCAGTTGTAATAGGAAGCCATGTTTCATTGATTGCGTTTCCTGCTTCTTCTTTCTGATACTTTTCTACATCGACATCAATATCTTCATCTTCGTTATATTCTTTGAAAAGGTTCTTAGCATTTTCACGCCAAGCTCCAAAGTGGTATTCATCAAATACAACCATATCCCAATTAGTAGTATGAATAAATTCATTCTTTGCTTTAATACCACCCGCATCATTTGTTCCTAAAAGATTTTGGAAGGAACCAAAGACTACGATTGGTTTCTTTTTATTGCATGCATCAAACGCTTTATCCAAACGACTGTTATCAAACTTTGCTTCTTTGTCGGAAACAAATTGCCAGCCATCAAAATCAATATGAGACATCAGGTCTTCTTGCCACGCTGCTTCTACAGCTGGCTTGAATGTAAGAACCAAAACGCGTTTCATATTCATTTTTTTAGCAAGCTCATAAGTTGCAAAAGTCTTTCCAAAACGCATCTTTGCATTCCATAAGAACTTAGGAGAACTTCCAGGTTCTTCTTTTTTAGTCTTCTTAAAATAAGCCGATGTCATATTGACTGCGGATTCTTGTTCAGCACGCATCTTGAAATCCATTGTGCGATTATTTTCAGAGCGGATACCAGTACGCAATTCTATAATTGCACTCTTAACATCTTCTATACTGCATTTATACCATTCATTCTTTTTGTTTCCATCAAAATCAAGATGTTTAACACCTTTTCTTTCAAGAATCCTGTGAACATCATGGTCTATAAAACATGTACCATCAGAACGCACAGCAGATTCTGTAAGTAAAACCTTATATGGCACTGCAAGTACCTGAGTTTCATCTTTTATTCTTTTATTAACATCTTCCTTGTCGGTGTATCCGATTTTAACAAACCCTTTACGCTCACCCTTATCTAAGTCAGGGCAATTAAATACATAGATTTGCGGAACAACCGCCGGACGGTTATGGAGTATATCTGATAACGATGTTGCCATTAGTTGTTACCTCCATCTACATTTTTTGTTTTAAACATAGATTCGATATATCCTATTTCCTCTTTTGTTAACTGATATTTCTTGTATAATTCCTCATCGCTCCATGGTTTCGAAAAATCTTGCATTGGAATTAATCCAAATACTGATTTATTAACGTGCATTGTACCTTTCCCTGAATACAATAACATTCTAAAAAATTTTGTTTCTATATAACTTTTACAATTATCTCTTTCGCGTTTATTGTCAAATGGACCAATTGATAAAAATGTTTCTGTGCAAATTTCGCCAGGATTGCCATCAATGGTTTCTGGAGGGATAACAGCATTTGTTGAATAGCTTGTAGTGAAAAACAATTTATATTTATCAATGTTTTCTTCAGAAGTAATGATATTCGTTTTTTTTATGTAACCAACCATTCTTCTTGCACCACCCTTAATCCCCTTTACACCATAAATTTTTATTGAACTAGGAAATGGTTTATCAGATAATTTTAATTCCTTATATCGTTCAGGTTCATTAAATAAATATCCTCTTATTCCATACGGTTTTACAGAAGATACTATTTCATTAAACCTTTTATCTTTAGAACATTTTTCTATAATTGAAAAAAT
>JAZLGF010000004.1:0-41275 GCA_045616165.1 Lachnospiraceae bacterium
CTGAACAAAGGAGAGATTTGCTTATGACAGGAGAAGAGATGTGGTTCAGTTTTTGCAAAAGAGAAAATCTAGACATAAATTCACCACATGATACATGGAAATTTTGTGGAGGAGGACCATTTGCAGATGAACTGGCCAGACTTGTGTTAGCAGGGACGAAGACTGCAACTGCTAGTTCAAAAGTCGCGTTTGATTATGAAGGAGAAGCGATACCTGAAGTGGGATGCCTAAGTGTGATTCTTTTCGATAACAATACTGCCGCCTGTATAATAAGAGATACGAGGGTTTCAGTTGTTCCGTTTGACCAGGTAAGCGCAGCGCATGCGTTTAAAGAAGGCGAAGATGATCGTTCTTTAGAGAAGTGGCGCGAGGTACATAGGCGCGCATTTGCACCAGACTATGCATTGATGGGACTACCTTTTGATGAAAAAGGTGATTGTGTGCTAGAAGAATTTGAAGTAGTGTATTCAGTCTTAAATGAAACTTAAAGACTATTGCCAGTGCGACAAAGGATAATTTGTTGATTTGGATTAATGTTTAATGTAGGATAGAAAGTGTATATATAAATTAGTAAATATAAGTTGTTAGGAGAATGGAAAATGAATTTTTTTAGAGTTGTTGGAAAAATTGAACGAATTCGTTTTTATCTAATGTTGTTCGTTGTCGGTGTATTGTTTGTAGTGCTAGCAATTGTAGGACTTTCTATGCCAAAACCAGAACTTTTGAGTACTGAAGGCGTGATTGAACGTATAGAATTTTATGAAGACGCTGATGGCGAAGAAATGCAAGATGTATTTGTTTCTTATGTAGATGATAAAGGAAACTCTCATGAAAATATAAAATATCCTGCGTATTCATCATCTATGAAAGAGGGAGATACTGTAACGATTTTATTTGATCCTTCTTCACCAGAGCATATCCAGACAAAGGGTGGAGAAGTTATTCCGTATATTTTCCTTGTCATAGGAATTATTGCGATTGTAATATCAATTTTAAAAATAGTAGCAGGAAAAAAGAAACTTGATAGCAATTCTCCGTTTGATATTACACAAACACATGCCAATACATTTCATGTTGAGCAGGAGCGAAGAGATGATTCACCAATGAAGGATTATTATTTTCATTGGACAGGAAAAATGAATCAAAGTTATATTCTTGAAACGCCAGATCGCAAACCAGTTTATGAAGCGATATGTGATCATATGGGTGTGGTAACGCCATATAAATATACTTTTATAAATCGAATTACAGGAAAATCTCACGAACACAAAGTTTCGCATACTATAACATCAAGTTATGGACGTAGTAGCGAAAACTCAAGAGTCGCAGCGGTAACATCTTCAAGTTTTAAGATTGATGGAATTGACAACTGGGAATATCTTGGCAAATTAGGCTATTCAATTGTGCCAAAACTAAATGGAATCAAACTGAATTTTGATGTTTTGTACCATGGAATGCCGATAGTTTATCTCGAAGCAGCAGGGACGAATATTCTAAGTGATAATGCAAAAACAAAACTTGGCGATAAATTGCCAGGACCAGGATTATACAAATTATCATGTAAGGACGAGGATATAGAAGGTGTATTTTTAGCATGCTTTTGTGCTTCGCGCGTAGAGTTTTTCTAAAAATTATCTAGTCCAGTTTTTGATGAATTTGTATCGATTGGTTTTAATAGCATTCGGAATGCATTTAATAATTTGATCTGATTTCAAGAACATAAAGGTTACGACTGGTGGCCAGTGGAAAACAAAAGCACTAATAGCAGCAGAAGGGATAACCCAAAGCCATTCCATGATGTTGTCGATAATAGGAGCATATTTTGTATCGCCGCCACCAGCAACGATGCCGCATTGACAAGGGTATTCGTAACATGAGCCGATGCATGAAACGCTTAGGACAGTAAGGAACTGAATTGTTAGTTCATGTGATGCTGGCGATAAAGCATATAGGCCGACAATCACATCTTTTAATGAAAACATTAGTGCGCCCGTAAAAAGACCGATTGCAAGGAAAATCAATTGCAAAGTTTTTGAAAAAGGCTTAACTAAATCGAGTCTTCCTGTACCAACTGTTTTTCCGATTATTACAGAAGAAGATTGTGCACATGCAAATCCGAATGGTAAGAAGACTTGAAATACAACAGTCGCTACTGAATTAGCCGCGATTGTTTCAGCACTTATATGTCCAAGGATTGCAGTTTGCACAGATTGAGTCAGACCCCAAATAGCACCACTGAGCATAACCGGAAGAGCAACCTTGAAGAAATCTTTTACATATGAAAAGTCCAAGGAAATTAAATTCTTTGGCTTCATATGTATTTTTTTATCAATAAAGAAAAGATAAGTTAGGATAATTATTAACTCTACGATACGGCTTGTAATCGTAGCTATTGCCGCGCCACGAATTCCAAGTTCAGGAGCACCAAAGTTACCAAAAATAAAGATATAGTTTAAGCAACCGTTAATAACGATTGTTGAAGCAGACATGATTGAGCCGATAAAGGCGGTCTGAACACTTTGCAAGGAGTATATCAAGGTAGCTGAAATTGAGAAAATTAAATAAGTCCAACTCATGATATCTAAGTATTCAACAGCAGCCTCCAAAATAGCGGCATCACTAGTGAACAAACTCATGACCTGGTAAGGCCAAAACTTTGTTGCGACAAAGAAAATGATTCCGGCAGCGAAAGAAATTTTCACGCCAACAGAAATAATTTTTCTAATAGGCGAGGTCTCGCCTTTACCCCAGTATTGTGAGCAAAGAACGCTTATTCCGCCGCCAATTCCACCAACGACCTGAGAAAGCATAAATTGAACCTGGTTAACGAGCGCAGCGCCAGACATGGCCGTTTCGTTATATGTACCGAGCATAAAGTTATCAACTAAGTTGACAACAAAAGAAAGGAGCATTTGCAAGCCGATTGCAATCATCAGCGGGAAAAACTCTCTTAACATTCCTTTTATATACTTACGAAGTTCGCTCTTAGTCATAACTCGTATATCATACAATATTGTATAAAAAAAATATAGACTAATTTGGTTGGTGCATGTATCACAGGTTAATTATCTTTTGTTTTCATCGATAGTGTTTTATAATAATGTAAATAATTGTGTTTAAAGGAGGCTTACTTTGCAGGAAATAAAATGTCCAAAATGTGGCGAGATGTTTCAGATTGATGAGGCGGGATATGCCCAGATTTTGCAACAAGTTAGAGATAAAGAATTTGAAAAAGAATTAGCAAAACGCCAAGAACTAATTAATCAGCAAAGCGAAAACGAATTAAAAGTTATTGAGCTTGAAAAAGAGCAGGAGATTGAAAAACTTAAAGCTCAGCTTAATAATGCTGAAACAGAAAAAGAATTGGCTGTAAATAAAGCACTCCAAGAAAAAGAAAAAGAGCTTGTTAAAATCAGCGGAGAGCTCATGAATAAAGAAACAGAAATTCAGTTAAAAGAAAAATCTCTAAAAGAAAAATATGAGCAAGAGTTAAAACTCAAGGATGAGCAAATCGAGCAATACAAAGATTTTAAATTACGCATGTCAACGAAGATGATCGGCGAGAGCTTAGAGCAGCATTGTTTAAATGAATTTAATAAAATCAGAATGACGGCGTTTCCAAATGCATATTTTGAAAAAGATAATGATGCATCAGCAGGAAGCAAAGGCGATTTCATATATAGAGAAACGGACAATAATGGAGTAGAAATTATTTCGATTATGTTCGAGATGAAAAATGAGGCGGACTCTACTGAGACGAAACATAAAAATGAGGATTTTTTTGCAAAATTGGATAAAGATCGCAATGCGAAGAAATGCGAGTATGCAGTTCTGGTATCTATGCTTGAAAGCGAAAATGAATTATATAATCAAGGAATAGTTGATGTTTCTTATAAGTTTGAAAAAATGTATGTAATAAGACCACAGTTTTTCATTCCGATGATTACGCTTCTTAGGAATGCGGCATTAAATTCGCTTCAGTACAAACAAGAATTGCAAATGATAAAAAATACGCAAGTTGATTTGCAAAATTTTGAAGATGCTTTAATGAATGCTAAGAATGATTTTTCAGCAAATTATAATAGAGCAGCTTCTGATTTTGAAAAAGCAATTGATGAAATTGATAAGAGTATAACTCATCTTCAAAAAACAAAAGATGAATTATTAAAGTCGGGTAACCAATTAAGACTTGCTAATAATAAATTGATGGATGTAAATATTAAAAAGCTTACTAAAAATTCACCATCAATAAGAGAAATTATTGAAAAATAAATAAGTCATAGAATTAACAAATAAAACACAATATAATGTTTTGAAAAAACGGTGTAGTGTTGTATAATTATTGGAACTTTATTCACGAATTCTACTATATAAAGATGATTGAAAATAAAAGGAGTTTTCATGGACGAAGATAACTTAAAAGAACTTCAAACAGAAGAAATTGAAGAAGTCCAGGATGAAGAAGAAATTGAAGAAGTCCAGGATGAAATTGAAACGGAAGTTGAAGAAAAATCTGAAGAAGAAAAAAGAGCTGAAGAAATAGCTGCTTTTATTGAATCTGCAGAAGAAGATGAAACACCTAAAGAATTAAAACCTATGGATATAACACCTATTGAAAGAGAACCAATAGGTATATTAATTACGGATGAAAAAAAGAAAAAAAAGACTCCAAAGGAAAAAGCAAAAAACAAGATAAAAAACCTAGAAAATATTAAATTGTCTAAAAAGACTGAACCAAAAGAAGAAATAACTTACTCAGAAGAACATATAGATTTTGTTCCGGTAGGAGCAAGAATAAAAAGTGAAGGAACATACGAGGAACTAGAAATTTGGAATTTAGATGACTCAAATAATATAGAATTATCGCCGGAAGAGATGTATAGACCAGAAATTGATCAAAGATTAGAAAAAAAACAAAATATGCGCAAAGACAAAAAGAAGAAAAATTCTCGTAAAAAAGTTGCGATTATAGTACCGATAGTTGTTGTTCTTGTTGCTTTTTTGACTTTTGTTGGAATTAGCTTGTTCCAAACCAAAAAAAGCGTAGATGGACTTAAAGACAATGCACAAAATTTCTTAAGCGCTGTTCAATCAAAAGATACCCAAAAATCAGAAGAATATTTTAAAGAATTACGTACAGCTACAAAAAAGATGGAAAAGGTTTTAGACGGTCCATTTTTTAAGGTAATTTCTATTATTCCGAAAGTAAAAAAAGAAGTATCAGTTGCAAATGAATTAGTGGATATGGTTGATGATGCTGAGGACAATCTTTTAGAACCTTTGATAGATACGATGAAAATATATCCGTTAACTGAACTAAAAGTCGGTGATGGATTTAATACAGAACTAATGAATGCATATTTAGATTTTCTTGAAGAAAAACAACCTTATCTTGAAGAAATGCTTTCTAAATTAGACAAGATAGATTCTGACTCACTTATAGGTGGATATATAGGGTCAAAAAAAGAAAAGATCTATGAACTTGTTGATTCATATCATGAAGCGATAAAACTACTACCACTTCTTAGAACGATTATCGGAGATGGTGAAGACAGACTTTATATTTTGGCAGCTCAAAATTCTGCTGAAATAAGAGCATCTGGCGGATTCCCTGGATCTATGGGAACAATAAGAATTGAAAATGGAGTTCTCACAATTGGAGATTTTAAGAGCGTTTACAAAACTCTTAATGGTCACCTTTCATATGATGCAGGACTTGATTTTGAAGATAAGCTATTTGGAGAAGATTGGTTGTATGCTCCTAGGGATTCGTGTTTCATTCCTGATTTTTCCAAAGCAGCAAGAGTTTGGGCGACAGCTTATAGAGACCTGCGATGGGAAAAACGATATGAGTTTAGAGAAAAAGAAAAAGAAGAAGCTTTAAAACGCGAACAAGCAAAGGCTAAAGCCGAGGCAGAAGGTACAGAATATATAGAAGAAGAATTAACAGCATCAGATTGTGTACCAGATGAGTTCTTTTATGATCGTGATTATTACATGGCAAAATTTCATGTAGATGGAGTTATTTCTATGACGCCAGCTATTATTCAAATGATGCTTGAAGATGTTGGAGAAATTGAACTTTCAGATGGAACAAAACTAAATTCAACAAATGCCACAAAAGTTTTACAGTATGATTTATATATGGATTATTTTACACTGGGCAACGATATATATGCTAGTGGAGCGAAATCGGATGCATTGTTCGCAGAAACCGCAAAAAAGGCAATGAAGGAATTTGTTGGAAATTTTGAGGTTAGCAAATTCTCATATTATTATAAATTGTTTAGAACAGGAATTGACCAGCATATTATTAATATTTGGATGGAAGATCCTGATGAACAAGAGATAGTTGAGGAAGCTGGAGCTGGTGGAAGACTTAGCTATGATGAAAATGATCCTTTTACAGGAATATATTTTAGCTTAGCTGATCCATGTAAACTTGGATGGTATATAGATATTATTCCTGAGATAGGAGAACCTATAGATAATCCGGACGGATCAAAAACCTATGATGTTACAGTTGAGTTAACAAATACTTTAACATATGAAGAAGCAGAAGATTTCTCATGGTACATTATAGGAAACTATAGTGGAACAATGTTTGGATATATACATTTTCTTGCTCCTGCAGGAGGAAGTATTTCGAATATATATACAGATAGTTATCTTCCAATGAGTAGAAGCACATATCATGGATTAGAAATGGCGTTTAATCATGACTTGTATTTGGATCCACAAGAAACAATAATGGTTCATTATCAGATTACAACGGCACCGGGCGTAACTACTCCGTTAAGGGCAGTTACAACACCAACACTTACAGCCTATAGAGATTAAGGAACAAAGATGAAAGAGATTCAATTAAACTTAACTTTAGAAAATTATGCTGTTGCTAGTAATTTTCTAGAAAAAGAGCTTATTAATAATGGCATAAGCAAGGAAATCATTTTTGAAACATTGCTTGTGTTTGAAGCGCTTTATAATAGAATCATCGAACAAGGCTGTAGTAAAAATTCAGTTATTGAAATCTCTAAGAAAAATAGACTTGGGGACTTAAGTATAACTATTGGCTTCGAAGGAAAGATGTTTATTCCGCAAGATACTACAGAAGCGGAAATAACACCAGAAGATAAAATTATGAGAGCTTATGAGGATAAACTTTCATATACATATCATTCCTCGTATAACATTATCGAGCTTACAGTAAAAAGAGGACAAAGCAAAACGCTGCTTTATTGTTTGCTCGGATTTGTAGTAGCTATTATTGTTTACTCAATATTAAATGCTGTTTTGGACGCAGCTTCTAAGGAGAGTCTTTTAACTCAGGTAGTTGCGCCTATTGAGCAACTTTATACTAAGGCAATGCTTATGGTCGGTGCTCCGATGACCTTCTTCTCTCTGATAAAAAACCTTATGGATACATATATTGTAGCTGAAAGAAGTTCAATTGCTAGAAAGCTCCAGTCAAAAACAATAATTACATCAATCATTGCCATAATTTTGGGAGTGCTTGCATTTACAACCTTTGCTATTGTTTTCAAAAATGCTTCAAGTTATTTTAATTTTGAATTAGCGATTGGCCAGCAAACATTTGCACAAATCTTAGATAGCATTGTACCGGCAGATATTTTCGAACCGTTTTCGGTAATTTCGCCATTCCCAATTATTGTGCTTGCTATACTTACGGCATATTCACTTTGTTCAGTAGGAAAGCACTTTAAGGGAATTAAGAATGCTACCGATGCATGTTATACATTCTTTTCAAAAATGCTTAACATCGTAATGTATGCATTGCCGGTTTTCTGCTTTGTCTCATTTTTATATATTCTGCTAGATGAAGGTTGGCTTTCACTTATAAGAGTTGTAGCATTTATCTTTATGGCGATTGTGGGCATAATATTTATATTTATTTTCTACTTTATTAGACTCAAGATAGGAAAAGTAGATGTCAAAAAATTTATTAGTAAACTCTGGCCGGTAGCAAGAGAAAACTTTAAAATTAATTCTGCGATTGATGCAGCATCATATAATACTAGATACTGTGTAAAAAATTATGGATTCGATAGAAAACGATTAGAAGAATCACTTCCAATATTGGCTCAAACAAATCTAGATGGAAACTGTGTTTTTCTTATGCTTGCTGGATGCAGTGTTATGTTCTTTGGTGGTGCCGATGTAACAATAACAAAATTTATTGGTATGGGTATTATTATATTTTTCTTGTCACTTGGTGCACCAAACCAGCCAGGATCAATATTAATCGGAATGCTTATTATTCTTTCATACTTAACAACAACTGATTTAGTATGTATAGCCATTTACTTAGAAGTTCTTTTAGGAAGCATGCAAAATATAGTTAACGTAATGGGAGATCTTGTAACTGTTGCGATAGAAGAAGCAAAATATAAATCTCAAAACATAGTAACAAACAAAACTTCTTGAAAACTAAGCAAAAATCGTGTAAAGTAGTAAAGGCTTAAAAAAAGCCAAATTGAATATAGAAGTCGAAAGACTTGTAATTCGGAGAAATACTCAAGAGGCCGAAGAGGCGCCCCTGCTAAGGGTGTAGGTCGGGTGACCGGCGCGAGGGTTCAAATCCCTCTTTCTCCGGGCAAAGGAAAACCACCAATAGGTGGTTTTTTTCTATGCCCGGAGAAAGTTGGTATTTACCGAGCGCCGGAGGCGCGGGCAAATTAAGTTTGCTTGACGAGACATGCCCAAGATTTTAAAAAGTTTCCGCCAAAATAGTAAAACTAGTAAACGGCGGAAAAAAAGTACTAAAAAGTTTCCGCCGTTTTAAGAATCATTGATTTTGGCGGAAAAATATTCAAAAAGTTTCCGCCAAAATAGTAAAACTAGTAAATGGCGTAAAAAAATCAGAAAAAATTTCCGCCGATTGTCTAAGAAGTCAATATGGCGGAAAAAGTAAGACCATACAAGTGCGATGGAAGGGCCTGTTCAAATCCCTTCTTATAGAATTGAAGTCACAATTTACGACTTTATAAAATAAAAATTCTTGTATTTATGAATACTTTCCTGTATATTTTTATTCAAGCACATTCGTGCAGTGAGCCATTCGCTCAAATCTGGCAGTTTCTGCCAATTTTCAAAAACTTAGTAACAAAATTAAAATACTTGACGATATAGGATAAATCCTATACATTATAAAGGAGTAATGAATGAAATTTGAAGTTCTGTAAAGACACCAATATCGCAGATAGATATAGCAAAGAAATATAGAAAGGATTATCTTAAAAGAAAGGAAAGCGAGAAAAAATGAGTAATAGATTTGAAGATTTTTTAAGTGAGCAATTGCGAGATCCAGAATTTAGAGAAGAGTATGAAGCTCTTCAACCGGAACATGCTATTATTCAGGCATTTATTGATGCAAGAAAGCAATCAGGACTTACTCAAAAGGAGCTTTCTAAAAGAACAGGAATTGCTCAAGGCGATATTAGCAAGATAGAAAAAGGAAATGCCAACCCTTCTCTGAAAACATTAAGACGCTTAGCAGAAGGAATGAATATGAAATTAAAAATAGAATTTTTGCAAACAAAATAACTTTTAAGAAAGCATAAATAAGCACAACAGATGGCTTGATTCACATTAAAACTGGAGCAAAATAATTGATTTAATTTATTGTTATCACGGATGCGATGCATGCTCCCTTCTAAATATTTTTGATAATAAATTGATAACAAACTGATAACAAAGCAATTTAACGATTTTTTATAGTAAAAAACGTTGAAAATAAAGCATTTTTCACCAGCCCAGAAAAAGGAATATTTTTCAAATCCCTCTTTCTCCGGGCAAAGGAAAACCACCAATAGGTGGTTTTTCCTATGCCCGCAGAAAGTTGGTATTTACCGAGCGCCGGAGGCGCGGGCAAAGGCCTTCCTTTTTTATTACACATTAAGGAAGGATTGTCGTATAATGTTTAGTATAAAACCAAAAAATCAAAAAGCAATTAATAGAAAGAGAATGAAAAATGGATATAGGAAGTATTAATAATGTATTAGTAATAGGAGCACATTTTGATGATGCGGAACTAGGATGCGGTGGCACAATGGCAAGACTTGTTGCAGAAAACAAAAAGGTTTATAAGCTGACGCTTACAAATAACGAAACGAATTTTACGCAACGAAACATAAAGGTAGATTTTGAAGACAGTAAAAAAGATAGTCTTGAAGCATCAAAAGTTTTGGGAGTAGAGGAAATCGAGGACTTTGATTTTGTTGCTTGCAATCAACTAAAATATTCAACGGAACTTATGCAACAGATTGAAAAGATTATTTTCGATAAACAAATCGATACGGTTTTTATACACTTTGATTCAGATACGAATCAGGATCATGTTGAGGCTTCAAAACTTTCGTTAACCGCAGCGCGTCACTGCAAAAATATTTTTTATTACCAGTCAAATGGATATGTACTTGAAAAAGTTTTTTATCCTACGGTATTTTTTGATGTTTCAGATTTTATCGATAAAAAGAAAGAAGCATTAATGAAATATAGAGGTGACCATAATCGTTATGAAAGACTTTTTGGCATTTCACTTCATCGTACAGAAATATGGGGATATGCAATGGAAGTGAAAAATGCAGAAGGCTTCGTACCTATTAAACTTTGTTTGTAATAAGCGGAACATGTTAAGCCGCAATTAAGGAAAAAATGGGAAAAGTAGTGTTAGTTGCCTGCACAAATGTTGGCAGAGCAATAATCGAAGAAATATATAGCAATGAAAATATAAAAGCGGAAATAGTCGGAGTAGTAAACTTAAATGCAACGGTGGCGCTTGGGAAAGCAAATTATGATAGCTATTTAGACCTTGGCGCAAAATACGCAGAGGGCAGGTTAGAGTGCAAAGGTAAAGCTCCGCTTAATATTCATTATTGTCAAAATGTTAATGATACCGAAACGTTGGCATTCATAAAGCAATGTGATCCAGATATAGTTATTCAATCGGGATGGTCACAAAAATTTAGAGAAGAACTTCTTAATATCCCTAAATACGGATGCATAGGAGAACACCCAGCACCACTTCCAAGAGGAAGAGGCGCGGCATGTGTTAACTGGGCTATTCTCACGGGTGAAACAAACTGGGGAGATTCTTTCTTCCACATGGTTGATAAATATGACGCGGGAGAAGTATATGCTCAAAATTATTTTGACATAATTGAAGATGATAACGTTTATACAGTTTATGAGAAAGTGGCATCAGTAGCATCAAAAGCTGTCAGGGAAAATATTGATAAGTGGTGTAGTGGAGAATTTGAAAGTATAAAACTCGACGAATCAACCGCGACATATTATGGAAAACGTTGCCCGGCAGACGGAGAAATCAAAACATTCGATATGCCGGTAGCAAAGGCACATGATTTCATAAGAGCACAAACGTTTCCATATCCGGGAGCATATATAATGAAAGAACTTTCGGATGGAAAAACACATAAAATAATCTTAGTTAGTAGCAAAATAAAACATGATATGCATGTAGATTATGAGCCGGGAGAATTTTTTAAATTAGATAAGGAAAGCTCGGGAGTGTTCGTTACATGTGCAGCCGGGGATGTACTTGAAATCCTAAGAGTGAAAGTAGACGATAATCCTACATCGTGGGCAGGAGAAATTTTATAAAGAAAAAGGCCTGGAGATTCAATACTCCAGGCCTTCTAAATTTAAACAAAAACTATTTATTAATCTTTGGAACGTCCATTCTAAATTTAGAAACGAGATCTTTATAGTTAGTGTTAAAGTTTTCTTTAATTTCACCCATAGCTTTGCCAGCTTTAATATGCATCTTTTCGATGTTGTCAACATGAAGCTTTTGGCCATAAGGAGCCCAACGTGATTTAGAAAGAGCTTCCTCGGTGAAACTGATTTTAAGTTTTCCATCAACAACTTCTACTGTGCCTTCAACATTACATTGTGGACAATAAGTTGTTCCGTCAGGATTAACGCGAAGAAGATTGCTATGGCAGTAAGGACAAAAGCCTTCCATTCCAACATAATCAGCGTTCTTTCCAGTTTCTTTTTTGTAGTTAACTGCGTTGGCTACGTTAACACCCATCTGGTGAACACGCTCTAAAACTTCAGGAGCAATCATAACAGCCTGGAAAGCAGTTTGGAAATCAAAGTGCTCGCAATCTACAACACCGTTGTAAACGCCAACAAGTTCCATTGTGATTTCACGCATGATGTTTGGCATATAATCTGTCCAGTCTGTGCCACCGATTGAGAAACATGCGCCAACTTTACAAATATCGACACCCTGAGTAATTCTGCGGTAATCTCCACTAGCATGAAGTTTGTTTAAGAACTTAATCATGATTCCCGGAGGAAGAAGATTATAAGCAGGAGCAGAAACGATAATAGCGTCTGCTTTTCTCATTTCCATTTCAATGAAATGGAAGTTGTCTTTTTCGATACCATGTACACAACGGAATTCGAAGTCACCTTCGATTTTCTTGTTCATACATGTTTCGCAACCGATACAAGGTTCAATTTCTGCATCGTGTAAATTAATGAAGCTTACTTCAGCGTTAGGATCAATTTCTAAAACGCCTTTGAAAGCTTCAGTCATCATTAATTCTGTGTTGCCGTTTTTACGACCACAGCATAAACCTAAAACTTTCATAATATCCTCCCATAAAAAAATATAATATAAGTATACAACAAGATGAGAATAAATTGAATGGAATAAAAAATAATGGTAAAATTTATAAAATAAATAACAATACGGAGGGCATACTATGGGAAGAAGAGATGACTTTAAAGATGATGTCATGAAAAATATCAACAGCGAAATTGAAAAAGGTAATGTTTTTGCTGTTAATGAAATTGCAGCCAATATGATGGCCGGAATTGTTTTGATGGCTATGGTTGCAATCATAATTCTGTGTTGGTTACTTAATGAGTTCGGAGTGTTTACCGCTGATAAACCAAGTATGCGAATTGCAGTAATACTTGCACTCATCGTAGAAATGCCAATATTGATTTTGAACATGAAACTTAAAGGCGCAGCTCCATGGATTAAAATGACGTTGCTTGTAGATCTTCTTATTGAAGTTTCAATATTAACAAGTGTACTTGGACACAATACATATTTAGCTTTAGTTATTCCTGTGATTTTAAGTATTAGATATTGTGAAAAGAAATTGACAAAAATCATGGCAATTCTATCTTATATTGCTTTTATTGTTTCTACAGTAATATGCGCATTTTTAGGAATACCAAACATGAATTCCGTTAAACTTAATAACGTAGAACTTGTTATAGATGGCCAAATAAAGAACGCAGTAATTGAACATGGATTTGATAAAGGTCAGTACCTTGTTTCAGAAATAGTTAACGACCTTATACCAAGACTTTTGATTTTAACAGTCATTTGTATCGTTTGTTATCTCATTGCAAAAAGAAATAAAGAAGCAATTGATCTTCAAAGTGAAGTTGCTCTTAAATCTTCTAGAATTGAAACAGAGTTATCATTAGCTACAGAAATTCAAACAAGTATGCTCCCATGTATCTTCCCAGCTTTCCCAGAGCATGCACAGCTTGACCTCTACGCTATGAACTTCCCTGCAAAAGAAGTTGGCGGAGATTTTTATGATTATTTTAAGATTGATGATGACCATGTAGCGCTTGTTATGGCTGACGTTTCAGGAAAAGGAATTGGCGCAGCGCTTTTTATGACAATATCAAAAATTGTTATTAAGAACCAGCTTCTTCTTGGAATAGGACCTGCTAAAGCTCTTACTGAAGCAAATGTTCAAATTAGCGAAAATAATAGCGCTGGACTTTTTGTTACTACATGGGCAGGTGTTTATGAAATTTCAACTGGCACATTAAGATATACAAATGCGGGACATAATCCGCCAATCGTAAAAAGAAAAGGCCAGGATCCTGAATATATTAAAGGAATCCAAGGTATTGTTGTTGCTGGATTTGATACAACTCAATACAAAGAAGCAGAAATTAAACTTGAAAAAGATGATGAAATCTTCTTATATACTGATGGCGTAACGGAAGCAACAAACTTAAATAACGAACTTTATGGTGAAGATAGATTACTTAAACAAATTGCAGCTACAACAAATGAATCACTTGAAGAGCAACTTAATGATTTGAAAGCTGATATTGATAAATTTGTTGATGGTGCAGAGCAGTTTGACGATATAACAATTATGGCTATGAGAGTTGAATAATTAGGAGGACTTATGGCTAGGGAGTATTGGAAGCCGGGAAACATGTTATATCCGCTACCAGCGGTAATGGTTAGTTGTCAAAGACCTGGCGAGAAAGCAAATATAATCACTATTGGATGGGCGGGCACAATATGTTCCGACCCACCAATGCTTTATATTTCAATAAGACCGGATAGATATTCACATGACATTATAGAAGAGACGGGCGAGTTTGTTGTAAATCTTGTAAACAAAGAACTTACATGGGCGACAGATTATTGCGGCGTAAAATCAGGACGTGATGTAGATAAATTTAAAGAAATGAATCTTACGGCTATTGCATCAAAAACTGTTAGCGCACCTTCGATAAAAGAAAGCCCGGTTTCAATTGAGTGCAAAGTTGTCGATATAAAAAGACTTGGAAGCCATGACATGTATATCGCGAACGTAACAGCAGTTTCTGTTGAAAACGAATACATGAATGCTGATGGAAAATTTGAACTTAATGAACTTGGTCTTATGGCATATTCACATGGCGAGTACTTTGAACTTGGAAAAAAGCTCGGCAAGTTTGGATATAGTGTAAAGAAAAAATGAAAGTCAGATTAGGAACTTTAGGCGATACCGAAAAAGTTGCAAAGATATATGAAGTCGCAAAGGATTTCATGAAAGCTAATAATAATGCATCACAGTGGAGACCGAATTATCCGCTTGCCATAGACTTTGAAGAAGATATAGAAAATGGCAGAGGATATGTAATTGAAGATGATGAGGGTGAAGTTGTAGCTGGCTTTGCCTTAATAATTGGTGAAGAACCAACTTATTTAGATATTGAAGATGGTACCTGGATTGACCCAACAGAATATGGTACAATTCACAGGCTTGCTTCGTTGCCAGAAGCAAAAGGCGTATTCGATACATGTCTTAAATTTTGTCTTGAAAAAATAAAACATCTTAGAGCTGACACACATATAGACAACAAGATAATGATTCATTTACTAGAAAGCCGCGGATTTAAAAGATGCGGAATTATAACGGTAATAAATAACACGAAACGTGAGGCATATGAACTAACAACAAAGGAGAAATGAAATGGCACAAAATCCAATCATAACAATTAAAATGGAAAATGGCGATATCATGAAAGCAGAGCTTTATCCTGAAATCGCACCTGAAACAGTAAATAATTTTTTAAGCCTTGTAAACAAAGGTTTTTATAATGGATTAACATTCCACCGCATTATTGCTGGATTTATGATTCAGGGTGGTGACCCTGTTGGTACAGGAATAGGTGGACCGGGATATAGAATTAAAGGCGAATTTTCTGACAACGGAGTAGAAAATAATTTGAAACATATGAAGGGCGTTCTTTCTATGGCAAGAGCAGCTCATCCGGATTCAGCTGGTTCACAGTTCTTTATCATGCATGACACTGCATCATATTTAGATGGTCAATATGCTGCATTTGGAAAATTAATTGAAGGTGAAGACGTACTTGATAAAATAGCAACAACACCAACATTTATTGGCGATCGTCCATGTGACAAACAAGTCATGAAAAAAGTAACTGCAGAAACCTTCGGGGTCGAATATCCTGAACCAAATAGAATAGAAGAATAAATTGAACAATAAAAGACAAGCATTCAAAATCGGAGCATTAAACGCAATTCCAATCGGAATTGCTTATGTTGCAATTGCTTTTTCATTTGGAATTATGGCTGTACAGGCTGGTCTAAGTATAGGCCAGTCTTTTCTAATGTCACTTACTAATGTAACAAGCGCTGGACAGATGGCGGCAATCAATATAATCGCATCTGGCGGAACATATATTGAACTTGTACTTAATCAGATAATAATTAATATGAGATATGCGCTCATGGGATTTTCGCTTTCACAAAAACTCGACAAAAATAGCCCGCGTTTTCATAAATTCTTTACAGCCTTTGGAATTACCGATGAAATATTTGCAATCAGCTCAACTAAGATAGGCAAGATTAGTCCGTTTTATCTTTATGGAGCTATGGCAGTAGCGATTCCAAGTTGGGCATTTGGCACGTTTTTAGGTGCATGGGCAGGTCAGATTTTACCCGCTTTCGTTGTATCAGCGCTCGGTATTTCCATGTATGGTATGTTCATCGGTATAATCATTCCACCAGCAAAACACAATAAAACATTAATATGGGTCATCATAAGCGCAATGGCGTTAAGCGCAGCGTTTAAGTATGTACCTTTGTTAAATAAAGTTTCAACTGGATTCGTAATTATAATTGTTACAGTAGTTGTTTCGGCAGTAGCGGCACTTCTTAAGCCTATAGAAGATCCAGAGCCAGCAAAGGAGGGTTCAGATGCAGAATAACATTTGGATTTACATGCTGGTTATGGCGATAATTACATACTTAGTCAGAATGGTGCCTTATAGATTTTCAAATAAGGAAATCAAAAATCCATTTATAAAATCATTCTTATATTATGTTCCTTATGCATGTCTCGCCGCGATGGTATTTCCGGCTATCCTAAGCTCGACGTCGTTTATGATATCGGCAATCATTGGATTTATCGTGGCAATAGTTTTGGCATATTTCGAAAGGAGCATGTTCATAGTAGCCGGCGCCGCATGCCTCGCCGTCCTGATCACAGAGATGGTGATAAAATACTTATTGTAAAAATTGATGACTCGTGGAGCCGTATAACTCGTTCCTTTAATATACAAGCTCGTGGACCGTACGAACTTTTTTCACCCGCTAAAAACGCTCTGAAAAAAGTTGCACGGCTCCACTCGCATGACAAATTATACAAAGTGAGCAGAGCCGTCGGACTCGTTATCGGCGAGTTGGAACCCGAGCCAGGAACGAGCCGACGGGCTGCGAACATTATTGAGTTCGTACGGGCTGCGAACGTCCTAAAAAAGCTCGGCTGAAAACAACCGAGCTTTTAGTATATAGTCATTCGCGAGCGATAAGATTTTACCAACTTACATAAACATCAACAGTGCCATATGCGCATCCGCAATCATAAACCTTAGCAGGACCAAGAGTTGTAAGAACAGTTGCACCTTCAGGCAAGAATTCAGGATCAGCAGCTACACAAATATAACCGTCTTCATCCCTAATAGTTCCGTCGTCAGCTACATGACGTCCAGGAATATCAAGACCGCCGCCTGGCAATACATGTTCTGAATAATAAGTTTCTTTATGTCCATTGAAGAAAAGAGCACCAAGAACATTATCTAAGCGTTCTTCGCAAACATCATATTTCTCAGAATATAATAAATCGATTCCTGAGCCGTCGTCGTAATCTGCTTCTTCCTCGGCTTCCTCTTCGAATTCTTCAATTTCTTCGGCCTCTTCCTCGGCTATTTTTTGCTTAGGAGTTGCAGGTCTATATTTGATTACGTTTTTATCTTTTATAGGAGCAGCAACAGTAGTAGTACCAGCAAGCACGATAGTTGGTCTACTAATATTAACTAAGGCAACAATCATAACAGCTAAAGCTAAAATGCCTGCTGTAAGTAAGAGAGCCTTTTTTAATATTGAGTTTGATTCAAAATATTTTCTCAAAATATTCTCCTGTTTTGCCACAATTATTAAGTGGTTTATGAATTATAACACATATTTTGACATTGTAAAGTAATATTTTTGTAATATTTAATTAATATTTTCAAAGAGTTTTAATAGACATTTTTCGAAGTTTTGTTTATATGAAGAAAAAAATCTAAATGGTATAATAAAAAAGGTTATTAATTGAAAATAAATTGGAGGGATTAATATGAAAATATTAGGAGTTTCATTTGGAACTAAAAACGGAAACAATGATACTATCTGCCGCATTGCATTAGAAGAAGCTAAGAAACAGGGCGCAGAAGTTGAGTTTATCCATCTATTGGATTGGAATATTGAACATTGTACTGGATGCTGTGCATGTTCAGTAGGCCTTGTAACGGGGAAAGGTAATATTTGTACAAGAAAAGATGATTTTGCAGAATTTTGGAACAACCATGTTTTAGCAGCTGACGGAATTCTTTTCGTAGATCCTATTTTTGAATCAGGTTGCTCAGGATTATTCAAAACTGTTATGGATAGAGTTGGACCAGGACATGACCTTGCTATGAATATCGTTGGCGATAAGATTAGCAAAGAAGCTGGTGGCCCAGGAATTGATCCTCGTTTCTTAATGCCTAAGGTTACATCTTACATTGCAATCGGCGGAAGCGATTGGGGCGAGAGAGCAGAAGCTGACCATGCTATGGTTTCAATGAGCCCTGCATGGAAAGTAATCGACAATGAAAGATTCCAGTGGTGCAAAGATATTCTTATGCAAGAAGATAAGAAAGAGCGTACTCGTCAAATCGCTCGCAACCTTGTTGAAGCTGCAAAAGATATTGAAAATGCTAAATGGGCAGGCAAACCAGGCGTATGTCCTCACTGCCAAGGAAATGAATTTTATATTTATCCAGGAACAAAAGATGTTGTTTGTGATCTTTGCGGATTACACGGAACACTTGTTGAAGAAGACGGAGCATTCAAGTTTGTATTTAAGCCTGAAGATGAGCACAAAGCTCATGAAACATTATCAGGTAAATTCCTTCATGTTGATGACATCCAGGAAAACGAAGGCCGCTTAGCAGATCTTCGTACAAATGAAGAATTCAAAGCTCTTAAAGCTAAATATGCTGAAATGTTCCCACCAGTTCCAGCACCTGGAAAATAATTCTATCAAATAAAAATTATTGAAAGCGAAAGTAAGTAGCTTCCATAATTTATATATCAATATATGGAGGAAAAGGAAAATGGAAACTTTTAAGAAATATATTGCTGAATTTATTGGAACAGCAGTACTCGTAGTTTTTGGCTGTGGTACAGCGATGACAGTTGGATGTGATAGCGCTTCTGGTTGCGGATATGTTCTTACAGCTTTGGCTTTCGGGCTTGTAATTGTTGGTATGGCTTATTCAATCGGAAACGTTTCAGGATGTCATATCAATCCAGCAGTTTCAATCGGATGCCTCGTTGCAGGAAAAATCAGTGTTAAAGATTTCTTCGGATATATTATTTCTCAGTTCGTTGGAGGAATCGTTGGCGCACTTATCCTTAAAGGCGTTTTTGCATGGTCAGGCCTTGAAGATAAAACCGGTGCACTCGGATCAAATGGTCTTGCAAACGGCAATATCGGAGCTAGCCTCGTAATCGAAATCATTCTTACATTCGTTTTTGTTCTTGTAATTTTAGGAGTTACAAGCAAAGACAATTTCGGTTCAGTAGCAGGCCTCGTAATCGGCTTCACATTAACACTTATTCATATCTTTGGCATCGGCCTTACAGGCACATCTGTTAACCCAGCTCGCTCTTTAGGACCAGCTTTAATTGCAGGTGGCGATGCGCTTAGTTGTGTGTGGGTATTCATCGTTGCTCCATTAGTTGGTGGCGTACTTGCAGCTCTTGTTTACAAAGCAGTACTTAAAGCTAAAGAAGCAAAATAATTTATTTAACAGAGAAGGTTTTAACAAAAGAGCCCTATAATTAGGGCTCTTTTAGTTTTGTTTGAACATGTTTCGTGTTTAGATTATAATAACTACTGTTTGGAGATGTATCGAAGTGGTCATAACGAGCCGCACTCGAAATGCGGTTGTCGGGTAACCGGCACGTGGGTTCGAATCCCACCATCTCCGTTACGAAAAAGAAGGTTCCGGTGGAACCTTCTTTTTCCGTGCAAGATTCAAAGGTGGGATTCGAACAAGGAAGATGCGAGTGCGCCTTAAAACCATACCCACGTAATTTAAACAAATCTGAATTCCCCGAGCTCTTGGAACGCGAAGCTGACGGCGCCTGAGCTTAAGAAGGAGCTCGCGCCTTGCTTCGCTACCTACGGCAGCTGATTTATGTGCGCCATAACACTTATGTCCGCCCGCTGCCTACTTTTATGGTTTTAGGTGAATTGTTGCACTTAAGAAAAGTGTCCCCAAACCCACAGCCATTTTATTTTTGAAAATACCCCTCCAGGAGAAACTTTGCTGTGGAGGTGTAATTTAAACTGATTGAATTCGATAAATTGTCCCTCCAGAAAAAGTTTTGCTGTGGAGGTGTAATTTTTAGTAAAAAAACTTTAAATAATGTCCCTCCAGGAGAAATTCTCCTGTGGAGGGACAATTTTGCAAAAAAATGTAACTAAAAATACACCTCTAGGAGAAATTCTTCTGTGGAGGTGTATTTTTAGTAAAGAGCTCGGCAAATGGCAATTTGTGAAGATGAATTATTTCAGTGTTTTTACCCATGTCATTTTTTCTGTGTTGTCAAAGAGTTGAACTTCAGAACAATATTGTAATATTTTTTTGAGATTGTTTTTGGATTCCTTAAAGCGACGGACAACATCGTTTTCATTTATACCATGTCAATAAATGTTGTGTATATCTGGGAGGGGAAGATTTTATTTTAGCGGGAAATGTTGTAAAATATAATATTATGGCGAAGACTAAAAAAACAATGAATATGCTCGAAGGGAGCATATGGGACAAGATAATAATGTTTGCGTTGCCGCTAGCAGCGACAAGTATTTTACAACAACTTTTCAACTCTGCGGATGTAGCGGTTGTAGGGCATTACTATGGAAATCTTGCGATTGCCGCGGTTGGAGTTAATACGCCGATTATTAACATATTAATCAATCTATTTGTTGGACTTAGTATTGGCGCGAATGTTGTTTTAGCAACTAATATAGGAGCAGGTAGAAAAGAAGAAGCGTCAAAAACAACTCATACCGCAATTCTTATTTCATTTATAGTTGGAATTATTGTAGGCATCCTAGGCTTTTTGTTAGCACGTCCATTTTTGGTTTTGTTAAAAACCCAAGATGACATTATTGATATGGCTACGCTTTACCTAAAAATCTATTTTGCTGGCATGCCTTTTATAATGTTATATAATTTTGAAAACGCAATCTTTAGGAGCAAGGGCGATACAAAGACGCCTCTTATAGTTTTAATCATTGCCGGACTTCTTAATGTTGGACTTAATATCTTTTTTGTTGCCGTTTGCGGCATGAGCGTTGAGGGCGTGGCAATAGCAACCGTTATTTCAAATATAATTAGTGCGATTATTTTATACATCATCCTAGCGCGCTCGGAGGATGAAACGAAGATAGAATTTAAGAAACTTAAAATAGATTTTCCAATATTAAAACAAACAATAAAAATTGGAATTCCAGCCGGTATTCAATCTACAGTCTTTGCGGTTTCGAATTTGTTTATTATGTCGGCGCTCAATAGTTTAGGAAGTCTTACTGTTGCAGCGAACACAGCAGCTCTTTATTACGATTTGTATATCTTCTTTATTGTTGATGCGTTTTCGCAGGCGGCAACAAGTTTCGTTGGACAAAACTATGGAGCTGGAAATTTTAAGCGCTGTAAAAAAATTACAAAAATTTCTTTAGCTTTAGGTGCAATAGCAGCAATAATAATAGCAGCAATCATAATAATATTCCCTAAATTCTTCTTGGGACTTTATACAGATGATCCAGAAGTAATTGCCCTGGGAGTTACAAGACTTCTTATTATCGGATCAACCGTTTGCTTAAACGTAATAAATACAACACTTTCAGGAACACTAAGAGTTTATGGCTATACAATACTTCCGGTTATTCTTACAATCTTTAGCGTTTGCGGTGTAAGAATTCTTTGGATCTATACCGCGTTTGCGGCAGTAAATACGTATGCGATGCTTTGCTGGGCTTATCCAATTAGCTGGTTTGTGTGCGACATCGCAATACTTATTGTTTATTTAGTTGATATTAAAAAAGTAAAAGCAAAATTTGCATAAAAGGGCATCATTGGATTTACTAGATTTCGATTAATTAAGAAAGAAGGAAAAACAATGGAAAATGAAGTAATCAAAAACATGAAACAAAGATTTAGCTGTAGAAAGTTTAAAGACACACCAGTAGAAAAAGAAAAAATTCAGGCCGTCTTAGAAGCAGCAAAATATGCCCCAAGCGGACATAATATGCAGCCTTGGCATTTCACAGTAATTACCAGCAAAGAAGGAAAAGATCTTTTACTTAAGGCAGTTAGCAAAGAGCCAGAAGATTTTAAAAAGCTTGCGCCTAAGGGAGCTACATGGCCTTTCCCAGCAGACTTCTTTGGAGCACCGGTTGTTATCATGATTTCAGGACGCACCGACGTTCCATGGCCACTTGCAGGTCCATACCTTGCAGCAGGCAATATCATGAACGCAGCTGCCTCACTCGGACTTAGCGCAACATGGCTTACAGTTTATTCTCAAGACGTTTTTACAGAGCCAGAAACTTTGCAATATAAATCAACATTTGTTCCTGAAGGATATGAAGTTAGAGGGACACTCGTTTTAGGTTACCCGGAAGTAGTTCCTACAGTTCGTCCTCCAAGAGTAGAAAATGTTGAAACATGGATTGAATAATTGATCAATATATTTTTAGCAAGTGTAAATATCATAAACCAGACATGGCATTTCTTAAATAGTTCGGACATATCACGAAGCCCGCTTGCTTTTACATCGCTCTTTTTCATATTTATATTTTTGCCAGTAACGATTGGCGGATATTATATTTTTAAAGGGCGTGCAAAGAATGTATTTTTAATTGTCATGTCACTTATATTCTATGCGATGGGTGAGCCACGCATGGTGCTGTTATTGATAGCAAATATAATCATCAACTATTGTTTTGGGCTCATCCTTGCAAGAGAATATAAATCAAAAGCAATAAAAATAATTTTGCTTTTGATTATGCTGGTCTGGAACTTCGGACTTTTATTCTATTATAAATATTTCGCATTCACACTTAAAAACATCAATTTAATTTTTGGCACAGCTATCTCAGTACCGTATATCATTTTGCCACTTGGAATTTCGTTTTATACATTCAGAACAGTTTCATTTTGCCTTGATGTTTATTGGGGCACAGTGCCAAAGCAAAAAAATATTTTTGATGTGGCGCTTTATATAGCATTTTTCCCACAAGTCGTTATGGGACCAATTAGCAAATATAACGATTTTTCTAAACAACTAAAAGAGAGACCTTTTGATAAAGAAAAATTCTTTAATGGCATACAAAGAATTATCATCGGTCTATTTAAGAAACTTGTAATCGCAGATACAGTAGGAGCTGTTGTCGATAAAATATTTATGATGGGTGATGAACGAACCGTTCTTCTTGCCTGGATGGGAATTTTAGGATATCTCGTTCAGTTATACTACGACTTTGCAGGATACTGCGATATCGCAATCGGAATTGGCAACACCATAGGATTTGAAACGCCAGAAAACTTTAACTACCCATACATCTCAAAAACAATAACAGAATATTGGTCGAGGTGGCATATAACTCTCGGCACATGGATGAAAAATTATTTATACACACCAATTTTTAGAGCATGCCAAGATAAGAACATCGCAATAATGGGATGTGATATCTTAGCACTTCTTGGCGTTTGGATTTTTGCCGGAATATGGCATGGAACAGGATGGAACTTCTTGCTATATGGCCTTTACTATTTTATCTTCATCGCCGCAGAAAGATTAATAGAAAATTATAAAAAGCAAAGACGAAAAAAATTAAAGATTAAAAAGCAACCTGAAACAACGGGACAAAAAATCTTTTCACATACATATTTCTTTATCGTATTGATTTTCGGCCAACTCATGTTTAGAAGCGATAGCGTATCATCGTTTGGAAGATTCTTTGGGGACATGTTTGGCATAAATGGAAATGCATTTACGAGCACACTAACAGGATTTTATTGGGAACAGTTAGCAGTAGCGTTTATTATTGGCGCTATCTTTTGTTTCCCAATTATTCCAAAAGTTAAAAAATGGCTTGAAGGCAAAAAGCAAACTGTTCTTAAAATTGCAGTGCCGATTATCTACGCGATTTTGCTTATAGTAGCAATAGCATTTGCGTTTACGAGCTCATACCAAGCCTTTATATATTTTCAATTTTAAAGAAAGGAGGCGCGCATGAAAAAACATATTGTTGGATTAATTATCGCAATAGAACTTTGCATTGTAATTGCTGCGTCCTTGATTTTCTTTAATTGGAAAGAGGGAAAACTTTCGGTATCAGAAAATAGAGAGTTGGCACATGCACCGCAGCTAGTTGACGCTAGTGGCAAAATTTCGGAAACATTTTTTCAAGACCTTAAAGTTTGGTTTGAAGATAACCTAGGTTTTCGCGAGGCTTATTTTACTCTTAGTGGTACGATAAATTATAATTTGTTTAACAAGTCAAATGCGAATGTCGAAATAGGAAAAGACGGGTGGCTTTATTACGATAATGAAAATAATTTAGAAATTGCAAAAGGTGGATATCCTAATTTTGATGAGAGCTTTCTTAAACAATATTGTGAAGATCAAATAGCGATACATGAAAAGCTTAAAGCTCAAAATATTGAATATGTTTTAGTACTCCCGCCTAGTAAGGTTAGTATTTATCCAGAATTTATTGCTAGCGGAGATTATAAAGTTAGTGAAAGCCCAGCGGATATTTTCGCAGATTATATAGAAGCAAATTCTGATATAAAAGTTGTAAGACTTAAAGAGAGTCTTCTCGCTGAAAAAGAAAGAAGCGAAGATAATTTATTTTTCAAAACGGATTCTCATTGGTCATATGCGGGAAGATTTGTGGGATATAAAAAAATCATCGCTGACTTAAATAAGTGGGGCGTGATTTCCGGGGATAAACTTGATGCAAAGCTAACGGATAGTGGACAGGTAATCGGCGATTTATCCAAGATGATGGGTCCCGTTAAATTATCAGGAGAGAAAATTTCCGAAGAAGTTAGAAATTGGGAAATTATTAATCCAAAAGCAAAAGAATTAAAGAAATCTGATAAATTATATAGTGATGTTGTAGAACTTGCTAATAGAAAACATGTAGAGGGAAGACTTTGCAAAGTATTTGAAAATGAAAACGCAAATAAGAGAGCTTTAATTTTTGGAGATTCGATGCTAGGACAATGCCTTTTAGAAGCGCTTGCAGAAAACTTTTCAAATGAAACATTTATTTGGGATTATAAAATTGACCAGGATATGATAGATTTAATTAAACCGGATGTTGTAATATTAGATATATCGGAAAGAAATTTAACAGATGCGTTAGAAGAAATAAATTCATCTGCGTTACTAAGGGAATAAATCATGTACACTTTTAAAGAAGTAAAAAAAGCAGCAAAAAATAATATAGAAGGTCGAGAAATAAAGTTGGCAGTTTTAGGTAACTGCGCAACCCAGTTTTTATCAACGGCGATAGAAGGATATGGAAAACTAGAAACCTTAAATCTAAAAGTGTTTGATGCTGATTATAACCAGATTGATGCGCAACTTCTTGACCCAACGTCAGAAGTTTATGCTTTTAATCCTGATGAAATTCTTTTGTTACTTTCGACTGATAAGTTATATGAAGAATTTTTAGATGCGCCTTTAAGATTACGTAAAAATTTTGCTGAAGAAACAATTAAAAGAATAGAGCAATATTGGGATTTAATTAGTAATAATTCTAAGGCTCGAATTTTACAACCAAATTTCACGGAAATAGACGATAAAGCACTCGGAAATTATTCGGCTAAAGTTGAATACACATTTATTTATCAAATTAGAAAATTAAATTTTCTGCTTGAAGAAGCGGCAAAAAATAGAAGCGATATTTATCCAATAGATTTACTTAGCGTCCAAATAAGCCTTGGCCAAAAAGCTTTTTATGATCCATCACTTTACTACAATGCTAAGATGACGATTTCTATGGAGGCTTTGCCGCATGTAGCAAAAGCCGTTATAGATGTTCTTAAAGCGATGGAAGGTAAAATAAAAAAGTGCGTTATCTTAGATTTAGATAATACACTTTGGGGCGGAGTTATCGGAGATGACGGATTAGGCGGAATTCAAATAGGTGAATTAAAAGCGGGACATGTATACTCAGACTTGCAAAGATGGCTTAAACAGTTAAAAGATTTTGGAACTATTTTGGCAGTCTGCAGCAAAAATAATGAGGACACGGCGAAAGAGCCTTTTGAAAAACATGAAGAGATGATTCTTAGACTTTCGGATATTTCGATTTTTGTTGCTAACTGGGATGACAAGGCTTCGAATATAAAACTGATTCAGGAAAGCTTGAACATAGGAATGGACTCTATCGTGTTTATTGATGACAATCCATTCGAAAGAAATCTTGTAAAGAGCATGATTCCAGAGATAGAAGTACCGGATCTTCCTGAAAATCCGGCGGAGTATTTAGGCTTTTTACAAAACCTAAATTTATTTGATACAGTTTCATTTGCTGGCGAAAGTGCGGACAGGACTGCACAATATCAGGCTGAGTTCGAACGAAAAAAATCTCAAATGACATATGCATCAATTGATGATTATTTAAAGAGTTTGGAGATGGTAGGAAAGGCAAAAGCTTTTGAAGAAGTTCGCTTTGCTAGAATTGCCCAGCTTACTCAACGTTCAAACCAATTCAATTTAAGAACGATTAGATATACGGAAGATGAAATAGAAAAAATAGCAAATGATAGAAATTACATCACGCTTTATTATACTCTCGAAGATAAGTTTGGAGATCATGGACTTATAGCTGTAGTAATTATGAAGAAGGTTTCAGATGAAGAAGTTTTTGTTGATACATGGCTTATGAGTTGTCGTGTATTAAAGCGAGGCATGGAAGAATTTATCGTAAATAAAATGATTCAAAGCGCTAAGGAGCATGGACACAAAAAAGTTTCAGCTGAATATATTCCAACCGCTAAAAATTCTATGGTGGCAGATATTTATAAAACGATGGGATTTTGCGAGACTGTTGAGAATAAATATTGTGTAAATGTTGAAGATTATATAGAAAAAGAAAATTTCATTGCGGAGGAAGAGTAATGAACAAAGAAGAAATTTTTGAAAAGATTGTAGAAATTTTACAAGACGAATTTGAAGATGATGAACTAGAAGTAACGTACGAGACTACGGCGGCGGATGTTGAAGGCTGGGATAGCCTTGCACATCTAAGCATCGTTCATGAAATAGAGGTGGCCTTTAACATTAAATTCAATATTGGAGAGATTCAAGAATTTAAAAACGTCGGCGAAATGGTCGATGGCACCATCCAACATTTAAACTAATTGCTCGCGAACAGGGTAGCTCGTTCCTGGCTCGGGTTCCAACTCGCCAATAACGAGCCACCCTGTCCGCAAACGTAATAAAATTTGATAACAGTGAGCAAAGTAGTGTATAATAAAACAGTAAAAAATTAAAGGAGAAAAAATTATGAGTAACGCAGAAGAGATTCAAAAATACAAAGATTTATTAGACCAGGGAGTTATTACTGAGGAAGATTTTGAAGCAAAGAAAGCCGAACTTTTATCAGCATCAGAAGGACAAAAGACTTTTTATTCTGAAAGACCATCAGACCCAACTACACCATATAATATGAAAGAGACCCATCTTAACAAGCATATATTTGTATGGGTTGGTTCATTTTTATTTGGCTACCTTGGAGTAGACAGATTTATGAGAGGCCAAATCGGTCTTGGAATCTTAAAACTTATTACAGCCGGTGCGATTGGTATTTGGGCGCTTATTGACTGGATTATTGCACTTGTTAAAGTTTACGGCGGTCCATTCAATGAATATGAAGATGTAACTTTTATTAACGGAAAGTACGCTAGATAGTAACTTTCAAATAAAAAATAAAACCAGTTGAATTTCAACTGGTTTTATTTTTTATAACATCATGTTACTTGTAAGTAATGAAAGTTTTTTGATATATGAAGGACTAGTTCCGCAACATCCTCCGACGAAGCGTGCGCCGGCTTCAATTAATTGAATCATCAAAATTGCGAAATTATCATCTGATAAATCGTACTGGAATTTGCCATGTGGTCCAGGCTTTGGAAGTCCGGCATTCGGTTTTGCTAAAATTGGTAAGTTAGTGCATTTACTATAGCTACTAATGACATCAAACATTTTCTCCGGACCTACGGAGCAGTTAGCACCAATGACATCTATACCAGCATTTTCTAATATCTTAGCGGCCATCTCAGGACTATCACCGTAATAGGTATGACCATTAGCTTCGAAAGAGAGGCTTAACATAACCGGTAAATCGCAAACCTCTTTTGCAGCGGTGGCAGCGGCCAAAGCTTCTTTGGCGTTCGCCATTGTTTCAATCGCAAGTAAATCGCATCCGGCGTCAGCTAAAATTTTTATTTGTTCTTTATATATATCAACTATTTTATCGAAGCTTTCATCGTCTTCGATAATAAATGAGCCTGTCATAGAAAGGTTTCCGGCTACCAAAGCTTTTCCGGCAGCTGCCTTTTTTGAAAATTGCACAGGCACAGTGTTAAATTTTACGATGTTATCTTCGGTATGAAATGATTTAAGACGGCCTCTATTTGCACCGAACGTTGGAGCATAAATTATATTGCTTCCAGCGTCGACATACTGTTCTTGTAAGCTAACTAATACATCTTCATGGTCACAAATCCAACTTTCGCAACATCCATTAGCAGGCATGCCTGCATCAATTAAAAATGACCCAGTCGCACCATCTAAAATAATAATTTTGTTCTCGGAAAAATTTTTGAATTCTTGTTTATTCATTTTCAGCCTCTTTTTTTATATTTACTTGTTCATTATAAAATTTATTATGTAATTCGTAAATATAAAATGTTTTTTTCAAGAACACAATCTTAATATTTCTTGATTGTATAAGAAAATCTACAATGATATAATAAATTGTAATTATATTTGCAAATATATATTAAAAAGGAGAAAAGAAATGAAAATTTTAGGTATTAGTGCCGGAAGACACAACGGTAACAGTGATTTCGCTGTTAAAGCAGCTCTTAAGGCAGCACAAGACAAGGGTGCAGAATGTACATTTATTAACCTTTTTGATTACAACATCCTTCCATGTACAGGTTGTGAAAGCTGTACAATGACAATGGGTGAAGTTGAAATGGGAAAACGTGATACATATCCTGGTTGCGTACTTAAAGACAAAGATGATATGCAAAAAATCATGGACGTATTCCAAAGACAAGACGGTATCATCATTGCTGTTCCTACATACGACTTAACACCAAGTTCACTTTACATGAAGTTTGCTCAGAGATTCTTAGCATACGAACTTGCTTTCCTTATTAAAATTGGTGTTGTTGAAAAAGATCCACATCTTTGCTGTGGTCTTATTGCTGTTGGTGGATCATGCCACGATTGGCAGGGATTCGCACTTGAATCACTTGCAGCTACAATGTTCACACAGTCTATCCAAGTTATCGATGAATACATGGTAACGAGAGTAGGACGTCCTGGAAATATCTGCTTACGTCAAGATCATATGGACAGATGTGCTAAGATGGGTGAAAACATTGTTGAAGCTATCAACACTCCATTCGAACAAAGAAAATGGCTCGGCGATCCTGACATGGGTCTTTGCCCTAACTGCCATGGCGGCTTAGTGTTCCGTGGTGACGTTCACTGGGATGGAGTTAAATTCCCATTCGAGTGTGCAGTTTGTGGTGCTGGTCTTGAACTTAAAGATGGTAAATTCGAAGTTATCCCTGAGACAGGACTTAGCCGTGACAGAAACGTAAATGAATCAAGAGCTTACCACCTTGAAGAAATCATCGCAACAAGAATCGACTTCTTCAAGAACATGGAAACAAATCCAGAACTTCCAGCTAAAATCGCTGAAATGAAAGCTCTTCAATTCCCAACAATCTAATAAGTAGACACTAAAAGTTTTAAGGCCTCGGCACTTTCGCTGGGGCCTTTTTCATGCTCCGCAGCCTTTAAAAAATCCCAAGATATTGTGAAAAAACTAAAAAAATTTAGCATATGTAGTGGAAATCGGGGGGGGAGCTGTGATATACTAACCCCATATAAATAAAAAACATAGATATACTATCTTACTATTTTAGAAAGGGATGAGTACATGAAGAAAAAAATCATAGGAATAATTTTAACTCTGACAATGGTTTTAACTATGCTTCCAGCGTTGGCATTGCCAACAAAGGCAGAAGACAATACGTTAACTATATATGAGTCGGATGGGGTAACAGAGGCTTCTCCTGAGGGAGATTATAATATATCCCAAAATACGGACACGGGGTTTACGACCGTAGAAATATTAAAATCTGGGTTAGTAATTAAAGGTACATTGTACGATGGAACTATTGAACTAGGAGAAGAAGTTGAAAGCGTTACACTTGATGGTGTAAAAATCCTTCCGGAAAAAAATAATCAAATCGAATTTGGGATAAAGGCTTTAGGAGATGCTGTAGAAATTAAACTAATAAATGATAATCAAATTGGCGATAGGATTATCGAAAACGAAAGTTTAGATGAAGGCAAAGTGGTTTTGTGCGGAATAGATTCACAAGACTTGACTTTTAAGGGAGATGGAAACCTCAAAATATATGGACAAATAAAAGGAATTGATGCTTCTCATATTGCTGATGTTGGTCATAAAAATATTACATTTGATAAAACATTCGAAGGAACGATTACCATAGAACATATGGGTAAGGACGATGGCATGAATGGAGCAATTGTTACATATGGAGATGTTATTTTAAGTGGAGGAACAATCAAGATTACAAGTTACAATTATATAGGAATTATTGCTATGAATAATATAATAGTTGAAAATACTATTAAGCAAGCAGAGATATATGGAAGTTGTGAAATTGAAAATGTAAAAATTGGCGCTTTGATAAGTATGGGAAAAGGTGAAAAACCTATTGATGTTTCAAATGATCTTTTGGTGTTAGGCGAGGAAAATGCGGGACCAACATTTAAAACAGAAGATATTAAAGGTACAGTGGAATTAGTAAAAGAAGAAATAGATGAGGAATCATTCTATGTATATAAGGTTAAAGGTGTGGAAGTTGCAAAAGCTCTTGTAATCAAACAGCCTAGTACGCCAACAAACCCTGAAACTGAAGACACAAGAGCAATGCTTATCTGGGAGTTCGCAGGTCTATTTGCACTCGCAGTAGCAGTTGGCATCTTAGTTTTAAGAAAGCAAAAAGGCAAAAACTAAAATGCCCTAGGTACAAATCAAAACTTAAGGCACATAATAAAAACATAAGACATAATCAAACAACAAAAATTTAAGACACAATTAAACAACATAATTGCAAGGTGGCGGATTCCCCGCCACCTTGTTTTGCCATACAACTTCTAATGAGAAACTCTCTATTGAAAAAGACTTACCTGTATATTACTATGAGTATAGGTGTAAGGACGATTCAAGTATTACACTTAATGATGGCAGTCACGTTGTATTTGTTAATTGTTGTTATAAAGGAAAAAATATTTCAGAAGAACTAAGAAATTTCTTTGATTATATTAAAACAGGAATTCCTACAGGCGAAGAAAGTAATTTCGTTCACCGATTGGAACAAGAAGTTGCAATAAACCGTTTGAACGAAGAATGGGAGGCGGCGTATATGACTTTTGTTACGACAGTGGAACTGTGGTGAAGTCTACGTTGTCGAGAGAGGCGATTAAGAGTTTGTTCGCGAGCGGAGCCTCGCCTTTGCAAAGGTAAGTTACGGCTTGGGCGATTTGTAAAGAAGCACAAAACGCAGGAGTGCAAACAAGTGTAGATTTTTGCGAGTCGGTTTTATTGGAAGTTTCTGAACTAGTTTCACGGGCAAAAAGTTTATGAAGCATGTTATGGCCTGGAAGCGCAACACCAACCTGCGCTGTAAGACCTTGGATTGCTCCATGAATGATAGGAATATTAAGTTTTGCGCATGTATCTTCTAAGATAAGGCGTGATTCGGCATTGTCAAGTCCGTCTAAGACTAAATCACATCCATCAAGAATCTCTAAAGCATTATTAGCAGTAAAATTTTGGCAGTACATGTCGACCTTTGCCGATGGATTAATAGATTCAATCCATCCTTTGGCAGATTCGGCTTTAAGCATTCCAACGTTGCCTTCACTACTTAAAAGCTGTCTGTTAAGATTTGTTTCATCGAAAACATCGCCATCACAAACAACAACAAAGCCTACTCCAAGGCGGGCAACCATTTCACAAAGGTAACCACCAAGACCGCCTAGACCAATAATGGCTATGCGGCTTGCTTGCAAAGCCTTTTGCTCGTCTTCTGATAAAGTTGGTATATTCCGCTCAAATCTCTTTTCCATAACCAGATTATAATAGTGAAGAAAGAATATATCAATATGACAAAATAAAACAAACCTGAATTTGTGTGGCTCTTTTCTTGATGCTCGCAGCCCGTCGTCTCGTTCCTGGCTCGGGTTCCAACTCGCCGATAACGAATTCGTCAGCTCCACTCGTTGTCGGCGATATTGAAACTTTGTTCACTTACCATATAAACTATTTCTTGCAAAGGGGTATTTTTCATGCTAAAATACTACTTCGTGATAATATTCCTTGCTCACTTTTTAAGAAGTGGGCCAGAGACCAAAAGGAGGTGCGAGACATGAGCAAATATGAATTAGCAGTTGTTGTAAGTGCTAAACTCGAAGACGAAGGCAGAGCTGCTCTTATCGAAAAAGTTAAAGAACTTATCACTAGATTCGGTGGTAACGTAACTAAAGTAGATGAATGGGGCAAAAAGAAACTTGCTTATGAAATTCAAAAAATGAACGAGGCATTTTACTACTTTGTTTATTTCGAGTCAGAGAATACTGATTGTCCAAACGAAATGGAAGCTCAGATGAGAATCATGGACAACGTTCTCAGATATTTAGTTGTCAAAGAAGACGAAGAGTAAATATCTAATGGCACTGAACACTCGTACAAAAAAGGAGTTACTATGAATAAAGTAATACTTATGGGACGTTTAACAAGAGATCCCGACGTGAGATATTCACAAAATGAAAATTCCACAGCAGTTGCCAGATTTACTCTTGCAGTAGATCGTAGATACAAAAAGGATGAGCAGCAAAGCGCAGATTTTATTGGATGCGTAGCTTTTGGAAAAACAGCAGAGTTCTTTGAGAAATATATCAAACAAGGAACAAAAGTTTGTTTAGAAGGCAGAATTCAAACAGGTAACTACACAAACAAAGATGGACAAAAAGTCTATACAACAGATGTGGTAGTTGAAAATGTTGAATTTGCTGAAAGCAAAGGTAACGGTGGCCAAAATGCACAACAAAATGCAGGCTATAACCAAGCTCCACAAACTCAGCCTATGCAAAGCAATCCAATGCCACAGCCAGCTCCTAGCGAGGCAGTAGGCGAAGGCTTTATGAACATTGCTGATGGATTAGAAGACGAGGGTTTGCCATTTAATTAAACTTTAGTGGCGAGAAGTCGCCGAAATTAGGAGGAAATAATTATGGCATTTAACAAAGAAGATAGAGGAGATGCTCCAAGAAGAAAACCTAACATGCACAGAAGAAAAAAAGTTTGTGCTTTCTGTGGAGAAAAAGCTCCTAAGGTAGATTACAAAGATGTTAACACATTAAAGAGATACGTATCTGAAAGAGGAAAAATCCTTCCAAGAAGAATTACGGGAACTTGTGCTAAGCATCAAAGAGCTATCACAACAGCAGTTAAGAGAGCAAGACATATTGCATTAATGCCTTACACTGTTGACTAAGTAAAAATTAAGCAACTCCCAATCGGAGTTGCTTTTTTTAGAGAGGTATAATTATGAATAGCAAAGTTGCATTAATTCCTTGCGATAGTTATGACGAAGAAAAAGTTTACCAAGCGGTAAGCAAAGGATTTGAACTTTTAGGTGGCGTAGGCCAATATGTTAAAAAAGAAGACAAATTGCTTATTAAGCTTAACTTACTTTCAAGCTCATCACCAGAGACGGCAATCACTACACACCCAAGTGTTTTTGGTGCGGTTCTTAAATGCTTAAAAGAATATGGATGTGAAGATATTAAATATGGTGATGCACCGGGGAATCCTTTAGCAAAAATAGAAGATACACTTAATAAGTGCATGATTAAACCGGAAGCTGACAAATATGGAGCGGTTTTAGGAAAATTCACATCATCACACACAAAAAAATATCCAGAAGGAAAAGTAGCAAAAAGTTTTGTTTTAGTCGATGCATGTGACGAAGCGGATACCATTTTCGAAATATGCAAAATGAAAACGCATGCGCTTGAAAATATCACAGGTGCAATTAAAAACCAGTACGGATTTATAGCAGGAGCTCATAAAACTAAGGGACATGCGCAGTATGCCGATAGTAATAAGTTTGCCGGTATGCTTGCAGATTTAAATAAATGTGTAGGTGTAAAGTTCCATATTATGGATGGAGTTGTTGCTATGGAAGGAAATGGACCGGCAGCAGGTAATCCAACGCCGATGAACATGATTTTAATGAGTGAAGATCCAGTTGCTTTGGATATGCTTTTTGCAAAACTTGTTTATCTTGATCCTTCATATGTCCCAACTAATATATATGGCGCTAAGGCTGGACTTGGTACAATGACATTAAGCGAAATAAGCGTTGTTACGCCAGAAGGCGAAATAAGCGTAGCTGATGCTGCTAAGAAATATGGCAATTTCAATTTTGATGTAAAGAGGAAGAAACCGGCCATCTGGGCAATTCCAGGATTATCAAAACTCCTTGAGAGAAAAGGTAATAAACCAATTGTTGATTTAAGCAAGTGCATCGCATGTGGCGTATGCCAAAAAGCATGTCCGGTGGAGGCTGTTAAATCCGGAGATGGACAAAAGGCAACATATGATTATAAGAAGTGTATTAGGTGCTATTGTTGCCAGGAAATGTGTCCGGCAAAGGCAATAACCAAAAAGTAAAAATTCTTCCTTTCTTATACTGGTTGTAGTATAATCAAAAGACACTCTCTAAAAATGGGAGCGTTTTTGGTACGCAAAATGGAAAGAAAAAATAAGTTAAAAATTGGATATGTAATAAAGGGTTATCTGACGTTTCCGGTGGTTACGGCGGCATTGTTTTTAGCGCTTGGAATCCTTTTTATGTTCATTTCAACAACAGCGGGAATAGTTACGTTAATAATATTTGCTGTTTATACGGCATTTACGATTGTTTTTGTATTTATTAACTACAAGCGCTTAAAGGATGGACTTATTAGATTTGCAAGATCGTATGAGAATGCTGAACGTCAGATGATAGCTGATTTTCCTATGCCGTACGCAATTACAGATATAAAGGGCGATATTTTACTTTGCAATGCGAATTTCTCAAAATTTTATTCACCAGAAGATGAGCAGATAAATATATGCGATTTGTTCCGTGAGATTACACCGGAGATGTTAGATTTTGAAGAGAAATTTACTGATATATCTATTTTATATGATGCAAGAAACTATCGCGTAAATATAAGAAAACTTAAAATAGACAGACGCATAATAGATAAAAAAATTGCTATTCCACCTAGAAACGATTTGAATTTATATGCGGTTTATCTTTTCGACGAAACAGAAATAGTAAATATGATGCAACTGACAAAAGAAGAAGAAATGGTTGTAGCATCAATTTATATAGATAACTATGAAGAAACAATTGAACAGGCAACAGACGTTAAAAAATCGTTGATTGTTGCAATGGTTGACCGTGCTATAAATAAATATTTCCAGGATATCGGTGGCATAGTTAGAAAGATGGAAAAAGATAGATATTTTGCTATTTTTAAGCATAAATACCTTGGCAAGTTCCAAAGAGATAAATTTGAAATTTTAGATATTATTAGAGCTATAGATTCCGGCACAGAAATTCCAATCACATTAAGTATTGGACTTGGTGTTGGAGATGATTATTTGCAAAACTCTGAAAATGCACGTCTTGCTTTAGAACTTGCGCTTGGACGTGGTGGTGACCAAGCAATAATTAGAGATAATGAGAGAATTTATTACTACGGCGGAAAAACAAAGCAGGCAGAAAAGAATACAAAAGTTAAAGCAAGAGTAAAAGCAACAGCACTTAAGGAAATCTTTGGAAGCGTTGATAAAGTCGTTATCATGAGCCATAAGGTTTGCGATATTGATGGATTTGGTGCAGCTATGGGTATATATAGAGCAGCAAAAATGCTTGGCAAGAGTGCATATGTTGTACTTAATGATTTGAATAACTCGGTTAAGCCGATCCTAGATTCTTTTAAGGCTGATGAAGATTATAAACAAGCATTTATTAAGAGTACAGATGCTAAAGATTATGTAGATGATAACACGGCACTTATCATTGTAGATGTAAATAGTGTTGATAGATTTGAGTGTCCTGAGCTTATTGATTTAACAAATACAATAGTTTTGATTGATCATCACCGTCAGGGACTTGAACAACTTGCTAAAGTATCTTTGCTTTACCAGGAACCATCAGCTAGTTCAGCATCAGAAATGGTAACAGAACTTTTAAGATATATTTCTGGTGGAGTTAAACTAAAGAAAATTGAAGCAGAAGCACTTTTTGCCGGCATGTTAATTGATACAGATTATTTTGCTAAAAATACTGGCGTTAGAACTTTCGAGGCGGCAGCAGATCTTAAAAAATATGGTATTGATATTTCAAAGATAAAATCATTGTTTAATGATTCATTTGCAGAGATGATTGCAAAAGCAAGTGCTATGAGAACAACGAAAATGCTCGGAGAAAAGTATGCTATAGCCGTTTGTAAACCAGATGGACTAGATAATCCAACTATTGTTGCGGCTCAGGTCGCAAACGAGTTGCTTAGCGTTAATGAAGTTAAAGCAAGTTTCGTTTTAATAAATATTGATGGAATTATATATATTAGTGCACGTTCAGAAAACGATGTTAACGTACAACTTGTTATGGAACGTATGGGTGGCGGTGGCCATCTAAACATTGCGGGTGCTCAAATTAAAGACAGCACAATAGCAGAATCAAGAAAGAATTTGATTATTACAATCAGAAAAATGATTGAAGAAGGAACTTTATCATGAAAGTAATATTATTAGAAGATGTTAAATCACTTGGGAAAAAAGGTGAAATAGTTGATGTTAGCGACGGATATGCTAGAAACTTTATTTTGCCGAAGAAAAAGGGCGTAGAAGCTAGTGCAGCAAATCTTAATAACCTAAAACTTCAAAAAGCTAATGATGAAAAAGTTGCACAGGAAAATTTAGATGCCGCAAAAGCATTAGCAGCAAAAATTGAAGATGGTGGCGTTGAAATCAAAATAAAGGTAGGCGAAGGTGGAAAACTTTTCGGCGCAATCGCTACTAAAGAAATCGCCGCAGCATGTAAAGAACAAAAAGGCATCGAGGTTGATAAAAAGAAAATTGTTCTTGATGAACCTATAAAAGAAATTGGAACACATAGTGTTAAAGTTAAACTACACAAAGATGTGCAGGCACATCTTACAGTCAATGTTGTAGAGGGATAAAAATGGATGATACAGCTCTCCTCAAAAAAATAATGCCACATAATTTAGAAGCAGAGCGTTCTGTTTTAGGCGCTATGCTTATGGATAAGGACGCCGTTATGAGTGCTACTGAAATATTAAGCGCAGAAGACTTTTATGCAAAGCAAAACGGTGTTGTTTTTGAGGCAATGAGACAGCTTTTTGTAGCGGGTAAACCGATTGATGCGGTAACACTTGCGGATAAGCTAAAAGAAAACGAAGCTCCAGAAGAAATGCAAAGTACAGAGTTTATTAAAGATATCTTAAATAGTGTACCTACGTCTGCGAATGTAAAACATTATGCGCAAATCGTTTACGAAAAAGCGACACTACGTCGTCTTATTAAGATATCAGACAGTATCTCAGAAAGTTGTTATCAGGGACATGACAATTTAGAAAACATTCTTGAAACAACAGAGAAAAATGTTTTCAATCTTATTCAATCTAGAAACACAAGAGAGTTTGAACCTATTAATCAAATAGTTATAAACGCTCTTAAGAAAATACAGATAGCATCACAAACAAAAGGAAATATCACAGGTCTTTCCACGGGCTTTGCTGACTTAGATTTCAAAACAGCAGGCCTTCAGCCTTCAGACTTTATTTTGATCGCGGCTAGACCTTCAATGGGTAAAACAGCATTTTCACTTTCAATTTTGGATCATGTTGTTTTTAGAAAAAATCAATCTGCAGCAATATTCTCACTCGAAATGTCAAAGGAACAACTTGTAAACAGATTCTTTGCTATGGAAGCTAGAATAGACGCTCAAAATATTCGTTCTGGACAACTTTCTGATAAAGATTGGGATAATCTTATAGAATCGTCAGAAGTTATCGGAAATTCGAAATTAATTATCGATGATACACCAGGCATTAGCGTAGCAGAGCTTCGTTCAAAATGCCGTAAATATAAAATGGAACAAGATATCCAGCTTATCATAATCGACTATATCCAGTTGATGAGTAGTGGCTCCAGAACCGATAACCGCGTACAGGAGTTGTCGGATATTTCACGTGGACTTAAGAGCCTTGCTCGTGAACTTAATGTTCCTGTTATTGCACTATCCCAGCTTAACCGTGCTGTAGAAAGCAGACCAGATCATAGACCTATGCTTTCTGACATCCGTGAATCTGGTGCAATAGAGCAGGATGCCGACGTAATTATGTTCCTTTACCGTGATGATTACTATAATCCTGAAACGGTCGATAAAAACGTAGCCGAAGTAATTATTGCTAAGCAACGTAACGGTCCAACAGGAACTATTAAACTTACATGGCAGCCTAAGTACACTCGTTTTGTTAACATGCTTAAGAACAATGGCGCTGTGCCGGTTCCGGAAAACTTCGAATAATAATTAAGCCGAGATTTTGTCTCGGCTTTTTATTTTTTTATGCTCGCGGACAGGGTGGCTCGTTCCTGGCTCGGGTTCCAACTTGCCGATAACGAGCCACCCTGTCCGCTCGCTAGCCAAATTCCAACAAACTTTTAGAACTCATGCTATAATAAACATATGAAATTGGCCGAATTACATGCCCATGTTTTTATGGACGGAATTGATTATAAGAATAGCGTTGAACGATTTAAAATCGGAATTGATGAAACTCATGTGCGAAGTGTTTTAAAGGCATACAAAGAAAACGGTATCGACTTCGTTCGCGATGGAGGTGATCATTTCGGCGCATGTCTTTTTGCAAAAAGTATTGCTAATGAATTTGGAATTACCTATGTCACGCCGGCTTTTGCTATGTATAAAGAAGGAAATTATGGTAAAGTTGTTGGCGAAGCCTATAGCAATTTGAATGAATATAAAAATCTTATTGTTCAAGCACGTAAAAAGGGCGCTGACTTCATAAAAATCATGGTTTCTGGAATTTTGGATTTCAATCAATTTGGCGTAGTTTCAAAAAGTAATTACACTGACAAAGAAGTAGCCGAACTCGTTCATGTTGCGCATGAAGAAGGTTTTGCCGTTATGGCACATGCCAGTGGCCAAAATGGGGTTAAGATGGCGGCATTAGCGGGTGCGGATTCAATTGAACATGGCTACTACATCGATGATGAAACCTTAGATATAATAAAAGAAAAAAATATCGTATGGGTTCCAACTGCGCTAACAAGTAATAATTTAAAAGACTGTGAAAGATTTAATGAAGAAGCAGTTTTCAAAATTTCGGCAACGCATCAAGAAGCTATTCTAAAAGCAAAAGAAAAGCATGTTCATATTGGACTTGGAAGTGACGCCGGAGCATATAAAGTTCTTCATGCGAAAGGCTGTATAGATGAATATGAATTATTAAAAAAAATGTTGGGCGAAAACACAGATGAAATTTTAGAAACATCAACAAATATTATTAAAGAAAAATTTATAAAAAAGTAATCTGACAATAGAGGAAATTTAGTTATGGAAACGAAAAAATTATTTTATGAAGATGCATATATAAAGAAATTTGAAGCGACAATAGTTGACGAAAAACCTAGTAATGATGGGACTTTACTCGCTTTTAGTCAGACTGCATTTTATCCAGAAGGTGGCGGTCAGCAAGCCGACAAAGGATATATTGTTGTTGACGAAACCAAATACGAAGTAACGGATGCTCATGAAAAGGAAGGCATTATTTGGCATACTATTTCCACGGCCGCTAACGGCATGATTGGAAAAAATGTTCAAGGTTTTATCGATTGGGAAAATCGCTTTGATCATATGCAACAACACTCTGGTGAGCATATTGTCAGTGGTATGATTTGCGAAAAATTCAATTGTGATAATGTTGGTTTTCATCTTGGAAAAGATGTTGTAACGATTGATTATAATGTCCCTATTTCTTTAGAAGATGCGCTAGAAATTGAGAACGCAGCAAATAAATATATCTGGGAAAATCATAAGTTTATAGAACTTTGGCCAACAAGCGAAGAACTAAAAGAGCTTAATTACAGAAGCAAAAAAGAATTAAGCGGAGCCGTTCGTATTGCAAGCTTTCCTGGCGCAGATATGTGTGCATGTTGCGGTACACACGTAAAGACAAGTGGAGAGATTGGCCTTGTAAAATTTATTTCTGCACATAGTTTCCGTGAAGGCACACGTCTTGAACTTCTTTGTGGAAACCGCGCATTGAAATTTCTTTCTAAAGTTTATACACAAAACAAAGAAATTTCAGTTTTACTAAGCGCAAAGGATTTTGAAACCAGTGGAGCTACTAGCAAACTTCTTGAAGATAATATCCAGTTAAAAAGCAAGAAGGACTTTGTTGAAGATCAATATATAGAACTCTTCGTAGAAACTTATAGAGGTAAAAATGATGCATTAGTAATTAGCGATTGGATGAGTCCTGATATGGGGCGTCGTCTTGCTGATAAATTGGCAGACGTTTGCCCTGGCGTTTGCGCCGTATTGTGTAAAGGGGCCGATATATATGAAGATGAATCTATCTTTAGATATTCTTTAGTAAGCCGTAATAAAGACTTAAGTGAGCTCGTAAAAGAAATGAATACGAATCTAAATGGAAAAGGTGGCGGACGTGGCGGCTTCGCCCAGGGAACCTTATCTGCCACAAAAGAGCAAATCGAAAATTATTTTCAGAACAACACTGTTTAAGATTATCATGCTCGCGGACAGTGTAGCTCGTTCCTGGCTCGGGTTCCAACTCGCCGATAACGAGCCACACTGTCCCGCTCGCTTTTTTAAAATTATACTATTTCGCTCGCGAAGCTAGCGGCGCCTGCGCTAT
>JAZLGF010000005.1:0-5421 GCA_045616165.1 Lachnospiraceae bacterium
CGCAATCTTAAGTTCCTCTTCCTTGATACTCTCCTCTGAGTCAAAGATGTCACTATAATCAATTGACTTAAAGAGACCATTCTTCTGGTCTAATACCTGAACACTCTTCATATCGAGCTCGTTTGAAAGAACCTTTGTTTCCGGCAGCTTGATGGTAATCCTGTTGTTATCATCGTCTACAGTAACATCGATATCTTCAAAGTTATAGCCAAATTTAATACAGCCATCCACACTGTAAACCAAAGTCGAATTAGCCCATGACCATGGGAGCTCTATGCTATAAACGCTAGCCACGTTTATAGCCTTCTGCTTGGAAAGAGTTGATACATGAGTGTAATTATACTCCATGGTAGCAAGCTCACCGATTTTCACCAGTTCGCCCTTAATCTCATCACCTGAAAGCTTGAGTGTACTTTCAGTTCCGAAGATAGCACCAAATACTAACACAATGGCTGCAAGGATAGCGCTAAGAATTTGCATAAGTTTCTTTTTCATAATAATCTCCTAATTATTTAATAGATTTTTTCAAATACTGTGCTAATTCTGGATTTGTGCAATATACATAGCAACCTTTCATACCTCTGGTTAGTAAAGTTCTGTATGTATTCTTTATTATTTCATCAGCTTTGGCATTTGCGAGTTCAGGATTTTCTTTAAAGAGTTTCTTTATGCCCTTTAATGATTGGTCTGTTTTAGCTCTTTTATTAAAATCAGTAACAATCTCTCCATTTTCATATCTGATATCATCACCAATTATTACCCCAACATAATCAAACTCTAATCCCTGAGAAGTATGTATACAACCTATTTCATTAATTGATGTATCTCTGATAGCAAAAGGTTCGCCGGAGCCTAAATTCCAGCTCATCCCAAAGTCATCAATTACAATATCATTGTACTCTGGATTGTTTTTTTCACTTTTATTCCAATCCCAACAATATCCAGCTAGCATTCTCGAGCAATTATTAATATTGTTCTTTTCAATAATTAAATCTCTAACTTCATTTGGTGAATCAAAAACTCTAAAGTCGAAATCAATTCCATTTAAATCATAGTTTGCTGTATTTCTAATTTCCAACACATTATCAAGCCAAGCCAAGTATCCATCAGATCCATTACATCTAAATTGCGAACTTAATGACATTTCAATGATTTCACTTTTGCAATATCTAGCCCATTTTTTTATTTCTTCAACATTACCAATATCTTCCATGGTAACTCGTTGTCTTTCATCAATAAAAAATATATTGCAATAACTAGCCGAAATAATTTCTTTAATTTGGTTTTCCCCTTCTTTTTGGTAAATCGTTTTTTTCATAAGACGATGAGCTTCATCAACTATAAGTGTATGTGCCATATTAGGTGATACATTTACATAAGAAGCTGATCCTTTAAACATAATATTAATATCTGATCTTTTTTTAATTCCTTTTAGTTTTTTAGCATAAACTTCTCTAGGGGCAGAATTCTTTGAAACATATTGAACAAACTGATCTTCATTTGTTAAAGCGGAAAGTAAATTAATTGCTATAACTGACTTACCTGTTCCAGGTCCACCTTTAACTATTATTGTTCTTTTCTTTCTATCGTTTTGGCTCTGTTTTGATATTCTTAAAATATCTTCAAAGACAACTTTCTGGTCATCAATCATTACAAACTCCTGATTACCTTGAAGCATTGAAGCGATTGAATTCTGAAGACTTTTTGAAGGTCTAATCTTACCGTTTTCAATTCGATAAAGGATATCTTTATTATCGCCATATTTAATATTAGTTTTTATGAATTGTTGTAATTCTTTTGCTTGTCCTTTCGTAAAAGCAGGAGCAACATCAAGATATTCTGAATAAATATTGTCATCTAATGGATCTTCTTGTTTTCTAATATAATTATGAAGACATGCACAAGGATGAAGTTTAATGTGTTCATCTTGAACGACGGAATTATAATCAGAAATTAAAGTTGCATAAGACCACGCCTGATAAGAAGGATGGACTACTCTCCTGTTGGAACCTCCGGTAAAGGTTTCAACCAAAGCATCAACGCCATCAAATTTTTTTAATTCCTGCCACTGTTTTAATTCGATAATAACAACGTTTGAATCCTTATTGTCGTCGTAACCTGAAATAATAAAGTCAACACGTTTTCCAGTTTGTGGAATGTTGTACTCTATTGCTATACCTGCATCATCAGGAATTTCTGAATCTCTTAATACTTTATCAAGATAAGGTAAAGAGTTTTCCCATGATCGAAATTCGCTTTTTGCGGTATGTCTGCCTAACTTTTCTAAAACAACTTTTTCTATATCTGCGCCAATTGTATCATTGAAAACACGTTGATTGAAATCGTTCTTTGTACCCTCATATACTAGCATTATTATTCACTCTCTTCTTTTAATTCTGTATATTTCTTAGCGCTGCCTTTTGCAAGATCGACCGGATATTTCTCATTATTTCTTTTAATCTTTTCAGATACAATTTCATCTAAGTCTAATCCACAGGCATCAGCCATAAGGATTGAATAATTTACAACATCAGCTAATTCTTCCTTAATCTTGTCTAATTTATTGGAGCAGTTAACATCTTCGCCACTCCACTGAAATATCTCTAAAAGTTCAGCAGCTTCAAGTGAAATACTGATGGCTAAATCTTTAGGATTATGAAACTGCTTCCAGTCTCTATCATCCCTAAATGCCAATACTTCATTAGTAGTCTTTTCCGAAATCATTTTGCCATCTCCAAAAAACTTTATATGTTTATATAATACCATTTTTAGAATCAATCAGTGTCCATTTCATGACACTTTTACGCAAAAAAGTTGCATAGCCATAAACAATAAATAACCTCCAGCATATTGCTGAAGGTTATTTTTATCTTTATTGTTTATTTTCTATCGCTTTTTTTATAGCCTTACTCTCTCTAAACTGTTCAGCACTCGCAACGTCTTCCCATTCAACAGTCTTATCATAGTTTTCTTCAACAACCTTTTTAATTTCATCCAAGGTTACATTAAAGAATTCTTTACGATTATTGACCATATTTATTTTCTTGTCATTAAATGCACGATGAAGCGCAGCTTCAAGCGCAGGAGCATCATCTGAGAAAATTAGAGCATGTACATCAAATTTAAACGGAACCGAAGCACTTCCCAGTTCATCTATTCGGTCTTGTGGCTCAAGCCGTCTAGTCATACCAATTTTGTATACGTTTTCACCAAAAGCTCCTATATTAGAGATGATATATACATAACCTGCTTTAGCATTTGCTAGACGATAATCCATATCTTCATATTCTTTGTCGATTACTTGAAGTTGATTTTTGAGTTCTTCTTTTTTATTCTTGAGTTCTTCGTTTTCTGGATCTATCAAAAGCTGACTATTTATTTTTTCAAGAGCATTTTGATAATGAGCTTGTTCTTTATCTAGTTTTTTACGCTCTATCGCTATTTCTTTTTCAAGTTTCGCAGCTTCTCTTGCTGCTTCTCTTACTGCTTTTTGTTCCTCTTTTTCTTCTTGTTTTTTTAAAGCATATTCGTAAGCCAAATGTAATTCTGCAACTTTTTTATCAAGGTACATATTAGAAATTTCAATACTCATAACGTTACCAAGTTTTGAAATAGTATCTTTTGAATTCATTATACGTTTTAAGCTTGTATCAAAATTACTATATTTAACTTTGCTTATAGCGGCATCACATTCATTATTGAAATCTCGGAGAAGGAGTTTCTTGGTATCTTTTACCATTTTAGCTCCCTTTCTCTTATCTCCATTTACAGTCCAGTTTGTTGCTCCATATACTGCTGTATCATTTCGAACCATCTTTTTTTGCTCAGCGCGTACTTTTTCAAGTCTGACTTTATAGTCTGTTGCTTTTGCAAAATCAAATTGAGGTTTGTAAATGCCAACTTCTTCTAACTGTTCAACTTCATCGTAATAAATAATCTTTGCTTTTTTATTCGCAATTTCTTCATCAATTGCTATTTTTTCAGAATACTTTTTCTTTAACTCATTTTGAATTTCTTTAACTTTTAAAGTAATTTCATCATAATCATAATACAATTTCAAGTAATCTTGGACTTTTTCAATTTCTTTTTCGACATCATCTTTTTTCTTATGTAATAAATCTAATTCTTCATACTCTCCATACTTGTTTTGTATATCACTTAGTGAAGAATTAAGACTAGCAATTTTTTTATCTAATTCATGAATAATAGAATATTTTTCATCTTGCTGTGAACGTAATTTATTAACAAGTTTTTGTAATTCAATCGCATTGGACATTTCCGGGGTAATTGAATTATTCAATATATTATACTTTTCATTAATTTCTGTTACTGCTTTTGCTTTTTTATTAAAAAGATTCAAAACTATAAAACTAACCGCACCAAGAAGAAAGGCAATGCTTAATAAACGAGTGCTGGCAATCATAAACATTACCAGGCCACAAAATAACATAATTGCTGAAACAACTACAAGAATATTAGACTTTATGTACTCTATAATTTTATTCATATCTATCGCCTTTCAAATCGTTATTATTTACTTAATTATAAATCTTAAAGTGTGTTATGTGTATTAACAATGGAACACAAATCAAAACATAATCTTTGTACGTTCTGACTATTACAAAACCGCAACACCTCAATGTTTCTATAGCTTTTATCATTGAAAATCATTTGTTTCGATAATACAATTATTAAAGTTTTCACCTTACTAAGAGGAGTAATGTAAAAAATGATAAATTCCATATATAACATTATTGAACCAACTGAAAAGAATAGATTTAGCTCAGCATATAACGTCTTTATGATGTTAACTATAATTATTAGTCTAGTACCATTGCTATTCAAAGAAACAAATCTTGTGTTTCAGATTATTGACAAAGTTACTGTTTCTATTTTCATTGTTGATTATATTCTTAGATTAATGACAGCTAAAAAGAAACTAGACAAAGGTATGAAGTCGTTTTTAATGTACCCCTTCACTCCAATGGCCATAATTGATCTTGTATCCATTCTCCCTAGTTTCACTATACTTAATTCAGGTTTGAGAACATTAAAAGTATTACGACTGGCCAGAACATTTAGAGTTTTAAAAATTGTACGTTACTCAAAGAACATTCAGACTATCATTAATGTTATTTCAAGGCAAAAACAAGCACTGCTCACAGTTGCAGCACTCGCAATTGGATACATTTTTGTATGTTCTTTGATAATCTTCAATTTGGAGCCTGAGACTTTTGATTCCTTTTTTGATGCAGTCTACTGGGCGACTATCTCCTTAACAACTGTTGGTTATGGAGATATCTATGCAATTTCAAATGTCGGAAAAGTATTAACAATGATTTCATCGTTTTTAGGAATTGCAATAGTGGCGCTCCCTGCCGGAATCATTACAGCAGGTTATATGGAAGAATTAAATAATCA
>JAZLGF010000006.1:0-31623 GCA_045616165.1 Lachnospiraceae bacterium
AGAATTAGTAGAAGACGATTTTCAATAAGGAAGTTTAAGAAATTGGACACACAAAAATTAAAACATGAAGCAAATGAAATCAGGAAAGGAATAATTAGGTCTGTACATGCTGCAAAAGCAGGTCACCCGGGTGGTTCATTATCATCAGCAGAAATATTGACGTACCTTTATTTTGAAGAAATGAATATCAATCCTGAAGAACCTAATAATCCAGACCGCGACAGATTCGTTCTTTCAAAAGGACATGCAGCCCCAGTGCTTTATGCAACGCTTGCACAAAGGGGATTTTTCCCAACAGAAGAATTAATCACACTTAGAAAAATTGGATCAAGACTTCAAGGCCATCCAGATATGAATAGCGTGCCGGGAGTTGACATGTCTACGGGTTCTTTAGGACAGGGACTTTCAACAGCAGTAGGAATGGCACTTGCAGCAAAACTGGATAACAAAGATTACAGAGTTTATGCATTAATAGGTGACGGTGAATCCCAAGAAGGACAAATTTGGGAAGCGCTTATGTTTGCAGGTGCAAGAAAACTAGATAATCTTGTAGTTGTTCTAGATAATAATAATCTTCAAATTGATGGAGAAATTACAGAAGTTTGTAATCCATATCCATACGAAGATAAACTTAAAGCATTTAATTTTAATGTAGTTAATGCCGATGCACATGATTTTGAATCTCTTAGCAAAGCCTTTAATAATGCAAAACAAACAAAAGGTGCGCCAACAGCAATTATTGCAAAGAGTATTAAGGGCAAAGGTGTTTCGTTTATGGAAAATGCTGCCGCATGGCATGGCAAAGCTCCAAACGATGAAGAATTTGAAATTGCAATGAATGATTTAGAAAAAATAGAGGCATAAAGTAAAAATGAAATTAGATTTATCAGGTGAGAAAAAGAAAGCAACTAGAGATAGTTATGGAAGCGCTTTGGTAGAATTAGGAAAAGAACATGAAGATCTTTTAGTTCTTGATGCTGATCTTGCAGGTGCAACTAAAACAGGTACTTTCAAAAAAGAATTTCCCGAAAGACATATAGATTGCGGTATAGCAGAGCAAAACATGATGGGTATCGCAGCAGGCCTTGCTTCATGTGGACATACTGTATTTGTTTCTTCTTTTGCAATGTTTGCGTCGGGAAGAGCTTTTGAACAAGTAAGAAACACAATCGCACACACAGGGCTTAACGTTAAAGTGGCTGCTAGCCACGCGGGAATCTCGGTAGGTGAAGACGGAGCAACTCACCAATGCTGTGAAGATATTTCACTTATGAGAACAATACCAAACATGGTTGTTGTAAATCCATGCGATGATGTAGAAGCTAAAGCAGCCGTTAAAGCTGCTTATGAATATAATGGACCAATGTATTTAAGATTTGGTCGACTTGCCGTTCCGGTTATTAATGATGAAGAAACTTACAAGTTTGAATTAGGGAAAGGCATTGTATTAAAAGAAGGAAAAGATGTTACTATTTTCGCAACAGGCCTCGAAGTTTATGAAAGCTTAGTTGCCGCAGAACTTCTTAGCAAGGATGGGATAGATGCAGAAGTAATAAATATCCATACAATTAAGCCTATTGATGAAGAACTTATTTGCAAATCACTTACTAAGACAGGCATAGGTGTTACCGTAGAGGAACATTCAATCATAGGGGGACTTTATAGTGCAGTTAGCGAAGTTTGTGCAAAGAGTCTTCCGACAAAACTTTTAGGCATAGGAATAAATGACGTATTCGGCCATTCCGGCCCGGCAAAAGATTTAATTAAAGAATTCGGCCTCGACTCTGAAAGCATTTATAAAAAGATTAAAGAGTTCTTGTAAAACAATTTTTGATAATATAACAAATAAACGGTCAGCTCATAACTGACTGTTTTTGTTTTTAAAACAAATTTATTTCTCGGAGAATCGTTTCTCGAAGTTTCCGATTATTGAAGCATTTCGTTGAATAAAAATAAATGCTTTCGGATCAACTTTTTTGATATCGCGTTCGAGAAGAGTAAGTTCATATTCCGACATAACGGCGATAACCATTGTCTTATTAGATTTGGAATATGCACCCTGGCCGGTTATTTCGGTAGCGGCTCTATCGAGCGTGTGAATAATATATTCTTTTACCGCCGGTGTATCTTCGGTAATAATATTTGCGATAACGAAGTTATTTTGTTTATGAAAATGATCTGTAACTAAGGTTGCCATAAAGCTAGCCACGAAAGAAAAGATAGCAACTTCTAATGAGAATAAGAAAGCGGAAATCACATAAACAATAATATTTACAAATAATGAAACTTTTCCAACTGTGAGATTTTTAAATTTTCTGCAAAGAAGCATTCCTAAAATATCCGTGCCACCACCAGACGCAAACGCGTTAAAAGAGATTGCAGTTCCAATACCTTCTATGCAACCGCCTAGTATACAGTTAGCAAGAGTGTCATCAATTATAGGAAGAGCAGGTGTAGGGATAATAGAAAGAGCAATACTTTCAGATACGATACATATAATTGAACTTGTCATGAATTTCATGCCAAGTTTTTTTGAGCCAATAATAATTAAAGGAATATTCATTAAGAAGTAGAGAATACCTTGAACGTCAAACACAGCTAAAGGAGTATTTTTTGTTAGCAAAGAAAGTAGCTGTGCAACACCTAGGAAACCACCAGTATAAAGGTTAGCGGGTTTAAGAAAAAATAAAAACCCTAAACTATAAACTAAGGTTCCTAGAAGACAAAACAAAATATTTTTTAATTTGTAATTCTTAAAACTATTTTTTAATGTGGCCATGTTAACGAATATTGAACTTCTTTCTATCTTCTTCGGCTTTTGCTTCGTTGATTGCTTTAATTTTTTCTTCTTCAACGCCGGCTTCTTCTAAGATTTGTTCTCTTTGATATTCTTTATAAAGTTTGATATAGGCGTTCATATATATAACAAATGCAAGAAGCATAAAAGCTGCAGCAAAGCCGATTAATAAACCAACGATTGATGGATGCTTATCAGTAAAAGAAGTAGGAAGTGAAATGAAAAGGAACATTACGGCATAGAGCACAACCGTACATATTTTTCCGCACCATATAGCACCGCCAATATTTTTTCCTTTTGTATAAAGGAAACTACTATATATAAATGAAACGATTTCTTTTACTGCATAAATTATTATAAGGATAATGATTGCATGATATTTGTAAACAACACAAAACAGCATTGCAAACTGCATCGCTTTATCAGCAATAGGATCAATTATTTTTCCAAGGTCTGTAACGAGATTGCATTTTCTAGCAATGATTCCGTCTATCACATCGGTTAATGCTGAAGCAATAACAATAGCGATAGCCCAAATATTATCAGAAACAGAGTCTGCATTCATATAGACAACACAAAAAATAGGTACGAGAATAATTCGTACATAAGTTAATATATTTGGTATTGTGAAAATATCTTCTTTTTTGAAATGCATACGAACTCCTAAAACTAAAAAACGCTTTTTTAGTGTCCATAAAGTATAATAAAGAAGAACATAAAAGTCAACATGTTTCGACACCCCAAAAGTGCAAAAAACATTGACAATAAAGCATTTTTGGGGTATAAAAGAATAGACGCTATTAAAAAAATTAAGCGAAAAAAATGTATTTAAAAATACAGAGGAGGATACACAATGAATAAAGTTGAATTAGTAGAAGCTATGGTTAAAAAAACAGGTCTTAGCAAAAAAGACACTGAAGCAGCTTTGAAAGCATTCATCGACACAGTTGAAGGCGAAGTTAAAAAAGGTCACAAAGTTCAATTAGTTGGATTCGGTACATTCGAAGTTTCTAAGAGAGCAGCTCGTAAGGGCAGAAACCCTAAGACTGGCGAAGTTATGAAGATTAAAGCTTCTAAAGCTCCTAAATTCAAACCAGGAAAAGCTTTCAAAGATTTATTAAACTAATCTAAACAAGAAAGTTGTGTAAGCGCCCCGATTATCGGGGCGCCTTTTCATGCAGTTAATTATGAATTTACAGTGAATTGTTTGATTTTCCTTATAAAACTAAGTAAAATAAATACATGCGAATAGATAAATACTTAAAAGTTTCAAGACTTATAAAAAGAAGAAGCGTTGCTAACGAAGCGTGTGACGCTGGAAGAATTGCTGTTAATGGCAAAAAAGTTAAGGCGTCATATGATGTCAAAGTTGATGATGTTATAGAAATCGGTTTTGGCACAAAGACGGTTAAGGCAAAAGTAACGTCTCTTAATGAAAGCACAAAAAAAGATGACGCAAAAGAAATGTTTGAATTATTATGAAGCCAAAGATAAATATTAAGCAAAGAAAAATATTGACTCTCATGATAATTGCAGTCGTTGTTGTGGGCTGCGCTTTTTTAATTGTAAAAATCACATCAACTCAAAAAAGAATTAATGAACTTGAAGCTAGAAAAGAAAGACTGGAAACGCTTTTAGAAAGTGAGACACTTAGACAAGAAGAACTTGATAATAAAGAAGTCTATGTGCAAACTCAAAAATATATTGAAGAAAGAGCAAAAGCAATCGGATATGTATATCCGGACGAAATAATTTTTAGAAAGGGCGACTGATGGAAAAGCCGTTAGAAGAACGATTTGAAGAATTTGTAGAAAAACACGACCTTATTAATCATGGTGATAATATTGTGGTAGGCGTATCTGGAGGAGCAGACTCAATTTGTCTGCTATATTTGCTACGCAAATATTCCGAGAAGGTAATGTTTTCACTCACGGCGGTACATGTACATCATATGCTTAGAAAAGCGGATGCAGACGCTGATGCTGCTTTTGTTCAAACAATGTGCAGAGAGATGGAAGTTAGATGTCTTGTTGCAAGGTGTGACGTAAGGGGCCTTTCTAAGTCAGCGGGTATGAGCCTTGAAGAAGCGGGAAGAACGGCTAGATATAGATCTTTTGCAAAAGTTGCTGATACTATGCAGCCAAGTAAAATTGCGGTTGCACATAACTTCGATGATAGTGTTGAAACAATTCTGCTTAACATGATAAGAGGAACGGATCTTAAAGGATTTACAGGCATGAAAGAGATGTCGTATGTAAATGGCCAGGTTATTATTAGGCCGTTGCTTCCATTTACAAAAACAGAAATTAAAGAGTTTATCATAATGAGAAAACTTCAATATAGAGAAGATTCAACAAATGCCGAAACAGAATTCACTAGAAATAAAATCCGCAATAAGATTATGCCTATTATTAATGACATTAACCCACGTGCGGCAATTCATATTAATAATCTTGCAAAGTCTGTTGAGAAAGTTGAGCAGTACACAGACTGGATGGCCCAGGAATACTATAACCATGCGGTTACTTTCGAGCAGTCAAAAGCGATAATTAGTTTAGCTAAAATAGAAGATGCGGACGCATTCATAAAAAACAAAATCATTTATAATGTAATTGTTGCTATTTGCGGCCAGCAAAAAGATATTTCAAGGACACATGTGGAGCAGGTTGTAGATTTAATTGAAAAACAAACCGGAAAACAAATTTCACTTCCTTATGGTTTGATTGCAAAGAAAGACTATTATGACCTTATAATAGAAAAAGATTTCGAAGCCGAACCGGTAGAAGAAGAAAAAGAAGTTATCGTAATCCCACATACAGAAATCTCATGGAAAGAACAGTCTCTTGAAGGTTTTGATGGCGTGATAATTACTTACAATTTGGTACTTGTTACAGATGAAAATAGAAACAAATTGATGGTAAAAAACAATTTTACGAAAACCTTTGATTATGATAAAATAATAGGCGATATTACACTGGGGGCACGTTCTTCCGGTGATAAAATTGTTCTTAAAGAAGGCACAAAATCCGTCAAGAAATATTTCATAGACGAAAAGATTCCACAAGAACGCAGAGACGATATTCTTATATTAAAAGATGAAGAAAGCGTACTTTGGATTGTCGGCTTTAGAATGAGCGAAGAGTATAAAATTACTGATGAAACCAAAATGGCTCTTCAGGTTAAAATAAGTGGAGGAAGAAATGAGTGGTAATATTGAGGTTTTAATACCTGAACAAGATGTAACAGCACGTATTGCTGAAATGGGACAAATTATTAGTGAAAGATATGAGGGAAAAGAACTTGTACTAATAGGAATACTTTCAGGTGGGATATTTTTCCTTACAGAACTTGCAAAAAATATAAAACCTCTATTGGAGATTGATTTTATGTCAGCTTCTAGTTATGGGTCAGGAACAGAATCATCAGGAAGAGTTGTAATTACAAAAGATATTAATAGAAGCATTGAAGGCAAACATGTAATTATTGTTGAAGACATTATTGATTCTGGTTACACACTTAGTAACTTAAAAGAACTTCTCCAAGAGAAGAAACCGGCAAGTCTTGAGATTGCGGTATTACTTGATAAACCAGAACGCAGAAAAGTAAATCTTTCAGCTGATTATGTTGGTTTTGAAATACCAGACGAATTTGTCTGTGGTATGGGTCTTGATTATGATCAAAAACTTAGAAATCTACCATACATCGGAATTGTAAAATAATAGACTAGAATAAAAACTTTAAGAGGAAATAAAATGGGAAAAGGCGCAAAAGGAATAATTATATATATTCTTATTATAGCGGCAGTTTTTGCACTTATTTTTGCATTGACTGGTTCGCCATCAGTTGATGACGAATATTCATATAAAGAATTTCAAACAGATTTAGAAAATCAAGCAATTAAAGAAATTGATGTTCATCAAAATTCAGAAATTCCTACAGGATATGTTACCGTTGTTTTCAAAGACACAACTCAGAAACGTTTATATGTTGAAAACATCGGCACAGTCACAGCATTATTAAAAGAAAAAAATGTTTCATATAACTTGGAAGACGTTGCTAGAGCAAGCTTCTTTGTTTCAACAGTTCTTCCTATGTTAATCATGTTTATTATCATGATTATCTTCTTTGCAATTATTTCTAACAGAGCCGGTGGAGGTGCTGGCAATGTTATGAATTTCGGAAAGACGAAAGCAAAGATGACATCACAGCAAGATAATAAAACAACATTTAAGGATGTTGCTGGTCTTACTGAAGAAAGAGCTGAACTCGAAGAAGTTGTTGACTTCCTTAAGGACCCACAAAAATATACTAAAGTTGGTGCTCGTATACCAAAAGGAATTATTTTAGTAGGCCCTCCGGGAACTGGTAAAACTTTACTTGCTAGAGCGGTATCAGGCGAAGCAGGAGTACCCTTCTTCCATATTTCAGGTTCTGACTTTGTTGAAATGTTTGTTGGTGTTGGTGCTTCTCGTGTGCGTGATTTATTCGGAGAAGCAAAGAAAAATTCACCATGTATTATTTTCATAGATGAAATTGATGCTGTTGCAAGACGTAGAGGTTCAGGTCTTGGCGGTGGACATGATGAAAGAGAACAAACTCTTAACCAAATCCTTGTTGAGATGGACGGCTTTGGCGTTAATGAAGGAATTATCGTTATGGCTGCAACAAACAGAGTTGACATACTTGACCCAGCTATCTTAAGACCGGGTCGTTTTGATAGAAAAGTTTTCGTAGGCAGACCAGATGTTAAAGGTCGTGAAGATATCCTTAAAGTTCATGCACGTAATAAGCCATTAGCCGAAGACGTTAGTTTAGAAACTGTAGCTAGAACAACGGCTGGCTTTAGCGGAGCTGATTTAGAGAACTTGCTTAACGAAGCTGCTATTAATGCAGCAAGCAGCAATAGAGCATATATTAAACAATCTGATATTGAAAGAGCGTTTATTAAGATAGGAATCGGTGAAGAAAAGAAGAGCAGAGTTATGTCAGAAAAAGAAAGACAAATTACTGCTTATCATGAATCGGGACATGCTATTTTGTTCCATCTTCTTCCAGAGGTTGGACCTGTACATATGGTTTCAATTATTCCAACAGGAATGGCAGGCGGCTACACAATGCCTCTTCCTGAAAAAGATGAACTTTACAACTCAAAACAAAAAATGCTTGAAAATATCATGGTTTCATTCGGTGGTCGTATTGCTGAAGAATTAATGTTTGACGATATAACTACGGGGGCATCTCAAGATATTAAGCAAGCTTCTGATATAGCAAGATCAATGGTTACTAAGTATGGTATGTGCGACTCTTTAGGACCAATTGATTATTCAACATCAGAAGGCGACGAAGTATTTATCGGACGTGACTGGGGACAGACAAGAGCTTATTCTGAAACAACGGCAGCAGCTATTGATGTGGAAGTTAAAAAGATTATTGATAGTTGTTACAAGAAAGCTAAAAAGCTTATCAAAGACAATATTCAAATCCTTAACTCATGTGCACAACTTCTTCTTGAAAAAGAAAAAATTACACGTGAAGAATTTGAAGATTTATTTAATCCACCAGTTCCACCAGTAGACCCAACGCCAGCTCCAATCACGGAAGCTTAAGACATCAAAAATACATTTTGATTTACAAGACCTTTGGAAACCTCCAAAGGTCTTATTATTTTGTTCTCTACAAATTTGAATTCGTAAAGCTCTTTTTAAGATGCTCGCAGCCCAACCTACTCGTTCCTGGCTCGGGTTCCAACTCGCCGACAACGAGTAGGTCGGTTCTGCTCGCTTTCTAAATAATTACATATATTGTTTTGAATCGCGAAGCTGACGGCGCCTGAGCTTAAGAAGGAGCTCGCGCCGTGGCTTCGCGAGCAAAATAGAAATTATTAATGATATTAATAGAGCGAGCTACACTGTCCGCGAGCATATAGTAAAGAACTCGGCAAAGGGCAATTTGCCGAGATTGATGTGATTAATTAGAATCGGGATTGTCGAGAACATCGATGTATTCGGAGATTGCTTTCATATCAATTTTTAATTTTCCATCGTATAAAAGCACGGGAACTTTTTCATCGAATGAATATAGTTGCATCGAAACGCTTTCTCTAAAATCAAAAACGGTAATTTTTTTCTCGTCAGGATCAACGAGCCAATATTCTTTGACGCCAGCACGCTGATATTTTGCGCTTTTAATTAGAAAGTCTTTTTCTCGCGTTGCAGGCGAAAGAACTTCGACAACAAAATCAGGAGCGCCTAAAATTCTTTTATGAATTTTGTCACGGTCGCAAATAATCATAACATCAGGTTGCACAATTGTACGATTATCACAATCGAGTTGAACATCAATAGGCGAAAGAAAAGGAATGCAATCGCCCTTTCGCTTTTTTATAAAATCTCTGATTGCAAAGAAAATCTCACCGGCAATTATTTGATGAACCGTTGATGGAGCAGCTAAATCATAAATCACACCATCAATCAGTTCAGCACGTTGATAATCAGGAAGTGCTAAATAGTCAGCTATAGTATATGAACCTTGCCTGTCATAATTATTAATATTTTTTGCAAGAAAACTAGGATTAACAGCATATGCAACTTGTGGCTCGGTAACTTTGCTAATGTTTTCTTCGAATTGGTAAGATGTACCTTTTTCAAAAACAGCAGAAAGTTTTGCAACGGTTTCTATTCGGGGAGATTTAGTTACATTACCTAAAGCTTTTTGCACGGTACCTAGCGGAACACCGGAAAGTTTAGCAAGGACATCATTTGTAAAACCATATTCGTCTTTCTTTTTTCGGATTTCTTCTATTGAAAACATGTTTTAATTCTCCCACTAAGTAGTTTATTAAATTTGATGTTATCATATAATTTTTTATTAATCAACCAAATATGGAATTAAATTCCAAAAATGGAATTAGATATACCGCGAGAAAGAAACTTTGCGGTTATGTGCAATATGTACAAAAAGAAGATGAAAATTTTGTAAAGTATGTGAACACTGCTATCTAGACTGGTGGTATTATACTTATTGTAAAACCCCCAATACATATAGTTTTACTACACCCCATAAAAATGAAATACCTTCTCCTTAAAAAAGCAGCAAACCGCTGCTTTTTTAACGTCTTTTTTTAGGATTAAGTCGAATCAATTATTATAAAACAGCTAATATTTTAGTCATTATTGATATTTTTAATAAAAAAGATTAAAATATTAGCATGATTAATTTATATCAACGAACATGGTCGGAAATTAATAACGATATTGCACAAAAAATTGTCAAATTGCGTAAAAGAAAAAAGATTACGCAAACTCATCTTGCAAAAGTTTCTGGAGTCAGTTTAGGATCAATAAAACGCTTTGAACAAAGCGGAGAAATCTCATTGCAATCATTCACAAAAATTGTAATAGCACTTGGAGTAGATAGCGAACTAGATTTACTTTTTAATAATGTTCCATTTGATTCAATTGAGGAGGTAATAAATGCGCAAGATAGATAAGCTTGATGTTTTTTATCATAATCAAAAAGTTGGAACAATGGCATTGTATGAAAACAGGCTTGCAGCCTTTGAATACGATAGCGAGTGGCTTTTGAGCGGATTTAGCATCAGCCCATTTTCACTTCCACTTGAAAAGAAAGTTTTTATGCCAGATGTGCTTCCGTTTGATGGATTGTTTGGTGTGTTTGCAGACAGCTTACCAGATGGATGGGGAAGACTTTTAGTTGATAGACTGATGAGAAAAAATAATATTAATCCAGAAGAGGTTGGCAACTTAGAAAGACTTGCTATAGTGGGAAGTTCTGGAATGGGAGCATTAACCTATAGACCGATAGTTAATCTAAAACATGAAAATAAAGAAATGACACTTGATGCAATCGCAAAAGAGTGTGAGAAAATATTGAATTCCAAAGAATCAAATGACTTAGATGCCTTGTTCATAAAAGGCGGATCTTCTGGCGGTGCACGACCTAAAATTTTGACAAAGGTTGATGGAGAAGATTGGATAATAAAATTTCCGTCAACATATGATGATAAAAATATTGGTAAACAAGAATATGAGTATGCACTTTGCGCAAAGGAATGTGGGATTGAAATGCCAGAAGTTAGACTTTTTGAGTCCAAAAAAACAGAGGGCTACTTTGGAGTAAAAAGATTCGATAGAAACGGTGAAGATGAAAACCAAAAAGTACATATGATTTCAGTATCAGCCCTACTTGAAACATCCCATCGCATACCAAATCTTGATTATAATATTTTGATGAGACTGACTTTGCAACTGACAAAATCTATGGAAGAGTGCGAAAAACTTTTTAAGCTTATGTGCTTTAATGTATTTGCTCATAATCGTGATGATCATTCAAAAAACTTTTCGTATTTGTATATCGAGTCAGAAAAAAGATGGGTGCTTTCGCCAGCATACGATTTAACTTATAGTAGTTCAATCGGAGGAGAGCATGCAACGACAGTTAATGGAAATGGAACAAATCCAGGTATAGAAGAGTTGTTGGCAGTAGCAAAAAATATTGGATTAGATATTTCAAAATCAAGAAAAATTGCAAATCAAATAGAAGGGATAGTGCATTGTCACTTAGCAATATATCAAGGTATAATATAGAAAACAAACAGATTGGAGATGAAAAACATGAGTATTACTTGTGCTAATTGTGGGAGAGAGTTAGGGGACAATTCAGTTTTTTGTGATGGTTGCGGAACGAGAATTCAAAAAAACCAAACACAAACTAAAAACGATGTTTTGTATGAAAAACATTTAGATGTTATTAAAGAAATTATTAAAAAGAAAAATATGTCTGTTTATAAATTGTCGAAAAAAAGTGGGGTTCCATATACTACTGTAAATGAAATTTGTAATGAAAAGGTGCAAATAGAAAAATGTAGTGTTGAAACTATTTATCGAATTGCGAAGGTGCTAGAGGTTTCAATGGAAGAGATTTTAGATCAATATTTTATTAAACGGAGTGATTTCGAAAATTTCAAAAGTACAATTTGCCATCGGGTAAAAGAAATGGGCGATGTTGATTTTATAATAAAAACTCTTGAAGATAAAGAAATTAGGGTTTTTTATGATCGCAAGTGGTATCCAGAAAGTTTATATTTATTAGCAATGCTTGATTATTTGAGCAAGGAAAATAATATTCCTATTTGTAGTGAGTACGACGATATAAGAAATTGCAAATTAGAAAACACACTTTATCCTGCAAGTGTTCTTGCAATGTCGGCTGCAGCTAAGAATGATAAGGCTAAAAAGCAAGCATTAAAATCCGCTATCCCTGAATTTTTGCGTTTTAACATTGTCGAAAATGAGGTAAGAAATGTCATTTGATAATTTGAACATAAATTTAGATGTTATTATGTAGATTCTTAATCAATAAATATTTTGAAAGAGGAAAAGAAGTGAGTAATGAACTTAAGTTTAGCAGAAAAAATGGGATATATGCATGCTTTAGCAATTTTTACGAATGCTCGGTTACATACGATGGTATTGAATATAAAAATTCTGAAGCTGCATGGCAATCATTAAAGGTTTTAGATAAAGAAGAGAGAAAAAGTTTTGCTGAACTTTCAGGCGGATCCGCAAAAAAACTTGGCAGAAAAGTTTTGCTTCGCCCAGATTGGGAAAAAGTTAAATATGATTTAATGGTTGAAGTGTGTTATGCAAAATTTAGTCAAAACCTAGAATTAAAAGAACTTTTGTTATCAACGGGTGATGATATTATAATTGAGAATACAACGGCGTGGCATGATAATATATGGGGTAATTGTGAATGTCCAAGATGTATTAATAAACCAGGCAGAAATCTTTTAGGAAAAGCGTTAATGGATGTAAGAGAAAAATTAAAATCTAATAATTGATTTTTAATAAAATATTTTTCGGAGCATATTAGATATACATAAATAACGAAAGGGAAAATAATGACAAGAAGAGAAGAATTAGTCATTGAAGGAATGGCCTTAGCGACAGACTACTATACTAGTTATACTTACAATAAGGGAGAAGAAATAAAAAAAGTATTTCGTGAATATGATAGACTGGTTGTAGAAGATGACCTTGTTGATAAGAAAATGGTTGGCGCTTTAATGGTTATAATGGATATCTTCTATATGAAAGAAGATGAAATTGAAGAGGATGCTCTAAATGGCGCATATAGTATGATTGAAACATTATCCGGTATTTGTGAGAGTTGGTGCCCTAATTTTATAAAATTAATTACGGATGGCATTGCAGAGTTAGAAATGGACGGTGAAAAACCTCTTTACTATGATGAAATACTTGCATGGATTCGTAAGAGAGAAGAAAGAATGAAAAAACGCAATTTTAAAGAAGTAATAAAGCGTGTTTAATATTTATTTGAGTGACTAACAGCTAATACAAAATATTTCATGTTATAATTTAAATTATGAACAAATATTGCAAATTACAAATTTCATATAAAATTTCACAGGAACTAGAAGATGCTATTGATAATTTTCTGGATTATATTAACAACGAGCGCGGCTCATGTGAGGATTGCTTAAGGAGCGAAATAAATATTTGGCTCAAAGATTCGTATAATAAACTTTCACCAGAGCAATATGATGAATTAAAAGCATATTATGTTCATGGAGGGATTTATAAAAACGGGGATCCTCTCTAATTTGATAAAAGTTATCATTAAAAAAGTTAAGTTTTCTTTTTTTATCCATATATTAATCAAATAACAATGTAGCAAAGTCATTGCCCTACTTCAATTAGAAGGTGTTTACGCATGAGCGAACACATGTTCGACAAAGTGCAAACTGTATGATATAATTTAGGGGAAATGGAGACTGAGCAAAGACAATACATTTGCATAGATTTGAAGAGTTTTTATGCTTCGGTGGAATGCGTGGAGAGGGGGCTTGACCCGATGACGACTAATTTAGTTGTCGCTGATCCTACGCGGACCGAGAAGACTATTTGCCTTGCAGTTTCGCCGTCAATGAAAGCGATGGGAGTTCCGGGAAGAGCACGTGTTTTTCAAATTCCTAAAAATATAGATTATATTATGGCGCCACCGAGGATGAAACTTTACCTCGACTATAGTGCGCGAATTTATGATATATACTTAAAATATTTTGCGCCAGAAGATATTCATGTTTACTCGGTCGATGAAGCTTTCATGGATGTGACACATTATCTTTCTTTATACAATCTAACTCCAAAAGAATTAGTCTTGAAAATTTTAGACGACATAAGAAAAGAGCTCGGACTTTATGCAACGGGTGGAATCGGAACGAACCTCTATTTGGCGAAGATTGCGCTTGATATTATGGCGAAACATGCGCCGGATTTTATTGGGGAACTTACCGAAGAAAGTTTTAAGGAAAAACTTTGGGACCATCAGCCGCTCACAGACTTTTGGATGATAGGAAAAGGAACGGTAGCGCGCTTAGAAAATGTTGGCATAAGAACGATGAAAGATATTGCTATGGCGGATGAGCATCTACTTTATAGGCTCTTTGGAATTAATGCGGAGCTTATTATGGATCATGCGTGGGGGATAGAGCCAATAACAATAGAAGATATAAAAAATTACAAAACAAAATCGACTTCAATTTCAAGTGGACAGGTCCTTTCTAGGGATTATAATTATAATGAGATGCGCTTAATCGTAAAAGAAATGAGTGAGCTTTTAGCGCTTTCGCTTGTACAAAATCATAAGATTACAGGCAATGTTGCGCTGACGCTTGGCTTTGCATATAACTCAGGACAAAAGCCTGTTAGTGCAAGTGAAACGCTTAGCGTTGTTACAAGTTCAAATAGAATTTTAATGGAAGCACTCATGAATATTTTCGACAGGATTGCGGACCCAGGCCTTTATTATCGAAGAGCATACATATACTTTAACAATTTACAAGATGAAGAGTATGAGCAGTATGATATCTTCACAAATCCGGAAGAGATGAAAAAGGATAGGGCGTTGCAAAGAGCGGCACTCGAGATTCAAGATAAGTTCGGCAAGAATGCTATTCTAAAAGGAATGAACCTAAATGAATCGGCAACCACAATAGAAAGGAACGGCCAGATAGGAGGGCACAAAGGTTGAGCCCTTGGTACTGGATTGATAAGCTTATGAGCGAAATCCGAAATAGAAGACCGGATAACATAAGACCAAAGATGCCGATAAGCGAAAGAGCAAAGCAGTTTGCTCCTTTTGCTGCACTCGGAAGAACAGAAAAGATGCTCGATGAAATAAGAAGTGCGCATGATGTGGGCGACCCTGACCGCGAGCGCATCCTCGACGATTTGAGTGTGGATGAGATTCTAAGCATGTCGTCAGAAACTTCAATAATAGATTAGCGAGTTAAGAACATAATTCGTTATCGGCGAGTTGGAACCCGAGCCAGGAACGAGTTATGTTCTTAACGAGCAGTAGATACAAGCAAAAAATAAGTTATGGACAGATTTATACTACATTCTGAATATCAGCCAACAGGAGACCAGCCGCAAGCAATCCAAAAATTAGTAGACGGCTTTAAAAGTGGCAATCAATTCGAAACCCTCCTTGGCGTAACAGGCTCAGGAAAAACATTCGCGATGGCAAATGTTATAAAAGAGCTTAATAAACCTACGCTTGTAATTGCGCATAATAAAACGCTTGCAGGTCAGCTCTATAGTGAGTTCAAGGAGTTCTTCCCAGAGAATGCGGTTGAATATTTTATTTCATATTATGATTATTACCAGCCGGAAGCATATGTGCCATCGACCGACACATATATCGAAAAAGATTCTTCAATAAATAATGAAATAGATAGACTTCGCCACTCGGCGACAACATCACTAGTCGAAAGAAAAGATGTAATTATCGTTGCGTCGGTTTCATGTATATATGGAATAGGAGATCCAGAAGAGTATGAGCGCATGTGCGTTTCCCTTAGGCCGGGAATGAAAAAAGATAGAGACGAAGTCATAAAAGAATTAATTGAAATTCAATACGATAGAAATGACATGGACTTCCAGCGAGGCACGTTTAGAGTGCATGGAGACGTTATAGAAATTCTTCCGGTAGTTACGGAAAAGAACGCAATCAGGATAGAATTTTTCGGAGATGAAATCGATAGGATTACGCAAATCGATGTGCTAACAGGAGAAGTAAAAGCGCGTATGGAACATGTAGCGATACTTCCTGCGTCATACTATGTAGTGCCACAAGAGCGCATGCAAACAGCACTTGTTAATATCGCAAAAGAGCTAGACGAACAAGTCGCATATTTCAGAAGTGAAGATAAACTTTTAGAGGCGCAAAGAATTTATGAGCGTACGAACTTTGATATGGAGATGCTTAGAGAAACCGGCATATGCTCCGGAATCGAAAATTATTCAAGGCATCTAACGGGCCTGGCACCGGGTGAGGCACCGGCCTGCTTAATAGATTTCTTTAAGGACGATTTTTTAATTATCGTAGATGAGTCGCATATGACAGTTCCACAAATAGGAGCTATGTATAATGGCGACCGCTCGAGAAAAGAAACGCTTGTAAATTATGGCTTTAGACTTCCGTCGGCATTGGATAATAGGCCGCTTCGATTCGAAGAATTTGAAAGCAAGATTGACCAGATGCTTTTTGTTTCGGCAACTCCGGGTAAATACGAAGCGGAACATGAACTCTTAAGAGCGGAGCAAATAATTAGGCCAACAGGTCTATTGGATCCGGAAGTAATCGTAAAACCGGTCAAAGGCCAAATAGATGACTTGCTTTCGGAAATAAATAAAGAAATTGAAAACGGAAATAAAGTATTAGTTACTACTCTTACAAAGAAGATGGCAGAAGACCTCACAGACTTCTTAAAAGAGGCAGGCATAAGAGTTAGATATTTACATTCCGATATTGCGGCATTAGAGCGAACTGAAATAATTAGGGACATGCGTCTCGATGTTTTCGATGTACTGGTCGGAATAAACCTTTTAAGAGAAGGATTAGATATACCGGAAATTTCTTTAGTTGCAATTCTTGATGCAGATAAAGAAGGATTTTTAAGAAGCGAAACTTCGCTTATCCAGACAATCGGAAGAGCTTCGAGAAATGCCCAGGGACATGTTATAATGTATGCAGATACAATAACAAAATCTATGCGCGTTGCTATTGATGAAACAAATAGAAGACGAAGCATCCAGATGGCATATAACGAAGAACACGGAATAACTCCGACGACTATTAAGAAAGCAGTAAGAGATTTAATTAGCATAACAAAAGAAGCTACGCAGGTTAGTGCTAAACTGGAAAAAGATCCTGAGTCGATGACTAAAGCAGAGATAGAAAAACTTATTGCAAAAGTTGAAAAACAAATGAGAAAAGCGGCAGCAGATTTAGACTTTGAATCAGCAGCAGATTTAAGAGATCAGATGATAGAACTTAAAGAACATTTAGTTGATTCAGATCCGATGACTAGAAATAAACGCAAAAAAAATACGAAAAAAAGAATTGAGAGAAAGACCAAATAAAATATGGCAGCGAAAGAACAAAAATATATAAATATAGTAGGCGCTTCGGAGAATAACTTAAAAAATATTTCATTAAAGATTCCGAGAAATGAGATGGTCGTGTTTACCGGACTTTCGGGTTCAGGAAAATCCTCTCTTGCTTTTGATACGATTTATGCAGAAGGCCAGCGCCGATACATGGAAAGCTTATCTAGCTACGCAAGACAATTCTTAGGCCAGATGGAAAAGCCAAAAGTCGAAATGATAGAAGGCTTGTCACCGGCTATATCAATTGACCAAAAAGCTACAAATAGAAACCCACGTTCTACGGTAGGAACGGTTACAGAAATCCATGACTATCTTAGACTTTTATATGCGCGTGCCGGAATTCCGCATTGTCCTGAATGTGGAAAAGAAATCTCAAGACAAACGGTTGACCAGATGGCTGATGCAATTATGCAACTACCAAAAGGAAGTAAGATTCAACTTTTAGCACCGGTCGTTCGTGGAAGAAAAGGTGAACACGCAAAGCTTTTAGAGTCAGCCAAAAAATCAGGCTACGTGCGTGCGAGAATCGATGGCGCAACATACGACCTTGATGAAGAAATAAAATTAGAAAAAAATATAAAGCACAACATAGAAATAATTGTTGATAGACTTATTGTTAAAGAGGGTATTGAATCAAGGCTTGTTGATTCAATCGAAAATGTACTTAAGCAAACGGACGGCATAATGACTGTGCTTGTAGGCGAAGACGAAGAACTTAATTATTCCTCTAACTTTGCGTGTCCGGATTGTGGAATAAACTTAAGCGAAATCGAGCCTAGAAATTTTTCGTTTAATAATCCTTTCGGTGCATGTGTCGCATGTGCCGGCATCGGATACAAAATGGAATTCGATAAAGATTTAGTTATGCCCGACGATTCACTTAGCATAAATGAAGGCGCTATTGCAGCGCCGGGATGGGGCAGCGCTAAAAAAGAAGGAAGCTTTACAAACGCAACATTGCAGGCGCTTGCTAAAGCTCACAAAATTAGTCTTGATACACCGTTTAAGGATTATCCAAAAAAGATTAAAGAAATGTTCTGGCATGGTGATAATATCGAAATCGATGTGCACTATAAAGGCCAAAGGGGACATGGAACATATCCACTAGTCTTTGAAGGCTTAATCGAAAACTTAAATAGAAGATATAGAGAATGTCCGGATTCATTTAAGCATGAATACCAAGAATACATGCGCATAAGCCCATGCGAAGAGTGCGGCGGAAAGCGACTTAATAAAACTTCTCTTGCGGTAACAATTAATAATAAGAATATTCATGATGTGTCGGACATGACAATCAGGGATTCAAAAGAATTCTTCTCGAATTTGAAATTAAATAAAACGCAAGAGCAAATTGCGGGGCCGATTTTAAAAGAGGTAAATTCGCGTCTTGGATTTTTGATTGATGTTGGCCTTGATTATTTGACGCTTACTAGATATGCGGCATCACTTTCGGGCGGTGAGGCACAAAGAATTCGTCTTGCAACCCAGATAGGTTCCGGACTTACGGGAGTGCTTTATATTTTGGACGAACCTAGTATAGGACTTCACCAAAGAGATAATGACAAACTCCTTGCAACACTAAAACGACTTAGAGACCTTGGAAATACTTTAATCGTTGTTGAACATGACGAGGATACAATGCGCCAGGCGGATTGTATTGTGGATATCGGACCGGGTGCGGGCGAACATGGTGGAGAAGTAGTTGCGATAGGAACCGCCGAAGATATTATGAAGTGTAAAAAATCTATTACGGGCGATTACCTTAGCAAACGAATTACGATACCAGTTCCGGATGAAAGAAAGAAACCTACAGGCTGGATAGAAGTAAAAGGTGCAAAAGAAAACAACCTTAAAAATATAAATGTAAAAGTTCCACTCGGCGTAATGACGGCGGTAACGGGAGTTTCGGGCTCAGGAAAATCTTCGCTTGTAAACGAGATCCTTTATAAGAGCCTTGCAAAAACTCTTAACTATGCACATCAGATTCCGGGAAAACATAAAGTAATCGAAGGCGTAAATCAACTCGATAAAGTTATATGCATAGACCAAAGCCCAATAGGAAGAACACCGAGGTCGAACCCTGCGACGTATACGGGCGTCTTTGATTTGATAAGAGATTTATTTGCAGCAACAAATGATGCTAAAGTTCGTGGATATAAAAAAGGACGTTTTAGTTTTAATGTTAAAGGCGGAAGATGCGAAGCATGTTCAGGCGACGGAATATTAAAAATTGAAATGCATTTTCTTCCAGACGTTTTTGTTAAGTGCGATACATGTCACGGAATGCGCTATAACAGAGAAACTTTGGAAGTTAAATACAAAGGAAAGAGCATATATGATGTGCTAGATATGACGGTGGAAGAGGCATTGGAATTTTTCAAAAACATTCCGCGTATCTATCAGAAGATTAAAACACTCGACGAGGTTGGACTTTCATATATTAAACTTGGCCAATCTTCGACAACACTTTCGGGTGGCGAGGCGCAGCGTGTAAAACTTGCAACAGAACTTAGCCGAAGACCTACCGGAAAAACTATGTACATATTAGATGAGCCAACAACAGGACTTCATTTCGCAGATGTACATAAGCTCGTAAATATTTTGCGAAGACTTTCCGAAGGTGGAAACAGTGTAGTTGTAATTGAACACAACCTCGATGTAATAAAAGTTGCCGATTACATAATCGACATGGGACCGGAAGGCGGAGACAGAGGTGGCACAGTTTTTGCCAAAGGAACGCCTGAGGAGATAGCAAAACATAAGGAAAGCTTTACAGGACAATTCTTGAAAAAATATTTGAAATAAAAAAAGGTGCTCGCAAGAGAGCACCTTTGATTTTACCTTTGTGTTAGGCTTTAACTATTTTAAATTCTTTTCCGTAATGAGCAACAGCTTCTTTTTTGATTTTCTCTGTTACAGGAACAAGATCTGTAAATTGTTTCTTCTTGTCTGTTCCAGGGATAGTTGCGATTGCATGTTGCAATGTGCCAGAAAGAGTAATGAACGTTTGCACGTCAGCCTCATCCATAACCTTAGCATTGATATCACGGCCGGCTTTGCAAATGCCATGCTCATATTCTGCAAATCTGCTATCTTTTGAACCTATCTTTTTGTAGAAAAAGAATACTACGTTCTTTGCAAGTTTTCTTTCCTTTGCAGTTAAAAACTTTAGGTCCATGTAATCAGTTCCTTTTTGAGCTTTAGGAAAGTTCGCATAAAAATTTTCTTTAAATCCCATAGTAAATACCTCGTTATTCTTGATAGAATTATTGTACACAAAAAATCTTGTTCTGTACACAAAATTTAATTGAAAATGAATCATGTCTGCACTAAAATACTAAATAGAAAATTAGTGCTAAATAGCAATTCAGGAGGCAAATAAATGACAGGAAATATACGTCCAGAAAACATGGAAAGAATTAATACGCCAGAGTTAGCAAAAGCTTTTATCGATGAGCAAGTGGCCGAAATTAAAGCTCAAGTAGGAGATAAAAAAGTTCTTCTAGCGCTATCGGGAGGCGTTGATTCATCAGTAGTTGCGGCATTACTTATTAAGGCTATCGGAGACCAGCTTACATGTGTACATGTAAACCACGGCCTTTTAAGAAAAGGCGAGCCGGAACAGGTTGTTAAAGTATTTAAAGAAGAATTAGGCGCCAACCTTATTTATGTTGATGCTGTTGATAGATTCTTAGATAAACTTGCTGGCGTAGATGATCCTGAAACAAAAAGAAAAATTATTGGTGCAGAGTTTATCGAAGTTTTTGCTGAAGAAGCAAAGAAATTAGATGGAATCGAATTCTTAGGCCAGGGTACAATTTATCCTGACATCTTAGAAAGTGATGGAATTAAGGCTCATCATAATGTTGGAGGCCTTCCAGAAGGATTAAACTTTGAACTTGTTGAACCAGTAAAACTTTTATACAAAGATGAAGTTAGAGTAGTTGGATGCGAACTTGGACTTCCTGAGTCGATGGTTTATCGTCAACCTTTCCCAGGCCCAGGTCTTGGCGTTCGTTGCGTAGGCGCTATCACAAGAGATCGTCTCGAAGCTTTAAGAGAAGCTGACGCTATCGTTCGCGAAGAAATCGAAAAGATGGAACAGGTTCCATGGCAGTACTTCGTTGTCGTTCCTCCGTTTACATCAACTGGAATCAAAGACGGCAAGCGTTACATGGGATGGCCTGCAATCGTAAGAGCTGTCAACACTGTTGACGCAGTAACGGCCGAGGCTGCCGAAATCCCATACGAAATTCTCTACACAATTCGCGACAGAATCACAGCCGAGGTTCCAGGCATCAACCGCGTCCTTTGGGACTTCACCAACAAACCAGTCAGCACGATAGAGTGGGAATAACCCAGCCACTTTGAGTTAAGCGGCGAGAGCGAAGAGATAAAAATAAGACAGGTGAGTGCTTGCACTTTGGCCTGTCTTTATTTTTGTCTGTTCGCCCCTCGACATTTAACGAATGTCGAGGTTGAGATTGGTGCGAAACACCTGCTATAAATCATAATTGCGCTTTAGGAATTGAAAATAAAGCGCAATTATGATATTCTAATTCGAGATTATTTGAAAATGAGGTGCAATTATGCAGAAAAGAGAACTTATCATAGATGAAAACGAAAGCCAGGTTGTTGAGTGGAAAGAATCATGGCAGGATAAGTATTTGGAATGGATTTGTGGTTATGCCAACGCACAAGGGGGAACTCTTTATATAGGTATTGATGATGATGGTAACGTACTAGGATTGGAAGAAAAAAACGTAAAAAAGTTATTAGAGGATATTCCTAACAAAATTACAGCAGCGTTTGGAATGACATGTGACGTTAACCTTAAAACAAAGGATAAAAAGAAGTATATTCAAATCGAAGTAAAGAAATCAAAGCTTCCTTTAAATCTACACGGTAGATATTATTACCGAACCGGAAGTGTAAAAAAAGAGATTACCGGATTTGAACTTACAGAGTTTATTATAAAAAGTACTGGAACATCATACGATGAAATGACTTCGGATATCCCTAGGGAAAAGCTCACATTTGAATCGCTTAGAAAAAGATATCTGAAAGTATCGAGGCTTCCATTGGAACTTGATAATGACCTTGTGAGCTTTAAGCTTATGCAAGAAGATGGTCAGATGACAAATGCAGGGATTTTGTTTGCAGACCAATGGAATATTCATCATTCAAGGATTTTCTGTACAAGGTGGAATGGCATTGAAAAAGCCAATTCTACGCAGGATGCACTTGACGATGCGGAATACACGGGTGGACTTATAGAACTTTATGATAGCACTATGGCCTTTATCAAAAGCAATACAAAAAAGGGGTGGCGCAAAGATAGTGACAAACGAGTGGAGTTGCCTGACTATCCAGAACGAGCGTTAGAAGAGGGATTGGTTAATGCGCTTATCCATAGAAGCTACCTTCAGACTGGAGCGCATAGCCAGGTAGATATTTATGATGATAGAATTGTCATCACTAATCCCGGAGGAATGTTTGATGGTTCAGATGTTCAATTGCTGGATATAAGACATGTACCGTCAAAACTACGCAATCCGATTCTTGCGGATGTTTTTGGAAGAATGCGGCTCATGGAGCGAAGAGGTAGTGGATTTAAGAAAATCCTTGATGCATATGAAACTGAGGAGCGATATAAGGAAGAATTAAAGCCTGTATTCTATACGGACGGATATAATTTTTTCCTTACGTTGTGGAATCTCAACTATGCTTATGATAAAGCGCAAAATAAAGCGCAAAATAAAGCGCAGAAAAGCATGATGACTGATCGCGAACACATATTGCTGCTTCTTAAGGAAAACCCATCATTAACGCAAGTTGAATTATCAGAGATGATGAATAAATCCAGAAGAACGGTGCAATTACAAATGAAAGAATTGTTGAACGAGGGCGTAATAGAAAGAATTGGTTCTAAGAAAACAGGATCATGGCTTGTGAAATAGTGGAGAACTATAACTGACCAATTTTTGACCCAAAAAATTTTGGTAAAAGAAAATAATACGTATAATATTCTGAAATATTGATTTTTAAAATCATGCTTTATATAATAAGTACACATCTGCATATGCAAAGACGGATGTACCATATGGATTTATACGAAATACAAATATTGATAGAACAATACAAGACATTCATAAACAGTTAATACTGGAGGAGAGGAACAATGAGAAAGAAAATATTAGCAATAGTATTAACACTAGCAACAGTTCTTGCCTTGTGTGCATGCACATCATCTGATTATGCAAAAGCGCAGAAGTTGCAAGAAGAAGGAAAATGGGCTGAAGCAATAGAACTATATACTTCATTAGACGACTACAAAGATAGCAAAAAGCAATTAAAAGAATGCAAATATGAGCAAGCAAAAGAGCAGTTTGAAAATGGCGATATTGAGAAATCAATAAAGGTTATTATTAAGAATTCTAAAAAAGAAGGAAGCGAACAAATGGTTCGTGAAGCAATGAAGAACATGATTAATAATGACATTTTGCCTATTATTGAGAATGGAATAGTTCAATATAATAGTTCCGTTGATGCATATCATGCGTCGCTTCCAGCAGGATTTAAAATTGGAAAGGGTGGGGAATTTGACGCATACTATCCACAAAAAACTGATACATGGATTGTGGATTTAGAAGCTATTGGACAGCAAATTACAACATTAAAGGAAAACTTCCAAGATATGTTCTCTGGCGTTAAAAAAGGAGAATTTTCACAGGATGTAAAAGACTTATATAAATCGACAGTATCATTATGTAAGAGTGGCGAGAATGTATTCAAGTCAGGTGCAATTACTGGACATGCAATTCATAGTCTAATAGGAGAATTTGGTGGACAATTTACTCCAGTTGCTTTAACAGATAAAGTAACAAAATTTAAGAATTCGCTTAATTAATTCATGAAATGAAATATAAAAAATAATACATCAAGAAGAGGGCGTTAAGCCCTCTTTTTACTCTTGAACGGATGGATAAGAAAAAACTTGATGGTTGCGATAATCCAAGAACACATGGAAAGGGAGCTGTTTTGCGCTTAAAGATATTCAATGATTCCAATATTAGCCCCGTACAGTTAAATTATTATGCAACAACTCCCATAATATGATAAAATATCATAAAATATGAGCTAGGTGTTGGCTCTTGAATTGATGCGAAGGAGTGTACTTGCATGGAACTTTTACGTGCTGAACAAATCGTAAAAACTTTTGGACTTACAAAAGCACTACAAGGGGTTGATTTTTCACTTAATAGTGGAGAAATAAGAGGACTTATTGGGGAGAATGGTTCTGGAAAATCTACCATATGCTCTGTTATTTCAGGAATTTACGATTGCGATTTAGGAAATATGTTTCTTAAAGGCGAACCATACAAGCCGGTTAATATGGTTGATGCTCAAAAACGAGGCGTGGCCATGATTATGCAGGAAATGGGAACAGTTTCTTCTATTAAGGTTTGCGATAACATTTTTATTGGCAAGGAAGCATTGTTTACAAAGGGCTTATTTGTTAATCGAAGAAAAATGGCTCAGGCTGCAAAAGAGGTATTAGCAGATATAGGGGTAACAGATATTGACCCAACTGCTTCTATTGACTCACTTAATTTTGAAGATAGAAAACTTGTCGAAGTTGCAAGAGCAATGTATGACAAACCAGATATTCTTATTGTTGATGAAACAACAACAGCTCTTTCGCAGCGCGGAAGAGATATTATTTATAATCTTTGTAATAAACTTGCTGCAGATGGAAAAGGCGTTATTTTTATTTCACATGATTTGGATGAAATTATGGAGCATTGCACAGCACTTACAGTTCTTAGAGACGGAGTGCTTATTGATACACTTGAAAAAGATAAAATGGAACCTGAACTTATCAAATCACTTATGGTTGGTCGTGAGATGGTAGGAGATTATTATAGAAGTGATTATGATGGAAACTATGAAGATGAAGTTGTTCTTAAGATGGAAAATATTTTTGATGGTCGTAAACTTAAGGGCTTAAATTTAGAACTTCATAAGGGTGAGATTTTAGGAATTGGTGGACTCTCGGATTGTGGAATGCATGATGTAGGAAGACTTTCTTTCGGTATTGAAAAACCTATGAAGGGCAAAGTAACAATTGCTGATGGAACAGAAATAACTCAGCCATACATAGCAACAAAAAACAATATTGGGTATATTTCTAAAAACAGAGATCAGGAATCTCTTATGATTACTGCAACGATATGCGAGAACATTGACCTGCCGTCACTTGATGATATCAAAAAGGGACCTTTAGTATTTTCTAAAGATGAAAGAGCTTTGGCAGAAGAGGAAAAAGAACTGCTTTCAATAAAATGCCGAGACGTTAATCAAAGCGTTAGCGACCTTTCCGGTGGCAATAAACAAAAGGTTGTATTCGGTAGATGGATTGGAAACAAATCAGATATTTTGGTTCTTGACTGTCCAACACGTGGTGTAGATATTGGTGTTAAGCAATCAATGTATCAACTCATGTATCGCCTAAAAAAAGAAGGCAAATCTATTATTTTAATATCAGAAGAATTAGCTGAAATTATAGGCATGAGCGATCGTATTTTAATTATGAAAGATGGCGAAATTAGTGGTGAATTTAAGCGAAGCAAAGACATTACTGAGAACACGCTTATTAATTATATGATTTAGGAGGCTGTAATGACGTTTGTAAAGAATCATTTAAGGACAATACTTCCTTTTGTAGGACTTGCAGTTGTTGTTATAGTTCTAGGAGTATTGTCGGGCGGAAGAATTTTTGCTTCGGCGAATTTAGGAAACATACTTGATCAATGTTACACAATCATCCTTTTATCCGTGGGATGTTCATTCCTTTATGCACATGGAGGCTTTGATCTTGCAGTCGGTGGCATCTATGGATTATCAATGATGGTTTCAGGACTGATTTTATTGTCCTCGGAAAACATGAGCCCATGGTTGTTATTACCTTTGTGTATTGTGATTTCATTGGTATGTTATTTAATCGTAGGTATAGTAACGGTTAAACTTAACTTACCTGCATTCATTACAACTTTATGTATGCAGTTCATATGTCGAGGCATAGTAACTACAATATCAGATGGAAATATTAACCTTCCAGCTTCAGTAGCAGTAGCGGATAGCTGGGTAATAAAAATAATTGTTCTTGTAGTTTTGCTTGTTGTTAGCTACATCATTATGCGCAAAACTCCTTTTGGAAAAAAGAATTGTGCAATTGGAGAAAATCCTGTTGCTGCTAGACAGGCAGGTATTAATATTGATAAAATCAGACTCCTTTCTTATGTAATAGTTGCAGTGTTAGTTGGTGTTGCAGGTTTCTTCGCCATGAGCAGCGCTAGAACAGTTGCAACATTAGCAGGTTCAGGCTATGAGATGGATGTTATCGTTGCTGTCGTTCTCGGCGGCATGAGCCTAAGCGGGGGATTGAAGAGTTCTGTTAGAGCCCCTATTATTGGAGCAATGATAGTTGTTTTATTAACGAATGGTTTAGTTATTATTGGCGTTCCAAGCGTTTGGAGCGACTTTGTAATAGGAATAGTATTCCTTGTTGTTATCTTATTAACTTATAAGAGAAACAAACTCGGATTACTTCCAAGATAATTTACAGGAGGAAGAATCATGAAAAAAGTTTTAGCTATTGTTTTGGCTGCGGTTTTATGTATCGGCGTTTTAGCTGGTTGCGGCAAGACAAACAAGGATTCTGCTGACAGCAAAGGATACAAGATTGGCGTTATCCTTTATGACACAGAATGTCAGTGGGCAAAAGACATTATGGGATGCCTTAAATCAATTGGAGAGCCTTTAGGATGTACTTTCGAATCTGTTATTGGTGGTACAGACCCAGCTCAAACAATTGAGGACGTACAAAACTTTGGTGCAGCAGGATACGATGGAATCGTTAACCTTCACCCAGGTACAGTTATGTCTAAGTTAATTGAAATTTGCGAGCAGTATGAGATGTTTATCGTTACATCAAACGACCCGGCTAATGCAAGCGAAGAATATGCAACATTCTCAAAGAGCGATTATTTTGCTGGTGAAGTTTGGGAAGATGAATATCAAATCGCACAAGAAATCGTTCAAGACATGGTTGACAAAGGTGCAAAGACATTCGCTATCCATGGATTCCCTTATGGACTTTCATCACAAATGGATACACGTCTTTTCGGTGCTGTAGATAAGATTAAAGAATTAGGTCTTGCAGCTCCTATCGAAGCTCTTAACTTTGATAAAGCTGGTGCAGCAGAAGATCTTCTTGCTAACCACCCAGAAGTTGATGCTATCTTCTCATCAGTAGAAACAGTTTCAACTGTTTACCAACCACTCGTTAATGCAGGTAAGAGCGGAAAAGTTAAACTTAACTGCTACGACCCTAACGATGATGCTCTTGGTGCATTCCAAGATGGAACACTTTCATATGCAACAACAGGTACATGTGCTGACTCTATGATTGCATTTGTACTTCTTTACAATGCACTTGAAGGACACAAAATGTTACAAGATGATGGCTCAGCCGCATCTATTAACATGTCATATTTATTCTGCACAAGCGCAGATGAATTCAAAACAGCTATGGACAACTGCTCAGCAAATCATCCAGCATACACACTTGATGAATTAAAACCTTTCATTGGTGCTGATGCTAAATTTAATGATCTTAAAGCATTTGCAGAGAAATTCTCACTTGAGGACATTCAAGCTCGTCACAAATAATTAGAAAAGGCGCCCGCTTTCGGGCGGGCGCGCTATAAAATTGAGGTAATCAAAATGACATTTAAGAGAGTAGCAGGAAACACATGGAAAACTCTTATATGGCCGGTAGCGATTTTCGTAATCTTTTTAGTGTTATGTAAAATCTTCAGTCCGGAATCTTCTTTTGGAACATGGACAAGTATTGATACAACTATCAAGCAGTCTATAGTTACTGCGCTTATTGCCATGGCCATGGCATGCAACATGATAAATGATAGATGGGATTTCTCCATGGGTATAATCTGCGTAACAACAAGTTTTATCGCCGCGCCTATTGCAAAACTTTTGTGCGACGACATGATTTGGCAAGATCCAACTACGCGTATTCCGTCGTGGATTTTATTAGGACTTTGCATAGTTATTTGCATGGTTTTATGTTTAATAAATGCTGCATTATATCTAATTATTAAGGTTCCTGCATTAGTAATTAGTATAGGCGTTATGCTCGTTTATGAAACACTAGAAAGAGTTATTAATAATGGTAGTGGAGCCAGACTTAGTGGAATGAATTACACTGAACTCGGACGTGCTCCTGCAATTTATATTGTTGGTATTGTTGCCTTTGCGATTTTCTTTGTTATATTTACTTTTACAAAATTTGGATATAATACAAGAGCTCTGGGCAATAACCAGGCTGTTGCCAATAACATTGGCGTTAATGAAACTAAGAACGTTATACTAAGTTATTTGCTTTGCGGCTTCCTTCTTGGAGTTGCATCTGCAATTAACGTTTCGATGAAAGGAAATATTGAAGCATCTTCAACATTTAACAATAACATGGGAATGATGTTCACCGCTTTTCCAGCTGTTTTCATCGGATTGTATTTATATAGATATACAAACTTTACTATTGGAATTTTTATTGGCGCTTTTTGCATCAAGATGATGACTGCAGGAGTGCTTGCATTAGGCCTTCCATCAGCTGTACAGGATATTGGCGTCGGTGCTTTCTTATTCTTCTTTATTGCACTGACTACAAACCAAGGACGTTTTCTAGATTGGAGTGCCCGAAAGACGGCGATGAAAATGGCCAAGAAAGAATAGCGTAAAATAACTCCGTCATGCATTACATGAACGGAGGACGCACAATTGATGATGACAAAATAAAAGTGATTTGAAAAAAGTGCTAATCAAATACATAAGAGGCTTGAAAAAAATGGAATAAACAATAAAAAGTGCATTGAAAAATATTAAAAACAATGCTATCATCTTGTTTAGAAAGGTGGTAGCATTTTTTATGTTAAAAAGAAAAATAACTGATGCTCTCTATAACTGGAAGGAAGATTCTGCGCATAAACCTTTAATTGTAAAAGGACCGAGACAATGCGGTAAAACTTTTTCGGTGTTGGACTTCGCACAGAATAATTACAAGCATGTAGTTTATTTGAATTTTTTTGAGAATCCACAGTATAAAGATATATTTAAAGGTTCTCTTGAAATAGATAATCTAATCATGTTCATGTCCGCTATGCCAGGACTAAATGTTGATTTTGAACCGGAAAAAACCGTAATCATTCTTGATGAAATTCAGGAGTGTTCAGAGGCCAGAACTGCACTTAAATTCTTCCATTTGGATGGTAGGTTTGATTGTATAGCTACAGGATCGCTTCTAGGTGTAAGTGGGTATAGAGATAATCCGGTATCCATTCCTGTGGGATATGAAACTGTAATTGAGATGACTCCATTGGATTTTGAGGAGTTTGTCTGGGCTAGTGGGGTATCTCCACAGGTCATTTCAACCGTGATAGATTGCTATAAAGAAGAAAAACCAGTTCCGCTGCCAATTCATAATCGAATGCGTGAACTACTTTTGCAATATGTTATTGTCGGAGGAATGCCGGAAGTTGTTAAAACTTTTGTTGACACAAAACAAATGCATAGAGTTTTGCAAATGCAACGCAATATACTTGCCTCATATGAGGACGATATGATTAAGCATGCAACAAAAGCGAATAAGTCTAAGATTAGAGAGTGCTTTCAATCTATTCCAAAACAGCTTGCAAAGGAAAACAAGAAATTTCAATATTCTGTGATAAAGAAGGGAACCACAGCATCAGATTTTGCCGGTTGTTTACAATGGATAGAGGATGCCGGGATAATTGCTAGATGCCATAACCTTTCGATTACAGAACTCCCACTGGAGGGCAATGCAATTAATGAAATATTCAAAGTGTATATGCGAGATACGGGACTATTTATCAGCATGCTTGAAGATGGAACACAAGCAGATGTGTTGCAGGGAAATATGCTTGCCTACAAAGGCGCAATTTTTGAAAACTTAATGGCAGATTTTCTTTCAAAAGCAGGTAGAAAACTATATTATTTTCATAAAGATTCAGGTTTGGAAATTGATTTTGTAACAAGATATGATGGAGAATGTACTCTTGTTGAAGTTAAGTCGACAACTGGAAATGCTAAAAGCTTAAAAACTGTATTAAATCATCCGGAAAAGTACCATGTTTACAAAGCAATTAAATTCGGTGATTATAATATAGGCAGAGATGGACAAATATTGACATTGCCACTTTATATGGGTGCGCTTATATGGCAAGAGGTGACCGGCTGATGAAAGGAGAAGCTCTATGATCTTGCTTAAGTCCGGCGCGCAAACTGCTCACTTGGTCCAAAAGAGATGCTGCCGGTAATTCGGGATTTTTCCGAAAATACCGACGTACCACTTATTATTAAGCCAAATGCAGGTATGCCGGGACATGTAAAAAGTCCAGAAAACTTTGCTGAAATTCTCCAACCAGTATTTCCACTTGTAAGTTATATAGGCGGATGTTGCAACTGCGATGAACGATATATCAGTGAACTAAGGAAAGCTATTGAGTGAAACATACAACATAATAAAGTTGAAGTTTCTATGGATAAAAAAGAATAAAACTATGACTCAGACCTTTGGTTCGATAAGGACTAAAGGCCTTTTTGTTTCAACAAATCAGAACTTGTCGAGCTCTTTTCTTGATGCTCGCAGCCCGACCTACTCGTTCCTGGCTCGGGTTCCAACTCGCCGATAACGAGCCACATGGCTCCACTCGCTCTCTAAAAGATTGAAACGCGAAGCTCGCGGCGCCTGAGCTTAAGAAGGAGCTCGCGCCGTTGCTTCGCTTCTTACGGCAGCTAACTTATCTGCGCCATAACACTTATGTCCGCCCGCTGCCTTATTTTATTGGGTTTCCCAATATATGAGATTAGTGTCTCTATATTGGGAAACTTTTTTGGCTTTGAGTAAAGATTTTCCAAATATACGAGATAAGCGTCTCTATATTGAGAAGCTTTTCAGACTTTGAGTATAGTTTTTCCCAATATATGAACGGAGTGTTTATATATTGGGAACTTTTTCATAAAAATAATAATTATTTTCCCAATATATTAAAGAAGCATATCTATATTGGGAACTTTTCGAAAACTCTCCCTATAGAAAGATAGAGTGTTTATAGGGAGAATTTTTTGAATAGAAAGATGGTTATTTTCTCACTATAGAGTAACATACTATCTATAGTGAGAACTTTTTGATGAAATAAATGATTTTTTTCTCACTATAGGAAGACA
>JAZLGF010000007.1:0-16141 GCA_045616165.1 Lachnospiraceae bacterium
TCCATGATTTATTATTGGCAGTTATGGTCCTAACCATAAACACGATATGTTATAAGCTAAGTGTTTATGGGCGAAAACTTCCTAAGTTAATAAAATATAGTGTTCTAATCCCATTAAAACCATAAACAGCTATCTTAAAATGCAAGATGTTTATGGTTTTAGGTGATTTCATAAAAGTAGGCAGCGGGCGGACATAAGTGTACTGGCGCAGATAAGTTAGCTGCCGTAAGAAGCGAAGCAACGGCGCGAGCTCCTTCTTAAGCTCAGGCGCCGTCAGCTTCGCGTTCCATTACGCTCATTCCACATAAAAATATTTGTGTGCAAGGATTGCGAGCAGAGCCGTCGTACTCGTTATCGGCGAGTTGGAACCCGAGCCAGGAACGAGCCGACGGGCTGCGAGCATTTAGAAAAGAGCTCGACAAGTTCTAATTTGTCGAAATGAAGGGCAATAAAAAAGCGGAAGGTATACTTCCGCTTTAATAGTTATATTTAGTTTGATTTATTTGCTTGCAAGGTATTCGTTCATTTTTGCAACGATTGCATCAACGTCTGTGCCGTGTACAATACAAGCCTCTGCTAAACTTTCTGCTTGAGCTGATGGACAGCCAAGACAGTGCATGCCGGTTTCTAATAAAATAGGAACTAAGCCTTCGTCTACTCTTAAAATATCACCAATTGTCATATCTTTTGTAATTGTTGCCATTTATTGACCTCCTTATACTAAATGAGCTACAAAAAAGTGTCATTATTTTTAAGCAAGCAAATTATAATATAAAGCGTTATTTTTTTCAATAATATTGTTTTTTTGAAAGAACTATTAGCGACTTGTATTATAGAGCAAAATATATTAAAATACCCGAATAGAAATTTGCTAGGAGGTACTAAATATGGCATATGTAATTTCTGATAATTGTGTAAACTGCGGTTCTTGTGAAGGAGCTTGCCCAGTTGGAGCTATCGCTCAAGGTGATGGCAAATATGAAATCGACGCTAACTCATGCGTAAGCTGTGGAACATGCGCTGATACATGCCCAACAGGTTCTATTTCAGAAGAATAAGAACAAATAAATTGTTTGCAAACACAATTAAAGCATCGGTTAATCCGATGCTTTTCTTTTTATTTACTATAGTGTTGGCCACGACGCTCTATAGCACGTTTCTTTTTGATCTTGAAGAAGAGCCACAAAGCAATTACTAAGGCAATGGCAATACCGGTGATGATAAGGTAGCGGCCTAGAACGTTGTCGTCAGTTTTAACACTCAGCCAACATTCGTTCATAGCCTGGTTGGCTTCTTTGCTTAAGGAAGCAAAGGCTTCGCCGCGAGAAAGAGTTTCATCGTCTGGATAAGCGATAGGACTTTCAACAACTTCCGGATCCATAAAATCTTTAGCTTTTGTAGCAGGTACAGAATAGCCTAAAAATTCAAGGTTTTGTCCCATGATTTCAGGGTCAGTTAAAAAATTGATAAAGCATTCGGCTTCGGCTTTGTGCTGGCATCCTTTTGGAATACAGATTGCATCAACAAATAAGTTAAAACCTTCTTTTGGAAAATAAAAACCAAGGTCAGGATTTTCTTCCACCATAGTCAAATAATCGCCAGCATAATATGGGCCAATCCATGCTTCTTCACGTTCGAGTTTATCAAAGATTTGATCCATTACATAACTTTGAATCAGATTCTTTTGAGTTTTTAATTTTTCTGTAACAGCTTCATATTCAGATAAGTCTTCACTGTTAAGAGAGTAGCCTAAAAGATGTTCGACAATCGCAAAACCATCACGAGGGTTATCAAACATTAAAATTTTACCGGCATAAGTTTGATTCCATAATAAATCCCAACTTCCGATATCTTCTTCTTTTACATATTTTTTGTTGTAGATAACGCCTACACAGCCCCAGGTATAAGGCACAGAGTATTTGTTTTCCGGGTCATAAGCCATGTTTTTATAAGCATCATCAATATATTTATAATTAGGTATGTTGTTAAAATCTAACGGTTCAAGCATATCTTCGGAAATCATTTTTCCAATCATATAATCAGAAGGAATAATAATATCGTATGAGGAACCACCTGATTGTAACTTGGTGTACATAGTTTCGTTACTGTCAAAAGTCATATAGTTAACTTTAATGTTTGGGTAAGCTTTTTCGAATTCGTCGATAACATCAATGTACCCATCAGTACCGTCTGAGATATATTGACCCCAGTTGTAAACGTTAATCGTAACGCTATTGGCAGCGAAAGAAGTAGTTGAAATAAGTCCAATAAGTAAGCCACACAATATAAAAACACTAAGGAATTTCACAGAGAGTTTTTTCATGAGTTGGCCTCCCTGTGTTTTATTTTTTTAGCATTTTTAGCATTACTAGCCTGCAAAATATTCATCAAAATCATCAATACTAACATTACCAAAAACATTAAAGTAAAGAGAGCATAAAGTTTTGGATGGAGAGGCTTCTTCGTGTAGTTATAAATTTCAACAGGTAAAGTAACAAAACTTGAACCTGTAACAAAATACGAAATTACAAAATCATCAAGAGACATTGTAAAACTCATTAATGCGCCGGCAATTATACCAGGCATAATTTCATGTATCGTAACCTTAAAGATTGACTGAAGAGGAGTACAACCAAGGTCAAGTGCTGCATCAGTAAGGTTTGGATCCATTTGATGAAGTCTAGGCATTACATTCAAAATTACATAAGGAAGATTGAAAGTAATGTGAGCGATAAGCAAAGTCCAAAATCCCAATACAGAATTTAGCTTAAGCATAGTTCCTGTAAACGCAAACATAAGAGCAAGAGAAACACCAGTTACAATATCAGGATTTGTCATTGGAATATTTGTCATGCTCATTACGAACGAGCGCATGCGGCGGCTCATTTTATACATTCCAATAGAGGCAGCAGTGCCTAAAACAGTAGCAATAGCAGTGGAAAGAATAGCTATAATAGCGGAGTTTCTAACCAAAATTAAAAGTGAGTCGTCTCTAAAAAGTTCAGCGTATTGATTAAAAGTAAAAGACTTAAAGACGGCAATATCCATGCCGGAATTAAAGGATGCGATTGCTAAAATAAGAATCGGAACATATAAGAATATAAAAACTATAACAGTGATAACTTTAGAGGCTTTTCTCATGGAACAATTACCTCCTCGTCATCATCAGAATTTGTAAAGTGATTAGTAACGCCTATACATATGAAAATTAGAATCATCAAAACAAGGCTCATTGCGGCGCCGAGGTTAGGGTTGTATGCACCCTTAAATTGAGATTCGATAATATCTCCAACGAGAATAGTTCCTGGAGAACCTAACTTTTGAGAGATATAGAAAGTTGAAACAGCAGGAACAAAAACCATAGTAATTCCAGAAGCAATTCCAGGAAGAGAAAGAGGAAGAATAACTTTTGTAAAAACTTTTCTCTTGCTACAACCTAAGTCTTCTGCAGCCTCAATATAGCGAGGATTGATTTTTGAAATAGCTGTATATAAAGGCAAAATCATGTAAGGTAGGTAATTGTAAACCATGCCTAAAATAACTGCGCCGGAATTTCTAATTAAAGGAAGAGGAGTAAGTCCAAGTGATGTGATGAGATTATTTATAATGCCGGTGTCTTCTAATAGAGCTACCCATGCAAGAGTACGAAGCAAGAAACTCATGCACATAGGAAGCATGATAAGCATCTGAAGAAGTCTTTGAGTAGTTGGTTTACATTTTGCAATAGTGTAAGCAACAGGATAGCCAATAACAAGGCAAATTAAAGTTGCGGCTACACTAAGCCAAATAGAACGCAGGAAAATAGGCGCATAGTCGACTATACTTATAATGTTGCCAAAGGTAAACGCACCGGTTATAGAATCGGTAAAGGCAAAAAATATAACTATGCAAAGTGGAATGATTGTGAAAAGCAACATCCATATTATATAAGGAGTTGCAAGCCATTTATTTTTCATCAAAAACTCCTTATATAATTATTCTTCCGTACTGGCGATGTCGTCATATTCTGCTGAGTATGAACTATAATCTCCAAACTGACCAGAATATTCGCTCTTCTTCATTACATGTATATCATCAGGATTAAGTTGGATTCCGATTTCAGAACCTTCTGGATAAAATTGCGTAGTTTGTATAAGCCACTTAAATCCTTTGAAATCAACGATTGTATCATAGTGAACACCTTTGAAGGTAACGTTTGTAACTTTACCACAAAGATGTCCGGTGTCGCATGGGACGATATCAATATCCTCAGGACGGATAACAACATCAACGGCTTCATTTGGAGCAAAGCCTTTATCTACGCACTCAAATTCTCTTCCGAAAAATTTAACTTTATAGTCTTTAATCATTGTGCCTTCTAAGATATTAGACTCGCCAATAAAGTCTGCAACAAAAGCATTTGCAGGCTCGTTGTAAATATCCTCAGGCGTTCCGATTTGTTGAATCTTTCCTGCGTCCATTACAACAACAGTATCAGACATAGAAAGAGCTTCTTCCTGGTCATGTGTAACATAAACAAAAGTTATGCCGATTTCTTGTTGAATAGATTTAAGCTCGTTTTGCATATCTTTGCGAAGCCTTAAATCAAGAGCACCTAAAGGTTCGTCTAAAAGTAAAACTTTAGGACGATTAATTAAAGCACGAGCGATTGCAACACGTTGCTGTTGGCCACCAGAAAGAGAAGAAACTTTTCTGTTTTCAAAGCCTTTTAATGAAACGGTTTCTAGCATTTCACAAACACGTTTATCAATTTCTGTTTCGTTGACTTTTGAAATCCTAAGTCCGAAAGCTATGTTGTCGTATACATCCAGATGTGGAAACAAAGCATAATTTTGAAAAACAGTGTTGATATTTCTTTTGTATGGAGGCAAATCAGAAATATCTTTTCCATCAAAAAAGACCTGACCGCTTGTCGGATTTTGAAAACCACCAATTATTCTCAAGGTGGTAGTTTTACCGCAACCGGAAGGTCCCAATAATGTCATGAATTTCTTATCTTCAATGTCAAGGTTAATAGAGTCTAAAACTCTTTCGCCATTAAATTCCATGACAAGACTTTTAAGTTGTACTATTACACTCAATTACACATTAGCAAGGATTTGTAAAGCGTTTTTCTCAAGCACCTTCTCACAATGCTCGTTCAAAAAAGCGCCCCTGGCGTGGCTCATCGGCTCCCTGCTGCCATATTCTAATGCAAGGTTACATATAAATCCAAACTCCTTTTCTGTGTGAGAAGACTTAGAAAGGAGTAGATAATATTTATTGTTATCACCATCTTTATATAAGGTATTATTGCCATCATAGATTTCTTTTAAGTGATGCGCAAAATCAATAACCATATCTAAATTATTAAATGAGAATAATTTTTCTAGAGATGGAGTAGCAACTTTTTCATGTATAGAAGAAACTGCATTGGACATAGCAGGACTTAAAGGAAGAGAACCTAAAAAGTCCGTCATGAATAAAGCATCATCATCGGAGTCAGAATCGTCCATAACAGTAAGTTCAGAAAACTTAGTGTCAATTTCATCAGGATCTTCAACTTTTGTAATCATAAGCACGATACAATCCATTGAAACTGGAATAGCTTCAACCATAAGAGGTAAATCACTTGCGTCAAAACCAACCTCGGTTTCGGCTTGTTCCATCATATCCTGGAATAAATCTTTTGTTTTTTCGCTACCATAAGCAAGCTCACTAAGTTTGAGCTGCCTTGATGCTAAATCAGAACGATTGAGTGTGCATTTTATTTGATTTTCATTTATTCGTTCAATTTTCATATAGAAGAAAATAATTTAAAATGCTTGAAAAGTCAATAAAAAAATCTTATACTACTTTTTGCGTAAGAAAAAAGATTCAACGAAGCGAAACTTTTTGTCAATAAAAATAGGTTGAATTACACTCTTACATTTCAATGAATTTAAATTCTTAAATTCGTTTTCCAATTTTAAATAATTAGTTGATTCTTTTTTTGCACGCAAAATGCGCGAATTTTTGGAGTATTATCACATGCATCACCTTTTGAATTTGCGTAAATATCAAGAAAGGAGGATGGTATGACTAAAACTGAAAAGACAAGATATATTTCTTATATGGCGCTAAAAGATGAATTAAAAACTTTTACAGGTCAAGGCACAGATCTTAAATTAGAAGGACGCTTAAGCGATGCATCTGAAATTGCAGCAGCATGTGTCTTTAATGAAGAGAGCTCTTACATGAGAGATTATGTTAGAGATAATCAAGGCCGACTTGTATCACTTAATTTTGACAAAGTCGAAAATCTATAAAAAAGAACCTCTGACTTTTATTCCTTTGTCAAAAGCGTCAAGTCTAAAAAAGAGTGTAAGTAAAACAAAATAATAAAACGAGAACAAAAAAGGGTCGCTCTTTTAAGGGCGATCCTTTTGCTTTTATTAATTGTTTTAAACATATCCATTTGCTATAATTGTTTAACCATAAAAAACAAGGAAAAGGTATTGTTATGAAATCAAGAAAAAAATCTCCATTACTTATAGTTTTGATTATTGTATTGGCGGTTCTTGTTGTAGTCGTTGCACCGCTTTTGTGGTACAGCGCTAATACTAAGGCCGTGTCTAAAGATGGAGAAGCTCAGATTGTTGAAATTGCTGATGGAGCAACAATTTCTTCTGTTGCAGCCCAGCTTAAAAAAGAAGGATTAATCAAGGATGTAACGGCTTTTAAGATATACACAAAACTTAATCATACAAAAGGATTTCAAGCGGGAACGTATGGAATTTCTCCAAGCATGAGCGTAAAAAAAATTGTAACAATGCTTGAAAACGGAGATATATACACAGGCGATCAACTTACCTTTACATACATCGAAGGTGTTCCTATGTGGTGGCTTGCATCTAAAATAGAGGAACAAACAAACAATACCGCAGAAGACGTTTATGCAAAATTAGAAGATGAAGCTTACATTGATAGCGTTATTGAAAAATATTGGTTTATTACTGATGAAATAAAAAATTCAAATATTTATTATCCGTTAGAAGGATATCTTTTCCCTGACACATATACATTTATTGATAAAGATATTTCAGTAGAAGAAATTTTCTCGATCATGCTTAACAAGATGGATGAAGTTTTGTCCGGGTATAAAGAAGCACTTGAAAAAAGCGATTTTACAATTCATGAATTTTTATCATTCACATCAGTTGTTGAAGCAGAAACTATGAATGCTCAAGACAGAGCTGGTGTTGCAGGAGTATTTTACAATCGTTTAGATAATGGTATGGCTCTTGGAAGCGATCCAACAACATATTATGCAATTAAGCTTGACCTTAAAGAAAGAGCATTATACCAGGATGAATTAGATTTAGATAACCCTTACAATACTAGAGGCCCTAACATGGGAGGCAAGGTTCCAGTAGGTCCAATATGTTCAATAAGCCGTGAATCAATAGAGGCATCATTGAATCCAAGAGATTTTGATGCATTGTTCTTTGTAGGAGATAAGAACGGAAAGACGTACTTTACAAATACTAATGCTGAACATGAACAAATCATTGCTGAATTAAAAGAAAGTGGCGATTGGTTTGAGTGGTAAAAAAGAATGCTTCATGAAAGAAGCAATAAAAGAAGCGAAGAAAGCAAACAAGATAGGCGAAGTTCCTATCGGTTGCGTTATCGTTTATAAAGATGAAATTATCGGCAGAGGGTATAATCGAAGGATGACCGACAAAACAGCACTTGCCCATGCCGAAATTTCAGCAATCAAAAAAGCCTGCAAAAAAATAGGCGACTGGCGACTCGATGATACAGAAATATATATTACGCTCGAGCCGTGTCAGATGTGTGCGGGCGCAATCGTTCAGTCCAGAATTAAAAATGTCTATATAGGCGCAATGAATCCTAAAGCTGGATGTGCCGGCTCGATTCTTGACCTTCTTCATGAAAAAAGATTTAATCATCAATGTAATGTTGAAACAGGTATCTTAGAAGAAGAGTGTTCTAAACTCTTAACGGAGTTCTTTTCAAGTTTAAGAAAAAATAAATAGTCCGTGCAATTGGGCAATCAACGACTCTTTTTAGGCACCCCAAAGTCACACAAAAGGTTTCGCTTAGTGCTGCTTCGTTCCCGACCTGACACGGTTCACGAATTTTTGTTGCATTGGACCCAAACGTCAATGCCGTTGACTGCCCGATTACACGGACGTTTTCCCATTATAATCTAACAACATTTATGCGTCAATGTTTATATATGTTCGCAGCCCGTCGGCTCAATAACGTTCGCGTCCCGTACTTGTGGACCGTGCTCGCAGACCGTCCCACTCGTTCCTGGCTCGGGTTCCAACTCGCCGATAACGAGTAGGACGGCTCTGCTCGCTTCATTTAAACAGTGAGCGGAGCCGTGCAACTTTTTTCAGAGCGTTTTTAGCGGTTGAAAAAAGTTCGTACGGGACGCGAACGTTATTGAGCCGACGGGACGCGAGCTATTCTAAAAGATGCATGCGTTAAAGTATTAACGAGTGGAGTAAATACTACGCTGAAGCCCCTAAAAATCTTACTTTTTTGTTTGATATTACTTATTATATATGCTAAAATTATTTCAACTATGGGTTAGTGTATCTAGCCGCTTTTTTGGGGTACATTTTTATGTCATATGTTGCGCTTTACAGAAAATTTAGACCACAAAATTTCAACCTGATAAAAGGCCAAGACCACGTTGTCAAAACGCTCAAAAATCAGGTTAGAAATGGCCGCATCGGACACGCATATTTGTTTACCGGAACTAGGGGAACAGGAAAAACCAGCGTTGCCAAAATTTTCGCAAAAGCGGTTAACTGTTTAAATCCGATAGATGGCGAACCATGCAACGAATGTGAAAATTGTAAAGCTATAATGCAAGGAAACTTTATAGATGTCGTTGAAATTGACGCCGCGTCTAATACAGGCGTTGATGATATCCGTAGAGTTATCGATGAAATTCAATACACCCCAGTTAAAGGAAAATATAAAGTTTATATAATCGACGAGGCGCACATGCTTAGTACGCCTGCGGCAAATGCGTTTCTTAAAACGCTTGAAGAACCACCGGAGTATGCTGTTTTTATTTTAGCAACAACAGATCCGCACAAATTACCAATCACGATTCTTTCGAGATGTCAAAGATATGATTTTAAGAGAATCTCGATTGATGATTTAACAGAGAATTTAAGAAGTATAACAAATCAAGAAAATGTTGAGATAGAGGAAAAGGCTTTAAGATACATCGCTAAGATGGGCGATGGCTCGTCTAGAGATTCGATTAGTCTTTTAGATAAATGCATAGCTTTTAATCTTGGAAATAAGATTAGTTATGAAGACGTTCTTGTAACACTTGGAGTTGTTGATGCAGAAACTTTTTCAGGATTATTTAGAAGCGTTGCAAAAGGCGATACAAAAAACGCTTTAGATTTTATCGATAAGGCAGTAGACAACGGAAAAGATTTAAGTCAGTTCATAAATGATTTTATTTGGTACTTAAGAAATGTGCTGCTCTTAAAAATAAACAATTCTTCTGATGCGGAAGTACTTGGAGTATCGGAAGAAAACATGAAGACATTAAAAGAAGATTCACAAATCGTAGGCGAAGAAATTCTTTTAAGATACATAAGAGTTCTTTCGGAATTGATTAACCAACTTAGGTTTTCACCTGCAAAGCAAATTCTTACAGAAGTGGCAATTATAAAATTATCTAAACCACAAATGGAAAGTGATGTTGAATCACTTGCTGATAGAGTTAGACAGTTAGAAGCAGGAGTCGTTGTTGCCCCTAAAACTTCTTTCGAAAAACGCTCAAGTTTCGAAACGGTAGAACCAGACATAATCGATATGAGTAGTGATTATGAAGAGATGACTATTCCGGAATTTGAATACGAAGAACCTAAATACGAAGAGCCGGAATATGAAGAGGCAAAATCAATCGTTATGCCGAATGAAAAAGCAAGCCTTAGTCTTGTAATGGAAAAATGGAATGAGATTGTTTTAGGACTTACTGACAGAAGAATAAAAAGTAATTTAGGAAAATGTTCGGTAGCGCTCGAAGAAGATACAATTGCTATTTATCCGATAAGTGAGATGGCGTATATGCAACTCAAAGAAGAAAGCACGATTAAATATCTTCAGCAGACAATAAAAGAAAGCACGGGAATTGACGCAAATATTATTGTTAGAGCAGTTGGACAAAAAAGCGAAATAGCAAATCAAACAAGTATAGAAGCACTTTTAGGAAATATAAATATTAACATCGGAACGGAGGATGCTTAAATTGGGTAAAGGACGTGGAGGATATCCTGGATTTGGTGGCGGAATGCCTAACATGAAACAAATGCAACAGCTTCAACAAAAAGCATTAAAGATGCAACGTGAGATGGAAGAGGCTAGTGCAGCACTTGAAGAAGAAAGCGTTAGTGCAAGCGCAGGTGGCGGGGCCGTTGAGGTTACTGTTTCAGGAAAGAAAGAAATCACATCTATCAAGATTCAAAAAGAAGCAGTTGATCCTGACGATATAGAGATGCTCGAAGACCTTATTATTGCAGCAACAAATGAAGCATTAAGAAAGATGGAAGAGCTTTCACAAAATAGAATGTCACAAATTACCGGAGGAGTAGGTGGACTATTTTAGCGATACTATTACAAAACTTATAGAGCAGCTTTCACTTCTTCCTGGTATTGGGCCTAAGTCAGCACAAAGATTAGCGTTTCATATAATCGACATGCCTAAAGAAGAAGTTGAAGAGTTATCAAAAACTTTAGTGGAAGCTAAACAAAATATTAAGTATTGTAAAACCTGCTTTACGATTACAGACGAAGAAGAATGTCCGATATGTAAAAGCTCAAAAAGGGACCATAGCGTAATTATGGTTGTTGAAAACACGAGAGATTTAGCAGCGTATGAAAAGACTGGAAAGTTTAATGGAGTTTACCATGTACTGCACGGAGCAATCTCACCAATGCTTGGCATCGGACCATCAGATATAAAATTAAAAGAATTAGTTGAGCGTTTAAGAGGCGACATAAAAGAGGTTATCGTTGCGACAAATTCAAGCCTGGAAGGTGAGACAACAGCTATGTATATTAGCAAACTCATAAAACCTGCTGGCATAAAAGTAAGTAGAATAGCTAGCGGAGTGCCGGTTGGCGGAGACCTTGAATGCATAGATGAAGTTACATTACTTAGAGCACTTGAAGGCAGAGTGGAGATATAAAAATGGACAAACATGAATATCGCATAATTTTAGAAGAAATAAACAAAGCTTATCTGCAAGAAAATTATGACAGAGTATTAATGGTTGCTCAGGAACTCGATGTAAATAAGATCAGTGATAATCATATCTTGGAGATTATTGCTGACTCTTATGAAAAAATGGGTCGAGCTGATATTGCCAGAGAAGTTTTACTTATTGCTTATGAAAGAACACCAATGGGTAGACAGATGGCTTATAAACTATGCGATATTTCTATTAAGTTAAACGATTTAGATAATGCAGCAGAGTTCTATCATGATTTCTGCCGCATGGCTCCGAACGATAGCAAAAAATATATTCTCAAATATGAGATAGGCAAAAAAGGTGGAGTGGCTAGAAAAAATCTTGTTGAAGTTCTTGAAGCCTATTGCGAAAAAGAGATGGATGAAAAATATAAATATGAACTTGCAAATCTCTATCGCGCAACAGGAAGAAAAGAAGAATGTATAGAATTATGTGACGAGATAATGCTTTGGTTTGCAGATGGGGCATATGCAAAGAAAGCACAAAAACTTAAAGATGCATGTCTTGGAATTATTGGGCAAAATCAAGGAATGAAAAAAAGAGGAACTTTGAGTTTGTTTGATGATGAAAATATCGAAGATATTCCAGACGAAAAAGCAAAACAATACACACAGCCAAAATCAGAAGAAATTTTTGATGATGCTCCGGCTGTAGAAATTCAAAGATTGGAAGATAGACCGCTTATGAATGAGAATGTTTCATGGCGCATGCCTAACAAAAAGTATGATCCAGTTATAACAGAGCCTGAACCAAGACCGGCTCAGAGATTGTCAGTTTCTGATTTCGACGACAGTTACGAAGAGAAGAAAGATGATTATGAAAATTATTATCATGACTGGAAAGGCACAGAAGACACAAACGAAAAAGATGACAGCTGGACAATGATAGAAGAAAGTATCCAGCGTGGTTGGACTGACCCTGAGGAAGCATATGAATCATACGACGATTATGACGATTATGATACAACATGGGAAATGCCTGAGGACATCCTTGAGCCAATAGCTGAAGAAGAGTTTGTTGAACCTGTATTTGGAGCACATAGACCAGCTCATTTAAGAGATGATTATGTTGCACCAGAAACCAAGCAACAACCTGTAGCTCCAAGTAGTCCTTTTGCGATGCCTAATAGAATGGCACCACCAGCATCACCAGCATACCAAACCCAGGTTATGCCTCAAGCACCAGTATATCAGGCGCCAGTATATCAGACACCAGCATATCAGACACCAGCATATGAGCCTTTGACATATGCACAACCTAGTTATGCTACAAACGAATATGCTCAGCCAGCATACGAAGAACAATCTTATGCTATGCCACAAGAGCAAATTCCGGCAGAGCCATCATTACTTGGCGCAAAACCATTCGCATTCTCTATTGCACCGGAAGCAGCTGTTCAAAACGAGATAGTTACAACGGCTCCTAAGGCAGTAGAAAATCTTCCAAATATTTCTGAAAAAGCTAGTCTTGTTAAAAAGCCGACATTAAAAGTTGGTCCGGTTAATGAGATTAAATATAAAATTCCTGGTGGAGAATATCAGACACCAGCAGACATGCAGGTTGTTCCAGTAGAGCCATCACCGGTACAAGAAATCCCACAAAATCAATTTGGAACATTTACATCAAGTATACAAAGACAAACTTCTATTCCGGCACCAAAGGTATTGAATCCAGAGCCTGTAAAGGTTGTTATGAGCCCGGATGGAACACAGTCTAATTTAACTAACAAGAGTGAAAAGGTTAGTCTTGGTTGGGATGATAATTGGGGCGGAGATTTTAAAACTTGGGGTTCAATAAATATGGATGATGCGCCTGCCACGGCAGCAGAAATAGATGATGAACCGGATTACTTCTCAACAATGTTAGAAATCCCGAGAGATAAGCCAACATTTTCAAGAGGTAATGTTCCTTTTGCGCAACAAGTTCCGCAAACAAAGTTTGTAGAGCTTAAATCAGGAACACCTTTTGCAGATCCAAATCTAAATGCGGAAAAGGAATACGAGGAAGAAAAACCTATTGAATATATTCCTAAGCATGCAGGAGTTTACTCGGCAGCTCATGGAACTTCTAAGGTTGCGGCTATTGCATCAGAACCAGAAGAAAACTTAACAGAAACTCAAAAGGCAATTAGAGCTTTCGTTGCGGGTGAACTTACAACAGATGATTTACTCGAAAGAGATGATCTTGATTTAGGTGATGATGAACTTGAAGAAGAAGTAAAGCCTTCTGATTATGGATACAATGATGAATGGCAAGAATCAGAAAAGACAGAATATGTCGATGAGCCTTCAGAACTTAGACGCTTTAGAAATTCAGGTGAAAGATTTGATTTTGAAGAAGAATATGATGAATACGATCAACCTGAATATGATGATGAATTTGAAGAATATGATGATGGTCCTGAATTTACGGAAGCAGAAAAAGCAATTATGGCTTTTGATGCTATGAATAAATCAGATAATGAATTAGACTTCTTTGAAGAAGATGAAGAAGATGAAGAAGATGAAGAAGATGAAGAAGAATTTGAACCAGAGCCAGAATTAACTAAAAATGATTTTGTAGATTACGAAAGTGAATTCGATGAGTTTGATGATCAGTTTGAAGATAAAAAGAAACCAAAAGTAATCGAAGAAGAATGGACTGATTCAGAAATTCTTGAAGAAAATCCAGTTTTAGAATCTTCAGACGAAGTTGAAGATTTTAAAGAGGAACCAGAAGAATTCGAAGAAGAGTATGATGAGTCAAAAGAACTAGAAGAATTTGAAGAATTCGAAGAGTTCGAAGAGTTTGATGAAGAGTTCGATGAGTTAGAAGAATCAGAAGAATCAGAAGAATTCGAAGAGGATTACGAAGAACCTGAAGAAATTGAGCAAGAATCAAAGTCAGAACTTTCAGCAGCAGAAAAAGCTATCTTAGCATTTGAAGCAGCAAACGTTATGGACGATGAAGAAGAGTTTGATTTTGATGAAGACTTTGATGATGTTTTCAGTGGAGACTTTGATGGCGAATATGTTAAAGAGCCAGCTGAAGAAGAAATAACTCAACCAGAACTTAAAGAAGTTTTCGAAGAATCAGAAGAGTTTGACGAAGAGTACGAAGAGTCAGAAGAGTTTGACGAAGAGTACGAAGAAACAGAAGAATTCGAAGAAGAGTACGATGAAGCTGCAGAATTTGAAGAAGAAGCTGAAGAAACTGTAGAAGAATCAGAAGAACTTAAAGAGAAAATAGAAGAATCCAAAGCCGAAGAACCTGAAGCAAAATCAGAAGAAACTGAGCCAAAGGAAGAAGAGGCCGAAGAAGAACAACAAGAAATTCCGGATATGGATGTTGAAATTCCTGATGAATTAAGAGAAGAATTATCAGAGTTCTTCTTAGTTGAGGGAATGGAAGAAAAAATACAAAGTACATTAAGTGATATAGTTAATGCTAAAAATAAAGGTCACAGGCTTGATGCAAATTTAATGGTTGCTGGAGATCCAAAGAGTGGTAAAACTTATTTAACAATAGCATTAATTAAGACGATTGGAAAAATACTTGGTAATGGTAGTGGAAGGGTTGCTAAAGTTCCTGCCGCAGCATTGCGAGGCAAGAAGATGGAAAAAGTATTTGATAAAGTTAAAGGTAGCGATTTAATTATTGAAAATATCGGATACCTAGATGACGAAACAGTTAAAGATTTAATCGAAACATTAAAGTCAAATATGATTGAATCTATGGTTGTGCTTGAAGGCAATAATCTTGCAATTGAAAACCTTACAAGCAAATTCCCAGAGATATCAGAATTGTTTAAGAATAGATTAGATATCGATGAACTTTCACTTCCACAGTGGGCTGATATTGCTAATAGTTATGCTCTAGAGCAAGGATATGTTATTGGCGATATGGCATCTTTGGCATTACATGCAAAAATCGATGAACTTAATGTTCCTACAAGAAGATTAGGAACAGCCGATGTTTTGGAAATAGTTGATGAAGCAATTGAAAATGCTAACCAACGTATGTCACCAAAGCTTATTAAAAAGAAAAGAAAGAAAGAAGAAAATATAGAATTAGTAGAAGACGATTTTCAATAAGGAAGTTTAAGAAATTGGACACACAAAAATTAAAACATGATGCAAATGAAATTAGAAAAGGAATAATTAGGTCTGTACATGCTGCAAAAGCGGGACACCCGGGTGGATCATTATCATCAGCAGAAATTTTGACGTATCTTTATTTTGAAGAAATGAATATCAATCCCGAAGATCCTAAAAATCCAGACCGAGATAGATTCGTTCTTTCAAAAGGACATGCAGCACCAGTGCTTTATGCAACACTTGCACAAAGAGGATATTTCGATAAAGAAGAATTACTCTCATTAAGAAAAATTGGTTCACGGTTACAAGGCCATCCAGATATGCATAGTGTACCAGGCGTGGATATGTCTACAGGTTCTTTAGGCCAAGGACTTTCAACTGCAGTTGGAATGGCGCTAGCGGCAAAACTCGATAATAAAGATTATAGAGTTTATACATTAATTGGCGATGGCGAATCTCAAGAAGGACAAATCTGGGAAGCGCTTATGTTTGCAGGCGCAAGAAAACTAGATAATTTAGTTGTTATCTTGGATAATAATAACCTTCAAATTGATGGAGAAATTACAGAAGTTTGTAATCCTTATCCATATGAAGATAAGTTTAAAGCTTTTAACTTTAATGTAGTAAATGTTGATGCACATGATTTTGAAGCATTGGCTAAAGCTTTTGATGAAGCTAAGAATACTAAGGGTATGCCAACTGCGATTATAGCAAAAAGCATTAAAGGCAAGGGCGTTTCATTTATGGAGAATAATGCTGGATGGCATGGCAAAGCTCCTAATGATGAAG
>JAZLGF010000008.1:0-2798 GCA_045616165.1 Lachnospiraceae bacterium
ATCACAGAATGTTGGATGCTCATCAATTAAGAAAAGGCGACCCTTACGAAAAACTTTCAGAAAGCTATGTAATATTCATATGTTACGAAAAAATCCCTATTGAAAAAGACTTACCTGTATATTACTATGAGTATAGATGTAGGGATGATTCAGACATTACGCTTAATGACGGCAGTCATGTTGTCTTTGTGAATTGTTGTTACGAAGGAAACAACATATCAGAAGAGTTAAGAAATTTCTTTGATTACATTAAAACAGGCATTCCTACTGGCAAAGGAAGTAATTTTGTACACCGGTTGGAGCAAGAAGTTGAGATAAACCGTTTGAATGAAGAATGGGAGGCGGCGTATATGACTTTTGAAGAAATTGTAAGAATGGAAGCTAGACAAGCTCGCGAAGAAGGCCGCGAAGAAGGCCGTGCAGAAGGTCGCGAAGAAGGCCGCGAGGAAGGCCAACAAGACCTTCTTAATAGTTTAATAGAAAAAGGGTTGATAACTTCTGAGCAAGCAATCGAATGTGGGTACGTACAACCTCAAGCAGAAAAATAATTTTGCACACTGGCTTAAACAAGAGATAGTTACAGAAGTAGAAATTACTGAATAAGAATAATATGAGTTATTAGCGAAAGGGTTTCTCGAAAAGAGAAGCCCTTTTTTGTATTTTATTTATACATGTTTCGTATAAGAAAATGTTGACGTGGCATAGCTGGGGGGGTACAATTTTACATATATAAAAAACGAATAATAGATATTTGCAACAAGAATATCTATTTTTCGTTACATAGTTATATTTAAAAAATAAATATACGGAGGAAAGACATGAAAAAATTATTAAAACGTTTCGGCGCAATGTTTGTAGTCGTAGCAATGCTAGTCGCAATGATCCCGATGACGATGTTGGCAAAAAATGACCATGACAATCAAGGCAATAGTGAAAAAACCATTACAGTATCAGTTGGTGACATCGAGGGTGGTGTGGTTAGCCCATCGAGTATTAATATTAAAAAGAATAGTCAACTTAAGGTATCGAATAATACATTGATAGATAGTAAGGGTAGTGTATTATTTACAGCCAATGTGCAGCAAGAATATACAGATAATATTGAGTTTAAGTATTGGAGCAAAACCCAAGATGGTAGCGATAAAGTTAGCTCTGGGGAGGAAATCACATCGGGGGATGGTAATGCAACTGTATATGCCATTTTTGGAGAAAAATCAGCACCAGAATCAAAAAATGGTTTTTATTTTGGAAATTCAACAGAAGCATTAGAGAAAGGTGTTAAGGTTGAAGGTGATGACGAAACTAAACTGTTATATTATAATAATTCAGCTGATCCTAGCCAATTTTCAGTAACAGTAAATGGTAAAGAGGAAAAAAATCTTCTATTTTATGCTCTACCAAAATCTGAGGGTACCTTATATGTTGTAGAAACCGAAGGTAATACAATTACACTGAGTGAAAACTCTCCTGAAAAAGGAACAGGATTTTATGTTGGCGAAAAACAATTAAAGAAAGATGATATTGTTTATAAAAATGATGTAATTAAATTTTATAAAGAAGGAAAACATGAAAAATTTAAGGTTACAGATCTTCAAACATCGGAAAAATATCAATATACAGCAACAGATAATTATAAAGTTACCCGTACGGATTCTGATAAAAACCATGGGGAAATCACATTGTCTGCAACAGCAATAGTTGTTGAAGAGCCAACATTAGTAGACGGTCCATTAACTTATGACGGTACTCCGCAAGATTTGATTGATTCTGAAGGCGAAGTTGAAAGTGGTACTTTGTATTATGCAGTATCAGACGAAGAACCATCAAGTAACGACGTTTGGAAAGCAAACGCAGAAGAAATAGCACAAATAGACGCAGGAGAATACACAGTTTGGTATAAAGTTGTTGGAGCTTCAGGATATCTAAATGTTGACCCAAAAGAAATTGGAACAATAACAATTCAAAAAGCCACTATAGTAGAAGAAGATTTATCACTTGCTAGTCCAGATAATGGCGAAGAGTTAGATTATAAAGGCGAAACTGTAACCCCAGTTGTTGAATTAGTAAATAAACAATTTGCAACCGAATACCTTGATATTGTTGTTAAAGATAAAAAAGGAAAAGCAGTAAAAGGTGGAGCCTATCTTCCAGGAACATATTATGTTTATGTTGGCGTAAAAGATAGCGAGAACTTTAATGAAATAGAACCAATTTGTGTTGGCTCATTCACAATCGATGACGTTAAAGTTGTAGTTGGCGACAAAGGTAAATTCACAGAAGGTTCAGACGGCACACTTACATTCAAAACTAATGGACCATTCAATAAAGAAGCATTTAAGGATGTTCAGACAAGAACAACAAGCAGATATTTTAATGGTATTGAAGTTGATGGATTTTCAGTAGATCCAAAGGCTTACACAGTTAAAGAGGGTAGCACACTTGTTACATTAAGCAATGATTACCTTAAGACATTAAGAACTGGTAAACATACAATTACATTCGTATATGATGGTGGTAATGTAACTGCAGAAGCAACATTTACTGTAGAAGCTGCTCAAGAATCTCCTAAGACAGCAGATGCAAACACAACATGGCTTTGGATCTTCTTAAGCGTACTTGGCGGACTTGCTATAATCGCAGGCGCTTACAAAACAATCGGCTCAGATATCTAAGCTAAAACGATTTAATAATTATAAGTAATAAACTAAGATGGCTCCACCCGGAGCCATCTTTTTTCTATGCAGCCAGGTGGAGGTAAAGCCCACTTGCAACCATCAAAAAATTGTCGTATATTAATA
>JAZLGF010000009.1:0-2615 GCA_045616165.1 Lachnospiraceae bacterium
ACCACATATTCATCTTGATTTCATTCCCATAGCAAAGGACGAAAAGTATGGCAAGACTGCCAGCCTTGATAAAGCATGTGAACAGATGGGGTTCGGAGAGGTGTCAAAAAAGGATCCAAAGAAGACTGTATATCATATAAAATATTTTGAGCACGACTTTCATAAATTGCTAGACAATATATGTCTTAGCTATGGAATTGAAATCGATCATCCAAAATCTGGCAGAGAACATGAAACGGTAAAGGAATACAAAAGAAATGAAAAGCTCCGTCAGGATAACGCCAAGCTTATATCCGAAAAATCAGAGCTGGAAGCAGCGAAAAAAACATTATCTAAAGAAATATCTGAGTATAGTACAGAACTTGAAAATATAAAAACAGAAATAAAAGATGAACAGATTGAATTATCCGAAGTTCAAGCAAAGGTAAAAGAAAAAAATGCTTCCGCCAATAAGCTTGCTGCTGAACTCACAGAAGGTCTTGCTCTTCAGGATAAACTGACAGCCGACAATGCCACTCTTGATACAAGAATTGTAGAAAAGCAGGAACAACTACAGTCTATATCCGTAGAACAATATACTTCAGACTTATTCATTACACTATCAGATAAATTGGAAAAAGACTTTCATGTAATAGGATTATCTCCCACTGCAATAGAGGCTCGTGAACATACAAAAGACGATTTTAAGAAGCAAGCAATAGGCAATGGCTATATAGTTCCTGAAGACGATTTGGAACGGCTTCTAAAATACCAATACAATTTTAGGTCTCTGATACAAATGATCGAGGATAGATTTAAAAGCCTTAAATCCTATATTAAGAAGATTTGTGAACAGATATATGACGAACTTGTCAGCCGTGAAAAAACTATTGCAAGAAAGGAAAAAGAAATAGAACCAGCATATGATGAAGCAGTAGCCTTACAAGTTAGGTACAAAAGCCTCGTTGAAAATGCTGAAACAGAAATTCGTCATGAAGCAACTGCTAGAGCCAAAATTATGGTTGAGGAAATGTTTGATGATCCTGATAAAAACACAAGAGGTGCCAGAGCATTAAAGTATCTTGATGAAATAGGTTATCTTGATGAATTTGAAAAGAAAGAACGTATTCTAGCTAGAAAAGCAATAAATATCGACTGGAATTAATTTTTAAGGAAGGCAGAAATATCTGTCTTCTATTTTTTTGCGACAAATTTCCAAAATATACGCCCATAATCGAAACATTCTGCTAAAAATCCGTGAACAAAAAGACACTATTTTGAACTTTGACAACCGAATACGTGATCTGGCAGCGAGTAACAGGATTTTATTTTATACGGAAGGGGGAATATCAATGGAAGCTAATAATATTGATACATGCAAAAAACTTATCATAGACGAAATCAATTTGCTCCAAAATCAGATAGCCTCCTTGAAGAACGAAGTAAAAGAAGGTATTATTACTGATGTTGGCGCTACATATTTAAAAGAGTTGACTAACAGAAGATTTAAATTAATAGAGAAACGAGTGTTGGATGTCCACACTAACGCAATTCAGGAAGGAACTATCACTAAGAACGGCAAAGAAAAGACCTATTACCAGTCTCGAGTTAAAGGGATGAAAACTCCTCCAAGGAGCTATTCATATGAAGGCCTTATAGAAAAGCTGTATGAGATTTATTTCTGTGGTGAAGTATTAAAGGATTATTCCTTTAAGTCAGTATATGAAATTGCAAAAAAAGCGTGGATTGGCCAGACAGGTCCAAAGGAAAAGACAGTCCGTGATAGAGACAATTCTTACAATGTATTTATCACTGAGGAGTTCGGACAGCGTGACATAAGAACTATTACTGGAAGTGACCTTAAAATCTATATGATGGAAACTGTTATGAGGTTAAGACCTAAAGCGAAACGTTTCAAGAAATTCAAAACGGTGCTCTATATGGTATTTGAATATGCCTCAGATTCTGAACATCAGATTATTCCTGTTAATATTGTTCCAAAGGACAACACGCCTTACCTTAAACAATGTGAAAACAAGGTCGTAAGACCAGAAGACAAGGCTTTTTCCCCTAATGATATATTCATACTAAGGGAATACCTTTGGAAACGCGTTAATACGCTTAAATACGACCTTAATGGCTACGCTATACTCTTTGCATCTCACACTGGAGTAAGACAGGCTGAAATCCCTGCTCTTAAATGGTCAGATATTTCTGATACAATGATTCACATTCATGCTCAGCAGAATGATGAAAGAGTTAATGGTGTAAAGACGTATTACTACAACCCAACTACTAAGGACGAAAAAGGAATTAGTCATGACGGTCGTAAATTTCCTATTACATCTGATATTAGGAAAATCCTCACAGAACTAAAGGCAAAACAGGAAGCACTTGGAATTGAATCTGAATGGGTATTTGCTAGAGAAGATGGCAGTTGGACTACAACCGCAGCATACTATGAGGCTCTTTACAAGGTATGCCACGACAAACTCCACCTAGGGCTTACAAACAATCATGCATTAAGAATCGCTCTTAACTCGTATGTATTTGTACCTATGGGATTAAATGTGGCTGAACGTGCCAGACTTCTTGGTCATTCACCAGCAGTTAATCTTAAGCACTATACCTTTGCA
>JAZLGF010000010.1:0-13528 GCA_045616165.1 Lachnospiraceae bacterium
GGGATTAGAACACTATATTTTATTGACTTAGGAAGTTTTCGCCCATAAACACTTAGCTTATAACATATCGTGTTTATGGTTAGGACCATAACTGCCAATAATAAATCATGGAATGTTTATGGTTTTAACTGATTTCAAAGAATAAGGCGGGTGGCTAGCCTAAATTTAGTGGCGAAAGATTTTACCCGCCGTAAGTAGCGAAGCGACGGCGCGCGCCCCCCACTGCGCATGCGCCGTCAGCTTCGCGAGTGAAGTTGTAATTTTTTTAGAAAGTGATTAGTTCTGGTTCGTGGGTGAATGCGCAAATCTGTGCGGTGGCATTTTTGAAGTAGAAAACTTCTGTGTTGCCGTCGTCTGCTTTGTACATGTTTTGCAACATTGGATATGCGTCTAACATAGCCTGTTTTGCTTCAAGCCTATCATCTTCAACAAGTTCTCCTGCTAGACGAAGCCATTCTCCACCTTTGAAGGCGCAAAGTTCTACTTTAGGATTTGCATGAATTTGTTTTGAAACTTCTTTTACTTTGCCTGTTTGAATATAAAGTTTTCCTTCGAAAACATTAACTGTACCGAAAGGGCGAACACGTGGCTGGTCGCCTTCTACTGTTGCAAGATAATATGTGTCTGCTTCTTTTAAAAATTGTAATACCTTTTCCATAATTTTCCTCCTTAAATTGTATAGTTTCAATTATTTGAATTTCTTATTATTTTTTTCTTAATATTAATAGCATCCTTAAAACCTAATGCTTCAAGTTCTTTTGCTGATTCATTTAACGCCTTAGCAAAGTTTTCTTTTATGTAGTCAAAATGTTCAAGTGCTATTGACGTTCCGATTCCTATATTTTTTGCAGCTGTCTTAAATAATTCTTTATTAATACGCTCTATTGAGTATTCTCCTCCAATATTAATCGCCATATTTCTACTTGTATTTTCGTAAATCACTGTACTAACAATATCATAAATTGGTGCAAGGCAAAGTGATTTCATGTCTTGCGAATATAACAGCGAAAAGTTTTTTATATGGCAATCTGTATTTCCAATAAGATAATCAAAAACAATTGCATCCCAAAGTTTTAATTGATCTCTTATTGGATTTTCTGAATAATTTCTAAGTAGTTTCATCATTTGTGCCAAATAGTTTTTAGGTGGTTTTTCATATTTATTTTCTGCATCAATTCCCATTGCCTGCGCAAAGTCTTCTTGATGAAGTCTTAACGGCAATTTCATTTTTGATACAACATTACATTCTTCGGAAAATTTTCTGTCATAACGAGATGTTGCAAATAGTATTTCAGAATCAGTAAAATCTCCCATATTAACTATAAAACTATCAATAACATCTATTCCCAGTTTTTTTGCTGTAAGCATACAAAGTTGCTCATTAGTAACAATGCTATTCATCCTAACATGACTCTGCTTTACAATATGAGTACTCGAAGCATTACCCTTCGGTAAATACCAGCTATTATTTTTGCTATTATAATATAGCCCTACTTTACCACTTGCTCCTGTTAAGGAAAGATGTGACTTTGTAATTAATTCCGCAGATTTAGATGCGCCTTCTTCAGCTAAAGCTTTTACCTGTTTAATGCTTAGTTTTTCATATGCACATGTTTCATCAACACTATCAATTTCATTTACTATTTTTATTGCCCCAAGACATTCTCTGCCTAAGGCAGAAAGAATATGCAAATAATCTTTTTCATCTGCTCTTAAATATTGAGCCACAGTTTTTCTTGTAAATCCTTCTGGAAGAAGCCCTTCAAAAAAAGCTTTTGTTTTTTCAGGCGAAAACGGTTCCAATTGAAAAGGCATGCTTAATGAAATAGGAAGCAATGTTGTATTTATATAACTTTGCGAATATTGAAATGATGCATCTTTTTCAGATTCACCAGTAATATCACCTACATAATTATATGTTCCATTTATTTCAATATAAACTTTCAGTTCCATTAATGTCCTCTCTTATTTATTTCAAAATCAAGTCCTAATATATTTGCTAGACAAAGAACTCTTTCAAACTCTACTGTTTTTTTTCCATTTTCAACATCAGAAATAAAGCTTACACTAAACCCGCTAAATTTAGAAAGGTATGCCTGCGTATATTTTAATTCTCTTCTTTGTTGCTTTATCGCTTTTCCCAAATCATTTGTATCACAAATCTTCATAACTGTTCCCCTTCGCCGTACGAACAAATATTAGCATTTTTATAAAAATTAAGCCGAACGACTAATATTTACAGTATTAACTATAAACTTAGTCGTACGGCTTTGTCAAGCTATATAAATCACGCCTTATTTAATATTGTTAATTGCTTCAATCATTTCTGGCACAACTTTGAAGAGGTCGCCGACGATTCCGTAGTCTGCTACTTCAAAGATTGGTGCTGTTTCATTTTTATTTACAGCAATTATAAGTTCTGAGTTTTGCATTCCTGCTTGATGCTGTATTGCACCACTAATTCCGAGGGCAACATAAACTCTTGGATGAACTGTTTTTCCTGTTTGTCCAACCTGGCGGTCTGCATCCATAAGTCCAGCATCAACTAATGCTCTACTAGCGCCTACAACGCCACCACCTAAAGCCTGTGCCAAATCAGTTGCAAGTTTTTTAGCTGTCTCAACATCTTTAGAAGCTCCCGCTCCGATAGATACAACAACATCAGCACCAATTAAATCAACCATCTCTTTAGCTTCTTTAACAACTTCTAAAACTTTTTCTTTAAGTGTGCCAGCATCTACTTGAGGTTTAACTACTTCTACTTCACATTTAGAAGCAAGTTCATCTGAGAACTCTCCTTTTTTCATAACGCCTGGACGAACCGTTGACATGCATGGTCTAAAACGCGGGCAAATAATTGTTGCCATAAGGTGGCCACCAAAAGCTGGTCTAGTCATCTTAAGATTAACATCTTCCATCTTGAAAGTTTCATTTGCAACATCAACGTTTGAATTCTTATCAAGAAATTCAACATATTTGCTCATGTCGATATCAAGATGTGTGCAGTCTGCTGTAAGACCTGTGTGAAGTCTTGCCGCACATCTAGGACCTAAGTCACGTCCGATACTAGAAGCACCAATTAAAAGTACTTCCGGTTTCCTTTCCATAACAAGGTCGCATAAAACCTTTGTGTAAGCTTCGTTATTATAAACTTTTAAGTTTTCATCATCAGCAACGATGATTTTATCTGCGCCGTATCCGCCAAGTTCTTTAGCTAGACTTTCGACGCCGCTTCCTAAAAGAACGCCTACTAATTCGCATCCTCTTTCATCAGCAATTTTTCTTCCTTCGGAAACAAGTTCGAAATCTGTTTCCATAAGTTTTCCGTCTCTTTGCTCACAGAAAACCCATATTCCTGAAAATTCTTCTATTGCAGCACTGTTATATTCAGCCATTTTTCTTCCTCCTTAAATTACATGCTTAGCAAGCAATTTTTCTGCTAGCTGAGCCGATGCTTCTTTTTCGTTTCCTTTAAGTATTTCGCCCTGACCTTTTACAGGTGGGTTAAAAGACTTAAAGATATTCGTTGGAGAACCTTTTAAGCCGATTGTATCAGGCTCAATTAATGGCTCATCTTTTAATGCTTCATAATCAAGAACGCAAAACGGTTTTTCGTCTGCTTCAAAAACGCCTTCTACGCTCATGTATCTAGGCTCGTTTAATTCTTTGATACATGTAATAAGACAAGGAGTATTAACTTCTATATTCATATAACCATCTTCTAGTGCTCTCTTAACAGTTAATTTGTTTCCATCTTTTGCAATGCCAGCAGCGTAAGTAACTTGAGGAATTTCTAATTTTTCAGCTATTTGTGGACCAACCTGGGCAGTATCTCCGTCAATTGCCTGTCTTCCGCATAAGATAAAATCATCTTCGCCAAGTCCTAAGTGATGGATTCCCGCTGCAATAATCTGGCTTGTAGCAAATGTATCAGAACCACCAAATTCACGTCCTGAAATAAGAACTGCCTCGTCAACACCCATAGCTAAAACTTCTCGAAGCATTTCTGTTGCCTGAGGAGGTCCCATAGAAACTGCTACAACCGTGCAATCGTTTTGATCCTTAAAAGTAAGCGCTGCCTCTATTGCATTTAAATCATCAGGGTTGATGATTGTTGGCATTTTTGCTCTGTTCATTGTTCCGTCCGGATTAACCGCTACAACGCCGGAGGTATCCGGAACCTGTTTTACGCATACATAAATTTTCATTTTCCTTTTCCTCCTTACTTAAGCAAATTTCCTGAGATAACCATCTGTTGTACTTGGCTAGTTCCTTCATAAATAGGCACAATTCTTGCATCTCTATAGAATCTTTCAACTTTGTATTCATTAATATATCCGTATCCACCATGAATCTGTACAGCTTTGTAAGCTACATGATTTGCTGCTTCAGCCGCATAATACTTAGCTATTGAGCAAGCCATGCCAGCATCTTTTCCAGCATCCTTGAGCTCTGCCGCATGGTAAACTAACTGTCTTGCTGCTTCTGTCTCAGTTGCCATGTCCGCTAACATAAAGCTGATAGCCTGGAAGTTTGCGATTGGACGACCAAACTGCTTTCTTTCTTTTGCATATTTTATGGCTTCATCTAAACATCCTTGAGCAATACCAACGCCTTGTGCTGCCATACCAAGACGTCCACCATCAAGTGTCTGCATTGCATATCCAAATCCTTTATCTTTTTTACCAACTAATGCGTCGGCCGGAACATGTACATCTTCCATAATTACATCGCATGTTGGATAACCTTTTATACCCATTTTATGTTCGTTCTTTCCGCATGAAACGCCAGGAAGGTGCATGTCGAGAACGAACATTGAAATTCCTCTGCTACCTTTTTGAGTCGGATCTGTTTTTGCAAATACGATGCAGTAATCTGCCATAGGTGCGCCAGATATAAAAGTCTTACGTCCGTTTAAGATAAAGCTTCCATCTTCTTGTTCTACTGCAGTAGTAGTTGTTCCACCTGCGTCTGATCCAGCGCCTGGCTCAGTAAGTGCAAAGACCATAATCTTTTCGCCTCTTGCAACTGGAGGAAGATATTTTTGTTTTTGCTCTTCGCTTCCTGCAAGCATTAAAGGACCACCGCCTAAAGAGTTAGCTGTGTTTGCATAGATTGAAAGCACTGGTGATACTCTTGCAAACTCTTCAACAAGGAGTGCATAAGCAAGATAATCTCCACCTGCTCCACCATATTCTTTTGGAATTTTTACTCCGTGAAATCCGTACTTTGACATCTTATTAAAAATGTCCCAATCGAACTCGCCAGTTTCATCTAAGCGGTCTAACAATTCTTTTGTGAATTCTGTTTCAGCAAATTGGCGACACAATTTTTGAAAACGTAAATGTTTTTGATCTAAGATCATTTTAAGCCTCCTACTTATCTATATATTCTCCAAGTTTACCCCATGTTTCGCTAAAGATATTTGCATCCATAGTTTTCACATTTTCAGCAATTGCTGGAGTAAACTCCATATTTGCCAATATATCTTTTTCTATATCAATGCCCGGTGCTACTTCAGTTAAAGTAAGTTTTCCATCAATAAGTTTGAATACGCAACGCTCCGTTACGTAGAGAATGTTTTGCTCTTTAGGAGCTTTTTCAGCTGAGAAAGTAATTTGCTCAACGTTCTTTACAAACTTTTTAATCTTACCTTCTTGGGTAATTTTTATTTTTCCATCACCAATTTCGAACTGAGCTTTCGCCATAAATGTACCGCAGAAAATAACTGTCTTAGTAGCTCTAGTGATATTAATAAATCCACCCGGTCCTGTAAGACTTGTTCCGAATTTACTTACATTGTTATTACCTTTTTCATCGATTTCACCGATTCCTAAAATAGTAACATCAAGATTTCCGCCATCAATAAAGTCGAACATGTCATTATGAGTCATGATAGCTTCTGGATTGTATGCACTTCCGAAGTTTGGAAGAGCCGCCGGAACACCGCCAACCATACCTGATTCGGTTGTAAGTGTGATGTCATCAATATATCCTTCTTCAGCAACTACGCTAGCTGTGTCTGCTGCCATACCAACACCAAGGTTAACTATATTTCCTGTACGAAGTTCTTGCGCGCAACGTCTACATATAACTTTACGCTCATTAAATTTCATAGGTCTTATATTATCAACAGGCTTTTTTATGTCACCACAAAATGATGGCTCGTAATAAACACCTTCTGTTTGCCAGCATGCATCTGTAGAAGTTGCCTGAACTACATAATCAACTAAGATTCCCGGAATCTTAACATCCTTTGGATGGAGCGTTCCGCTCTTTGCAATATATTCAACCTGAACAATTACTATACCGCCACAATGTTTAACAGCTTCAGCAATTGATAAAGCTTCGCTTAAAACACTTTCATGTTCAAAAGTTATGTTTCCGTTTTCATCTGCTGTTGTTCCTCTAAGGATTGCGACATCAACCTTGAATGATTTATAGAAGAGATATTCTTCTCCGCCAAATTCAACAAGCTCACAAACATTTTCTTTTGTCATTTCATTCATTCGTCCGCCTTCAAGACGAGGGTCGACAAATGTTCCAAGTCCAACTTTTGTGATTAGTCCTGGACGTCCAGCTGCAATCTCTCTCCAAAGATTTACGATAACTCCTTGCGGCATACACCAGCATTCAATTTTATTATCGACTGCTAATTTATTAAGTGCAAATGCGCTTCCTACATGAGCCGCGCTCCATTTAGAAACAAGACCTTCACCGGCTTCGCCTAGTCTTGTAATTCCACGAGTTTTCCAATCTCCCATGGCACTACCTTGCTTAATGCTTAAGTTACAAGGGTGTCCTGTCTGCGCAAAATTATCTCTAATCGCGCATCCGATTTCTTCTGCCCATCCAGAAAGTCCCATTCCACCTACTGCTATAGTAGCTCCATCAGGAATAATCTGCGCTGCTTCTTTTGCTGTTATTATTTTTGCCATCTTTTTAACCCCTTAAATAATTTATTAGTTTTATTATATATCTTGAAAGATTAATCTTTATTGGTATATTTTTGTTTTTTGAAACATAATTTGTTATTTTTTACACCCGTTTATCCTTCAATCGGAAGCCAAACTTCAAAATATCCTGTAAGTTTGTTGCCATCTAAAACAGAACAAATTAAGGTGCCATACGCTCTTCCGCAAGGTTTTAGGTTATTTTTCTTTGCATATTTATACATGTAATCAATATGCTTTGGAGAAAATGCATTTTTACCAGAACTCTTAAACGCAGAATGGATTGTTTTAACTCCTGTTCTTTTTTTAATTGGATTTTCAACTTTTATTTTGAATTCTTTAACATACTTCGGCTCAAGTGAAAATCCCCAAGAATAATCTTCGCTAGATTCAGGATTTTCCGCTACTTCAAAATATCTTTTTGAAAGAGGCATGTATTTAATCCAATCCTTTGTAACTTTTTCAAGACGCGAATCTTTTTCATAATCTGAATTATGTCTGTTAAGGTAGTAGACCATGTCCGGTCCTTTTGCTATTTCACACTTATCAAAAAGCTTCATTACTTTTTCTAATGACTTTTTCTGGCTTTTAATTCTTTCGAGTAAAAGTTCTTTTCTATGGAGCTCTGCTGCCATCGCTTCTTCCATGGTGTTAAATCTCTCCATCAAGCTTTCATATGTACTTTGCCACTCGATTTTTACTATCTCATCAATACTGAATCCATAGTTTTTGTACCATACGCAGTCAATTAAAAAGTTAATATCCCATGCATCGTAATAACGATATCCGTTTTGAGGATTTTTCTTTGGTGTAATTATTCCTTTTTCTTCGTAATATCTAATTAAATCTGTAGAAACACCAACTATTTTTGAAACTTCTCCGATTTTATATTGCATGATTTCTCCTAAGAATATTTTCTTTAAGTATAAGCCAATTTTAATTTAAATTCCATATAATATAATGAAAAAGTTTCTTGACCTTGGAATAGTTCCAAGGTTTACAATTAGCCTGTAAACAACGATGGGGATTTATGTCCCCAAAAATAAAATATCTATTATATGTAAGGAGGATTTTACCATGGCATACATGCCCCTTAACAAAGATAATTTTTATCTTGAAACAGAAAAAATGACAAAAATTTGGGACCTTAGCCAACCTTGGGGTTGGGATACACCTCTTTGGCCATTCCCAGGCGCACGTTCAGACCTTAACTTCCCACGTGGACAGTATCTTGAGAGATTCCATAAGAGAACATGTACTTACACAGGTACTCTTCATGCTGCAACTCACTGTGATGCTCCTAACCACACACTTCATGAAGAAGAAGTTGATCGTGAGCGTTATGGTTACACACTTTCAGAGCTTCGCTTAGAGCACGCTATCGGCACTGGCGTTATCGTTGACCTTACTTGGATGTATGATGAATTTGAAAAAGCATTCAACGCAGCAGGCGGCGACCCAGCTAAGATGGGTGAATATGCTGAAGTTCCTGGAAAACAAGGTGCTATCTGGCACATCATTACTCCAGAAGACGTTCAAAAAGCTCTCGACAAAGACGGCCTTGAGATTCGTCCTAACGACTGGGTAGTTCTTAACACAGGCTTCCATCGTTATTGGAGAAAGAACAACGATAAATACTTTAACTACTATGCTGGAAACGGCCCAGAACTTGCTAAATGGCTTATGTTCGAAAAGAAGATTAAAGGTATCTCTGGTACATACGGTGCTTCTGATTCACCAGTATGGCATTGCCCAGTTAAAGAACAAATGCCTTGGCTTTACAACAACTACAAACTTGCTACAGGTCGTGATATCGACGTTGATTATCCTGACTATGAGCCTTGCCATCGTCTCTTTGGACAACATGGTGTTATGGCTGTTGAAAACGCAGGTGGAGACATTGACGAAGTTACAGGTAAACGTATGATTATCGCTGCATTCCCATTCCGTTGTGAAGCAGCTGATGGTGGTATGGTTAGATTAGTAGCATGGGAAGAAGGTTCTTTCTAAATTAAATAAAAATAAAATATGTCACTGTGGCCAATTGGCTACAGTGACAAAAATTTCGAGGGAAATAATTATGAAAACACTTGAAGATATTAAAAAAGTTGCAGTCCTCGGCGCTGGTACAATGGGCCCTGGTATTGCTCAAATGTTCGCTATTGGCGGATGTAACGTAACTGTTTGGACACGTAGTGAAGAAACTTCTGCAAAGGCTGCTGAAACACTTCATAAAAGTTTAGTTACTTTTTCAGAAGAAGATTTAATCGGTAAAGATGATGTTGAACCTATCTTCGCACGTGTTACATTTACAAACACATTAAAAGATGCTGTTGATGGTGCTGACTTCATTATGGAAACAATCGTTGAAAAGAAAGAAGCTAAAGAAGAACTTTATGCTCAGCTCGATGAACTTGCTTCAGAGGATTGTATCTTAGCATCTAACACTTCTGGTCTTAACGTATTTGAAATTATGCCTGAGCGTCGTCTTAAACAAATGGTTATCGCTCACTGGTATGCACCAGCTCAACTTATTCCTTTAGTTGAAGTTGTTAAAGCTGAAGCTGCTCCACAAGAAGCGGCGGACGTTACAGTTGCTCTTTTAGAAAAATGCGGAAAGACTCCTGTTCTTATGAAAAAATTTATCCGTGGTTACATCGCAAATCGTATGCAAATGTGTATCAACCAGGAACTTTTCTTCCTTCTTGATAACGGATATTGCACTCCAGAAGATATCGATAAAGCCGTTAAAGCAAGCTTTATCCCTCGTGCAGTTGTTTTAGGTCTTTGTAAACGTGCTGACTTTGGTGGACTTGATATGACAGCTAATAACTATCGTAACAAGAGTTATACAATGCCTCCAGAAGTTGATATGCCTAAGACACTCCAGGAACATCTTGATAAAAATGAACTTGGTCTTAAGACTGGAAAAGGTTTTTACGATTACACAGATTGTGATAAACAAGAACTTCTTGCAAAACGTGATAAACAACTTTTCGAAGTTTTCAAACTTGCTAAGAAATTCATGGATGATCCAGTTTAATCATAAAAGAAAGGAACTAATTAACAATGTCAAAAACAAACAAAGTTATGATTCAGTGCTGTCTTTGTGGTGCTGGAACTAAAAAAGCTCAAGCTCCTACAGTACCTTATACTGCTGAAGAACTCGCCCAGCAGGTTGTAGCAGTTGCCAAAGCCGGCGCTTCTATCGTTCATATTCATGTTCGTGAAGATAAAGAAGTTGATGGCGAAATGCAAATTGGTTACAAATCAATGAGCCTTCAAAAATTCACTGATGCTGTTGAAGCTTGCCGTAAGGCTTGCGCTGAAGCTGGCGTTGATGTAATTATCAACCTCACTACATCAGGCGGCGAGTACGAAGATGTTAAACGTATCCAACATCTTAGCGCTCTTCATCCTGAAATGTGCTCTTTTGACCCTAACACAATTAACTGGTCAAATAGTTACATCTTTGAAAACAGCCCACGTTTCCTTAACAAATTATCTCAAGAAGTTGTTAAAGAAGACATTAAACCTGAATTTGAAGTATTCGATACAGGTCACATTGACTCTGTTATGTACTATGTAAACAAATGGAATATTCCACAACCTCCACACATCCAATTCATCATGGGTGTTGGCGGATCAATGCCTGGAACAACTCAAAACCTTGCATTCTTAGTTGATAAACTTCCTGCTGGCGCTACATGGTCAGTATCAGGTATCGGTAAAGCTCATGTTCCTATGATGCTTGCTGGTCTTGCTCTTGGATGTGATGGTCTTCGTGTTGGTCTTGAAGACAATGTTATGTTTGGTAAAGACGCTGATGGCAACAAGATTATCGCTACAAACGAAATGCTTGTTCAACGTGCAGTAGAACTTTGTAAACTTGCTGGTCGTGAAATCGCAACTGCTGATGAAGCTCGTGAAATTTTAGGAATCAAACGTAACTGTTTAAAAGATGAAACTACTCTTCCTACTACATTCACAGAATAATTAAACTTCAAAAATGTGGCTTCCTGTCTTTTGGTGGGAAGCCACTAATTAAAGAAAGAGGTTAAAAATGAAAAGTAAAATTGTAAGCCTTGAAGAGGCTGTATCAAAAGTTGAAAGTGGTATGACACTTCTCCTTCCTGGTTTCGTTAACGTAGGCGTTGCTGAAACTCTTATTGAAGCTGTCATCAATAAAGGTTGTAAAGACCTTAATGTTATTTCGAATAATACTAGCGTACGCGGCCAAGGTATTGGCAAACTCGTGCATGCTAATCTTATAAATCACATTACATGTTCTCATATCGGTAGCAACACTGAAACAGTCGAAAAAGCTGTTGCTGGTGAGATTAATATCACATTCACACCACAAGGAACTCTTTGCGAAAGAGTTCGTGCTGGCGGTGCTGGAATCGGTGGCGTGCTTACACCTACTGGTGTTGGTACTCCGATGGAAGAAGGAAAGCAAATCCTTGAATGGGATGAAGCTAAAGGCGAATACAAATTCGTTAAAGGTGATGATCCTGAAAACGGAAAACGTTTCCTTCTTGAAACTCCACTTCGTGGTGATGTTGCTCTTATTCATGCTTGGAAAGCAGATCCAATGGGCAACGTTGTTTACCACAGAACAGCTAGAAACTTCAACCAAATCTTCGCTACAGCTGCTGACTTCGTAATAGTTGAAGCTGAAGAAATCGTTGAAAATGTTGGCGATTTAGATCCAGATGAAATCATGACTCCTGGAGCACTCGTTGATATGGTTGTTCAAGCTAAAAAGGAGGTAGAATAATGACTGGTAAAGAATTTATGGCTTGCCGTGCAGCAAAATTTTTCAAAGACGGTGATCTTGTAAACTTAGGTATTGGCGTACCTACTATGTGTCTTGACTATATTCCTGAAGATATTGATGTTTGGGTTCAATCTGAAAACGGTGTTATCGGTTTAATAGGTACGCCGGAAGAAGGCGAAGTAGCTGACCCTGATGTTGTTGATGCAGGTGGAAGAGTTTCTAAGTTAAGAACTGGTGGATGTTGCTTCGACAGTTTCACATCATTTGGTTATATCCGTGGTGGTCATGTTGATATCACTATTTTAGGTGGTTACGAAGTTGACGAAAAAGGAAGCCTTGCAAACTGGATGATTCCTGGTGCAACATGCGCAGGCATGGGCGGTGCTATGGACCTTGTTACAGGTGCTAAAACAACAATCGTTTTAATGCACCATTGCGTAAAAGACGGATCACCAAAAATCGTTAAAAAGACTGAACTTCCTCTTACAGGAAAATGCGTTGCAGACTATATCGTAACTGAATACGCTGTTATTCATGTAACGAAAGAAGGCCTTGTTCTTGAAGAGATTGCCCCTACTACAACGGTTGAAGAAGTTGTAGCAATGACAGGCGCAGACCTAATTATTCCTGAGCATGTAGGATATATGGCTTAAACCCTTAAATGCGGATATTATGGCCTTAGCTGGCCATCTATCATATACGATGTTAGACTCTACGTTGGGAACGGTAATGACTCTACATCGAAATTGCATTAAGAATATAGAAAACTGCCACCAAACGGTGGCAGTTTTCGCATTTATACTTGATTTATGAATCCGGTTAATGCTAATTCCACAATAGAATTCAGTGACTTCTTTTTCTCCTGCGCATATATTGCAACTTTTTTATGCAGTTCGGGCGTTATCCTAATATTGAAAGTTCCTTTATATGCCCGTTCTGGTTTAATTCCTCGTTCTTCACATAGATTTAAATAATCATCAACTGCTGTATGAAAATCCTTTATTAGTTGCTTCGCATTTTCACCCTCATACGAAATTAACGATTTGATTCCTTGCACTTTGCCATAGAAAACACCATCTGCTTCTGAAAATTCAATATTTCCAATATACCCCTTATATTCAATAATATTACTCATTCCAAAATCCCTCCTGCACACACGCGAACCACTAGTCTTCCCTTGATTATTTTGTTCAAATCCATAATGCTCTAATAAAGTAATAATTTCCTGAAATGAAATATTCTTATTATAGTTTTTCAATTTATCTTCTATTACTTTCCAACGTGCCATTAATGCCTCCTTTATAATATAATTTACAATTTGATATTGCAACTATTTTTGATACCAAAATTTTAAAAAATAATATTCAAAAACTTTTCCCTTTATTAATCATGAAAATAAGCAGAATCTGCTAGAAATCACGCGAAATCGCTCCGTGTACGAACGTACCTTGATAATATAATATATTCTAAAAACTATATCAATATAAAAAATGAAATTCATTTTGACAAATCAGAACTTGTCGAGCTCTTTTCTAAATGCTCGCAGCCCGACCTACTCGTTTCTGGCTCGGGTTCCAACTCGCCGACAACGAGCAGGTCGGCTCTGCTCGCAATCCTTACACACAAATATTTTTATGTGGAATGAGCGTAATGGAACGCGAAGCTGACGGCGCCTGAGCTTAAGAAGGAGCTCGCGCCGTGGCTTCGCTTCCTACGGCAGCTAACTTTCGTTCGCCAGTACACTTATGTCCGCCTGCTGCCTTGTTTTATTGGGTTTCCCAATATATGAGATTAG
>JAZLGF010000011.1:0-92100 GCA_045616165.1 Lachnospiraceae bacterium
ATAACCTTGGAACAGTTTGGTTTAAGAAGATGTGTGGCAATATTGAGGAGATGGAAAATCTTCCGTTAAAAGAAGATTTGCCATTGCTTAAAAGATCACTAGATTTAACCAAAGCAGTTCAAAATTATTTTGATGGAGCTAGGCCGATTGGCTTTCCGGATTTTGGTGGAGTTATGGATATTGTTTCATCTATTAGGGATGCAAATCCATTGCTAGAAGAATTATATGAAGAAGAAGAGGGCGTAAAGAAAGCTTGCAAGAATGTACATGAGCAGTTTAAGAAAGCATATAAACTTTTTGCTGATGTAATTGATGAAAACAAAATTCCGGGATATACATGCTGGGCAACGATGCTTTCACAAAAAGAATATTTTGTTTTACAAAATGACTTTTCAGCAATGATTAGTACACAAATGTATGATGACTTTTATCTTCCGATTTTGAAAGAAGAATGTAAATTTATTCCTAGGACTATTTATCATCTTGATGGGCCGGGCGCAGTTAGACATTTAGATTCTATACTAACGGTTCCAGAGTTAGATGGTGTACAATGGATACAAGGTGCCGGTGCACCAGGCCTTGATCAGTGGCCTGATATTTATAAAAAGATACATAATGCTGGAAAACTTTGCCAGGTATTTATTAATGGCAGCGAAGAACTTCCATATATTGACTATATTGTTGATTTGCTTGGAACATCAAAAGGACTTTGCTTTATTTGTACGGGAAAGGCAGAAGAAAAAGCAGCATTTGACGAATACTTAAAGAAATATAATTGTGTTTAATTAGGAGGATGGATATGGAAAAACTAGCTGCATTGATATCAGCAAAATTAGCTTTGGCTGTTCCAGTAGCAGTAGTAGCATTATTATTTGTAGTATTTTTTGGTGGAGTAATAGCAATACTATTTTATATCTTTAAGAGTGTTGGTATATATAGAATTGCTAAGACTTTAGGCGTTAAGGCTCCTGGGCTTGGATGGCTTCCAATTTTTGATTGGCTTATTTTAGGAAGAGCTGCTGATCATGTTAGAAAAAAAGAAGGAGTTGAACATAGTGGCTTTGGCGGATGGATTTTCTTCTTGTATATATTACTTATAGCAGGAGAAATTGCTCAAGCAGTTGCTTTGGGAAAAATAACGATAGACACTGTTGCTGACAAATACGTGCAGGCAATCGAAACAGAGATATGGTTCTTACCAGTTGTGATTGTTACAGGATTAATAGCAGTAGTAATAGTAATACTTCAACTAATAGTTCTTGCTTATGTATATAAAGCTTTTTCAAGCGCACATGTTGCATTATTTATTCTTTCAATTTTATTTGGATGGTTAATTCCAGTATTCTTATTTGCAATTAGAAAGAACCTTAGCAAGAAAGAAAAGAAAAAAGAAGAACCGCAATTTGAGGGATTATCTCAGTAAAAAAGTAGGGGCTAAGATTTTTCTTAGCCCCTTTTTCTTAGCAAAATTCTTTGATTATTTTATTCATGTCTTCTAGATTGTCGTACATATCCTTAGCAAGTTTTAACTGGCAACGGCCGCGATTTAGGTTTTGCTTTGGATAATCTATATGGAAATAAACATCACCTTTTATATAATCATCTAAAAATCTTGAAGCAAGTTCAACAGTGATAGAGAATGCGCCAAGCGCCATATTTTCAATTTCTTCGGTCGTTAAACTTTCTTTTATTTCAGAAAAATATCCTTTACTAAAAGCTTTGAATTTTTCTTTATCTAAATATACTTTGTCTAAATCTTCTTCATCTTCTAAAACGTTATTAGCAATTGATCTTACCGCATCACCAAAGTCATAAATAGTCATGCCTGGCATAATAGTATCGTAATCAATTACAACGATAGGTTTTAAAGTTTTTTTATCAAAAAGTACATTGTTACATTTTGTGTCATTATGTGTAACGCGTACAGGAAGGTCGCCGTTGTTATATTTATGACTTAAACTAGAAGCAAGGTCTTTAACTTTCTCGATATACTCAATTTCATCAGAAATTTCCTTAGTTCTTTTTCCTGAATATTCTTTAGTGTCATCTAAAAAAGTTTGAAGACGTTTTTCTGTATTGTGAAAATCAGGAATAGTTTCAAAAAGAGTAGAACCATCAAAGTCTGAAAGTTGCATTGCAAAATGACCAAAAGCTTCGCCGACAGATTTGATTATGTCATTATCATCGCAAGAATTATATGTGATGGAATCTACATAATTCATTACACGCCAAAATGAACCATCATCATCGTAACAGAAATTTTTCCCATCATTTCCAGAATAGAAAATTAAAGTTTGATCATCAGGAAAGTGTTCGTGAATATGAGAAGTAACCTGGTCGATGTTTTGCATGATTTCTTCAGGTCTATGAAAAGCAACAACATTTATCTTTTGGAACAAATAATCATTTATTTGATTATCTTTTCGAAAAGATACTTTGTAAGTAGCATTAACGTTTCCGTTTGTAATTCTCTCATATGAATTTAATTCACCATCAAGATTAAAATTTGCTCCAATTGACTTAAATAATTCGTTCATAAAAATAATTTAACCGGGCACAAATAAGTGCCCGGTTTTCCTCGAAATAATAATTATAGATATTGATGAATAAAACGATAGCTTTGTTCAACAGCTTTTTTAACATCTTCTACGCTTCCTTCGAAAGCTTTATCTTCAACTTCGATACAAGCAGGTCCGTTGTAACGAATGTCGTTGAGTGCTGAAATTAAAGCGCCAAAATCTACATCGCCCATACCAGGAATCTTTGGTGAATGCCAAAGAGTAGTGTATGCGAGCATTCCGTATTCATAAAGTTTATCAGGATAAATCTTGATATCTTTAAAGTGAATATGGAAAATCTTATCCTTGAAATCGTATACAGGGCGAACATAGTCAGCACGTGTAAGATAAGGATGTGATGGGTCGTAGTTAAGTCCAAAATAATCACTAGGGATTCTTTCAAACATTTGTCTCCAAATATATGGTGCACATGCTAAGTTAACACCGCCTGGCCATTCATCTTTTGTATAAAGCATTGGACAGTTTTCAATAGCAATTTTAACTTTCTTTTCTTCAGCATGTTTAATAATTGGTGTCCAAACTTCTTCGAAAAGATCTAAGTTTTCTTCAACTGTTTTGTTTTTATCTCTACCAATAAAAGTAGTTACCATGTTAACACCCATTGTAGCAGCAGCGTCGATAAGCTTATTAATATGAGCTATAGCAACATCAGCAGCTTCTTTGTTTGGATCAAGTGGGTTTGGATAGTAACCAAGAGCAGAAATTTCAATGCCCTTATCTTCTGCGTATTTTTTATAGTATAAAAGTTTTGCTTCGTCAGCAGTGTCAACATCAATGTGAGTAACACCAGCATAACGGCGAACTGCTTTGCCTACTGGCCAGCAACAAACTTCGATTGCCTTAAAGCCAACCTCAGCAGCATAATCAAACAATTCTTCGAATGTAAGTGATGGAAGAATAGCTGATTGTAATCCCAATTTCATCATAGTTAAAGTACCTCCATTTGTTTTTTCAAAAAATCAACGGCATCACGGATTTCATCAGCTTTGTCTTGAACTTCATGTTCAATAGTAAGGAATCCGTCATAACCGGTTTCTTTTAATGCTTTTAAGTATTCAGACCATTTTACGCTTCCTTCTCCTAAAGGAGTTTCAACACAAATATTAGAAGTAGCCATCCATTCAAGTCCACCTTCAGCAAATTTATGATAGAAGTCTGCAGAAGAAATCTTATTAAGGTTATTTCCATCTTTTGCATGTGTATGAACAATTTTATCGCCGAGTATTTTTACGGCATTAACTTCATCATCAGCGCCAACCATAACAAAGTTAGCAGGGTCAAAGTTTACACCAACTCCATCGCCACAATCGTCAATAAATCCTCTTAAAAGAGTAGCGCACTCAGGACCGGTTTCGATTGCAAGAGTAACTCCTAATGGATAAGCGTAAGAAGCAACTTCCTTGCATGCTTTAAGCATTGTTTCATAAGTAGCATCTTTGCTTTCTGGAACAACTCCAAGGTGAGTAGTAAGAACAGGGCAATCAAGTTCTTTTGCTAAATCTGCGCATTTTTTAAGATATTCTATTTTTGCTGGATTATCTTCTTCTTTTTCAAGACCATATCCGCCGAGCTCACAACAAAGTGCTGTAACTTTTTGTCCGTATTCTTTACATGTATTTTTAACTTCTTCTATAAGTTCTTTGCTGGCTGTTCTAGGGTCAAAAGAATCAGCAGCGTAAAGTTGAACACCTGTTGCGCCACATTTTTGTGATTCTTTTATTCCTTCGATTATTCCAACGCCAAACCAGTCGGCAAGAGTACCTATTTTGAACATATAACTCTCCTTTATTCTCCTATCTTAACCCAGGCTCTTTCTTTTGAACTCTTAACAACAGCTTCGCAAATAAGCATGTCACGAAGACCATCTTCGAATGTAGCGAATTCTTTTGATGATGTATCGCCTTCGGCAACAGCTTTATAAATGCATTTGAAGTGTTGTTTGAATGTATCAGGAAAGCCCTCTACATGTCCGCCTGGATAACTTACATAGTTACATGTTTCAGGAAGAAGAGTAGATGGGTCTTTAGTAGCTTTTTGGTTAAATCCATCACGTTTTCCAATCCAAAGTTCGTTAGAATCTTCGCTGTCCCAATGAAGTGCACATTTACTACCAGCTACAGAAACAACGATTTGGTTTTTATGTCCTGCAAAAACTTGAGAAATGTTGCAACATCCACGAGCTCCATTATCAAAGTGGAACAATACAGTACAATAATCTTCTGTATTGATAGGAACTTCTTCGTAGTCTTCTGGACGAAGAGCCATACCTGAATAAGTTGCAATAGGTTTAAGAGGTTTCTTACGAGTTTTGTGGAAAATTTCAAAGTCTGCTAAAACTTCAACAGCTTTTTGACCGGTAATCATTTCAACCATATCAATCCAATGAGAACCAATATCAGAGAAAGCTCTAGATTCACCAGATTTATCAGGCTCTAAACGCCAACTATAGTCTGTATCAAGTAAAAGCCAGTCTTGAACGTAGCAACCTTGGATAGTAAATACGTCGCCAACTTGGCCTTCTTTTACCATATTTTTCATTTGCATAACCTGTGGGTAATATCTACAGTTAAAGTTTATAGCATTAACAATATTATGCTCTTTAGCATAATTAACTAATTCTCTTGCTTCTTCGACTGTAGTGGTAAAAGGTTTTTCGCAGATTGGGCAAATTCCTTGCTCCATAGCGAATTTAGCGATTTCATAGTGAAGGCTATTTGGAACACAGATATGTACTGTATCAGGCTTTTCTGTTAAAAGCATTTCCTTATAGTCTTCATAAGCAGCTGGAATGCAAAGATCTTCAGCTTTTTCTTTTGCACCTGCAGGGTCTGCAATTGCAACAACTTCAACATTTCCTAGGCGTCTAAGTGCCTCTATATGGGCAACACCAATAAAGCCAACGCCTACTACACAAGCTTTAATTTTTTTCATATCACACCTCACAAAAATTAAATTACATTATGATTATATATTAATAATATGCCAAGTTCAATTAATCTTTACGAGGTAGATTTAATGGTGTAATATTATTAGAGATTATAAGGGGGCAATATGCCCTTACGGGGGGAATTATGAGAGAAGAAGAAAAAATTCAAAAAGGAATACTTTTTGCGCCACTTACACCTGAATTGGTGGAAATGAAACTTAAAACACATAACTTAAATACTGATTTTAATAAACTCTATGAAGATGAAACTGAAAAACGCGAAGCAATATTAAAAGAAATGTTTGGCGAGTTTGGTGAAGGAAGTTTTATCCAAGGCCCACTTTACATGCATTACGGAAAACATACAAAAATTGGAAAACGTTTCTTTGGAAATTTCGATCTTCTAATTCAAGATGATGCAGAAGTAGTAATCGGAGATGATTGCAACTTCGGACCTAGAGTAACAATCGTTACACCAGTTCATCCATTACTTCCAAATGAAAGAAAATCTATGATTGATGCAAATGGAGTTGAAAAACATCTTTGCTATGCAAAGCCGGTTCATATTGGACATGACTGTTGGTTTGGCGCGAATGTTACGGTATGTCCGGGCGTTACAATTGGTAACAATTGTGTTATTGCGGCGGGCAGCGTTGTAACAGAAGATATTCCAGATAACTCTTTAGCCGGCGGTGTTCCAGCTAAAGTTATTAAAGAAATCACGGAAAAAGACAGTATGATTTATAAACCTGAAATATTGGCAGATAATAAAGTTAAATAATTTTTAAGGAGTATAAAATTATGGAAAAAGTAACATCTAAAGACATAGCAGGGATGATTGATTTATCTTTGCTTAACCCAACATTCACACATCAGGACGTAGTAGACGGACTTAATCTTGCAAAAGAATATAACGTAGTTAGCGTTTGTGTTCGCCCATGTGACATCGAACTTACAAAAGAAATGCTAGCAGGTACAGACATAAAAGTAACAACAGTTATCGGATTTCCACATGGAACTCATACTACTGAAACTAAGGTTTTCGAAACAGAACAAGCTATCTCACTTGGCTGCGTAGAAGTTGATGTTGTTCAAAATATTAGCTACACACTTTCAGGCGAATATGATAAGACAGAAGCTGACCTTAAAGCAGTTGTTGATGCTGCACATGCTAAGGGAGCGCTTGTAAAAGTTATTTTTGAAAATGCCTATCTTAATGATGAGCAAAAGATTAAACTTTGCGAGATTTGTGCAAGAGTTGGCGCTGATTATACTAAGACAGCGACAGGATACGCTCCTTCAGGCGCAACACTTCATGACCTTAAACTTATGAGAGCAAACACTCCTGAAAACATGAAAGTTAAGGCAGCAGGTGGCGTTAGAACTTTAGATGCAGCTCTTAAAGTTTTAGCTGTTGGTGGATCAAGATTTGGATGCACAAGAACAAAAACTATTATGGAAGAAGCACTTAAGAGAGAAGCTGAAGGTACATTAGTTCTTCCTGAAATTGCAGACGATACAGAACTTTAATTAAATGTAATGGGGGATAAAAAAATGGCAAGTGTAGAAGAAATTAAAAAAATACTAGAAGATAGTACTATTCCAGTTCATCCAAAGAAAAAAGATTTTAGAATTGGATGTATTGGTTCAGGATTTATTATGAGAGACTGTCATTTAGTTTCTTATAGAAATGCTGGTTTTAATCCGGTTGCTATTGCGTCTAGAACAAAAGCGCATGCCGAGGAAGTTGCCGATATGCATGCAATACCAGTTGTTTACGATACATGGCAAGAGTTAGTAAAAGATGAATCTTTAGATATCATTGATATTGCTTACCCACCGGATTGCCAACCAGAAATCGTAAGAGAAGCAGTAAAGAATCCTAATGTTAAAGGTATTCTTTGCCAAAAACCTGTTGCGATGGATATTACTGGTGCAAAAGAAATAGCTTCACTTGGCGAGCAGTACGGAAAGAAAATCGCAATTAACTCTAACATGCGTTATGACCAATCTATGAGAGCTCTTAAAAAACTTCTTGATATGAACGAGCTTGGCGAGATTGTTATCGCAACAGTTGAGATGAGAGCAATTCCACATTGGCAAACATTCCTTACAGAATATGACAAACTTGAAATCTTCGGAATGGGAATTCATCATGTGGACTCATTTAGATATCTCTTTGGAGATCCAGAAAGCATTACATGTGTTTGCAGAACAGACCCTAGAAGTAAGTTTCCACATGTTGATGGAATTACACAATATACTTTCCATTATGCAAACGGACTTATGGCAACAAGCTTAGATGATGTTTGGGCTTGGCCAGAAGAACCATGTGAGAAAGATATTTATATTAAGTGGAGAGTAGAAGGAACCGAAGGAATGGCAGAAGGCACAATTGGATGGCCATTCTTCCCAGATCCAGTTCCAAGTACATTAAGATTCACCTCAAAGAATTATCCAAATCAGTGGATTGAGCCAAAGTGGGATAAGGTATGGTTCCCAGATGCATTCGAAGGAACAATGGCGTCACTTATGAGAGCAATCGAAGATGACACAGAACCAGAAATTTCCGCAAAAGATAATATCATCACAATCGCATGTGTTGAAAGTTGTTACAAGTCAATAAAAGAGAAACGAACTGTAGAGCTTAAAGAACTATTGTAATATAGCTCGCAACCATTTGAATTGTTGGTATAGCGAGCAAGCTAAATAATTCGTTATCGGCGAGTTGGAACCCGAGCCAGGAACGAATTATTTAGTTGCGAGCGTAGCAAGATACGGGACGCGAGTAATAAGAAGGAGGAGAAATTATGATTAGTACAGGTATTTTTACGGGATATTATCCATATACACTTGATGAAACAATAAAAAGAATAAAAGCATCAGATTTTAGTTGCGTACAGTTAGATGTATCATTTAAGGATTTAGATGCTACAAAAGAGCCGCTTACAAAGGAAAAAGCAAACATGATTAGAGATAAATTCAGAGATGCAAACCTTCCTATTATTGCGGTTTCAGCATATACAAACTTTATCCATCCAGACCCAGAAATCAGAAAAGCAAACATTGAGTACCTTAAAATGATGATGAAATATGCTAGGGATTTAGGATGCCCATATGTTGCTTCTGAAACAGGAACATATAACGAAGAGAGCGATTGGGTTTGGGATGAAAGAAACGCATCACCAAAAGTATTTGATGAAGCTATTGCAATCATTAAAGATTTAGCTGGGTACGCTTATGATAATGGTGCAACTTTTATCGTAGAAAATTATGTAAATAATACGATAGGTAGTGTAGAGCAAGTTAAGAGAATGTTTGACGAAGTTGGAACAAAGGGTCTTGGACTTATCTGCGATCCTACAAACTATTTTGATGAAGCACATTACGCTGATATAGATGGAACACTTAATAATATCTTTGATAACTTAGCTCCTTACATGAAGATAGCTCATGCTAAGGACATCAGTAAAGCTGTTGATACATCTGAAAAGCATGCTGATATTGATGCTGATGCATCTCATTCATTTAGAGGTTCGGGAGCAATCGAACTTCCAGCGGCAGGACTAGGTCATCTTAATTATGAACTTTACGTTAAGAGATTAGCTGAGTGTCATCCAAATATTCCTCTTATTATCGAGCATCTTGATGAAGGTGATATTGAAAGAGCAAAAGGATTTGTTGACGGAGTACTTAAGAAGGTTGGTGTTTAATTATGAATTATCGTGTTGGTGTTGATATAGGTGGAATGAGTATCAAGGTTGGCGTTGTTGATGAGAACTTCAACATCATTCAAAAGTTGAGTGTAAAAACTCCTGGTACTTTTGAAGAATCTATGAAGGCTGCTGCTGATGCAGTTTATGAAGTTATTAAACCTTTAGGTATTGAAATAACAGACCTTCCTTGCGTAGGAATTGGAACACCTGGATCTATTTATGAAACAGGTCGTCTTTGCTTTTCTAACAATACTAATTGGAAAGATGTCCCTATGCGTGAAGAACTTGAAAAATATATTCCAGTTCCTGTTTATATTGGAAATGATGCTAACTGCGCTATTATCGGCGAGACTGTTGCCGGTGCTGCAAAAGGAAGAAAGCATGTAATTATGCTTACGCTCGGAACTGGCGTTGGTGGCGGAATTATTATTAATGGTAAAGTTTTCGCTGGTGGCAACGGAGTTGGTGCTGAACTTGGACATATGGTGCTTGTACATGACGGCTATCCATGCACATGCGGAATTAATGGATGCTTTGAATCTTACGGAAGCGCAACAGCACTTATGAGGCAAACTAAAGAAGCTATCGAAGCTCATCCAGAATCAGCAATGACTAAATGGGCAGAAGAAAACGGCGAAGTAAACGGAAAAACTGCTTTTGAATGCGCTTTGGCAGGAGATAAGGTAGCTATGGAAGTTGTTGATAATTATGCATGCTATCTGGCAAATGGAATTGGATCTCTTGTAAATATCTTTAGACCAGAAATAGTTTTAATGGGCGGTGGCGTTTCAAATGCTGGCGATTTTCTTTTAGATAAAATAAGAGAAAACATGCCTAAGTATACTTTCGCATATGATGTAACAGGATATCCTCCAATTGAACTAGCAACACTAGGAAATGATGCGGGAATTATTGGCGCATCATATCAAGATATTATGTAAACGAGGTAAAGAAAATTGATTGAGGTAAAAGACCTAGTAAAAAAGTATGGTGAAAAAGTCGCAATCGATGGGCTTAGTTTCAACATTAAAGAAGGAGAAGTAGTTGGACTTTTAGGACTTAACGGTGCGGGAAAAAGTACGACTATGAATTGTATTACGGGTTATATTGCTCCTACAGAAGGTTCAATAAAAATAGGTGGTTATGATTTGTTAAAAGATCCTAACAAGGCAAAAAGTCAAATAGGTTATTTGCCAGAACTTTTTGCTTTCTATTCGGACATGAGAATTGTCGAATATTTAGACTATGTATGCGATATAAAAGGTTTTACAAAAGACCCTCAAAAAAGAAAAGCGCATATAGATGCTATATGTAAACAAACTGGTATTTCACATCTTTCAGAAAGAATGATTAGAAACCTTTCTAAAGGTTATAAACAAAGAGTAGGTTTTGCACAGGCATTAATAGGCAATCCAAAGGTTATTATTTTAGATGAGCCTACAGTAGGTCTTGACCCTTCTCAAATTATTGAGATTAGACAACTTATTAAAGATTCTGGAAAAGATAGTACAGTAATTGTTTCATCTCATATTCTTTCAGAAATTCAAGCTATTTGCTCGAGAATTATCTTGATACATGAAGGAAAGATTGCTTTTGACGGTCCTATTGATTCTATTGGAAAAAATATGACAGAAGGTAGTGAAGTTATTATTCGTGTAAAGGGCGAGCATGAAAAAATTGATAATGTTCTTAGAAATCTTGACACAGTAAAAACTTTCGAAAGACTTGAAGATAAAGAAAAAGATTGCGAAGATTATACTGTTGTAGCAAAAGAAGGTTATGACATCAGAGAAGTATTGTATAAAGCTTTTACAGGGGAAGAGGGCTTAACGCTTCTTCAACTTTATAGCAAAGAAATTTCTCTTGAAAACACATTCCTTGCTTTAACAGGTCAAAATAAAAAAGGGAGGGATAGAAAATGAGCTCAGTATTTAGACGCGAAGTAAAAGCATATTTCAGAACTCCATTAGGTTATGTAATTATTGCTGTAGCATATTTCTTTTCAGGATATTATTTCTTTACATATAACTTGTATAGGAGTACTACAGACCTTTCGCAACTTTTTGATTTGTTGTTCCCTGTAGTTTTATTCCTTGTTCCGGTTCTTACTATGAGACTTATGAGTGAAGAAAAAAAGACTAACACAGAACAACTTCTTCTTACTGCTCCGATTTCAAGACTTGGAATTATTATGGGAAAATATTGTGCAGCATTAATTGTTTATGTAGTAGCTATTTCAGGAACAATTCTTGATGCAATTATTGCATCTTTTTATGGAAAAGTAGATTGGCCTTGTACAATAGGAAATTTTATAGGCCTTTGTTTGTTAGGAATGGCTTTAATAGCTATATGCTTGTTCCTTTCTTCTATTACAGAAAGCCAGGTTATTGCAGCGGTTTTAGGATTTGCTGTGAGTTTATTCTTAATGCTTGTTGATGCTATTGCATATGTAGTAAAAAGCAATTTCTTCAAGACATTCTTTGAATATATTTCTTTTAATGAAAGGTATTCGCCGTTCACTTTAGGAATTGTTGAACTTCAAAACGTAATATTCTTTTTAAGTGTAGCAGCGCTATTTTGTGCAATTACAACAGCACTTTTAGAGCGTAAACGCTGGAATTAGAGGTGGCATATGAAAGATTTTATAGAAAAGACTAAAGAAAAAATAATGAAATTATTTAAAACAGAATCAGGCCGCCTTAATGCACTTTTAGCGGCAATAATTGTGATTGCTATTGTTATTGTTTTTTTATTAAATGCAGTTGTACATACATTCTCAGAGCGTTATCCTTTGAGTTTAGATCTCACATCAAACGCTAACTATAATATCGGGGATGATTCAAAAGAAGTATTAGCTTCTTTGTCGAATGATATAACTATAAATGTATTGGCTGATAAAGGGAGCTTTACAGGCAGTCCTTATCTAGTTCAAACTAAAAAGATAATCGAACAATATCCAAAGTATTCGAAATATGTAACGCTTAAGTATGTTGACTATACAACAGATCCTACTTTTGCAGCACAATATCCTACACTTAATTTATCAGAGGGCGATATATTAGTAGTTGGCTCTAAAAATATAAAACAGATTCCATTAAATAATATGTTTACATACACATATAATTCGAATCAACAACTTCAAGTTGATGCATGTAGAGCAGAAGAGGCTATTACATCAGCGATTGTAAGTGTTAATACAGAAAATCCAGTTTATATTACTATCCTTACTGGTAATGCTGTTTCAGAAGATAGACAAACCTTAGAATCAATACTTACAGATAATAACTTTATCGTTGATGAAAAAGATCTTGTTACTGGAGATTTTAGTGAATCAGATATTTTATTCCTTCTTGCTCCACAACAAGATTTATCAGAAGATGTTTTAACTAAATTAGATGAATTCTTAAAAAATAATGGAGAGTATGGTCGTACTATAATTTATGCAGCTGATGTAAATCAGCCAAAACTTCCAAATATTGATATCTTTTTAAGAGAGTGGGGAATTGAAATAGACAAAGGCGCAGTTTTCGAAACAAATGAAAATAATGTTTATGGATATCAACCATACTATCCTTTAGTTAATTATACGGATGATACTTATATAGAAAAATTAAAAGATACATCAAAAAAGGTTTTACTTCCACTCGCAAGACCAATAAATAAACTCTATGACTTTAGAGACAATAAAACAGTTACACAGTTGCTCGAATTTTCAGAGACAACAGGAGTTAGACCAGAAGAAGCAGGAGATAATTTTAGAAGTGAAGATTCTGTAAAAAATGGACCTATGCCAGCTATGTTACTTTCAACATTGCAAGCTGTTGGTGCAACAAGAACTAGCCAAATTTTAGCTGTGCCATCGGTTCAAGCTTTTGAATCAACAGTAATATCAAACACATCTATTGCGAATGCGGAATATCTTACTGCGATTTTAAATACTGTATCACAAAGAGAAAATGCAATCTCAATTGAGGCAAAATCACTAGCAGGAAATATTTTGACTATTACTCAATCGGGTGCTTCTACTTGGGGAGTTATTTTCTGCATAATTATTCCTGTCGCAATATTGGCAACAGGTATTCTTATCTACCTTAAACGGAGGTATAGATAGTGAAACAAAAACTTATAAAATTTATTATTGCTGGAGGAATAGCAATTGTTGTTTTAATTGCTGCACTTATTGCTGCTAGCAGTATTTCCAATAATAAAGATACTAGTGTTAAAGTTTTTACTAACCAAAAACCGGAAAATGTTCAGCACTTAACTGTTACTAATCAATATGGGACATTCGAAGTAAAAAGAAATGGAGATGGATATGACTTCGATGACATGCCTGCTAATATTATAGATCAAGAAGGCTTTTATGATTTGATGTATAATGTTGCGTCTTTTGGCGCATTGCGTACAGTTGAAGAAAATGCACAAGATATTTCACTGTATGGATTAGATAATCCTTTGTCATCTGTTGACGTTATTTATTCTGGTGGAAAAGAATTTAAACTTTTTATTGGTAACAAAGAGCAAGTAAGTGGAAACTACTATGGCATGGTAAATGATGATAAAAACGTTTATCTTTTTGCCCAAGAAGATATTTTATACTTCCTTGTTCCAAAACAAACATTTATTAATATGCAAGTTACACCAACGGTTCAATCGGGAGCACTTTCAGCAATGCGTGATGTAACATTTTCGGGATATTCACTTGAAAAACCAATAACGATTGAGGCTGTTAAAGAAACTAATGTTGAGTCTATGCTTACGGCATTATCCTTTGGCTCAGCAACGCATCTAGTAAAATTAAAAGGTACGTATGAGTTAGATCAAACTTATGGTGGTGCAATACTAGAGTCGATTTTAGGAATAGAAGCAGTAAATATAGTTGGATACAATGTTAGTGATGCAGACCTTAGTTTACTTGGATTTGACAATCCATATATGCAAGTAGATTTTTCTATTCAAGATGGTACGGATTACATCGCAGATTACCAACTTAAACTTGTTCCGTATGAAAGTCAGTTTATGGCATACATGAAAGATTCTGGAATTATATTCTTAATTAATCCACCTGAGTTTGTAAGTATTGACTATACAAAACTTTGTAGAAGATGGTTCTTAAATCCTATGAGAAGTGATGTTGAAAGCATTACTGTTGAGTTTGATGGAATGAAATATGTTTACACTACAGGTGGAGACCAGAAAAACATTTGGGCTAAATTAAATGGAAAGGAAATGGATTCAGAATTATTCTTTAGTTTATACAGGTTGGTAAAGAGTGCTGCAGCTGACGGAAAATATTTAGAAAGTACCGTTAATGAAGGTAGCCCACTTATGACTATTACATATAAATATAATGAGAAATTGAAAACGGATGATGTTATGAAATTGTATCCAGGCAGTCTAAGACGTGTTAATGTTGAAATAAACGGCATAACAGAATTTGACATGAGAGAAACTTTTGTTGATGCAATGAAGAATGCATGCAAAAATTCTTTATTAGGACAACAAATAGACGAAAACTGGTAAGAGGGGTAGAAAATGGAGAAATTAAAAGTAGCAGTAATTAGTTGTGGAATGATTACGAATAAAGCACATATACCGACTTATAAAGCATATCCAGATAAATGCGAAGTTGTTGCAGTATCAGATTTAAATGAAGAAGCTGCAAGAGATACAGCAGCAAGATGGGGTATTCCTAAGTGGTATACGAATACTGATGAGATGTTAGCAAAAGAAAAACCTGATTTAGTTTCAGTGTGTGTTCCTAATGGACTTCACAAAGAAATGACTATGCTTGCACTTTCTTATGATGCTAATGTTGCATGTGAAAAACCTATTGCTCTTAATCTTGCAGATGCAAGGGAAATGTATGCTGAAGCTGATAGAAAAAATAAACTTTTATCAGCATGCCAGGTTTTAAGATTTTATCCTGAATATTGGTTTGCAAAAGAAATGTATGATAATGGTACATTAGGAGATGTTTATTTCTCTGAGTTCTCACTTATTAGAAGAAGAGGTGTTCCAAAGTGGGGCGCATTCCATAAGAAGAGCGCATCAGGAGGTGGAGTTCTTTGCGACCTCGGCGTTCATATGATTGATGCAGCTTTATGGATTATGGGAAGTCCAAAAGTAATTTCTGTTTCTGGAAATACTTCTTCATATATTGCTAGAAATGAAACTGATGTAAAAACAAGTCTAAAAGAAAGTGGAGCACCAGCGGGCGTATTTACTCAGCAGGTTTATAAACCAGAAGAATTTGAAGTTGAAGAATTTGCAACAGGTTCTATAAGAATGGAAAACGGAAGCACTATGAATTTTAAAACTTCTTGGGCTGTAAACCTTCCACAAGAGACAAATATGCGTCTTGCTGGAACGCGGGCAGGTCTTTTGCTTCCAGAAATGAAAATTCTTACAACTATGGGAAAATATCAAGCAGATGTTGAACCAAGAGTATTTGCTGATGAGGCTCCTTTTGCTAATGAAGTATTCCCGGGACACTTCCAATTATTAAATAATATGATGAATCATATTCAAACGAACGAAGAGTTAATAGTAAAACCAGAGCAAACGCTTACGGTTACAGCTATTATTGAGGCGTTTTATAAATCTGCTAACGAAAAACGTGAGGTAAAATTGGACGAAATTTAATACAATTTTTGACATTGTATTAATAGTAATACAATGCTAAAATACATATGTAAATATGGGGTATTCCCCAGTAAAATTATAGGAGGTCTCTATGAAAAAATTACTTGTTGTTCTTCTTACAGCCGCTATGGTAGTAGCTCTTGCTGCTTGTGGTGGTAATGGAAAGAAAGAAACAAAAAAAGAACCAGGCAGCACATTGAAGTTTGCTTCTCACAATGCTGAGATTGGTCAGAACCCATATCGTATTCGTTACGAAGCTGACCTTCAAGAAGCTTGTGCAGCAGCTGAAGCAGCATCAGGTTACAAAGTTGAGTATAACTCATTCGTAGCTAACAAAGATGCAACAGCAGAAGCTCAGATGCTTGAAAACTCAATCAACGAAGGTTTTGACATTATCGTTACAAACCCAGTTGCACCATCAGGTCTTGATACTCTTATTAAGAAAGCCCAAGATGCTGGTATCGTTTATATCAATGCCGACTGTGCTTACACATCAACAGCTGTTAATGTACTTAACGTTGTAACTGACCAAGAATACCTTGGATACAAGACAGGTACATACGCTGGTGAAGTTCTTGGCGCAGGTTCAAAGGTTGTTATGATTGCAGCAGCAGAAGGTAACCAAGCTAACACAGACCGTCAACGCGGTTTCTTAAAAGCTTGTGAAGAAAAAGGTCTTGAAATCGTTGAAACAGCTAACCATGATTGGGACGTTGCAAAATCAACACAGAAAATGGCTGAAATCCTTAACAAAGGTACAGCTTTTGACGGACTTTTAGTTTCACAATGCGCTGAAAATGCTCTTGAAGCATTTGACAATGCAAAGGTTCCTTATCCTAAGTTTGCAGGATTTGGCGATACAGGTGCTTTCATGCAAAAGATGCTTGAAATCAACAAAAATGGAGTTGTTTGTCCATACATTGTACTTTCAAACCCTCCAGGAGTTGGTGCTACAGCACTTAACTTTGCTCTTAACATGTATGTTGGCAATACACTTAGAGATGATATCTATGCTAAGGGTCAAGAAGATACACACCAAGTATGGATTCAATCAAAAGTTTGCTACACAGACAAAGACGTTGTAGCTGGAACACAGGTTGAAGGAAAATCAATCGAAGAATACGCTAACAGCTTCGAGCCTGGCGATTCAATCACATTCTGGCTTACATTTGATGAAGTAAAAGCAACTTACTTCAAATAAAAATTAAATCAAAAGACTGGTTTAATAGAACGGTCGGCAGTATATGCTGCCGACCGTTATTTCTCTAAAAAGAGAATGATATATTTATTGAATTTGATTATTACATTTGAGACATTCAAATGATTATATAAAATAGTAATGTTTTGGAGGTGGTAGTATTGTTAGAGATGCGCAATATCAACAAAAGGTTTGGAGCCGTTGTTGCTTTACATGATGCATCCCTTACAGTTGGAGAAGGGGAGATTCTTGCCCTTGCTGGCTCAAATGGTTCGGGAAAATCTACGATGATAAAAATTTTAGCCGGAATACTTGCGCCTAATAGCGGTGAAATTTTCTTAAATGGAGAAAAAATCACTATTAATTCTGGACTTGATTCGGCTAAATGTAATATAGCAACCGCATTTCAAGATCTTAGTCTTATACCTACGATGTCAGTTCAGGATAATATATTTTTAGGATGTGAATTAAAGACTAAAGCCGGATTTGTTGATGAAAAGAAGGAAAGAGAAGAAGTATTAAAAATTTTAGATCGATTTCATATTGATTGCGATCCAGACGATTACGTACAAACTTTAATGCCTTCAACTCAAAGCATGCTTGAGGTTGCTAAAGCAATATATAAGAAACCAAAGATTTTGCTTTTAGATGAGGTTACGGCTTCTTTGCATTATGACGAAATTGAAACTCTATTTAGTGTTATGAAAGAACTTAAGGCTGAAGGAGTTGCAATGATATATGTAACTCACAGAATGAATGAAATCTTCCAGATTTGTGACAAAATAAACATAATGAGAAGCAGCGAAACTATTACATCGGGAGATGTAAAAGATTTTACGCTTGATGATATAGTTTATTATATGACAGGTTCTAGACCTGTTCATAATTCAAAAGTTGAAGATGATAATACAAATTCTTATGATGAGAAAGAACTTGTTTTAGATATTCAAAATATTGAGATTGAGCCAAAAGTTCACGATATTTCTCTTAAAGCTTACAAAGGAGAGATTATTGGTATTGGTGGACTAGAAGGCCAAGGACAATCAGAAGTTATTAGAGCTATTTTAGGAGCAGTTAAACCTGAGCAAGGAACTATAACTTATATGGGAAAGCAAACTAAATTTAAGCTTCCTGCTGATGGCGTTAAAGCTGGTATTGGTTTTATTTCTGGCGAAAGAAGAGTTGAAGCTATGTTCCCTATTAGAACAATTAGCGAGAATATTTTTGCTGGAAATTCTGCTAAGGGAAAATTGTTTAAGTTCTTAACAAAAAAAGAAGTTCAAAAATTTTCACAAGATGCTGTAGATAAATACAATATTAAAATTGGAAAACTTAAAGATCCAGCTAGTTCTTTATCAGGTGGTAACCAACAAAAACTTGTTGTAGCTCGTTGGATTGCATTAAAGCCAAATTTACTTTTATTAGATGATCCTACTAAGGGTGTCGATATCCATTCCCGTCAGGAGATACATGATATTTTAAGAGAATGTGCTGCTAACGGAATGACTGTTATAATTTCTGCTAGTGATACAGAAGAACTTATGAATATTTCCGAAAGAATTTATGTATTTTACGAAGGAAAAGTGTCGGCTATGTTAGCAGGAGCAGATAAGACAGAAGCTCATCTTGTATCAGCAATGATGGGAATAAAAAATGACGAAAAGGAGGAAGAAGTAAAATGACCAAAGTAGTTAATTCCTTCAAACGTTTTCGTAGAACACCTGCTTTTACAGGTTTCATATTATTCCTTGTTGTACTTGTTTTGAATATTATTATTCAAGGTTGGTCACAGTGTTTATCTAGAGGTGTTTCTATAGACAGCATGTTGGCGTTTTTCAATCCATCATGTATAAATTCACTGTTCGTTTCTAATATGCCATTTATTATGCTTACATTAGGCCAGGCAGTTTTATTGTTGGTTGGACAGATGGATATTTCTATCGGCGTACAAATGACACTTGTTAATGTTATTTGTATTATGCTTCCTCAAGAAACTGGTTGTCCAGTTTGGTTAGGATGGATAGTAGCTATGGCAGCTGCAATCGCAATATCTGCAATCGCAGGTGTTTGCTGCGCGGTATTTAGATTACCATCGCTTTTAGCTACATATGCACTAAACTTTGTAGTTTTAGGCCTAAATGTAATAATTATGCCAAGAGCTCAAGGAAATGTTCCTCCTGAATATTGGATGCCATATCAATCAAATATTTTAGGGTTTATTCCAGTTGCAGCTTTAGTACTCGTTGCAGTACTTTTGATTTGGAGATTCTTTGCTAGAAGATCTTTTGGAAAAGATGTGTATGCAGTTGGTACAAATCAAAGAAATGCTTTTGCTGCTGGTATTAGTCCGGTAGGAACACAAATGAAAGCTTTCCTTATAAAGGGTTTATTTGTGGGTATTGCAGGTATTTGCTTAACTCTTATGTCTGCTTCAGGAAATCCTCTTCAAGGAAATGAATTCGGTATTAAATCACTTTCTGGCGCTATCATTGGTGGTATGGGCTGGGGAGGCTGGGGTTCCATCTCCTGCGGTTTATTCGGTGGTGGATTCTTAGTTTTAATTAACAATACCGTTTATTATTTCTTCACATTGTTATCAAAACTGTTTAATGGTTTTGCAGTATCATCATACTGGCAGAATTTCGTATCAGACATCATTATCTTTGGTGGATTACTTATGACTATGTTAACAGCGAAAGAACAAAGGAAGACTTTACAACAAGGACTGAAAGCACAGTTCAAGAGAGGAGAGAAAAATGTTCAATAAAAGTACAAATTTTGAAATGAAAGTAAATAAAGATTTTTTCTCCAGAGTTAATTTATTTGTTCAAACACATACTACGTTAATGGCTGTAGTAATTGCGGCAATATTATTTATTGCCACTATAATTATTAATCCAAAAGGTTTAAACATTGTTGCTATTGGAAATATTATTCTTATGACAATACTTTTAAGTTTACCGGCCGCTGGACAGACGCTTGTTCTTATAGGTGGAGGTATGGACTTTGGCGTTGGCGCTGTTATGAGTGCAACAGCAATTTTAACATCGTTTGGTATGAAAGGTGAAAATGGACACTTTCTTCCAATATTCCTTATTTCGATAGCAATTGGTGCTTTCGTAGGATTCTTAAATGGATATTGCTCAATTAAGATTGGACTTCCAGCTATGATTGTTACAATGGCAATTGCGAATATTGTAACAAGATGTCAGTTTATTTTCTCGAATGGTATTATGACTGGAGCACCTTCTCCTGGTCTTTGTGCAACTGTTACAACAAAGGTATTTGGATTTTTACCAGCTATTGCTATGTACGCAATAATAATCTGGCCATTAGTATTTTTCTTACTTAATAAATCTCGTTTTGGTAAACAATTATACTTAGTAGGAAACAATCCAACTGCAGCAAAATTAACAGGTGTTAAAGTAGATAAAATTAGAATTCTTTCATATGTATTTTCAGGAGTTCTTGCCGCATTTGCAGGTATGCTTGGTGCCGCTTATTTGAATATAGCTCGTTGCCAATTATTTGACGACTATGCTTATCAATCACTTATTGCAACAATTATAGGTGGTACAACATTTGCTGGTGGTGCAGGTTCATATGCAGGAAGTATTGCGGGTTCATTGGTTATGGTTCTTTTATCTAACCTTTTAACAGCACTTGGACTTCCAGACCCATTAAGAAATGTATGTAATGGCGTAATTCTTATTTTACTTCTTCTTTTATACAACAGAGGAAAATCTGTAAGACAGTAATAAATAAAAAATATTATATATGCAAGGCCGGCCAATTACTGGTCGGCCTTGTTTAGTTAAAGGGATATAAAGATGGATAATAAAAAAAGTTTAATAAAAAAATTAACCACTCTTATTATCATTACCGGTACAATTTATGCTTGCTCTTATGTTCTAATTAGCGGTTTGCTTAATGAGATAGTTAATGAGTTTAATTTAACGGGAGCAGCAGAAGGGTTAGCACCGTCGCTTCTTAGTTTTGGAATGATGGTAGCAGTTATAGTCTTTCCTGCGCTGCAAGGAAGAATTAGAAAGATGACAATGATCTTTATTTCAGGAATTGTTCTTGCTGTATGTGTCTTCTTTATGGGCATATCTCAGTCATGGATTATGTTTGCAATCTTTACATGTATTATGGGATTAGCGGCAGGCGGAATCGACACATTTTCTAACGCAATAATTATTGATATGTATCCTGAAGACAGTTCTAAACCAATGGGATTATTTCATGGGTTTTATGGACTTGGAAGTTTAATTATGCCACTAGTTGTTACAGGACTTCTTACATTTACTATTTGGAGAAGCGCTTACTATATCGTTGCAATTCTTATGATTTGCGCAATGGTTTTCTATTTTATCTTCAAAAAGAAAATGGACCAGGCAGGTGGAATAGTAGAGTCACAGGAGAAAAAACTTAAATTAAAAGATATAGGATATTATCTTAAGAATAAGAAAAATATTATTATGCTTGTAATTAGTATAACTCTTGCTATGGCCCAGATGGGTGTCACTTCATGGATTGCTAGATATATGGCGGTGCAATACAATATGGAATCTCTAGGCGCTATTTGTATAACCCTTTATTGGATATTTGCAACTATTAATAGATTTTTAATGCCTAAGATAAAAATAAAAGGAATTAAACTTTTATTGTATGGAAGTGTTTTGTTTGCAATCTTTTTATTGATAGGTATTTTTTCAGGAAGCCCAATTGTAATGAGCATTATGGTTTCTCTTTGCGGATTAGTTAGTGGACATTTTTGCCCAGTTACTTTTATGGTTGCAGCAGAAGATTATAAAGAAGCGACTACGCTTACAACTTCTATAAATTCACTTGCAATGAATATAGGACGAGTTCTTATCCCAATAATTATTGGTGCAGTTAAAGCCATAACAGATATGAACTTTGGAATGGTTATGACGGTTATTGCAACAGTAATTGGAATAGCTGCATGTTTTATCTTTATGCAAATAAAAAAGAAAGATGTTAAGGAAGCCTAAAATGGATTTTTATAACGGAAAAATATTTGATGTAAAAACGTTGGGATATATTGAAGGTGGATTTTCTATTGAAGATGGAAAATTTACTAAAGTGTGTTCATGTATAAGCGGGGGAGAAGACCTTAAAGGAAAGAAAATTATTCCTGGACTTATTGATATACATGGTCATGGAAATAGTGGATATGACTTTTCTACTTGCGACTTAGAAGGCCTTAAGACAATGGCTAAATATTTAGCTGCTAACGGAATTACTTCTTTTGCAGCAACTAATATGACCGCGCCTTTTGATGCACTAAAAGATGCTTATCAAAACGCTTTGTATATTCATAAAAATAGAGAAGAAAATGAAGCTAGAGTTTTAGGAATAAATATGGAAGGCCCGTTCTTTTCATACAATAAAAGGGGAGCGCAAAATCCTGAATATTTAGCTAAACCTGACATTAATATTTTTAATGAACTAAATTCTTCTTGCGATGGTTTAATAAAAATAGTTTGCGTTGCTCCAGACATAGAAGGTGCACGGGATTTTATTAGTGAAGCTTCTAAGGTTTGCACAGTCAGCATTGCACATACAGAAGCGGATTACGATTTAACAATAAAAGCTTTTGAAAATGGTGCTTCGCATATGACTCATTTATTTAATGGCATGGTCGGAATTCATCATAGAAATCCAGGCCCAGTGCTTGCGGCACATGACACAAAGAAAGTTTTTGTTGAACTTATTTGCGATGGAGTACATATTAATCCAGCTGTTATAAGGGCTGTGTTCAAACTTTTTGAAGGTAGAGTAGTTATTATTTCAGACTCTTTAGCATGTTGCGGTTTAAGTGATGGAACTTATGACATGGGCGGATTAAATGTCACACTTAAAGGACTTAAAGCAACACTTGATGATGGTACACTCGCCGGTAGCGTTACTAATCTATATCAAATGATGAAAAACGCTATTAGCTTTGGAATAGACGAAGGCGAAGCAGTTAAGTCATGCACAATTAATCCGGCAACGCAGTTAGGATGCGCTGATAAAGTTGGTTCGATTGAGGAAGGAAAAGCAGCAGACTTTATTGTCTGTGACGACGACTTAAATATTGAAGCAGTATATATAGCAGGAAAGAAAAATTTATATTGATTTTTTATCAAAAAAAATATATATTAAAAATGAAGATAGTATATGTATCTTCCTTCGTGACGATGTCGAGTGACGGTTCTGACTCGACGATAAAATAAAAATTGACCGAGCGAAGATTTCTAAGCGGAGTTGACTTATTACCAACTCCGCTATCTACTCGAATAAACTATGGAATACGATCTTGATATTTATCTATTATCACAAAAGTTCATAAATGACTATCCAATTTCAAAGTATCCAGAATTAATGAACAAGCATGGGAGACCATATAGCTGTTTGTTGATAGATACTCACGAGGATTATTTAATTTGCGTTCCTTTCCGTTCTTCAATTAATCATAAGAATGCATTCTTTTTTAAGGGAACCAAAAGGTCAGCTAAAACAAAATCTGGTTTAGATTATTCTAAAATAGTATTAATTAAAAATACAAATTATCTTGATGATTGCAGGGCAATAGTTGATCAGGATGAATACAAAGAAACGATTACGCATTTATCAACAATTGTTATTGAAGTAAATGAATATATTGAAACATATATTAATCATGTAAAAGGAATTAAAACTCTTCATCCGAAAAAATTCGAACGAAAATATAAATATTCAACATTACAATATTTCCATGACATAATGAATGTATAAGAAAAACATTTGAATTTAGATAAGCAAAATCCCCGAAGCTCGGCAGAGACTATCGGGGATTTGCTTTTTTAGTGTGATATATCAAAAAATTACTTGCTGTCAATTATTTGTTAAGAATAATTTCTTTGCCTTTCTTATCAGACTCATAAATAGCATCAAGAATTTGTGTTACTACGAAAGCTTGCTCAGGTTTAACGAGTGGCTCTTTGTTATAAAGAACTGCGTCAAGCCATTGCTTAGCTTCTAAGATTTCAGGAGCTTCTCCTAAACCACCTTCAAAGAAAGCAACGTTACCAGCAGAGCAAATTTCTTCGTCTGTAAGAAGACCTGCATGGCCTCTATTAATTACGAGTTTGTCTTCTGGATAACTCATTCCTGAGTAAAGGTCTGCACCTGCTTTTGTTCCACAAAGAGTTGTTGATGCTTCTCTAGATTCTCGCATATTGATTGCCCAAGAAGCTTCAAGGTTGATACATGCACCGTTTTCAAATTTAATCATACCGAAAGCCGAGTCTTCAACTTCATAAGTCTTAGGATCCCATGGTCCGAACATATTTCCTTCAACAGCTTTAGGATCGTTTCCAAGTTTATAGAAAACTTTTCCTGTAACGCTTACTGGCTTATAGTTGTTCATCATCCATAAAGTAAGGTCAAGTGCATGTGTTCCGATATCAATAAGAGGTCCGCCACCTTGTTGTGATTTGTCTGGGAATACGCCCCATGTTGGAACTGCACGACGTCTAATAGCGTGAGCTTGTCCATAATAGATTTCTCCTAATTCGCCAGCTTCAACCATCTTTCTAAGTGTGATAACTTCTGGACGGAAACGGTTTTGATAACCAAGCGTAAATTTCTTTCCACTCTTTTTCCATGCGTCCATCATCTTCTGGGCATCTTTTGTGTTATGTGCCATTGGTTTTTCACACATAACATGTTTACCTGCTGCGAATGCTGCGCATGTGATAGGGCAGTGTGATACGTTTGGAGTTAAAACATGAACTACATCAATAGTTTCATCTGCTAATAATTTTTTGTAATCCTTATAAACTTTTGCTCCTTCAATACCAAATTCTGCTGCTGCTTTTTCGGCACGTTCTACAACGATATCGCAAAAAGCTACCATTTCACATTTGTCGCTGAATTTTTTAAGTGTTGGCATATGTTTATTATTTGCTATGCCGCCACAACCGATAATACCTATTCTTAATTTTTTCTTTGCCATAATATTCTCCTTTAACTGTTTAATATATTAGTGCATAATTCTACATAACGTTTAAGCTGTTCTTCTGAGTCTACTGTTTCATCGAAGTGGTGTCCTTCGTATTCACTTGAAATATAGCCTTTATATCCGCACTCTTTTATTGTTGCTAAAATTTCTTCGAATGGGATACATGGGTCATGTTTTCCATCTGGAAGATAATAGAATTTGCCGTGGATATATGGTGCTACATCAAGTACGTCTTTAAGTTGTTCAATTCTAGCTGGTGCCGAGAATTTAGCGAACATCTCAGCTGCTGTATGTAATTCAATTTCATTAAAGTCTTTTCCTTCTAAGTCTGCTTCAGTAGCGCCGTTAGCATGCATTTGGATAATCTCATCAAGTTTATCCTGACGGCATCCAAACTCAAGTGCCTGGTCTAAATATAATTTATGAGGCATTGTTTGGAAGATTGAAAAGTCTGGAACAAATCCAAGCCATCCTTCACCCTCGTTTTTCATAATATCGAAATATTCTTTCCACATAGGAACTTCAGGATGATGTGGATGGTGCATTTCAACTGCAAGTTTAACGCCTAAGTCTTTACAGTATGGAAGCATCTTTCTAAAGATTGCTGGTGAAATTGCCTGCTGAGTTCTAACGAGTGGGAAGCCTGCTTTCTTAGCATAAATCATATCGTTTACTGTAAAACGAATAATTTCATCTTCTGTTAAATCTCTGTCTGAACGAATACCCATATCGATATATGCGCTCCAGCATACTGGTTCTAACTCATAGAAAGCTAATCTTTCTTTGAACCATGTAAGCCATTCATCTGATGGGTAAGGGTATTCAGGAACCATCATAGCGGCAACAATTTCAACACCTTTGTATCCCATGTCATGAGCTTTCTTTAAGCACTCATCAAGATCTAATTTTTCATGAATGAATTCAGTAGCAAAACTATATAAAGTAATTCCTAATTTGATATCGCCGTTCATTATTTCACCTCCTTTAAATTTTTAGTTTCAGTAACATCGCTGTCCAAAACTAAATATTCTCCAAAGTAACCTGTGTAAGGCACACGGTGTTTCATATAAACACGAAGTTTATGTTCTCCATTAGTAAGGCCACCTTTTTTAAATACGGTTACTGTTGCAGGAGTTCTAACATACCAATACTCCTTAAAGCATTCTGGAAGTTCTTCAATTAAAAATTCTTTTCCATTTAAGAAGAAAGAAATATCTCCAGCCGGCACTTCTTCGTCATCAACCCAGAATTTAAGTTCTTCGATACAACTAAGGAAGGCACCTCTGTATGAAGGGTATTTGATTTTGAATTTATAACCATATGTATATCCGTCTACAGCTACATTTTCAAAATCATCTTTGCAAATTAAAATTTTGTTATAAGCTTGAAAATCCATAATCTCCTCCTATAAAAATCTTTTATAATTCACGAATAATTTCGTAAAATTTCACTTCATGTGTTAAAAGTTGTGTGTGCAAATTCAGAGTGTTATCTGTACATTCGATGTAATGAGCTATACGCTGAGGATGCACGATATCTCTTAAATAATTAATATCATTTGGTTGTAAATCATCAATGATACCAAAGCGCATCCATTCATCAAAAAGACTACCGTGCTCACGGTTTATTGTTGTTGTAATAACTTTGTATCTTCCGTTTTCAACATTTTCTAAAGAAAGAGAAATATCTTTTGTATTTTGCTCTGCAAAAACGGAGTAGGCCATTTCAATTTCAAGACCTTGTCCACCACTAATACAAAACATTTCATTAAAATGGCTATAGTTATAAAGCACAATGTTATATAGGTTTATGCCGTTTGATGCAGCCATAAGGCCTTCTTCTTTTTTAATAAGAATATTAGAAAATTGATTTAAACGTTTTAATGCAGAAAATCCAGGTTTTTTAAGTCCGTTTTTAGAAACGAGTCCGGCGCTTCCGAATAATATTCTTGTTGAATCAGAGTATTCGTCTGCAGTGTCAGATAATTTCCAATATCCAATCGCTTCTACAAGACCTATTAGATTTATGGTATTTTTTGTTAGGAATGTTGATTGGAAACATGTATCGTTTGTGTAATCTTCTGTTTGCAAAGAAGAGCCCATAGCAACAAGCCAAAGTTTTTGACTTATTTTTTTGTGTCCTTCTATTACTTTTTTAATATCTAAAATTTCTTTATATATGTGATCCTCATCGGAAGAAATAAGTCTTCTATGAGTATCGATAATTTCTGAATCTTCATATGGGAAAACACATGCCGAAATAAAATCCGGTGTGAATTTTAACTTATCCATTTCGGTTAAGATAATATCTAAAACATTACCACGCATACCTGCGTTATAAGTAATGCCACCGATTTTTGCATTAGGAAGCAAAAGCTTTATTTGCTCATACATACTTTTACAACGTTTAGCAAAATCTAAAGGGTCTTCTTGTAACCATAAATATTCATCGGCGTTAATACCAATATCAAAGTACCAGCTTTCAACTTCCTCAACGCCGAAATTGTTAATTGCATGCTTGATTAATGAAAGCGCTTTTTCTTCTGTATTTTTTATTGATGATTTTGTATTACTTGAAGGGTGCTGTGATACAACAACTCTTGAAGTTCCTATTGTGAAAACCGTTTCATTTCTTATTGTTAAATCGATAAAAGGTTTAATTCTGTGAGTTTGCAAAATCTCCATACAGGAATCAAATATAGAAAAGTTATAGGTACCTGTTGATAATGGTGGAATGATATCGTCGTTTAAGAAACCTTCAATTCTTCCATAAGAAAATCCTATCTCATTTTGCACCATTGAAAGGTGGGCTTGAAAATTGCTGTTAAGAAGGTTTTTACAAAAGCCTAAATTAATAAGTTTGTTCCATATAGGGTCGATAGGAAGAACGGTGTTTTTAGAATCAATAGTATAGTTTATTTGATCTGGATACCTAATTGCTCCAAGATTATCGTCAAAAGGTGAAGCTGCGATTGCTTTAAGTTCATTTTCAACAGTTTGATAATCTATATGTTTTGCTGCAAGTGAAGAAGGGTTAGGAGCAATAGTAGGCTCAGCAGTTTTTCTATATTCGCTTGGAGTTTTTTCGTAACATTTATAGAATGCTTTACAAAAGGCAGCAGATGAAGGAAAACCATTTTCAAAAGCAATAGTTGTTATTGAGTTATTGGTTTCTGTTAAATCTGATAAAGCATGACGAAGTCTAATGTTTTGCAAACAATTATTTAATGTATCTCCAGTTGCTTTCTTAAAAAATCTTGAAAGATATGAAGTATTTAGGTGAGTAAGCTCTGCAAGGTCATTTAATGTAATAGGGGATCTATAATTTTGTTCAAGATAATTAAGAATCATAGATTGTCTACTTCCGTAGGCATCTTCGTTTGCTGTTGTTTTAATATCCTCATTAAAATGAAAACATGAAAGATAGTAGATAAGAGCATAACAAAGTTCTATTTGGTGTAAGTCACCAAGCTTTGTATGTTCAAAATGGGCAAGGACAATATTTGATAAAATACGTCTTAACTCAGCATAATCTCTTTCCGTATCAGAAACACTATTACAAATAAAACGTCCTGTTGTATGCGTTTTATTGTCTTGGAAAAATTCTTTTTTTAATGAAATGATAGTTACTAGGTTATTTCCTGTTGCACTATAAACAGGAAAGTCAGTTGACTGAACTAATAAAATATCGTTTTGATTTAAGTAGATTGTTTCTTGGCGAAGCTGAACTTTTATTTCGCCAGTTAAGACAAATAAAAATTCGACGTCATCACTTAGTTTGTGAACATCGCCTTGTAATGAAAGAATATTTACCGAAGTAACCGGTGAAGTTTTAGGTTTAGTAGCCATTTTTCATTCTCCTTTAGGAAAAATATATGCATTTCCTAAATTATATCCATTTTATGTTCAAAAAGTCAAAAAAACAATGCGATATATTGACTTTTTATGCCATTTTCTTATGTATTTTTTACATGTTAAAAAAAACACACTAATTAAGCTTAAAAGAAGTCAAAAAATAAAGTCGATTTTAGGTTGCAAATACATATAATTATTCTATATTCGATTAATATGTAACGGAGAGGAATAATTATGATTCCAGAGAAATTTTTAAATAATCCAAAATATAAGATTGTACCAACCAAATTTGGTGATGAAACAATAGATGTTATTTATCGTAAGATGCGTAAACCAATGAGCAGAGCTGAGCAAGACGCTCTTCCACCAAACGAGCGTGACATGTTTACTTTCGTTGCTGAATTTAATCAGCGCACTTATGATGCAACGCCTTTTATTGAATGTCATCAAGACGTAGCAGTTGAATTAAGAGATGGAACAAAAATTTATTGTGACATTTTTCTTCCAAAAAATTCTGGACCAGTTCCAGTAATTGTTTCATGGAGCCCGTTTGGAAAACGTCCTGGTGATGGATTTGACGAATGGCAACTTATGGGCGTTCCGCCTAAAACAGTTTCTAAGATGGCTAAATTCGAATCTGCTGATCCTAGCTACTGGTGTCGTCACGGTTATGCAATTGCTAATGTTGACCCTAGAGGAATAGGACATAGCGAAGGCGATGCTGTTTTTATGGGAACTCAAGAAGGAAGAGATGGTGCTGACTTCGTTGAATGGTGCGCAGCTCAAGAATGGTGCGATGGCCATGTTGGTTTATTTGGAAATAGTGGCGTTGCAATGGTTCAATGGAGAATAGCAGCACAGTGCCCAGAACACTTAACATGTATTGCTCCTTGGGAAGCAACAGGAGACCTTTATAGAGAGTCATGTAGAGAAGGTGGAATTGAAGGAACTTATTCTGAGAGTGTAATCGGTATGGTTGCAGGCGAAGGATATATTGAAGATCAGCTTGCTATGAGCCAGGCTTATCCTTTCTTTAATGCTTATTGGGCTGATAAGATTCCTGATTTTAAGAAGATTAGGATTCCTTGTTATTGCACAAGCAATTGGAATCACTTCCATGATAGAGGTTCTTTTGAAGGATTTATGCAAATTAAGTCTCGCCAAAAATGGATGAGAGCGCATAGAGAATTTGAATGGCCAGATACCTACAATCCAGAAAATATTGAAGACCTTAGAAAATTCTTTGATAGATATTTAAAAGATATTAATAATGGTTGGGAACTTACACCTAAGGTTCGCCTCGAGGTTATGGACTCATACGATTTTGATTTTAGAACAAATAGGCCTGAAAAAGAATGGCCGCTTGCACGCACTGAATACACAAAGTTATATCTTAATGCTGAGAATCAAACTATGTCACCTGAAGTTACTACATGTGATGCTGAAGTTTCATTTGATGCAACTTGCGAAGTGCTTAATTTTGATTATGTAGTTCCTGAAGATACAGAAATTACTGGATATATTTCATTACATGCGTTTGCCTCAGTTAAAGGTTTTGATGATGCTGACCTTTTCTTTACTATTAAGAAACTTGGCGAAGGTGGAAAAGAACTTCCTGTTTCAGTTCTTAACGAACCTCACCCAGGAGCATGGACAAAACTTAGACTTTCTATGAGAGAGTTAGATCCAAATTCGAAACCATATAAACCAGAGCAGACTTTTACAAAAGAAGAAAAGTTAGAAGAAGGAAAGCCAGTAGAGTTTTCAGTTACTTTCTGGCCTTATAGTAGAATTTGGCATAAGGGTGAAACTATTAGACTTCAAATAGCGGGCAAATATTTAAGAGATCAAGGTTGGTTTGAAACTCTTAATTGGAATTCAATTAACGAAGGAACTCAAACAATTCATACAGGTCCAAAATTTGAATCGTATTTGCAAATACCTGTTATTCCGCCAAAATTTAAGAGTTTTGATTATGTAGTTCGTTAACATATTTTAGGAGAAAACATGGAATTATTAGAACTTCACAATATTACAAAAGAATATCCTGGTGTTACAGCTTTAGATAACGTTTCTATAAGTTTTAAAAAGGGAGAAGTACATGCAATCGTTGGCGAAAACGGTGCGGGTAAATCAACTTTTATTAAAGTTATTTCAGGAGCAATCAAACCGACATCAGGCGTGATGAACATTGATGGAAAAGAATATAAATCTGTTACTCCATTGCAAGCAATTGATTTAGGTATCGCAGTTGTTTATCAAGAACTTATTCAGTTTGATGCGATGTCTATTATGGATAACCTTTTCATGAGTAGCGAAGAAAAAAGTTTCTTTGTTGATGAAGAAGCAAGAATGAAAAAGACAAAAGAACTTCTTGAAAAATTCCATTGTGATGTTTCACCAAAAACATGGATAAGAGATTTATCTGTTGCTAATAGACAAATTGTTGAGATTGCAAAAGGTATGGTTAAGAATGCTAGAATTCTTATTCTTGATGAGCCTACAGCTGCAATCACAGTAGAAGAGCAAAAAAGATTATTTAAGGTAATTAATGAACTAAAAGAACAGGGTGTTACGGTTATTTATATTTCACACCGCCTTGAAGAACTTTTTGAAATTTGTGATAGAGTTACAGTTTTAAGAGATGGACAATACGTTGACACATTAGATATTAATGATACGGATAAACAAGGTCTTATAAAGTTGATGGTAGGAAGAGAACTTTCTGCTTCTTATCCTCCAAAGGATAATGAACCTGAAGAAGAAGTTGTTCTTAAGTGTGAAGATGTAACGGGTAATGGAGTAAATGATATTTCGTTTGAACTTCACAAGGGAGAAATTTTAGGCTTTGCAGGACTTGTTGGAGCTGGAAGAACAGAACTTATGCATCTTCTTTATGGCGCAGCTAAAAAAAGTGCTGGAAAGGTTACCTTTAAGGAAAAGGAAGTTCATTTTAGAAATCCTTCGCAAGCTCTTGACGCTGGTATTGGACTTATTCCTGAAGATAGAAAGATGCAAGGATGTTTCTTAGAAAAACAAATTGACTGGAATATTTCTATTTCTAGTTTGGATAAAGTATGTAATAAAATTTTTATTGATAAAGAAAAAGAAAAAGAACAAACCAAAGAATATGGCCAAAAGATGAGAATCAAAACGCCATCTTTCCAAGCTCTAACATTATCTTTGTCAGGTGGAAATCAGCAAAAGGTTGTTCTTGCAAAAACCCTTGCAACAACTCCTGAAATTTTGATTTTTGATGAACCTACAAGAGGTATTGATGTTGGAGCTAGATATGAAATCTATCAATTAATGATAGAACTTACAAAACAAGGAAAATCTATCTTAATGGTTTCTTCAGATATGGAAGAACTTTTAGGAATGTCAGAAAGAATAGTTGTTTTGCATGAAGGAACACAAATGGGAATTTTAGAAAAAGAAGAATTCTCACAAGAAACAGTAATGACACTAGCATCAGGCGAAACATTATAGGAGGATATTTAATGGGAACAGCAGCAAAACCTAAAAAATCAGTCGGACAAATAATTTCAAATTTTTCCATGCCGATTTTACTTATACTTTTGATAGTAGTGTTTAGTATTTTATCGGATAAATTTTTTACGCCTCTAAACCTAACCAATATTTTGGTTCAGAACATACATACAGCAGTTTGTTGTACAGGTGTTTTTATGATTATGGTATCAGGCGGATGTGACTTATCTATTGGTTATCAAATGTCCGTTGCAGCAGTTATAGTTACTAAAGGAATTAGTACAGGTGTTCTTTCAGCGCCAATAGCAATTCTTTTAGGAATTGTAATATGCGCAGCTTTAGGAACATTTAATGGAATTATGGCTATGTCGCTTAATTCACACACGATGATAGTTACTCTTGGTACAATGGCTATCTTCCAAGGTATTTCTTATCTTATTAGTGGATCAAAAACTTACCATAAACTTCCTGTAGGCTATATGTATTTAGGCCAAGGAAAACTTTTCGGAGTAATTCCTGTTAACGCAATTATTGCTTTAGTAGTTATTGTTATTGTAGGAATAATAATGGCGAAGACAAAAATTGGAAGGAAGATTTATGCAGTAGGAGATAATCCTGAAGCTGCTAGATTGGCAGGTCTTAATGTTAAAAGAATTAAAATTTTAGTATTTACTTTCGCAGGTGTTTTAGTTGGTATTGCAGCTATTTTACTTTCAGCTCGTTCTGGTAGTGGTGATTCAAGTACAGGTACAGGACTAGAATTTACTGGCATCATAGCATGTGTACTTTCTGGTGTTGCTCTTAAAGGTGGAGAAGGAACACTTTGGAAAGCAATCGTTGCTGTTTATGTTCTTGGAGTTTTAAGTAATGGTATGCAACTTATTAACCTTGGTGCATATCCGCAATATATCGCAAAAGGTATAATTATGCTTGTATCACTTTACTTAAGTAATAGGACAGCAGCTAGGTCATCGTAATAAGCCTGGCAGTCAGGTTTATATAAATTTGTTTTATATTATTTTTTCAAATCATAAGGAGGAGAATATGAAAAAGTATTTAAAAACTATTTTAGTATGTGCTCTTTGTGCTGTAATGGTTCTTAGTATGGTTGCTTGTGGCAAGAAAAAAGAAGAACCTAAGACAGATGAAGCTGGCACAGCAGCTTTTGTAACATTCGGTTTGGGTGGAGACTTCTTCCAAATGTTAGCAGACCAGTTCGTTAAAACTTTTGAAGGTGCTGGTTGGACGGCTAAATATGAAGATGGACAATTTAACCCAGAAACACAAATTGCTGCAGCAGAAAACTATATTGCTGAGGGTGTTGACGTATTATTTATTTGGTCAGTAGCTCCAGAAGCAATGGGTGGTGTTGTAAAATCAGCAATGGAAAAAGGTATTAAAGTTATTGCTTTCGTTGCTCAAACAGAAGAATACGATGCATGTATGTTATCAGACGATGCACAACTTGCAATTTACCTTAACAAGGTTTGTGCAAAGTGGCTTGATGAAGCATACAAAGATGCTCCAGACCATTCTGTTCCTGTAGCTGTATTCTCACAAAGAGATGCTGACACAGGTGTTCTTCAAGCAGATGCACTTCTTAAAGTTGCTGAATACTCAAAGAAAGCAGCAACTCCTATTGAAATTGCTTGTACAGAAGAATCTGCAGCAGAAGGTTTAGCAAAAGCTGAAACACTTTATGCTTCAAATCCTGAAATCAAAGTATTCTTAACAGCTCATAATGATCTTGCTAAAGGTATCAATAGCTATTACACAGGTCTTAGCTCACCAAACAAAGAATACAAAGATATGGGTATCTTCTGTGTAAACGGCGATGAAGAAATCGGCGGATACATCAAAGGTTCTGTTAATAACGAAACTCCATTCCGTGGTATGGTTATGACAGGTGGTGTTGAAGACACAGCTAACGAAATGTTAGACGTTGCTACAGGCGTTATGAATGGAACATATGAAAAAGGTTACGTTCGTATGGCTAACACAGTATTCGTATATGGCGACACAGCTGATGAATACTTATCAACAGGCACTGTAACATCAGTTACAAATGCAGATTTTGATAAATAATTAAAATCTAATAAACTTAGAAGGGAGTGCTTAATTGCACTCCCTTATTTCAAAATGAGAGGAACAAGACATGAAAGTATTAGGATTATCATTCGGAAGAAAAATGATGAATTGTGACATCATGATTAAGGAAGCTTTAACAGTATGCAAGGAAGCTGGACATGAAATTAAATTCATGAATGTAAATAATTACGATATTAAACCTTGCACAGGTTGTATTGCGTGTACAGTAAGTATGATAATGGGTGCTAAGAATGCGGGCACATGCGTATTAAAAGATGATTTCCATATTATTGAAAATGAAATTATGGATGCAGACGCAGTATTACTTGCGGCTCCAACTTTCGAATGTGCAACTACAGGTCTTTATAGAACTATGTGTGATAGGCTTGGTCCTTCACATGATGTTACCTTTAGAAAGGCTGCTATTGATGAAGGAATGGATGTTGATAAACGTTCATTAAAGAAAAGAGTTTGCGCACTTATGAGCGCCGGCGGCGCAGTAACTAAAAACTGGACTGATCTTTCTATTCCTACTATGTATCCACTTCCTATGTCTATGGGAATGGATGTTGTTGACTTTATTCAATATTATGGAGCTATGGCGCATCACAGTATTCTTCACAATACAGAAATAATGGAGCGTGTTAGAACATTAGGTAAAAATGTTGTTGATGCTCTTAGTGTTTACAATAATGATGAAGAAAGATCTAAATGGAGAGGCGACGAAGGAGTTTGTCCGGTATGCCATTTAGATATGGTAAACATTGTTGATGACGGTGCAGCAGTTGAATGTGTTGTTTGTGGAATCAGAGGCGAAATTTCTTTTGAAGATGGAAAACTTAAAGTTAACTACTCTGATAAAGAGCAAGCAAGAAGCCGCTTAACATGGGCAGGAAAATTAGAGCATTCAACAGAGATTAAAACTAAGGCAGCAGGCCCAGACCAGATTCCTAATCTTCAAGAATTATTAGAACCTTATAAATGGGAATAAATGAACGAGAGAGAAAACTTCTTTAAAATATATAATGGAGAAAAGCCGGAGTGGATTCCGTGCTTTTATGACGCATACCAACCAATGGGGTCTTCGCTTATTAATAACACTGGTAAGATGTTTGAAGGTGGAGAAGACATGTTTGGTGTCACATGGATTTGTACGGCTGACACAGGCTACCAACCAATACCCGATCCAAGAAAACATTTATTTGATGACATAACACATTGGGATGAATATGTGAAATTTCCTGACATAGATAAATGGGATTGGGAAAATGCAGCTAAAAAAGATTTAGACGGAATCGATAAAGGAAAACTTCTTTGTTATTTTGGTATGGAAGGAAATTTTAACAGGCTTCAATCGATGATGGGCGTTATTGAAACTATGATAGCGATGTTAGAAGAGACAGAAGCGGTTGAATCTTTCTTTGATGCGTATACAGAATTTAAAATTAAAACTATTAAAAAAATTGCAAAATATTATAAGCCTGATATTTATGTAAATGGTGATGATGTATGCTCATCTACAGGATTGTTTTTCTCACCAGAACTTCATAAAAGATTAATTGCACCATTTGAAAAAAGATTGGCGCAAGCAGCAATTGAAGAGGGCATTATAGTTGAACATCACGTTTGTGGGGACTGTAAAGATATAATTGAAAGTGTTGTTGATAGTGGCGCACGTATTTGGCAAACGGCTCAGCCGATGAATGATTTGATAGGCATTAAAGAAAAGTATAAAGGAAAATTAATTCTTCATGGTGGCTGGGATTCAACGGGTGCTCATAACTTTGATAACGCAACAGAAGAAGAGGTTAGGAGTGAAGTAAGGCGTTGCATTGATACCTACGGTAGAGATGGAAACTTTATGCTCTTTCCAATTATAGTAGGAGATCCTGACAAAGGAATCATGCAAAAAAAGAGAGCATGGGCATCAGATGAATGCAGAACTTATAGCGAGAAAATTTTATGGCAAAATAATTAACACATAAAAAGTTCATTCTTCTTAAAAGCGTAAAGGGTTTTCAGAAGAACAAAAATTTGATACAATACCTCCAAGTATGTCTTGGAGGTATTTTTATGGGTTATAAAATCTTTACTTTAAGTCCTGGATCGACTTCAACTAAACTTGCTGTTTTTAACGGCGAAGAAATGCTTTTCAAAGCAAATGTTTCTCATGATCCGGAAAAGCTTAAAACTTTTAAGAGAGTTTCAGAACAACTCCCTTATAGAGTTGAAACTATTTTAGAAGAACTTAAAAATAATAATATTGATATAAATGATATGGATGCTTTTGCTGCATATTCAGGTGGTCTTGAAAGTACAACAACAGGAATTTTCCCTGTTAATGAAAAAATATTAGAAGACTGTTCAAGCGGAAGATTAATGGAACATCCGGCAATCCTAGGCGCTCAAATTATTGGCAGCTTTGCTAAAGAAACAAATAAGCCAGCATTCCTAGTTAACCCACCAGATGCGGATGAGTTTGATGATGTGTCAAGAATTAGTGGAATTAAAGGCATTCATAGAGAAAGCCATATTCATGTATTGAACCAAAAGGAAGTTGCTTACAGAGCAGCAGCTCAGCTTGGTAAAAAATATGAAGAATGTAATTTTATTGTATGCCACGTTGGAGGCGGACTTTCTATAGCAGCACATAAACAAGGAAAGATTGTTGATGGAAATGATGTTCTAAATGGTGATGGACCAATGGCTCCTAACCGTGCGGGATATGTTCCACTTCTTCCTATTATAAAGATGTGCTATTCAGGAAAATATACTCTTGATGAAATGAAAGCTAAAGTTTCTAAAACAGGAGGACTCTTAGGACTTCTTGGAACTGATAGCGTTAGAACTATTAAAGATAGAGTAGCAAATAACGATCAATGGGCTGAACTTATTTATAGAGCATTTGCTTATAACTTAGCAAAATATATTGGCTCATACGCATGCGTGCTTGAAGGAAAAGTTGATGCAGTTGTTATGACTGGCGGCGTTTCAAATGACGTAGACTTTATAGCAAACGTTAAAAAGTATGCAGGCTGGATAGGACAGTTTATCGTTTTTGCTGGTGACTTTGAAATGGAAGCTTTAGCAAGCGGAGCTATAAGAGCCTTAAAGGGCGAAGAAGCATTGCTTGAATATACTGGACAACCAGTATGGAATGGCTTTGAATTTGAACCAGAAGATTAATTTAGAATTTGGAGATTGTTATGACTAATATTTTATTAGCTGGAGAATTAGGAATATGGCTTAATCAGACTTTTGCAAGTTTTGATTTGAATGCCTTTTATTTCATTGGTCAATATCAAAGTGAGTTATTCACAACTCTTGCAAGAATATTTACTGCAATGGGTTCTGTTAAATATGGTATTTTAATTGGAATAATGGGCGGGGTACTTTGCTTATTTAAGAGAACTAGAAAAGTTGGTTTAAGTTTAGTATTTGCTATGCTTTTAGGAATATTCTTCACCAATCTTATTATTAAACCGTTAACTCTTAGATTAAGGCCTTATAACATGTTACAAGCAGATGCAAAGTATTGGGCATATTATCTTGGTGCGGGTCAACTTTGTGAATCAGACTTTTCATTCCCATCAGGACATACTAGTGGTGCTTTTACGGTAGCAATTCCGCTTTTGCTTTGTCATGCCACGTCGAAGAAAAAGGGAGCAAAAGCTATATGTTGGATTTTCCCTATATTCGCAATTGCTACTGGCCTTTCAAGATTATATTTCATGCTTCATTATGCAACGGATGTTATTGGTGGAGCAATAGTAGGTATTGTTGCCGGCATACTTGGATATGCTATAGGAAATGGTATAAATAAATTTATGGAAGTTAGAAGCCTTAATAGTAAGTATGATGCAACATTACTTTTTAAGAATGGTATTAAACCTGCGGCAGCCGTAGCAGCCGTAGCAGTTGCCTGGGCTTTGATATTTTCATTTTCATATTTAACGTCAATAAACGACGGTGGTCCTAACACTATCCGTTGTGCGTATGATGGTGAATATAAATGTCAAAACGAGGCAAAGGTTGATAGTAAAAAATATCCGCCTATAGCTGGAAAAGAATATTGTAAATATCACTGGGAACTTATTGCAAAGGGAGAAATTAATCCCGAAGCTAAGCCAACACCGGAAGAAACAACCACAGAACCTTTGCCGGTAAATACGGACCCAATCCCTAATAGTGATTTCTTTACATTCCTAAATGATCCGGCTACGACTGCGTTTAGAGATAATTTTGCCAGCAACACACCGATTAAACTTGAAACATATTGGGATGAGTTTAGAGCTGTAACTACTAATTCAGATTTAATTAGAGAAGTTTTTGAAGCAATGAAGGGGATGAAAATGGCAGGAGAGTATACTGGTGACTCCTCATACGGATACCCTGTGACATTTACTTTTATTATGCCAGATAAAACAACAATCACATTTGAATTCCATAACTATGAAGAAGGAGAACCTCATCCTAGCATGACATGGAAAGGCAAATTATATGAAATAGAAGAAACAAATGGCATGTTTGATATTTACATAGAAAACGAAGAGTGGTAATACATAAATTGCGTATAAAACTTCGGGGACTATGCATTTAGTCCCCGTTTTTTGTATAAAATTACTAAAATATGCATATTTATCAAATAAATTTTTTGAATATAAAAAAATAAAAAATCAGTTGCATAATTAATACAAAGAGTCTAGAATAGATATATTAATTTGCCTTATACTTTAACGGATTAATGTAATAAAGTTTTGTAATGGTTAGAAAGTGTAGTAATTATGAATAGTAAAACAGCGTCATACATAGTCAAACGTATAATTTTAGCGATTGTAACGATCTGGGTTGTATTGACAGTTACTTTCTTTGTAATGCACCTTGTTCCTGGTGGACCATTTGTTAGTGAAAAAGCAGTAAGTCCATCTGTTCAAAAGGCTATGGAAGCAAAGTATGGTTTAGATAAACCGCTATTAGAGCAATACGGCACATATTTAAAAGATATTGTTACAAAGTTTGACTTTGGACCATCTCTTAAGCAAAAAGGTAGACAAGTTATTGACATTATATTTGATGGAATGAAAACATCACTTAAGCTAGGCATTATTGCAGCAGTGATAGGAGCCGTCGTAGGTGTTGTATTAGGTGCGGTTGCAGCTATTAAGAGAAACACGGTTATAGATAGGATAATAATGGTTATTTCTACAGCCTTTATTTCTATCCCAGGTTTTATTATGGGTTCTCTTTTATTGCTGGTATTTGCGGTTTCGCTTAGGTTGTTGCCGGCAAATGGCTCCACACCAGCAGGACTTATTTTGCCTGTCATAACTTTATCGTTATCACCAATGGCAAATATTATTCGTTTAACAAGATCATCAATGCTTGATGTATTGGGACAAGATTATATTAGAACTGCAAAAGCAAAAGGTGTTGTAGGAGCAAAAATTATTTTTGGACATGCTCTTAAGAATGCGCTTATACCTGATATAACATATTTTGGACCGATGCTTGCTTATATTGTTACAGGATCTTTAGTAGTAGAACAAATTTTCGCAGTACCGGGAATAGGAAGAGCTTTTGTTCAAAGTATTATTAACCGTGACTACACGATGGTTATGGGAACAACTATTTTCCTTGCAACACTTATTGTTATCATGAATCTGCTTTGTGATATTGCATATAAGATAGTTGACCCAAGAATAGATTTTCAATAGGAGGTAAAAGAATATGAGTATGTTTAATAAAGATAAACCTTTTAGCCTCCAAGTAAATATGGATAACTTCTTACCAGCTAGTGATAAAGAAAAAGAGTATATGGTCCAAATGAGACCTTCTACTACTTTCTTTAAAGATGGTGTTAAAAGGTTATTAAAAAACAAAGTTGCTACTGTTAGCGCAATAGTAATTATTATTTTAGTATTAGCATGTATTTTCATCCCAATGTTTTGGCCATATTCATATGAAGCCCAATTAGGAAATGTTCCAGGAAAACCTGTTGATGCTTCTTATGCAAATATTAAACCATTTGAGTATGGCAGCACTGAACAAAAACTAATTGATAGTGGAGAAAAAGTTTTCCCACATATTTTTGGAACAGACTCAGCAGGACGTGATTATTTCATAAGAATAGTTTATGGTACAAGAATTTCACTTGCTGTTGGTTTCTTTGCGAGTATTATAGTTTTAATTATAGGTATATTAGTCGGATCCATTTCTGGTTATTGCGGAGGAAAAGTCGACTTGGTAATCATGCGAATAGTTGACATTATCTATTCGCTGCCGGATATGTTGATGATTATTTTATTAGCCGCAGTTATTAGAGAGCCTTTAAAAATAGCCTTGGAAGGAACTTCGTTAGAAAAAATCGGTGGCAATATGATTTCACTTTTTATTGTCTTTGGTTTACTTTACTGGGTAAGTATGGCTCGACAAATTCGTGGTCAAATACTTTCACTTCGTGAACAAGAATATGTTCTATCTGCTAGAACTACTGGCGCTAAAGGTGGATGGATTATTAGAAAGCATTTAATTCCTAACTGTATTTCAGTTATGGTTATTTCCACAGCACTCCAAATCCCAAGTGCTATATTTACAGAAAGTTATCTTTCTTTCTTAGGTTTGGGTGTTAATGCTCCTATGCCATCACTTGGCTCGCTTGCTAGTGATGCACTTAATGGAATAAATTCTTATCCTTATAGATTGGTTATTCCAGCTATAGTTATTTCACTTATTGTTTTGTCATTAAACCTATTTGGCGATGGTCTTCGTGATGCATTCGATCCAAAATTAAATGGTTAAGAAGGAGGAAATTATGTCTGATAGATTATTAGAAGTAAAAGATTTAAGAACCTCTTTCTTTACTGACGCTGGTGAAGTTAAAGCTGTTAACGGTATTTCGTTTAACTTAGATAGAGGAAAAGTATTAGGTATAGTAGGTGAGTCTGGATCAGGTAAATCTGTTACAGCATATTCAATTATGCAAATCCTTGCTCCTACAGGAAAGATAATTGGTGGTTCAGTTAAATTTGATGGACAGGAACTAGTCGGAGCTAATGAAAAAGTCATGAAAAATATTCGTGGCAATAAGATTTCAATTATCTTCCAAGATCCTATGACAAGTATGAACCCAACATATACAGTTGGAAGCCAATTAACGGAGGCAATTCTTTTGCATACTAATCGTAATAAAGAAGAAGCAAAAGCTAGAGCAATTGAAATGCTTCGTTTAGTTAATATAAATGAACCTGAAAAACGTATGAAACAATATCCATATGAATTATCAGGTGGTATGCGTCAACGTGCTATGATTGCTATGGCTTTAGCGTGTGAACCAGATATTTTAATAGCTGATGAACCTACTACAGCGCTTGACGTTACTATCCAAGCTCAAATTCTTGATCTTATGTCATCACTTCAAAAAGAATTGGGCATGGCAATTATATTGATTACTCATGACCTTGGTGTTGTTGCACAAATGTGTGACGAAGTAATTGTTATGTATGCTGGCGGAATTTGTGAACAAGGTTCTGCTGATGAAATTTTCTACCATCCAGCACATGAATATACAAAAGGACTTATGCGTTCTATTCCTACTGCTGATACAGCAGGAAAGAAACTTCAACCTATCACAGGTACACCTATTGATTTACTTAATATGCCTCAGGGTTGTCCTTTTGCACCTCGTTGTGATGGCGCTATGAAAGTTTGTATAAAAAATAAATCTTGGAGAATCCAGCTTAATGATTGGCATATGTCAAACTGTTGGAATTGTATAAAAGAAGGAATTGAAAAAGGAACAATCAGTCCAGATGAGGTTCCTGAAGAATTAGAGGAGGTGTTGGCAAATGGCAGAGAATAAAGTATTAGTCGATGTTCAACATCTTAAAGAATATTTTAGTATCAACATGGGTTGGTTTAAAACTAAACAACTCAAAGCTGTAGATGATGTATCTTTCCAAATAAAAAAAGGTGAGACATTAGGACTTGTTGGAGAATCTGGCTGTGGAAAAACTACAGTAGGACGTACACTTCTTCAACTTTATAAACCTACAGACGGAAAAGTTATTTACGATGGAGTAGAAATAAAGGGTAAGGAAGCATTAAAAGAGTTTAGAAAGAAAGCTACTATGGTTTTCCAAGATCCTTATTCATCACTCAATCCTAGAATGACAGTTGCAGATATTATTGCTGAACCTTTGGATGTACATAAACTTTATACATCTAAAGAAGAACGCCACGATAGAATACTTGAGTTAATGGGATATGTTGGTCTTAACTCAGAACATGCTGCTAGATATGCACATGAGTTTTCAGGTGGACAACGCCAACGTATTGGTATTGCTAGAAGTTTAGCTGTTAACCCTGAATTTATTGTTTGTGATGAACCTGTTTCTGCATTGGACGTTTCAATTCAGGCTCAGGTAATCAATATGTTTGACGAACTGCAGGATAAATTAGGTCTTACTTATTTATTCATAGCACACGATCTTTTAGTAGTTAGACATATTTCAGATAGAATTGCTGTTATGTATTTAGGAAGAATGGTTGAGATGGGCGATGCAGAAGAAATTTATAATCATCCATTACATCCATATTCACAATCACTTTTATCAGCAGTTCCTGTACCGGATCCTATTGTTGCAAGAAACAATAAGAGGATTGTTCTCGAAGGAGATATTCCTAGCCCACTAAATGCTCCTTCAGGATGTCCATTCCGTACGCGTTGCAGATATGCTACTGATGCATGCGCCCAGTCAATGCCTGATTTTAATGAAGTAGAAACAGGACATTTTGTTGCATGCCACAGGGTAAATGAAATTAATTAATTATGATCTTAACGTGTAACATAAACGCGTAATGCTACACGTTTTGATAAATCCATTTTAAGAAAGGAAAAGAAACAATGAAAAAAATTATTGTTGCAATCTTAGCATTGACTATGGTAGTTGGTCTTTGCGCATGCGGTGGTAAAAAAGGCTCAACAGACTCACTTGCAGTTTGTATAGCTTCTGAACCACAAACACTTGATCCTGCTCTTAACTCAGCAGTTGATGGTGCTACAATGTTAGCTCACCTTTTCTCAGGCCTTGCAAAATGGTCACAAAAAGATGACGGAACATTGGAAATCGTTCCAGACATTGCAAAAGAACTCGTTGCTCCAGTTGACAATGGTGATGGAACATTTACTTACACTTACACAATTCGTGATGGTGCTAAGTGGTCTGATGGAAAAGACGTTACAGCTAAAGACTTCGTTTTCTCATGGAACCGTGCAGCTAGTTATGAACTTGCAGCAGACTATTCTTACATGTTTGAATTAGTTAAAGGCTATGCAGACATTTGGGAAGAAGTTCCAACTGGTGAAAAAGATGAAGAAGGAAATGATCTTTACAAACAGGCTAATCCTGATGCTAAATTAGCTGTTGAAGCTAAAGATGACAAAACATTCGTAGTTACTACAACAGGTAACGTTCCTTACTGGAATGAATTATTAGCATTCCCAACATTCTTCCCAGTACGTGAAGATGTTGTTGATAATGATGGTGCTTGGGCAACAGATCCTAAGACATACGTATCAAACGGTATGTACACATTAACAGCTTGGGAGCATAACTCAGTTATCACATTAACAAAGAACGAAAATCATGCAGATGCAAAACTTTGCACAATGCCTGAACTTAAATTCTACTTAAGTGATGATGCTAACAACATGCTTTCAAACTTCAAGAACGGCGAATGGTTATTAATCGACGATGTTCCTACAAATGAAATCGCAACATTAAAGAAAGATTATCCAAATGAATTCGTAGTAGAAGGCCAAATTGGTACATATTACGTAAGCTGGAACATGAACTTTGACGTTTCTCCAGCTGGAAAGACTCTTACACCAGCAGAGCAAGCAGAAGTTCGTAATGCACTTTCATTAGTATATGACCGTAACTACATCTGTGAAGATGTTGCACAGGGCGGACAAGTTCCTGCATCATCATTCGTAGCTATGGGTATCACAGAGCCTGCAGGAACACAGTTCTATGAGGCAGCTGGTAAAGCTGGAAATCCTTACTTTGGATACTATGATGTTTCAAAAGAAGCTCTTGATGCAAACTACAAAGCAGCTTTAGAAGTATTATCAAAATACTATACAGTAGTTGATGGAAAGGTAACAGACTTCCCAACATTAACATACCTTTACAATACAAACGATGCTCATAAAGCAATCGCTGAGTACTTACAAAGTGCTTTAGCAGGTATTGGTATCACAATGCAACTTGAAAACCAAGAGTGGGCTACATTCCTTGAGACACGTAAGAATGGTGACTTCTCAATCGCTCGTAACGGTTGGGTAGCTGACTATAACGACGGTATCTGCTTCTTAGATATGTGGATTACTGCTTCTGGTAACAATGACTGCCAGTTTGGTAAAGGCGCTAACACAGGTAACAAAGTTTACTCATTAGACCTTACAGATTGCGGCGATACATTAAAGGTTGAAAATGGAACATGGGCTGAAACATATGATGTTGTAATCGGAAAGATTAAATCATGCACAGACCTTGAGCAACGTAATAAATTAATGCATAAAGCAGAAGATTTACTTATGAGCACAGGTGCTATCTGCCCATTATACTTCTACACAGACCTTTATATGATTAGCGAAAAAGTTAGTGGATTCTTCTCAAATCCATTAGGATACAAGTACTTCATGTACACAACAATCGCTAAATAATTAAACGCGTAAAAGGTAATTTGAAAGGACGCTCTTAGGAGCGTCCTTTTCTAGATAGGAGCAAGAAATATGGTCAAAAAAATAGCAATTGTAAGTCTGTCATCAGGTACAATTGGTGAAAGTTTTGTTAGCCATGAAGTAAAACTTGGTGAAAAAAGATTAGCTGATTATGGCTTAGAAGTGGTAATAATGCCACATGCGAAGAGGGGAATTGAATATATAAAAGAGCATCCTGAAAAACGTGCAAAAGATTTACTATGTGCGTTTTCGGATGAGTCTATTGATATGATATTGTGTGCAATTGGAGGGGATGATACATATCGTCTGCTTCCGTATTTGTTTGAAAATGATGAGTTAAAGAAGGTTGTAAGTAATAAGATATTCCTTGGTTTTTCGGATTCTACAATGAACCATTTGATGCTTCATAAGGTAGGGTTGAATACTTTTTATGGACAGTCTTTTTTAGCAGATGTATGTGAACTTGAAAACACGATGCTTCCTTATACAGCTCAATATTTCGAAGAGTTGCTTTGTACTGGAAAGATAAAAGAAATCAGACCAAGTGATGTATGGTATGAAGAACGAAAAGATTGGTCTATACCTATTGGGACACCACGAATAAAGCATCAAAATAAAGGGTTTGAATTGCTTCAGGGTGATGCTGTTTTTAACGGTGAGATACTTGGTGGATGTTTGGAAACAATTTTTGATATATTTGATAATTCTAGGTATATAGATTCAGTGTCATTGTGCGAAAGATATAATCTTTTTCCAAGTTTAGATGATTGGAGAGGGAAAATCCTTTTACTTGAAACTAGTGAGGAACAACCATCTCCTGAACACTATCGCAACATGATAAGGACACTTAAGAAAACAGGTATATTCGAAGTTGTGTCTGGAATAATTTGCGGAAAACCGATGGATGAATTATATTTTGAAGAATATAAGAAAATTATTGTTGAAGAAGTGTCAAATAAGAATCTACCTATCGTTGCAAATATAAATGTTGGACATGCTGTTCCAAGATGCATTATTCCATTTGGCGTAAACGCAACGGTAAATACAAAAGAACAGGTAATTCGATTTGATTTTTAATAAAAGTGAATTTATGACGAGGCTACAATCTTTCTTTGGAAAGATTTCAAAAGTTAAGTAAAATGTGATATATTATAGAAAAATATTTTTGGAGGATCTAAAAATGGCAGAGAAAAAGAATCAATTAAAAGAAACATTGTTTTATAATCCAGGTAATGGATATGATAATTTAAGCGTTTCAGAAGAAAAGAAGATGAACGCTTATTGCGAAGGTTATAAAGAATTCTTAAATAACGGAAAGACAGAAAGACTTTGCGTAGATTATTGTATTAAGCTTGCTAAAGAAAAAGGCTTTAAAGAATATAAAGCTGGTATGAAGTTAAAAGCAGGCGATAAAGTTTATTTCAATAATAGAGGCAAAGCTATTATGCTTGCTGTTATCGGTTCAGAAAGTCTTGATAAAGGAATTAATCTTACAGCAGCACATACAGATGCGCCACGTCTTGATCTTAAACCAAATCCACTTTATGAAGAAGGCGAGATGGCATATCTTAGAACACATCATTATGGTGGAATTAGAAAATATCAATGGCTAGCTAGAACACTAGAATTATATGGCGTAGTAATATTAAAGAATGGTAAGACAGTGAATGTCAACATTGGTGCTGACGAAGGCGACCCACAATTTATTATTGAAGACCTTCTTCCACACCTTGGAAAAGCAACTGATAAAGAACCATTAAATCAAGCTGTTCCATCAGAAGTTTTAAGAGTATTAGTTGGTTCAAGACCAATAGGAAATAAAGATGACAAAGATAGAGTTAAACTTGGCGTAATGAAATTGTTAAACGAAAAGTACGGCATAGTTGAAGAAGATTTCATTTCAGCTGAACTTGAAATCGTTCCTGCTGGAAAGGCTAAAGATATCGGCTTTGATAGAAGTTTAATTGCTGCATACGGACATGACGACAGAGTTTGTGCTTATGCGGAGATGGCAGGACTTTTTGATGCTAAGAATATTAAAAAGACTGGCGTTTGCATTTTTGCTGATAAAGAAGAAATCGGAAGCGTTGGCGTAACTGGCATGATAAGTGAAGCTTTTGAGTGGTTCATTGGTGACCTTTGCAAAGGCCAAAAGGTTGATATTAGAGATTGCTTTGCAAATTCATTTTGTGTAAGTGCTGACGTTACAGCTGCATATGACCCTAATTATGCAGAAGCATTTGAAACACAAAATGATGCAAAAATTAATCATGGTGTTGCATTCTGCAAATATACTGGTCATGGTGGAAAAGCCGGTGCATCAGATGCAAGTGCAGAAGTAGTTGGAAAATTAAGAAAACTTATGAATGACGGCGGCGTAATTTGGCAGATGTGTCAGATGGGTAAAAATGAACAAGGTGGTGGCGGAACAGTTGCGCTTGACCTTGCTAATAGAAACATCGACACAATCGATGCTGGTGTTCCCGTTTTAAGCATGCATGCTCCATACGAAACAGTTTCTAAGTTCGACTGCTACATGACATACAAATGCATGAAGACAGTATTCGAAAAAGCTTAAAGTTGTTCGATAACAACCCAACTTCCTCGTAAATTCGATTTTCATTTTCCAAGGAAGAGAGAAAAAAATAAAGAAAACAAAGTAACAATGAAACAGACCTTCGGGTCTGTTTTTTTTGAGCAAAGAGAACATCCGGTTCGCTCACGGCTCCGGTCACTACCGCGACCTCGCACGCTCGCTCACCTAGATTTCGCAGACCTAAACTTTATTAACTAACATAACACCGCTCACGCCCAGCGCACGATGCGCCCTGGGCACGAGCTCCAAGAGTCTTCCTTCTAATTTCTTTATTTATAAAGAAAAAATAGGGAAAACAATAGAGAATCAACTTCACCTTTGCGCCCACGCGCTTTATGAAAAAAAGAAGAAAAAAAAGAAAAAGCGAGGCCATGGAAGGCAGCGGCCGTATGTGGCGGAAGTGAAGAGTTGAGGGAAGAGAAAGAGAAAAAAAGAAAAAGAGTAGATGGCTTTTAAGGCCTGTTGGCTTTCGTGGCCGAGCGGTTTTAGAAGATGAAGAAGATAAAGGAAATAAGAAGGAAAATAAAGAAGATAGAAGGAAAACGAAAATTAGATTTTTGGGGAATCGAGAGTGTTATGTAACAAAAGTTGTTACGTAACACCCTCACTTCCCTGAAAATTCGATTTTGAATTTCCTTGGAACATAAAAGTGAATAAAGCTATTGACTGCAAATAATATAGTGATATAATCAATAAAAAAGTAGATTTCTACAAAAAAAGTGATTATATGATTCCTAGAGATAAATACCTTAATCAATTGATTTCAAATAAGAATAATGGATTTCCTAAAATCATTACCGGAATTAGACGTTGTGGTAAGTCTTATTTAATTAAGGAAATATATAGGCAATATTTGCTGAACCAAGGAATGTCAGAAGAAAATATTCTGATTATAGAACTGGATGATTACAGAAACATTAGATATAGAGACCCTGTTTTCTTAGGTGAATATGTACGTGATTATTGTAAAACAAGAACAGAATGCGTAGTTTTTCTCGATGAAATACAACTAGTGTACTCAATCGTTAATCCAAATTTGACAGATGGTAAACATGTTTTAGCAGGAGAAAATGATACAGAGATTGTTACATTCGTTGATGTTGTTTTAGGATTGTCAAGAGAAAAAAACATTGATTTGTATGTTTCCGGATCTAATTCAAAAATGTTGTCTTCGGATATTGTAACTGAATTCAGAGACAAGGCTGTTACAATTCAAGTGCAGCCATTGTCCTTTGAGGAATATTACAATTACAAAGGAGGACCTACGACGGAAGCGATACTTGAGTATATGCAATTTGGTGGAATGCCGCTTGCAGTGCTAAAAGACGAACCTGAAAAGAAGGAATACCTAAAAGGGTTATTTGAGACAACGTATTTTAAGGATATACTTGAGAAAAATAGACTACGAAGGGGTAGTTCTATGGATGAATTGTGTAATATTATAAGCGCAGGTACTGGTACACTGTTAAATTCTGAGAAAATAGCCAGTACATATCGTAGTGTCAAACACGAGATAATAGATAAACAAACTATAGAAAAATACATTAATTGTTTTATAGATTCTTTTATCATCAAAGAAGTAAGGCGATACGATTTAAAAGGACGAGCAGAAATAGGTGCATTAAGGAAGTATTATTATGTTGATACAGGTCTTAGAAATGCGCGCTTGAACTTTGCATTTCCTGATGAAGGTCAGATGTTGGAGAATATTGTATATAATGAATTGGTGTATAATGGATATTCAGTAAACATAGGAACCTTTGACTCAATTGAAAAGAACCGCGAAGGAAAGTCTGTTAGAAAGACAAACGAAGTTGATTTTTTTGCAAGAAGGGGACCTCGCCAATATTATATTCAGGTAACTTCTGATATATCTAATGCAGAAACAAGAGCAAGAGAGTTAAGACCGTACATGATGCTGAATGATAATGTTCAGAAAATAGTTGTGATTAATAAACCGATTAATGAGTGCTTGGATGAAAGCGGTTTTACAATTATCGGAGCTGCTGATTTCTTATTAAGATTCATAAAATAAAAGTAACCGGCTAAATGGAAAATTTAGAAGACTCGGAATTAGAGCAAGTTAGCGGTGGTAAAGGCCTTGAAAATTCGTTTTTGAATTTCCTTGGAAATAAAAGTAAATAAAGCAAAAATTAGACCTTTGGTTCGGAAGAACCAGGGGTCTTTTTTAAAAGAAAAGTGGTATAATGTTATAAGGAGGAGTTGCTAGACATGGAAAAGAAAATTATTAGAGGAATAGTGCTGAAAGTTGTTGCAGTTGCAGATATAACGTATGCAATGGTTATGTACTGCAATGTGAAACAGAATTTTACCAAATTTACAACATTGTCGAATATCGGTGTAGGAATTGCATTACTGCTTTTTTTGATTGCAGATATTATTAGATTAAAGTTTGGAAAAGATATTCGAAAACAGTGGATGTATGTGTTTAAGTTTGTAATGACACTTGCAATCTTTGTTACATTCTTGATTTATATTTGCGTACTTGCACCAACAAGCAAAAGTGGATTCCTTGGGGCTTATTTTTTGCATGGGGCAAGAAGCTTTTGCGCACATTTTGTTTCGCCTATCTTAGCAATTCTTGATTTCTTCCTTTTTGATGATGGATATAAACCGAAGAAAATACATCCAGTTGTTGCAATCACTTCGATGTTGGCATACGTAGTTTATGTAATAATTGCTGCTGAATGTTTTGGCGTTCGTTGGTCAAATGATATGAAAGCTCCTTATAATTTCTTGAATTATGGAGCACCGACAGGGTGGTTTGGATTCGACTTAAGTTTAATAAGCTCTAAGACCTTAGGAGTTGGAGTTGCTTTTTCCTTGATAGTATTGTTAGCTGTTTTTATGGTATTAGGACAACTCTTTATTCAACTTAAAAAGAAAGCCTTAAAGAATCAGGACCTTTTTGATTAACTTAAAAAGATGATAGGAGATTTCTCGCTTTTAAGGTTATAAGTATAAAATTTTTCAAATTCATTTGGATTTTTTTCTTCAAATGTTTATAATAGAATGTGATAGTCTTATAAGATTGCGTCGATTCTGACGATTTCAATCAATTCATTAATTAAGATAAATAATAGAAAAATATGATTATTCCATTAATTGATTTGTCGGCTTTGGAATATTGGTTGGATGGAGTTGAAAAATATTATTACCCATCACCAGTTAATGTAAGTTTAAAGCCAAATTTCGAATTTTCCATAAATGGCGAAATAGCAAGCTGGATAGCAAAAGATTATAATCTTTTGTTCCCGGTTCAGTTTATGGTTCCTAAAAATAAGAAGAGAAGAACAACTTCAAAATATAAATTATTTGCATATCGAAAAACTTTCCCAAAAGGTAGCTTCGTTCGATTGAATGACAGACGTGATCTAGAAGTATATGTTGCATGTCCAGAATTATGTTTTGTTTATGCAGTGAATAATTTTGAACTAAGTGTGGCAGTAAAAATAGGCTGTTTGCTTTGTGCTATGTTTGTTCTGGAATATTCTGGTGACGAAATACATCAACGGCAAAGAACACCTGTGACATCAGTGAAAAAAATTACAGATTTTATAGAAAGGGCTAAAGGATTAAAGGGTATAGAAAAATCAAAATATGCGGTTCAATTTGTAACAGATAATTGTAATTCAATTCAAGAGGTTAATTTAGCAGTAATAAAAAAATTGCCAGTAAGCAAAGGGGGATATGGACTAAAAGAATTTTTAGCAAATGGTAAAATTGCGCTAAAACAAAACGCGGCAACTTTTCTTGGAAGAAATTCGTGTATGTGTGACTTTGTTTGGAAAAAAGAAAAAATTGTTGTCGAATATGAAAGCGATATGTTCCATCTTGATTCTCGCCAGCATACATATGATAAGAGAAGAAGTACGGCGATAGTATTATCAGGATTTAAAATTATTAATATTACAAAATATGATACTAAATCTATAAGTAATCTTGACAGTAAGATGTTTGCTTTAAGACATGCATTAAAAATGAAAAAGAGAACAAAAGAATTTGAGAAATTTTTTGATATAAGAAGAAAGGTATTCAAGACAGTGTTTTTTTATGATTTTTTAGGACATTAAAAATTTTTTGCCGTATTATTACTAGTTTTGTACCCCTCGTCAAAACTTCATATAACGTTAGTGGCCATTTAGTCAACAAATAGGATACTATTGTTGATAATCATGAACACTTTTAGCACTTAAAATCATTTTATTATTTAATAAAAAGTTTCAGGGGTACAAAAGTTGACTTTTAACGGCGAATATTTTTTTCAAGCAGAATTTTATATCTTTTATTAGTTTTTTTATGGTATAATAGCGGCTATGAAAAGCTTGGCAATACTTGCCGGTGGTAAGAGTACCCGCATGGGTACAGATAAAGCCTTCTTAAAGATAGACAAGGCTACTTTTTTGGAACGCATTTTTGCAGATGCGCTTTATTGTTTTGAAAAAATATATATTTCGGTTGATACAAAAGAGCATGCAAACGAAATAAAAAAAATATTACCACAGGCAAATATAATTATTGATAGGTATGTTGGACTAGGACCGATTGGGGCTATTACAACGGTGCTTGAAGAAGTGGATGAGGACAAAATAGCATTTGTTCCGACGGATGTTCCGGAAGCGGCGCTAGATGTGCTATCGCTTTTAATAGATGAGTGTGATGGTAAGGCGTGTTGCTTGAAACTAGATGAAAAGGTAGAGCCTTTGCTTGCTGCTTATTCAAAAGAGGTATTGCCGTTGCTTAAAACAGCAATAAATAATAATGAGTTTTCACTTTATAAGATCTTAAAAGACGAATATAAAGCTATAACAAAATTAGAATTAATTAAAAAACACCCATATTTGAAACAGGTAGATTTTAAGAGATCTTTCAAAAATATAAATTGTCCTGAAGATTATAAGTTAGTATATGAAAATTATTGATTTAAAAAAGTTGATAATATCGTTTGCAATTGCGTTTATAGGAGCACTTTGTTTCTTTGCGATTAATTCGTTTGCGAAACAATTAGAACTTGACGTTAGTGCTAATAAAGAAAGTCATTGCGAAAAAATAACTGATAATAATTATGAAACAAGTGAAAAATTTGAAGCGGGCACAAAGGTAAATATTAACTCAAAAGAAAACATTGATTCTATTTATATTAAATGGGAGCATATTCCAGGTAATTGGACTTTAGAAGTTAATGGACAAAATATCGAATGTGGAACAAATAATTTTCTTCATGAATATGTTAAGCTTCCTATGCCAACAACACAGGCTGTAATTAACATACCGGATTCCGGAACTGAAATTGCTGATGTTTATGCCTTCTCTGAAGGAGAATTGCCAGGTTTTGTTCAACAATGGCAACCATCATATAATAAAGCGGATATATTAGTTATTGCGACACATGCAGACGATGATGTTTTGTTTTTTGGACCGCTTATTGAAATATATGCGGCTCAAAAAAATGCGAGAGTTCAAGTTGCATTTTTTACCAATATGGAGCTTACTGAAAACAATAGATGCCATGAGCTGCTTGAGGGTCTTTGGACCATGGGCGTAAAACATTATCCATTTACTATGGGCATTAAAGATGCTTATTCAAAGAGTCTTGATGTAACTTTAGAAAAGCTGAATATGAGTGAAGATAAGGCATTAGAGCAGACAGTAAGTGTAATTAGAAGATTTAAGCCACAGGTATTAGTTCTTCATGATGAAAATGGCGAATATGGACATGGTCAGCATATTCTTTCAAGTAAGCTAGGAAGACAGGCTCTTGATATATGTCCAGATGAAACTAGGTATCTAGATTCTGTAAATAAGTATGGAGTTTGGAATGTTCCGAAATGTTATTTGCATTTGTATTCACAAAATGAAATTAGACTAGACGCAAGAGCACCTATTGAAGAATTTGGAGGAAAAACTGCTTTAGATATTGCAAAGGAAGCTTACCTTAAACATGTGTCGCAGCAAGGACCAGAATTTTTTGTTGACGACGATTATGAATATAGTTGCGTACGTTTCGGATTATTTAGAACCTTAGTAGGAGAAGATACAGGTAATGACATTTTAGAAAATATTATTACGTATGATGAACAAGAAAGAATTAAAAAAGAGCAAGCTGAAAAAGAAAAAGTACCTAAGAAAGAGAATAATAAAGTACCTGCATTTGTATGGATTATTATTGCATGTGTAGTACTAGTAGGTGTAATTGTTTTTATAACTATATACTTGATACAGGTCCAAAGAAGGAAAAAAAGAATAAGATTATGGAAAAGACATTAAAAAATGCAATTATATTGCCGGTGTTAAATCCGGATATCAAGTTCACAAATTTTGTGAATGAATTAATTGCGAATGATTTTAAGGACATAATAGTTATTAATGATGGTAGTGCAGAAGATTATGATGAAATCTTTTTAGCAGCTGCCCAAAATAAACAAGTAACACTCCTTAAACATGAAGTTAATAAAGGTAAAGGCGCCGCACTAAAAACTGCGTTTTCATATCTTTTTGAAAACAGAAAAGATATAGATTATGCAGTAACATGTGATGGAGACGGACAACATACAGTTAATTCAATCAAAAACTGTATTGTTTCTTATAAACTTAAGCCGGGTAGTGTTATCATAGGTGGAAGAGATTTTAATTCACCTAATGTACCAACAAAGAATAAAATTGGAAATAAAATTTCAAGTAAGGTGTTTAAGTTCGCATGCGGAATCGAACTCAAAGATACCCAAACAGGACTTAGAATTATACCGTCAGAATGGTTCGAGAATTTTTCGAAAATAAAAGGTGATAGATATGAGTACGAAACAAATATGCTCATTGAAATTGTTAATAAAAAAATCCCTTATTACGAAGAACCAATTGAAACAATTTATATTGATGATAATGCGTCATCGCACTTTAATAAAATTACAGATTCGATTAGAATATATGTAATAGTATTAAGCTATTTTCTAAAATTTGCACTTAGCTCTATTATCTCATGGAGTTCGGATATAGCGATATACGCTATTTTGCAAGCTATATTAGAACATAATAAAGTTAATGCGGGATTACAGGTACTTATTTGTACAGTCGTATCTAGAGTTATATCATCGTTTGTAAACTATATGATAAACAGAAACGGAGTATTCAAGTCTACAGACGGTGTACAAAAAACATTGTTCAGGTATTATATTTTGGCATTTTGCCAGATGCTTGCATCTTACCTTTTGGTAGCATTCTTCACAAATATTATGCATGCAAGTGGAGTGCTTGAATTATTAGTAAAATGTATAGTTGATCTTTTCTTGTTTTTCTTTAGCTATAACATTCAAAGAAAAGTTATATTTAAAAATAAAAAGTAGAGAAAACGGTGAAAAATGGAAAAAAGACGTCGTAGAAGAACAAAATCTGGAAGAAGATTAAAACCAGGAATATTAATAGTAATAGTAGCGGTTTTGATAGTAGCAGTTGTGGCTATTTTGGTTGTTACTAATAATAAAAAAGGACCTGATGTTCAAAAAGTAGTTATGCCAGAACCTCAGGTTGTAGCAACAGCAACAATTGGAGCTACTGGAGATATTTTAATTCATGATCCTATACTAAGTACAGTTCAAGGCGATGGGTATAACTTTGAACCTTGCTTTAGTCTTGTTGCACCTTATTATTCACAATTGGATTTAATGATTGCGAACTTAGAGGTTACATGTGGCGGTGAAGAATATGGAAGTTATTGTGGTTATCCTATCTTTAATTGTCCGGATACAATAGTAACTGCGCTAAAAAATGCAGGTGTAGACGTTTGCCTTACAGCAAATAATCATGCTTACGATACAGGCTATGATGGAATGCTTAGAACATTAGATATTGTAAACAATAATGGACTTGGACATTTAGGAACAAGACAGACTAATACAGAACCATTCGTTATGATTAAGCAAATTAATGGAATTAAAATAGGAATGGTAAATTATACATATGATACAAGGCCTTACCCAGAAGCGCAGAAATCATTAAATGGGATAACTATGCGTGATGAAGCTCAGGATTTAGTAAATAGCTTTTGTTATGATGATTTAGATACATTATATAAAAATATAAAAGATGACCTTTATCATATGGATATGGTTGGGGTTGATGCAAAAATTGTTTTCATACATTGGGGAAATGAATATACAGATGAACCTAATTCGTATGAAGAAGAAATTAGTCAGCAAATATGCGAACTTGGAGCTGATGTGATTATAGGCGGACATCCACATGTTATTCAAGAATATAGAACATTAAAATCTAGTTCGGGTCATGAATGTATGTGTCTTTATTCAATGGGCAACGAAATCTCAAACCAACGTGCATATATCATGGATGAAGATGGAAATAGAGGTTATACAGAGGATGGTTTGATTTTTGAACTTACACTTTCAAAATTTAATAATGGAAAATCAAAAATCACAGGATTAAAAATTATTCCTACCTGGGTTCAACTTATCGGAGGACAGTATAAGATTATAGCATTAGATAATGAGAAAAGTTCATCAGAGTGGGGCAGTGATGATCCAGGCGCAGCAAGAGCTTCTTATGAGAGAACATTAGGAAGATTAAGCAATGAATATAATGCTTTTAGAATCAAAAAGAATCAAAGCGAAGAACCTAAAAGTGTTAATTAAATAGTTAAAACTAGCAAAAAAATGGGATGGGAAAATGAAAATAGGATTTGACAACGACAAGTATATAAAACTACAAAGTGAGCATATTATCGAAAGAATCTCAAAGTTTGATAACAAGCTTTACTTAGAATTTGGCGGAAAACTTTTTGATGATCTTCATGCGTCAAGAGTTCTTCCAGGATTTCATGCCGATAGTAAATTGCAAATGTTATTACAATTAGTTGATAAGGCAGAAATCGTAATGGTTGTTAGTGCGGAAGATATCGAGCATAACAAGATTAGAGAAGACTTAGGTATAACTTATGATATAGACGTTTTAAGACTTGTTGATGAGTATAGAAATAAAGGGCTATACGTTAGCAGTGTTGTAATCACAAAGTTTGCAGGCCAAAGAAGTGTTCTGCATTTTGAAGAAAAATTAGAAAAACATAATCTTAAAGTTTATCATCATTTTCTTATTCCAGGTTATCCCGCAGATGTTCAAGGAGTTATTAGTGATGAAGGTTATGGAAAAAATGATTATATTGAAACTACCAGACCATTAATCGTTGTTACCGCTCCGGGACCAGGCTCGGGAAAAATGAGTACATGTTTATCTCAGCTTTATCATGAACATAAGCGCGGAATTAACGCTGGATATGCAAAATTTGAAACATTCCCAATCTGGAATCTTCCACTTGATCACCCAGTTAATTTAGCATATGAAGCAGCAACAGCAGACTTAAATGATATAAACATGATTGATCCATATCACCTTAAAGCATATGGAGAAACGACAGTAAACTACAATAGAGATGTTGAAATATTCCCTGTAGTAAATGCTATGTTTGAGGAAATATATGGTAAAAGTCCATATAAATCGCCTACAGACATGGGAGTTAATATGGTAGGAAATTGCATCACTGATGACGAAGCATGCCAAGAAGCAGCAAGACAGGAAATAATTAGAAGATATTTTAAGGCATTAGTAGGTGTTGCTGATGGCAAAAAAGAAATAGACGAAGTAAATAAAATTAAAGTTTTGATGAGCCAGGAAAATTTGGATGTTACGGAAAGGAAAGTTGTAAAAGCAGCAAGAGAACGTGCTGAGCAAACTGGGGAAGTAGCAACAGCAATTGAACTGGCAGACGGAACAATTATTACAGGAAAAACTGGAGAACTTTTAGGAGCCAGTGCTGCATGTTTAATAAAAGCACTAAAACATTTAGCAAACATACCAAAAGAAACACCGGTTCTTTCACCAGAATGTATTGAACCTATTCAAAAATTAAAAACAAATTATTTAGGAAGTAGAAATCCAAGATTACATCCAGATGAATTTTTAGTAGCTCTTTCTACTAATGCATCAACAGATAGCATGGCAGAACTTACATTAGAACAGCTTCCAAAATTAAATGGATGCTCAGTTCACACAACAGCGGCTCTTTCGGCAATTGATAGACGAACATTCAAAAGATTAGAATGTGATTTAACATACGAACCAAAGGAATTATAAGATGGAAATATTAAAACTTACTAACGAAAATATTGATATTATTTCAGAAAAAATAGGCGATGTCTATGCGAGCGCAGGCTGTACTAAAAAAGAATGCTTTAGAGCTAAACTTTTATTAGAAGAGTCTCTTTTGAAATATCAAGCAAGATTTGGTGAAGATACAGAACTTTATTATCGTTCTTATAAAATCTTTGGACAATTAAGATTTACAATAAGAATTAGAACAGCGTCTTTTGATCCATTTACCTTAGAAGAAAATCCAATGGCGTTTATGCTTCAATCGGTTATGTCCAGCTTTGAAAACGGAATGCCAACATGGAAGTATAAAAATCTAGAAAACGAAATCGTTTTTGTTATTCGTAAAAAAGCAACTTTAAATAGTGTTACAAAAATTCTCATAGCGCTTGTTATAGCAATCGTTGCCGGAATCATTGCAAGACTAGTTATTCCGGGGGAGGCAATGCATATTATTGTTGCTGATTACCTAGATCCGATTTCTAATGCATATGCGGGAATGTTCTGCGTTATGGCTGTGCTTTTGACATTCTTTGCAATTTCAACCAGTATCGTACATATAGGAGACATGGCAGCAGTTGGCGCAATTGGCGGAAAAACTATGAAGAGATATTTACTTATTTCTGCTTTAGCCGCAATTATTCTAACAGCACCATTACTTTTTATGGTTAACACAAGCAGTTCAGGTCAGATGTCAGTTACAGCAAAATCTATTTATGATATTTTAGTTGGCTTTTTACCACAAAATATTGTTGCACCATTTCTTGATTTCAATTCAATTCATATTATGATAATTGGTGCGATGTTTGGATTTTCGCTTTTGACGTTAGGACAAAAAGGAGAGACTGTTTCAAAATTCTTTGATGAATGTAACCTTGTTGCAATTTATACAAACAATTTTTTGAATAGATTTATATGCTTTTATGCAGCAATAAAACTTTTTAATATTATTACGGATAGTGATTTTTCCCAGCTTGCCAGTGCAGGAAAAATGCTCATTTATATCATTGCGGCTGAATTCATTCTTTTGGTATTTTATTCTGTATATACGTGTCTTAAAACAAAAAGGAAATTTAAGGATTATGCGAAGAGTGTTTTACCAGCATCACTAGTTTGCCTTACATCAGCTAGTTTCGGCGCATCGTTTAGCACAATTTTTGATTCAATGTTGGACGCAGATGTTGAGGTTAATACACTTAACCTTTCAGTCAATTTAGGAAGTGTTTTCTTCCAACCGGCTTATACAATCGTATTTATTTTCTCGTCACTATTTATGGCAAATCAATACGGAGTACAAATTTCAGTAGTATGGATAATAACAGCAATCATTCTTTCAATCATATTTGTTGGAACAATGCCTAATGTACCGGGTGCATCGATCGCAGTAATTACACTTTTGTATTCACAACTTGGAATTCCGGCAGAAGGTTTAGCGCTTGTTATCGCAATCAACGCAATCTTACAGTTTGTTACAGTAGCAGTTGATATGTGGTGCTTACAAAGTGAAATTCTTTGCATAGATTATTCAACTAAAAAGAAACTTATTAAAGGATAAATGATATAATTTTAATGTTAGAAATTCCAACGGCCTGATGCTCCACATGGTAGTGTCAGGCCATTTGATTTTACAGGAAGTCCAACTTCATCGGAACATACTTTTCCTCCACGAGGAGCGCTAATTACGCTTTCAAGCATGTATGTAAGAACTGCAGGCTGTAGTCCGGTAGTATAAGAGTTGATTAAGAAAAATAGAGCATCATCTTTTAATATCTGGTTACAAAGCTTAATAAAATCAAAAATATTATCTTCAATTTTCCAAATCTCTCCTTTAGGACCTCGGCCGTAGCTAGGAGGGTCCATGATGATTGCATCATATTTATTTCCACGTCTTATTTCGCGTTCAACAAATTTCTGACAATCGTCAACAAGCCATCTTGTAAGAGATTCATCAATATTAGAATCTTTTGCATTCTCTTTAGCCCAGTTAACCATTCCCTTAGAAGCGTCTACATGCGTAACATGGGCACCTGCTTTAGCACATGCACATGTAGCTCCGCCAGTATAAGCGAAAAGATTTAATACTTTAATTTCTTTTGCGCCTTCTTTTAGTTTGTTTGCAATCAAAGCCGCAGCCCATTCCCAGTTTGCTGCCTGCTCAGGGAAAAGCCCAGTATGCTTAAAACTAAAAGGCTTTAAGTTGAACGTTAGGGTAGAGTCTAAATCCAAATCAGAAAGGGATTTGATTTCATAATTAATTTTCCATTGATTTGGTAAATCGAAAAATTCCCATTCACCACCGCCTTTGTTTGAACGATGGTAATGGGCATTTATTTTTTTCCATTCAAGGATTTGCTTAGGAGTAGTCCAAATAACCTGAGGGTCAGGACGAAGGAGAATATAATCTCCCCATTTTTCAAGCTTTTCGCCTGAAGAAGTATCTAAAACTGTATAATCTTTCCAATTATCAGCTAAATACATTATTTTTCTTCACTCATTTCGCTTTCAGTTTCTTCAACGATTCTTTCGAATTCTTTAGCAACGAGGTCAAATTCCTCATCAGATTCAATATCTAAGAATTCAAATTCATCATTTTCAAGCTCGTTGTAAACGAAAAGGAAAACATCATCAGCTTCTTCATCAACAGGAACAAGTGCAACATAGTCTTTTCCGTTAACATCAAAGATAAATAATGGTTCAGCTTCAACCTTCTCATCATTATCAAATTCAAGTGTAATTGTTATGTTTTCTTCGTTCTTTTCAATATCTGACATTTTCTTGTCCTCCGATAAATTAATATGCCATTATTTTAACTTAAATACGCTATTTTGTACATAAAAAAGGCAATATAGTGTATAATAAAGTCAAATAAAATTTTGGAGGACAAAAATGGGAAATTATAAAGTACTTGCTATTAACCCGGGAAGCACATCTACAAAAGTTGCTGTTTTTAAGGGCGAAGAAAAACTTTTTTCAGAGAATGTTGGACATGCAGCGGAAGACCTTGCAAAGTTCAAAGAAGTTTCAGACCAATTAGAATATCGTTTTGAACTTATCGATGGAATGCTTAAGGAAAACAATATTGATGTTAGTGATTTAGACGCTGTTGTAGGACGTGGTGGCGGACTTATGGCGTCTGAAGGTGGTGTATATGAAATTAATGACGTTTTATATGACCATGCTGTAAGAGGAGCTAACGGAGTACAGCACCCAGCACAATTAGGACCACAAATTGCTAAAAGATTTGCTGACAAAGTTGGATGCAGAGCTTTCGTAGTTAACCCACCTGATACAGACGAATTCTGTGACGTTGCTAGAATGACAGGTATTAAAGGCGTTATTAGAAGTTCACATATCCATGCGTTAAATCAAAAAGAAACCGCAATCGTTCATTCAAAGAAGAACGGTGTTAAGTATGAAGATATGAACTATATCGTTTGCCATATTGGTGGCGGAACTTCTATCGCAGCTCATCAAAAAGGCAAAATGATTGATGGAAACGATATCGTAGCTGGAGACGGACCTATGACACCTACTCGTAGTGGTAGCGTTCCTGTAGCTGAACTCGTTACATATATCTTTGATAACAACCTTGATAAGAAAACTGCTAAAGCGTTAGCTACTAAGACTGGCGGATTTGTAGATCTTCTTGGTACATCAGACGCTAGAGATGTTACAAAGATGGCAGCAGAAGGCAATGAATTTGCAGCGCTTGTTTGGGATGCAATGATTTACCAGATTATTAAACAAGTTGGTGCTATGGCAGCGGCTATGCATGGTAAAGTAGATGCAATCCTTATGGGCGGTGGAATGGTTCATGATAAAGGCCTTGTAGAAAAGGTAACAGAAGCTTGCTCTTTCATCGCTCCGGTATTTGCTTACCCAGGCGAATTCGAGATGGAAGCTATGGCTTCAGGCGCAACCAGAGTACTTGACGGCGAAGAAGAAGTTAAGACATACACAGGCGAGTTAAATTACGATCCTAAGAAATTTAAGGGTGAGTGAACCTAATAAAAAATAACTAAAAAGCCTAGTTTAGTTTTGTACTGAATTAGGCTTTTTTTATTGTCTATTGTTGCTTTATTTGTGGTATAATTTAATATCTATGACTATGTGTAAAAATAGGAGAAAAGAGGAATTTTTATGTATGATTATCTGGTTGTAGGAGCGGGTCTTTTTGGAGCGATTTTTGCTAACAAAGCTAAAGAAGCTGGAAAGAGTGTTCTAGTAATTGATAAGAGAAAAGGTGTGGGCGGAAACATCTATACAGAAAAACAAGAAGGCATAAATGTGCATGTTTATGGAGCTCATATTTTTCATACAAATGATAGAGAAGTTTGGGACTACTTAAATAATTTTTGTGAGTTTAATAGATTTACAAATTCGCCAGTAGCAAACTATAAAGGTGAGCTTTATTCACTTCCTTTTAACATGTACACATTTAATAAAATGTGGGGTGTTGTAACTCCTGATGAGGCTAAGGCAAAAATTGAAGAACAAAAAAATGAAGCATTAAAAGAATTAAACGGAAGAGAGCCGGCAAACTTAGAAGAGCAGGCAATTAGTCTTGTTGGTACAGATATATACGAAAAACTCGTAAAAGGATATACAGAAAAGCAATGGGGACGTTCGTGCACAGAACTGCCAGCATTTATTATTAAAAGATTACCTGTAAGATTAACTTTCGATAACAACTATTTTAACGCATTATTCCAGGGTATACCTATAGGTGGATATACAAAGATGGTTGAAAACATCTTAGATGGAATTGAAGTTAAATTAAATTATGACTTCTTTGAACATAAAGAAGAATTAGAAGGTATAGCAAAGAAAATCGTTTATACAGGACCGATTGATAAATTCTTTGATTACAACAAAGGAACACTTGAATATAGAAGTCTTAGATTTGAAAATGAGACACTTGATATTCCAAGCTTCCAAGGAAATGTTGCAGTTAATTATACAGATAGAGAAACACCATGGACTCGAATAATCGAGCATAAGTGGTTTGAGTTTGGAAAAGATGAAGAAGGAAACGACCTTCCAAAGACAATAATCACAAGGGAATATAGTTCAGAATGGAAGCCTGGTGATGAGCCTTATTATCCAGTAAATGACGATAAGAACAACAATATGTACGAAGAATATAAGAAGCAAGCTGATGAGCTTGATAATGTTATTTTCGGAGGCAGACTCGGTGAATATAAATATTACGACATGGATGTTGTAGTAGGAAAAGCTTTGCAGTGTGCTAAAGAAGAATTTGGAAAGTAAAGGAATGGGTCATGAAAGTTTTAGTTACCGGAGCAAAAGGATTTGTTGGAAAAAATGTTTGCTTGGAATTAAAAAATAGGAAACATGAAGTTTTTGAATATGATGTTGACTCTACACTTGAAGAATTAAAAGAGTGGGCATCTAAGGCAGAATATGTAATTCATCTTGCAGGTGTAAATAGGCCGAAAGATGAAAAAGAATTCATAGAAGGAAATGCGGATTTTTCAGCGACTTTATGTAATTACCTAAAAGAAGCTAATAGCAAAGCAAAAATATCTATGACTTCTTCTATCCAGGCTGCACTTGGCAATGCATATGGTAACAGCAAAATTGCAGGCGAAAACGCTCTGTTTAATTATCAAAAAGAAACGAAAAATAAAGTTTATGTTTTTAGACTTCCAAATATTTATGGAAAGTGGGCTAGACCTAATTACAACAGCATGGTAGCTACTTTTTGTAACAATATAGCATGTGGATTAGACATTACAATAAATGATGCAAATGCGATTGTTCCACTTTTATACATCGATGATTTGGTAAAGATTTTAATTGATATAGCTAATGGAAACGAACCAAGTATTCTAACAAAAGAAGAACTAAAAGATTTAGCGCCAAAAGCTACTATGGGACAAATCAAAAAAGCATGTCCTAAAGGAAACACTTACTATAAAGCGGAGCCAGTCGATAAGGCTAGTGTAGGACAGGTAGCAGATATTTTAAGAAGATTTAAAGAATCTCGTTCAAAAGATTCTTTAGAAATTGCTAATATGGCTGATGGATTTGAAAAGAAACTTTATAGCACATTTTTAAGTTATCTTCCTGAAGATGATTTTGCTTATAACTTAAAAATGAATGTAGATGAGCGAGGTTCATTTACAGAAATTCTAAAGAGTTGTGAAAGAGGCCAGGTTTCAGTAAATGTTGCAAAGCCAGGTATTACAAAAGGAAACCATTGGCATCATAGTAAAAACGAAAAGTTTATTGTTGTTAGTGGTAAGGCAAGCATAAAGTTTAGGAAAATTGGAACAGACAAAGTTATTGAATATATTGTTGATGAAAATGAAATAAAAGTTGTTGATATTCCAACAGGATATACACACAACATAACTAATATAGGCGAAAAAGATTTAGTAACAATTATGTGGGCAAATGAAAAATTCGACCCGGAAAATCCAGATACATTTTTTGAAGAAGTATAGGAGTAATTATGAAAAAGTTAAAATTAATGACAGTAGTAGGAACTAGACCAGAAATCATTCGTCTAGCACAAACGATTAAAGCATGTGATAAATACTTTGATCATGTGCTCGTACATACTGGACAAAACTATGACTATAAATTAAACCAGGTATTTTTTGAAAATCTTGAATTAAGAGAGCCTGATTATTATTTAGAAGTTGCTGGCGCAGATTTAGGTGAAACGATGGGCGCTATTATTTCAAAGAGCTATAAGGTAATCAATGAGGTTAAACCGGATGCACTTTTAGTTTTAGGAGATACAAATTCGGCGCTTGCAGCAATTCCGGCAAAGAGACTTAAAGTTCCAATTTTCCATATGGAAGCAGGAAATAGATGTTGGGATTGGAATGTTCCTGAAATGATTAATAGAAAAATTGTTGATCATATCGCTGACATTAATTTGCCATATACAGAAAATTCAAGAAGATATCTTCTTAGCGAAGGTGTTGATGGAAAGACTATTTTTGTTACTGGTTCGCCAATGAGAGAAGTTCTTGAACAGTACAAAGATAAAATAAACGAAAGCAAAGTATTAAAAGAACTTGGACTTGAAAAAGGAAAATATATTTTAGTTTCAGCACATCGTGAAGAAAATATTGACTTGGAAGAAAACTTCTTAAGCCTTATGAATGCGCTTAACGATGTAGCAGAAAAATATAATATGCCAGTTATTTATTCAACACACCCACGTAGCAAAAAGTTTATTGAAAAACGAGAGTTTAAGTTTAATCCATTAGTAAAAAGTATAGAGCCATTTGGATTTTTCGATTATAACAAACTTCAAAAAAATGCTTTTTGTGTACTTAGTGATTCAGGCACACTTTCAGAAGAAAGCGCTATGCTTAAATTCCCAGGTGTATTAATTAGAACATCAACAGAAAGACCAGAAGCATTAGACATGGGAAGCGTTGTGCTTGGAGGCATTACAAAAGAGACAATAGAGCAGGCAATAGAAACAGCAGTCAGTATAAGCAATGATGGTGATAATTTTGAATTAAACAATGATTATTGTCAGATGAATGTTTCCACAAAAGTTGTAAAGATAATTCAAAGTTACACAGATATAGTTAATAGAACAGTTTGGCTTAAAAAATAAAAGGTAAAAATTTGAAGATATTGGTAGTTGGCCAACATTATTGGCCGGAGAATTTTAGAATTAATGATCTTGTAAAAGGTTTTATCGAAAGAGGACATGAAGTTGATGTCCTTTGTGGTCAACCTAATTATCCAAAAGGAGAATTTTTTGAAGGCTATGATTCACATACGATAAAAGAAGAGGAGCATGAAGGCGTTAAGATTTACCGCGTAAGGGAAATAAAGCGTGGCAACAATTCCAATATTAGAATTTTCTTAAACTACATGGCATATCCGATTTTTAGTTGGCTCTATGTAATGAAATTAGCAAAAAATAATTATGACCGAATTTTTATCTACCAACTTTCACCTGTGTTTATGGCATGGGCAGGATTAAAACTAGCTAAAAGAAAACATATAAATACAACTATGTATGTACTTGATATGTGGCCACATAATCTTTATTCGGTGCTAGATATAAAATCTAAATTTATAAGAAAGATAATGCATAAAGTAAGTATGAATATTTACTCAAAGCCGGATAAACTTGTAACTGTTTCAGCTAAAATGAAATCTTATTTTATTACAGAATTAAAAAGAGATGAAAGCGAAATAGAATTCATACCACAATGTCCTGAAAAAATTTATGAAACACCAATTAAAGATGAAATATTATGCAAAAGATTTGAGGGTGGATTTAACTTTGTATTTACAGGAAATATTTCTCCAGCGCAAGACCTTGAAACTTTTGTAGCTGCCGCAAAAGAAGTAGTAGAAAGTATAAAAGATATTAGATTTATTATTGTTGGCGATGGCATGAGCAAAAAAGATTTAGAGGCAATGGTAAAAGAAGCTAATCTTGAAAAATATTTCTTCTTTGAAGGATTTCATCCAATTGAAGACATGCCTAAATACACATATATAGCAGATGCTCTTTTTGCACCTCTTAAGGCAAATGGCACAGAAGACTTTTCTATACCAGCAAAAGTTATGAGTTATCTTGCAGCAGGAAGACCAATTCTTATTTCAATACAAGGAGAAACTGGGGATATTATTAAAAATGCAAAATGCGGATTCGCAAATGAACCGGAAAATGTAGCAGCATTAAAAGATAATATATTAAAACTTTATAATTGCACGAGGGAAGAAAGAGAAGAAATGGGACGTAATGCTTATGCATACCAACAAGAATTCTTTGAGCGCAATAAAAATATCGATAAATTATTATCGATAATTGAAAGAGTTTAAGCAGGAGGTAATATGAAAAAACTAATTATTATTCCTGCATTTAATGAATCAGAAAGCATACTAGAAGTAGTTAATGACATAAAGATGAATGCACCAGGATATGATTATGTTGTAATCAATGATGCATCAACGGACGAAACAAAAAAAATATGTGAAGAAAACAATATCCATTTTCTTGACCTAGCAACTAATATGGGAATCGGTGGAGCAGTACAAACAGGATATAAATATGCTCTTTATGAAGACTATGATATTGCTGTTCAATTAGATGGAGATGGCCAACATAAAGCGGCATCACTTCTTGTTATGGAAGAAAAGATGATAGCGGAAAATTTAGATATGGTAATCGGATCACGCTTTATCGATAAAGAAGGTTTTCAGTCTACATGGTTAAGAAGAAACGCTATTAAATATTTTACATGGCTGATAAAGATATGCACAAAGCAAACAATCACTGACCCGACGGCAGGTCTTAGGATGTGTAATAAAAAAGTTATAAAAGAATTTGCAAATCTTTATCCATGGGATTATCCAGAACCAGAAAGCAATACTACAATATTAAAGATGGGATATAAGGTTAAAGAAGTACCAGTAATTATGCGTGAAAGACAAGGAGGAAAATCTTCTCTAAGTCATCCACTAAAAGCAGTATTTTATATGATTAAAGTTACAGCAGGAATAATAATAGAGTCATTTGGAAGGAGAACAGCATGACACTTAAATTACAAATATTAGTAATAGTAATAGCCCTTTTAGCAATTGCTTTTACATTTATGTTAATAAAAAAAGGAAAACTTGGATTTAAGATTTCACTTCCATGGCTTATAGTTTTTGTTCTCATAATTATTTTTGCGGCAATTCCATCATTTATGGATTGGATTTCAGATGTTCTTGGAATTTATAGCCCGGTTAACATGATTTTCTTCCTTGCTGTTTTATTCTTAATGTTAATTATTTATTCACTTACAGTGACAGTATTTATTAATAATAAAAAGACAAGAGAGCTTGTTCAAAAGGTAGCTTATCTTGAAGAAAAATTGAATTTAAGTCTGGATGAGAAAGAAAAGAAAGACTGATAATAATGCAAAGTTATGAAGGGAAAAAGAAAGTAATTATAGATGTTTTAATTGCGGCGTTACTTACCGCAGTATTTGCTATAATTGCTTATCTTTTGTATTCATATACTTATGGCGTTAATGATGATGCTTTTATCGGAAGTGTTTTAATGGGTTCGCTAACAGGTAGCCCTGATGCACATGTAGTTTATATAAAATATCCGTTGGCTTCGGTTTTAGTATTTTTATTTAAGATTTTTCCAGCAGTTAACTGGCATTATGCTTTATTAATAGCTTGCTTTATCATTTGTGTATTTTTAGTAAACTTTAGGATATTTAGCAACATTAAAAAATGGATCAATAAATTTATTTTTTCAGTAATATTTATGCTTTGTTTTTGGTTTTGTCTGGCAAAGCAAATTACAATGATACATTATTCAATGTGCGCAGGAGTACTTACGGGCACAGCGATTTTTTGGTTTATTACTATTAAACATGAAAGTAGCAAACTTAATTTAGCACTTAATTATATTACAGCACTTTTGCTTTTATTTACGGCTTATGGTCTTAGATCGCGCACAGTATTTATGCTTATGCCTTTGGCAGCAGTAGCATTAATATATAAACTTATTAAAGCAAAACCAATTTTTACAAAGAAAAATATAATTAGATGGATAATTTTTCCCGTAGTTTTGTTTGTTGGAATTGGCGGCATAGAAGTTCTTCATAATGCGAATTACAAATCAGATGCATGGCAAGAGTTCTTAAAGTTTAATGATGCAAGAACTACAATTTATGATTTTTATGGATTGCCAGAATATGAAGAAAATAAAGAACTTTATAATGACTTAGGTGTTGATAAAACAAGACAATACATGTATGAGCAGTATTACCTTGAATTTACGGATGGAACAAGTAACGATATGTTAGGAAGTGTTGCATCATACCAGGTAAAAAAAGTTAAAAAGGCACTGCCATTTGGAAAAAGAATTGCAAAAACAATAAAAGAATTACCAAAGAATCTTTTTGCAAAAGAATATCAACCGATTAGCATATTTGTAATTTGCCTTTTTGTAGCACTAATTGTTCTTTCGATAATTTTTAAGAAAAATAGGACATTACTGTTTTTGATTTTAGCTTTTATTGCAACACTAATTCCGTGGGGATACATGATATACATGAATAAACCAGTATCTAGAGTAACTTATGGGATATGGGTTGCAAACCTAGTTACAATGATTGGACTTTTGATAGATAATTCTGATGAAATTAGAAAAATGCTATCTAAGGTAAGGGAAATTAAATTTGCTAATTACACAAAGATAATTGTTTCGGTTGTTATTGCTTTAGCATTATTGTTAGGAATTGGACTTAATTATAAAAAAGTTCAAAAGTATGTGAATAATTCAATTAAATCAGGGCAGGTAAGAATAGCACTTGAAAATTGGTGCAAGGAAAATCCTGAAAATTTATACATATATGAAACACAAACTTTTAATACTATTGGTTATGACATGAAGTCAATGAAAGGTAAGTTTTCAAATATTGTTTGGCCAGGAGGATGGTGCGCAAAGATGGCAAACTTAGAAAGCATATGGCCAAAACTTGGTATTGATAATCTCGAAAAAGATATAGCCCAAAAAGATAATATTTATTTAGTTTCATATTCAGACATAGATATGTCATATTGGGAGAATTTTTATCAAGCTAATTATAAAAAAGGAAATTTAACGAAAGTTGATGAAAAAACTTTTGAAGGAATAAATTTTAGTATTTACTCATTAAGCAAATAAGAAGGAAAAGAAATGCGTTTATTTATTTTATTGGTTTTAAGTTTAGTAGTAATGGCAATTGCATATACTGCATTTATGAGACGAAGAATTGAAGTTACACTTCCACTTTCAATCTTCACAGTTATTTTAGTTCTCTACATATTTGGACTATTTGGAAAATTAAAATGGGGAGTCTATGCCTTTGGAGTACTCACTATACTTGCATTTCTAATAGGTTTTACAAAAGTAATAGCCTTAAAAGAGTTCAAAAAATTTATGGGAAATATTTTCACTGTCGGATTTTTTGTTTTCATTGGGGCAGTAATTTTTATTTGGTTTATGACGCAAGGCAGATTGCTTTCAAGGTTTGATGAGTTTACACATTGGGGTTTAACAGTTAAGAATTATTTTATTTTTGATGGATTTGCAAATATAAAAGGAAGTACAACACATGGAGCAGGCTACCAGCCTGGCGTAAGTCTGTTTTGCTATTTCTTTACTGCACTTAAAGGAAAGTTTAGCGAAAGCGATGCTCTTAGAGCGATGAATATATTTGTTGTTGCTATGTTACTTCCTATCTTTAGAAAAATCACATGGAAAAGAGTTGTTCTTGGAATTTGTATGATTCCACTTATTGGCGCAATTCCTTGGCTATTTAGCTTCGTAATTACACCATATAACACATTGTATGCTGATGCAGCATTAGCCGTAACGTTTGCATTTCTTTTGTTCCAATATATGACTCACGGTCAAAATATAGCTAATTATGTAAGCTTGGGTCTTGCAAGCGCAGTACTCATATTAATTAAGCCTAGTAGTGAAGTTTTCGCACTTGCAGTATTTTTGCTAATTATTATTGATGTTTTAGCTTTTAGACGCAAAGAATTTTCTGAGATGTGGAAGAAAAAAGGCGGATGGTTCGGATTTGTATTTTATATAGTAATTAGCATTGCTTCGTATGTATCGTGGAAACTTTTCACAGCAAAAAATCATATGCTACAAGTTTTTGATTACATAGAAGTAACTGAAACAAAAACAAAAGATGCTACAAGTATAATAACAAACTTTGTTAAGGCACTTTTCAAAAATACAGATAATGAAAAATTAAACATGCCTTATGTATGGTGGATTTTGATTTTTGCATGTTTAGCATTGATTGCAATTATTTTAATTAAAGACAAAAAAGATAAGGGAAGAACAGTTCTGTTTAGTATTCTTTTAATTGTGGGTTATATAGGATTTTTAGCATCTCTTTGCTTTATGTATGTATTCTTATTTATTCCGGAAGAAGCAGCAACTCTCGCATCAATGGATAGATATATATGTACCTACATATTAGGGGTTGTAATATTCTTCATTTATTTAATCATAGATGCTGTTTTCCAAAGGTTTGGAGGAATGGGAAATGTTCTTATACTTTTCCCAATAGCACTTGTTATGATCTTTGCTCCATGGGATAAGATTAGTTCAAATATGCTTAGGTATGAAACAGCAATAGAAAAAACTCAAACAAAACGAGAAGCCTATAGCAAAGCTGAAAAAACATTTGCGAAGATGGATTATAAAAAAGATAGAGTATATTTTATCGCTCAAAATACAAATGGTCTTGAATACCAAAGCGCATATTACTTAGCTACACCAGTTTCACTTTCATATGATTATGCGATGGGGTGGAGCCTTGGCAATCCATACACTGTAAAAGATATATGGACATTAGATATGTCAAAAGAAGAATGGGAAAAAGCTCTTATTGATGGCGATTATACTTATGTTTATTTATACAAGGTAGATAGTAGATTTAAGGAACGTTTTGAAACGTTATTTAAAAATAAAAAAGATATAAAAGATGATTCCTGTTTTAAGATTAAAAAATCAGGACAACATATAATTTTGGAAAAAGCATTTGCTAAATAATGGATAATCAAGTTTCAATAAAAAAGAATTTCATATGGAACTCTGTTGGAACTTTCGTTATGTTCTTTTGCCAATGGCTAATGATGGTCTTGGTAGTAAGGTTATCGGGGTATGCAGATTCGGGAATACTTTCTCTTTCAATTTCATGTGGAAATGTATTTTTGATTATTGCTGCCTTTGGCGTAAAAACATACCAGGTTTCAGATGTTAAAGGCGTATATAGTGCTTCAGATTATTATGATGTAAAAATGATAACAATTGCTCTTACGGTAATTGTGGGTATTATTTGGACAATTGTTTCAGGGTATACGTCAACTGAAAAAATTTCTATAGTGCTTTATATGTTCTATGTTTTAGTTTATTCATATTCAGATGCACTTTACGGAGAACTTCAAAAGAAATGGAGACTTGATATAGCGGGAAAATCAATGTGCATTAGAAATATAAGTACGTTAATTATTTTTTGCGGTCTTATTTGGTTAACAAAAAATATTAAAATTTCTATTTCATTGATGCTTATTATGTCGCTTATAGTTTTAGTTTTTTATGATTTGCCACAAACTAAAAAGATAACGGCAGTTTTTCCAACATTTAAGAATAAGAATGCATGGATACTTTTAAAAGAGTGTGTGCCATTTGCTATTTATACAGTGCTTCATACATTAGTACTAACAGTTCCTAAACTTGCAGTAAGGGGATATCTTGGTGTAGATACACTAGGAATTTACTCGGCGGTTTTAGCTCCGGTTACAGTACTGCAGGTTGTGGCAACATTCGTAATAAATCCACTTTCAACAATACTTGCGACACACTTAAATGATAATAAAATTAAAGATTTAACGAAGGTAATGTTAAAATGCATTTTAATGTTACTTGGATTTTTGTTTTTTGGAATTTTAATAAGTATATTTATTGGAAAATGGGGACTTTCAATTTTATATGGAAAAGATATTGTGCAATATTCATATCTTTTAATTCCAATGGTTATAGTATCTATCATGACAGCATTAACAATATTACTCGGCAATTTGGGAATTGTTTTAAGAGATAAGATAGGGCCAAATGTTAGCGGAGCAATAGGATTAGCAGCGACTATTGTTTCATGTATTTTCCTTGTTCCAACAGTAAACATGCAAGGAGCAAATTATGCACTTATTATTGGACTTGCAGTTCAAGATATTATTTTAATAATTTTTATTGTTTTGAAATTAAAAAAACAAAAGGGATTATCTAAAGGTGAATTAGTATGAAAATATTAAATGTTTTATATCAAACAGATGATAATTATGCCGCAATTGCAGGTGTTTCAATGACGTCTCTTTTTGAGACAAATAAGCATTTAGATGAAATAAATATCTACATGCTTAATAACAATATCTCAAAAGAAAATATAGATAAGTATGAAAAGCTTTGTCAAAAATATAATAGAAATTTAAAAATAATTGATATAAATGATTGTCTTGAGAGAATAAAAGGATACGGCGTTGGAACCTTTAGAGATGTATATACGGTATATTTGACCATGTTTATCATGGACGAATTAAAACTTAACACGGATAGAATACTTAAACTTGATGCTGACACGATAGTTACGGATTCTCTTGAAGAACTTTGTGATTTCGATTTTAAAGGAAATTATATTGCGGCAACTTATGATTGCACTATTAATGCATATAAGACAATGCTAGGGCTTACTTTAGATGATAGATATTATAATGCTGGAATTATTTTATTTAATCAAAAAGCTTGGATAGATAATAATTGTCAACAGCAATTAGTAGACCATTTGCGTGAGGGTAGAAATAAATATTGGCTTTGTGAACAAGATTTAATGAATGTTGTATTTAAAAATCACATTTCTTATTTGCCTATTAGATATAACTTAAATAGTGGTTTTTATATTTTTGGAGCGGAATATTCATATAAACTTTATAAGCTTGATAAATTTTCTTATTCAGATCCTGTTGAGGTGAAAGAAGCTATGCAAAATCCTGCAATTCACCATTTAATGGGAGCTATGACAGGAAGACCATGGGAAGCAAAAAACACACACCCATTAAATGATAAGTTCAAAGAAATTTTAAGAGATTCGCCATGGAATGATTATGAACCAGTTATTCCGCATAGAAGCGTTGTATTTAAAATACAAAAACTTCTTTATAAAGTTTTGCAGGACTGGGCATACTTAATAGTTCATCAAAAAATGAACTATAAATTCTTGAATGATCACAATAATGAAACTGTAAAAAGCGCAACAGTATATAACTCGGATTGGCTACAAACAAAATATTATGGCAAGGAATATGAAATTAATGAGCCATTAAATATTTTGTACCAATCTAATGATTATTATGCACCATATCTTGGAGTTTCATTATTATCATTACTTGATAATAATAAGCATATAAGAGAAATAAATGTTTTTATTATTGATGATGGTATTTCAAAAGAAAATCGAGATAAAATACAACAAGTAGTAGACCAGTTTGGACGTAAAGTTTGTTATATTGATACATCTGTTTCACAAAGGATTTTAGAAGAGGCAAATGCACCTAAATTTAGGGGAAACTATGCGACTTACTTTAAGCTATTTGTTCTTGATGAGTTACCAAGCGAAGTTAAAACAATTTTATATGTTGATTCAGATACGATAGTAAGAGGAAAATTAGATGAGATAATTAATTTTGATTTCGGAGAGCATGCACTTGCGATGGTTCCAGCTATTTATCATGATAAATATAGAAGTAGAGTAGGAATTTCACATGAAGATACCACATATAACGCTGGAATAATGGCATTTAATCTTGATACATGGAGAAAGAATAATTGTCGTCAAAGATTAATAGAAGGAATGCAAAAAGATCCAAAGGTATTAACGTTTGCACCGGACCAGTCCTTAGCTATAAAAGTTTTGCAAAAAGATTTAGCTCATCTTCCACTTAAATTTAATTTTTCAACAATATATACATTGTTTACTTATAAAGAAATAACAACTATGTTTTCATGTCATGAAGCAAAAATATTTAATCAAGAAGATATAGATAATGCATATAGAGATGTTGCAATTTACCATTTTATAGAACTCCAGGTTGGAAAACCTTGGGAAAAGGATAGTGTTCATCCTAAGAAATTTTTATGGAAATACTATTTTGATAAATCACCATGGAAAGACCTTGCATCTCCGAAAGTTAAATTAAGTTTGATATTAAGATTGCAACGCATTGCTTATAAGATTATGCCTACAAAACTTTATATGAGCGCATATGCTTATGCATGGAAATATTTTATGAAGTAGGAAAGATACGTGAAAAGACAACCAAAACACCCACAACAAAATAATAGTCAGGAACGCCGCGCATATATTAAAAGAAAACAGGCGTATCTTAAAAGAAAAAAAAGAGCACAAATAATCAAGAAGGTTAAAACTATATTAACTGTAGTTGCATGTGTTATTGCTGCGATTATCATTGCTGCTTTGCTTATTTTCCTTATTCCTAGTTGGAAAACGGCAACGTTTAAGTGGGCTTTAGGTTCTCCGCTTGGAACGGGAATTGCTAATATGATTTTTGGAAAAAATTATGAAGCAAACGTAAGAGATAAAGAATTTGACCCTAGTAAAATAATAATAAATGAAGGCGTAAGTACACCTAAGGGATACACAACTTTTGCACTCTTAGGAGTTGATGCAAGATTAGAGGATTTAACAAAAGGTACATTTTCAGATTCAATCATTGTCTTAAATATTGATGAAGAAGGCGTTATCCAGATGAATTCTGTTTATAGAGACACATATCTTCTATCAAGAGGTTCTGAGGGAAATTCAATAATTTCTAAAGCTAATTCGGCATATTATAGAAATGGCCCTGTAGGAGCTATTAATATGCTAAATGAGAATTTTGATCTTGCTATAACAGATTATGTCGTAGTTAATTTCTGGGGATTGGAAAACATAATAGATATACTCGGGGGAATCCACCTTAGAATTACTGATACTGAAAGAGAGCACCTTAATTATTATATGTTGGAGCAGGCCCAGTTTGGAGGAAAAGAATATATTCCACTCGAAGAAAGCGGAGATAGTGTATGGCTAACAGGAGCCCAGGCAACTGCATTTTGTCGTTTGAGAGATTGTTCATTTGAATCCCCTTTAGATAATGTTACGTATACTGATGATTATGCTAGAACAGCTAGACAAAGATACACGTTAACGCAGCTTATATTACAGTCAAAAGAAAAAGGAATGCTTAATCTTTTGAAAAAAGCGAATGATTTATTTGCAGCAAATAACGGAGAAAAGAGATTTATACAAACGTCTTTTACAATGGATGAGCTATGCAAAATTTTAGTAAAAGCGTATGATATGAAACTTGGAGAGAATAGAGCATTTCCAGACATAGATTATCAATATACGAGAATATTAGATGTTGGCGACTCAATTGTTGCGGATACACTAGAAGAAAATGTAACGCTTATGCATGATTTCATGTATAAGACCAATGGCTATGTTCCATCTAACGATTTAAGTTATATTGCTAATAAAATAAGAGCGGATATAGATAGCCAATAGGCTTCTTACTTTCACCACAGAAGATACACAGAAGATACACAAATTTTATCTATGATTTAGGCAAATAAAAGATAACATTAATTAGTTTTAAGGAGGCTAATAATGACAGATAATTTTGGCAATGAAATAATTAATTCCGAAGAAAATGATGGGTTGGAAGTTAATAAGCTTGAAGAAAATGAAGAATTAGAGACTAATAAGCTTGAAGAAAATGAAAGCCTAGAAATTAACAGTTCTGAGGAAAATGAAGGATTAGAAGTTGATAATCCAATCATAGAAGAAAAGGACTTGGCTGACGACGCATTAGAAGCTTTAGAAGGCGAAATTGTTAATGAGGTAGAAGGAACAAATAATACATCAGATATTCCAAAGTGGAATCCTGACGTAAACGATTATAATCCAAAAAACAAAAAACAAGATAAGGTTAAAGAACATAAAATTTGGATTGTTCCTGCTATTATCGGAGGCTCATTAATTATTGCAGCTATAATTGTTGCTTTGTCTTTAAGTTTGGTTAGAAAAGTTGAAAAAGAAACGCAAAAACCTGTTATTAACACTACTGACACTACAAATAGTCAAGATGTATCCAAAGAAGTTAGCGAAGGATATATACTAACTGATGTGTCAGGCGTTGTTCAAGAAGTTATGCCTTCTGTTGTTGGTATAACATCAAGAACAATAGTTAATAATTATGCTAATAATTTTAGGGATATAAATGATATTTGGCGTTACTTCTTCGGCTATGGAGCTGATATTCAAGGCTCAAATCCATTTGACATGGGAAATAATCAAGCAGAAGGTCAAGAAGTTGATAGCGGTCTTGGAAGCGGAACTATTATTTCAAAAAATGATAAAGAATTATTAATTCTTACAAGCTATCATGTTGTTGAAGGATGTTCTTCATTATATGTAACATTTACCGATGGCAACGCTGTTGATGGAACTGTTAAAGCTGCTTCAGATACACAAGATATTGCTATTGTTGCTGTTCCTTTAAGTGATATCTCTGAAGAAACTATGAGTGCTATAAAGATTGCTACACTTTGCATGAGAGATGTTAATGTAGGTGAAGGATGTATTGTTATTGGCAATGCTTTAGGTTATGGAATGAGTGTAACTTCTGGTATAGTTAGCGCAGTAAATAGAGACTTCACAGTAGAAAACCACACTTATAAACTTATCCAAACGGATGCGGCTATCAATAATGGTAACTCAGGTGGATGTATGCTTAATGCTAAAGGCGAAGTAATAGGTATTAGCGAAGCAAAACTTGTTGATAGTTCTGTTGAAGGTATGTGCTATGCAATTCCTATTTCTGCAAACAGTGAGTTAATACAAAATTTATTGAATGGAAATTCAGAAGTTGAAACGAATAATGGAGATGCAGAAGGCGGATATCTTGGAATTCAGGGAAAAGATGTTGACCAGAATTTAGCTGCACAATATGGGATGCCACAAGGAATCTATATTGCTGGAACAGTAAAAGGAGGAGGCGCTGAAAAAGCTAGACTTCAAGAAGGTGATATTATTGTTAGCATAGATAAAGTTTCTGTATTAACAATGGATGCACTCAAAGAACAACTTGCAAAACATAATCCTGGTGATGAAGTAACATTACAGATTATGAGAAAAGATAAAAAATCATATAGGGAGACAGAAGTTAAAGTTACTTTAACTTCAATGCTCAGTTAAGGAAAGTTAAATGGACGACGAAAAAAGAGTAGATGAGATAACAAACAATAACGATTCGAATAATAACGGTAACGACGATAGAGAAAGCGTTTGCTATATATGTCATAGAAGCGAAAGCCGTACCGGGAAAATGCTGAACATGCCAGGCAATATGCACGTTTGTGTTGATTGCTTGCAAAGAACGATGGATTCGTTTAACACTTCTGGCTTTGACCTTAATAAGTTAGGGCTTGGCGGAGTTTTTAATCCGTTTGGGATGATGAATCAAACTCAGAATAATGAACAAAATGAAGAACCAAAATTAAAAGAAGAAGTTCTTGATGAGAACGGTAATGTTATTGAAACTGAAGAAAAAAAGGATGCTCCGAAAAGAGGCATTCCTAATATTAGTTTTATTAATTTAGCAGATCTTCAGCAAGGTTTTGGACGCAAACAACAGATTAAGAAAAAACCTGAAAGAACAGGCCCTTTAGTTGACCCTGATAAAATTTTGCCACCACATAAATTAAAAGAAAAACTCGACGAGTATGTGGTTGGACAGGAAAAAGCTAAAAAAGCAATTAGCGTTGCTGTATATAATCACTATAAAAGAATTTTAGCTGGTGATAAATTTAATAAAGAAGTAGCTGATGATGGAATTGAGATTGAAAAATCTAACATGCTTATGATAGGACCGACGGGTTCAGGTAAAACTTTTATCGTTAGAACACTAGCTCGTATACTTGATGTTCCTCTTGCAATAACTGATGCAACATCTCTTACAGAAGCAGGATATATTGGTGATGATATTGAAAGTGTATTATCAAAACTTCTTGCAGCAGCAGATAACGATATTGAAAGAGCAGAAATTGGAATTGTATATATCGATGAAATCGATAAAATAGCAAAGAAAAATAGCAATAGAGGCCGCGATGTTAGCGGAGAAAGTGTTCAGCAAGGATTACTTAAACTTTTAGAAGGAAGTGAAGTTGAGGTACCCGTTGGCGCAAGTAGCAAAAATGCAATGGTTCCGCTCACAACAATTAATACTAAAAATATTTTATTTATCTGTGGTGGAGCATTCCCAGATTTAGAAGATGTAATAAGAGAACGTCTTCGTGAAAACTCATCAATTGGATTTAATGCTGACCTAAAAGATAAATATGACGATGACGAAGATATATTGTCTCATGTTGAAACAGAAGATTTAAGAAAATTCGGAATGATACCAGAATTTTTAGGCCGTTTACCTATCGTATTCATACTTCAAAATCTTACTAAGGAAATGCTCGTTAAAGTATTAAAAGAGCCTAAAAACGCAATATTAAAGCAATATCAAAAACTCTTAGAACTAGATGAGGTAAAATTAGAATTTGAAGATGATGCGCTGTTAGCTTTAGTTGAAAAGGCACAAGATAGAAAGGTTGGTGCTAGAGGACTTAGATCAATAATTGAAGAAATTATGATGGATATAATGTATGAAATTCCTAAAGATGACAGTATTGGTTGTGTCGTTATCACAAGAGACTTTATAGAAAATAAAGGAGCACCACTCATTAAATTGCGAGGTTGACAAAGACGCGATTTCAGTTGTAGAATAGCCCTTGTGTTTTGCATGTGCATTTAGCTCAGCTGGATAGAGCGTCTGGCTACGGACCAGAAGGTCGGGGGTTCGAATCCTCTAATGCACGTTGGCCCTTCTACTTGATAGAAGGGCCATTTTTTTATATTATTATATTAGAAAAAACATAGCATGATGCGATTTATATAAATTTATTATAGGAGCAAAAATGTCAAAAGAAGAATTTTTAAGAATTTTAAGAATGAAAATTTCAGGTTCAATGTCTCCTTTAGAAGTTGAGTCACAAGTTGATTACTATAGAGCTTATATTGAAGGCGAGGTTATGAAAGGAAAATCCGAAGAAGAGGTTACTCAAAATTTGGGGGATCCTTCTTTGATTGCAAAAACTCTTACATCTGCTATGAAAAGAGCCCAAGAAGAGTATAGTTATCAAGAAAATAATAGTGAAGCAAACGAATATAATAACAATAATTATAACCAGACTAACTCAAAAAAATCTAAAGTGGTCCAGATGGGTGGCGCTGGATGTATAGCCATGTTAGTTATAGCGGTGTTAATTATTATTTTACTTGTTGTATTAATAATAAAATTTAGTTTTACAATTATCGGAATTTTATGGCCGGTTATTCTAGTACTTGTTATAGCGGGACTTATTTTTGGATTGATAAGGCGAAGGTAGATGAATTATGAATTTGTAGCCCCATGCCATTTTGGACTTGAGGCAGTATTGAAAAGAGAATTACAGGACTTAGATATTGAAATTATTCGCGTTGAAGATGGAAGAATTACTTTTTCAGGAAACGAGGAAACATTCGCAATAGCTAATATGTTTCTTAGAACTTGTGAGCGAGTTTTATTAAAGGTTGGTGAATTTAAGGCCACTACCTTTGATGAGCTTTTTGAGAAAACAAAAGTTTTGGAATGGGAAAGATATATTCCTAAAGACGGAAAGTTTTGGGTAAAAAAAGCATCATCTGTCAACTCGAAACTTTTTAGTCCATCTGATATTCAAAGTATTGTAAAAAAAGCCATAGTTGAAAAATTAAAATTAAAATATCATCAAGAATGGTTTGACGAAGATGGCGAAGAATTTCCGTTAAGAGTATTTATTCATAAAGATAATGTTTTAATTACAATAGACACTTCTGGGGAATCCTTACATAAAAGAGGTTACAGAGCTATTTCTAGTAAAGCTCCTATTTCAGAAACATTAGCGGCTGCGCTTATTAAACTTACCCCATGGAAATCGAATAGAATTTTAGTAGATCCGTTTTGTGGAAGTGGTACGTTTTGTATTGAGGCAGCTCTTATGGCAGCGAATATCGCACCTGGAATAAGTAGAGAATTTTTATGCCAAAATTGGGAACATTTAATAAATAAAAAGATTTGGTATAACATTATTGAAAAAGCGAATGATTTAATTAACTTAGATGTTCAAACAGATATTCAAGGTTATGATATAGATGCTGATGTAATAAAAATTGCTAGACATAACGCAAAAGAAGCTGGCGTGGAAAAACTTATCCATTTTCAACAAAGAGATGTTAGAAATTTAAGCCATCCAAAGAAATATGGATTTATTATTTCTAACCCTCCTTATGGTGAAAGGTTAGAAGATAAAAAAGATTTGCCAGAATTATATAAGACTTTTGGAACGCAATATAATGCGCTCGATTCATGGTCAGCTTATTTTATAACATCATATGAAGACGCGGAGAGATATTTCGGCGGTAAAGCAACAAAAAATAGAAAAATATACAACGGTATGATAAAAACATATTTTTATCAATACATGGGACCTAAACCAACTAGATGAAAAAAATCTTTTTAGCAATTCTTATAGGAGTAGTTGCAGGCGTAAGCGTTATTCTTGCTATCGCCTTAAATAAGAACTCCGATTATGTTGCAAAATCAGGCTCTACAATTGAATATGAGTCTCATTGGAGAGTTGCGCTAGCGCATTATATTAATGAGCAAGGCATAAGCATTGTTGTTGATGGAGAAGAGCAAGAAAAGCAAATCTTAGATGGCAGTTATATGAGCGATGATTTAGAACTAATGATGTCGCAGGACGCACTAAGAGAGGCTTTTGATTGCGCTGTGGATTTTTATGACGGAGAAGAGCTTCATATTGATAGAGGTAAATATTCTGCAGATGTTAAGGTTAATGCAAATTATATGCATGTAAATGGAAAGACGTATTCTCTTGGAAATAAGCTTATTGTAACTGATAAAGTTTATGTTCCTGCAGAAATTATTTCAAAGGGTATTGGATATACTTTCAATTGGGATATGGATAATTTTGTATTTAATATAACTAATAACAATCCTAAATCACCATCACTTCCAAGCTATTATAATTATGCGGAAAATAGAAGGGTAAATTTTGCTGGAAACCAAGGAAATGAAGGAACATGCTGGGCTTTTGCGGCTATCTCAGCACTTGAAAGTTCGATGCTACCTGAAAGGTTACGAGAATATTCAGAAGACCATTTAATTTATAATAATGGATTTGGATTTACCACAGACAAAGGTGGAGACCGTACAATGTCTATGGCCTATTTTGCTTCATGGAAGGGACCAGTAAATTATGAAGATGATCCTTATGGAGATAATAAAACAAATGATAGTCTAAAAGCGGTTGAACATGTGCAAGAAATAAAAATTGTTGCGAGTAAAGATTATGAAAATATTAAAAAGATGATTTTAAAATACGGAGCAGTGGAAAGTTCAATCCATTTTGCTTTGCTTAATAAATACACAATTGATGATAAATATTATAACGAAGATAACTTTAGTTACTGTTATACAGAAGAAGGAAAAGCTAATCATGAAATTATTATAATAGGATGGGATGATAATTATCCTGCCGAGAATTTTAATTCAAAAGTTAATGAAGACGGAGCATTTATTTGTCAAAATAGTTGGGGCAGTGAGTTTGGTGACGACGGAATTTTTTATGTTTCTTATGAGGATACAGTTATAGGAACTGTAAATGAAGTATACACAAGAATAGAAAATGCCGATAACTATGACAATATTTATCAATACGATTTATGTGGTTGGATAGGTCAAATAGGATTTGAAAAAAATCATGCTTTCTTTGCGAATGTTTATAGGGCGGAAGATAATCAGAATTTAAAAGCAGTAAGTTTTTACGCAACGGGTCCGGATACTACATATAAAATTTATTTAGATACCAAAGTTGATGCAAAAGTGCAAGGAAGCAGAAATCCTAAAATTAGTTTGAATACTCTTGTTGCTGAAGGTGATTTTAAGGAAGCAGGATATTATACTGTTAAATTAGACAAAGAATATCCGCTTTCTAAAGGAAAAGATTTTGCAATTATTGTTGAGATTAATACTCCAGGGGCATCGCATCCAATCGCAATTGAAATGAGAACAGAAGAAATTCCTGATGCGAACATAACTTTTGAAGGAAATCGAAGCTATATAAGTTCTTATGGAAAGGAATGGGAATATACGCAAAAGAAATCTAAGTGTAATGTTTGTCTTAAAGCGTTTACGGATAACAAATGAAAATAATAATGGCAACTGGAAATAAAAACAAAATAAAGGAAGTAAAAGAAATTCTATCAGGCACAGGAATTGATATAGTATCAATGTCTGATGTGGGAATAAATATTGATATAAAAGAAACTGGAAAAACGTTCGAAGAAAATGCTATAATAAAAGCACAGATTATAAAAGATTTAACAAATGAGATTGTTATTGCTGATGATTCGGGATTAATAATTGATGCAATGCCGGATGAACTAGGAGTGTATTCCGCAAGATTTATGGGAGAAGATACTCCGTATGAAATTAAAAACCAAGCAATATTAACAAGATTGGAAGGCAAAGCAAAAGAGCAAAGAAGTGCTAGATTCGTTTGTACAATTGCAATTGCTTACCCAGATAAAGAAACAAAACTTTTTAAGGGAGTATGCGAAGGATATATTGCTTTTAAGGCCGAAGGAGATAATGGATTCGGATTTGATCCAATTTTTTACGTGCCTGAGAAAAAATGTACATGCGCAATGCTTTCAGAAGAAGAAAAAAATAAAATTAGTCATAGGGGTAAGGCCTTAGCCCAAGCCGCAGACGAACTAAAGAAAATAATTTCAATGTAAATTATTTGATTTTTCTTTAGAATTTCGTTGACATTAAAATGGTGCTAATATATAATATCATTTGCGTCTTATAAAAAAGATGCATTTGAAAATCCATTGCGGGGTGTGGCTCAGTTTGGCTAGAGCGCTTGATTTGGGATCAAGAGGCCGCAGGTTCGAATCCTGTCACCCCGACACTTTGCGGGTGTAGTTCAATGGTAGAACACCAGCCTTCCAAGCTGGATACGTGGGTTCGATTCCCATCACCCGCTTGCGATTGAGCATTCGGAACCCCTTGTGCTCATATTTTATGTTTAGGTGTCTGTAGCTCAGCTGGATAGAGCACCGGCCTTCTAAGCCGGGTGTCGGGGGTTCGAATCCCTTCAGGCACGTTGATCTTGAAAATGCAAAGAGCTGCAGTTTGAGATTATGGTGGGTGTGGCGCAGTTGGCTAGCGCGCCAGATTGTGGCTCTGGAGGCCGTGGGTTCGAGTCCCATCACCCACCCTTCGGAATCAACTTCCGTAGGGCTATCGCCAAGCGGTAAGGCACAGGACTTTGACTCCTGCACTCGCTGGTTCGAATCCAGCTAGCCCTGTCAAAGATTATATGTTATAATCTAATAACTTTGAAAAATAAATAAGGGCGTGTAGCTCAGGTGGTAGAGCACTTGACTTTTAATCAAGTTGTCCGGGGTTCGAATCCCCGCACGCTCACTTAAAAAACAGTCTCAATAGAGGCTGTTTTTTATTGTAAAAAACAATAGATATGAAATTCCATTAACCATCAAAGCCATCGATAAATTAGAACTTGCCGAGCTCTTTTTCTTGATGCTCGCAGCCCGTCGTCTCGTTCCTGGCTCGGGTTCCAACTCGCCGAGAACGAGCAAGGCGGCTCTGCTCGCTTTCTAAATAATTACATATATTGTATTGGAACGCGAAGCTGCCGTCGCCAGCGCTAGTGAGGGCGCGCGACGGCTTCGCTATTTACGGCAGCTAACTTTCGTTCGCCATAACACTTATGTCCGCCTGCTGCCTACTTTTATGAAATCACCTAAAACCATAAACATCTTGTATTTTAAGATAGCTGTTTATGGTTTTAATGGGATTAGAACACTATATTTTATTGACTTAGGAAGTTTTCGCCCATAAACACATAGTTTATAACATACCGAGTTTATGGTTAAGACCATAACTGCCAATAATAAATCATGAAATGTTTATGGTTTTAACTGATTTCAAAGAGTAAGGCGGGTGGCTAGCCGAGTTTTGATGGCGAATGATATTACCCGCCGTAAGTAGCGAAGCCACGGCGCGCGCCCTCAATAGCGCAGGCGCCGTCAGCTTCGCGAGCGAAATAGTATATTATTAAGAAAGCGAGCGGAGCCGACCTGCTCGTTATCGACGAGATTTCATTTTAGCGAGCGGAGCAGTGTGGCTCGTTATCGGCGAGTTGGAACCCGAGCCAGGAACGAGCTACACTGTCCGCGAGCATATAGTAAAGAGCTCGGCAAAGGGCAATTTGTAGAAGGGAGCTTTTGTGGTTTTTGGTTTATGAGTTAGAAATATTGTTGGTGTGTACTTTAAGTGATTTTTTTGAGATAATAAGTAGGAAACATGACTAATAATCAGGCGAAAAGTAGGAGAGGTGGAAAATGAAAGTATTAATTATTAATGGAAGTCCGAAGGATAATGGTAATACATCAATAGCTATTAATGAGCTTGTAAAAACATTTAATGAAGATGATGTTGAGTGTGAAGTAATGACAATAGGTGGTCAAGACATAAGAGGCTGTGTCGGATGTTTGCAATGCGTAAAACTTGGTAAATGTGTAGTTGATGATGCGGTTAACGAAGCAGCAAAAAAATTAGAAGAATCAGATGGCCTTATTGTATGTTCTCCTGTTTACTTTGCAAGTGCAAATGGAACAATTATTTCTTTCTTGGATAGATTGTTTTATAGCACAGGCTATGAAAAATATATGAAGGTTGGAGCTAGTGTTGCCGTTGCAAGAAGGGGTGGCTGTTCAGCAACATTTGATCAACTTAATAAATATTTTACAATACAGGGTATGCCGATAGCATCAAGCCAGTATTGGAATAGTGTACATGGACTTATGCCGGGAGATGCATCAAAAGATGAAGAAGGCCTCCAGACGATGAGAACACTCGCAAAAAATATGACATTCTTAATGAAGAGTATTGCGCTTGGGAAAGAAAAATATGGACTTCCACAGCCAGAAGAGCGTATTTCGACACATTTTATAAGATAATATATTAAAAAAGGACCACGCAAGAAGTGGTCCTTTAGTTTATTCTAAATATCCATCGCGTGCTTTCACATTAAAACGTTTTTCTAGCATGTGTAGCTGTGCATCAGTTATTGTATTTAACCGAGCAAGATGAGCGGTTTTCATATAAATTTCAGCAGCTTTTTCAGCTGTTTCAATTAAGCCAAAGGCATCATCTAAGCTTTTCCCTGCTCCGTAGATTCCATGCTGCGCCCAAACAACAAGTCTGGAAGTTTTCATTTTTTTTGCAGTAGCTTCTCCTATTTCATTTGTACCACAAACCATCCAAGGCAGGACATTAACACCATCAGGAAATACAAATACGCATTCTGTGCACATTTGCCATAAAGTACGAGTAAATTCTTTTTCATCAAGACTATGAACATAAGTCATAGCAAGAAGGTTTGATGGATGAGAATGCATGACTACACGATTTCCAGGGTCAATAGATAGTCTGGATATATGGCTCATCATATGTGAAGGGAACTCAGAAGTAAATGTTCCACCATCACTAAAACCCCATAACAATTCCGCGTTTTCTCCATCAGAAGAAATACGAAGAATCCCAAGGTTTTCATTAGGTTTATATTGAATATTTCTAAAATATTTTCCTGCTCCAGTAATGAGAAAATATTTTCCGGCAAGTTCTAAGGCTTTAAATCCAATAGGTATTGCTTTTAAAATCTTTTTTGTGTTTAAATATTTTGAAACTTCAGTTTCGTCAAGCATTAAACTAATGTTGCCACCGTTACGTTCATTCCATCCGTGATGGTACATTTCGGTAGAGGTGTTTATCATATTAATCATAAATGGAGCAGATAAAATATCTTTCATTATATTCCTCCGAATTTAATAACAATTAAGGGCCCTTAAGTTAGGGCCCTTAAATTTTTAGTAAGCTTTTTCTTCTTTTTCAAGAACAGCTATTAATTCATCAAATGTTAGTGCGCCAAGGTCTTGGTTTTCACCATCATCACGACGACGGACTGATGCTGTGCCAGCCTCTTCTTCTTTTTCGCCGACAACTAAGATATAAGGAACTCTTTCGTTTCTAGCTTCTCTTATTTTATAACCAATCTTTTCAGCACGCTCATCAACGTCAGTTCTGTAACCGCACTTTTTAAGTTTAGCTTCAAGTTCTCCAGCATATCCAGTATATTTTTCTGAAATAGGCAATATCTTAATTTGAACAGGGCTAAGCCAGAATGGGAATTTTCCAGCAAAGTGCTCAGTTAAGATACCGATGAAACGCTCAATAGATCCGAAACATACACGGTGAATCATAATTGGTCTATGTGTCTGACCATCGGTTCCAACATATTCAGCTTCAAAACGTTGTGGAAGTTGGAAGTCTAATTGGATAGTACCGCATTGCCATGTACGTCCAATTGAATCTTCAAGATGGAAGTCAATCTTAGGACCGTAGAATGCGCCATCGCCTTCGTTAATTACATAAGCAAGGCCTAAATCATCAAGAGCATTTTTAAGTCCATTTGTAGCCATTTCCCAGTCTTCTTCTGAACCCATAGAGTTTTCTGGACGAGTTGAAAGTTCAACATGATATTTAAATCCGAATTTTGTATAAACTTCATCAATAAGACGAACAACGCCTTTGATTTCGTAAGGAATTTGCTCAGGTGTCATGAAGATATGAGCATCATCTTGGTTAAAGCAACGAACTCTCATAAGACCATGAAGCTGACCGCTTTTTTCATGACGATGTACAAGACCAATTTCAGCCATACGTAAAGGTAAGTCTCTATATGAATGAGGCTCTAATTTATAAACAAGCATACCACCAGGGCAGTTCATAGGTTTGATCGCGAAATCAACATCGTCAATTACTGTTGTATACATGTTTTCCTGATAATGGAACCAGTGACCTGATGTTTCCCAAAGTTGTCTGTTAAGCATAATAGGTGTAGAAATTTCTACATAACCTTCGCGTGTATGAATATGTCTCCAATAATCTAACAAAAGATTTTTAAGAATCATTCCTTTTGGAAGGAAGAATGGGAAGCCTGGACCTTCGTCAAGAAGAGTAAAGAGACCTAATTCTTTACCGATTTTTCTATGATCACGTTTTTTTGCTTCTTCTAATTTGAATAAATATTCATCTAATAAATCTTTGTTAGGGAAAGATGTTCCGTAAATACGAGTAAGCATCTTGTTATTTTCATCGCCACGCCAATAAGCACCAGCAACGCTTAAAAGCTTAAAAGCTTTAACAGCACTAGTGTATGTAACGTGAGGGCCAGCACAAAGCTCTAAGTAATCACCTTGCTGGAAGAAACTAAGAGTAGCGTCTTCAGGAAGGTCATTTATAAGCTCAACTTTATAATCTTCGCCAAGGGTTTTCATAGTTTCAAGCGCTTTTTCTCTATCCATGGTGAAATGAGTAAGCTTAAGGTTTTCCTTGGTAATTTTTTTCATTTCTTTTTCGATTGCTTCGAGATTTTCATCTGTGAAATCAAAATCGAATTCAAAATCATAATAAAAACCATCTTTTATAGCCGGACCGATGGCACATTTGGTTGTAGGATAAAGTCTTTTAACAGCTTGTGCTAAAATATGAGAGGTTGTGTGATGGAAAGCCTCACGTCCTACAGAATCATCAAATGTACATTCTTGTACAGTTCCGTCTTGTAATATAACTTTCATTTCAAACTCCTTAAAAATAAATATTGAATAAAAAAAATCTAAAGTTTAGAATAGCATAAACAGGATTAAATAACAAGAAATCAGGACACAAAATTTCCTTATTATTATAATATTATATAAGCATGTTACAGGTAAAAAATATATCAAAACAATATAAGACAGGAGAGTTAGTACAAAGAGCATTAGACGATGTTAGCTTAAATCTTCGTGATAATGAATTTGTAGCTATTCTCGGACCTTCTGGTTCGGGAAAAACAACACTTCTTAATATTATTGGAGGTCTCGATAGATACGATAAAGGAGACCTTATTATTAATGGCACATCCACAAAAGAATATAACGATAGAGATTGGGATACATATCGAAACCATTCTATAGGTTTCGTTTTCCAAAGCTATAATCTTATTCCACATCAAAATGTTTTATCGAATGTCGAGCTGGCACTTACTATCGGAGGAGTTTCAAAAAAAGGTCGTAAAGAAAGAGCGATAAAAAAACTAGAAGAAGTAGGACTCGGAGAGCAAATTCATAAAAAACCAAATCAAATGTCAGGTGGACAGATGCAAAGGGTTGCGCTTGCAAGAGCGTTAGTAAATGACCCTGATATTTTGCTTGCGGATGAACCTACAGGTGCTCTTGATACAGAAACAAGTATCCAGGTTATGGATTTACTTAAAGAAGTTGCTAAAGACAGATTAGTTGTTATGGTAACTCATAATCCTGAACTTGCTAACGAGTATGCATCTAGAATAGTTAAACTTCGTGATGGAAAAATAATAGATGATAGTATGCCATATACGGAAGAAGATGTTCAAAAAGATATAGAAAAAGCAAAACAGATTCAAGAACAAGAAAATACTAAAACAGACAAAAAAGCGAAAAAAGATAAAAAGAAGAAAGCAAAAATGTCTTTTGGTACAGCTCTTTTGCTTAGCTTTAATAACCTTAGAACTAAAAAGGGAAGAACTATTCTTACATCTTTTGCTGGCTCAATAGGTATTATTGGAATCGCACTTATTTTGGCACTTTCAACTGGAGCAAATCAATATATAGCGGATATCCAAAAAGAAACGATGACTTCTTATCCTATTAGCATAAGTACAACAAGTTTTGACTTAAATGGAATAATGAATGATAGCCAGGATATGGTCGAAGATATTGCTAAGGATAGAGCAAAAGAAAGAGACCCAAATAAGTTATATATTAACTACGCAGACCTTAAAGCAACGACGGCGGTAGCAACAAGTGTTAAAGAAAATAACCTTAAAAAATTTAAGGCTTATTTAGACAATCCTGAAAGCGAAATCGCTCAGTATATTGGAGAAAATGGAATTCTTTATACATACGATGTTGATTTTAAGGTTTATACACATGATACAAGTGGTGAAATTGTCGATACGGACGCAAGCACAACGGATGAATATTCTGAGGGTAATCAAATCTTTGGAAATATGATGGAAGCTAGAAATTTAATGATGAGTAACATGTCATCATTTATGGGCGGTTCAGGACAAAATCATGCTACTAATTTTACTGAGATGATGCCAGGCGCAAATGGAGAAGTTGTAAGTAAGGTTGAAAAAGATAATTATGAAATTGTATATGGTGGTTGGCCTAATGATTATAATGAGGTCGTTTTAGTAGTAAATAGACGAAATACATTAACGGCAGGAGACTTTTATCAATTAGGATTAATAACAAAAGATGAATATCTTGATGCAGTAGATAAGATTAATCAAGGTAAGGAAGCAAAAGACATTGCACTTAATTTCAAAAATATTTGCGGAAAGACATTTAAGCTTTTACCACTTTGCGATCAATTCAAGAAAAATGAGAATGGAACATATACAAGCATTCTTGATAACGAAGAAGAACTTAAGGCAGCAGTAGAAAACGGAATAGAGCTAAAAGTTGTTGGTATTATTAAACCAACTGAAGACGGTAGTACACAAAATCTAAATACTATTGTTGCTTACACACATCTTCTTACGGAACATGTAATTGATTATTGTAATAATAGTGAAATAGTAAAAGACCAAAAAGCTAATCCGGAAGTAAATGTTATCTCTGGACAGGAGTTTGTTGAAGAAAAAATAGAAGATATTGAAAAAGCTAAAAAAGCAAAAGATTATGTTAAGAATATGTCACCTGCTGACAAAGCAGCATTCTTTTCAACACTTATGATGATTGATTATGATGGTGGAACGAAATCGCTTATGGATACACAAATGGGTGATGTTAGTGCCCAATTAGAAACAGGTATTTCTAAAGCAATAAGCGAAGCAATGGCCGAGGTTATGCAAAGCATTACTGCTCAAATGAAAGTTAATGTTGGAAAACTAATAGAAAAAATAATAGGTTCAGGTCAATGGATGCCTGATATTCCGACTATTCCAACTACTCCGGAAACATCGCAATCTATAGAGGAACCATCTAGTGAAGAAGAATCAAGTAGTGAAGAGCCAAGTAGTGAAGTTCCATCAGAACTCCCATCAGGATTCCCATCGGGATTTCCATCAGGATTTCCAACAGGTTTCCCAACAAGCGGATACCCAGGCGTGGATTTAAATAATATTAATATGGGACCACAAATTGACGAAGAAGAAATTGAAAAGATTCTTTATGATTTTGAATTTGATGATACGTTGGATATTAATCTTGATTTAGGAAAGACTTTTGAAAGTATTGATTTGTCTATGGATGACAATGATATGGCAAAGGTTGTTGATAATTGGATTAATAACGAGGCAGTCTTGGACGCTTTAACAACTATTTATGATCAATATATAGGAATTACAAATTATAAAAATAACTTAAAACAATTTGGAGCAATTGAGTACGATACACCTTCTGCAATCGCTATCTACACAGACAGTTTTGAAGGTAAAGATGGCATTTCAGCATCAATCGAACATTATAACGAAAAATCTAGTGAAGAAGATAAGATTGTGTACACGGACTATGTTGCACTTCTTACATCGTCACTTACGACAATAGTAAATGCAATTTCATATGTACTTATAGCCTTTGTTGCAATTTCACTGTTCGTTTCGTGTATCATGATTGGAGTTATTACAAATATTTCGGTTCTTGAAAGAACAAAAGAAATTGGCGTACTTAGGGCTCTTGGAGCATCTAAGAAAAATGTATCACAAGTATTTAATGCGGAGACGTTTATTATTGGATGTTTCTCAGGAATTATAGGAGTAGGAGTGTCGTTGCTTGCAATTATTCCTATTAATGCGATTATACATAGTTTAGCGGATGTAGAAAATTTAGGAGCAGTGCTTCCTATTCCATCAGCAATTATTTTAATAATTATTAGTATTGTTATTACACTTATTGGAGGACTTATTCCTTCAAGAAAAGCAGCAAAACAAGATCCTGTTATTGCTCTTAGAAGCGAATAAAAAAAAGATTTATCAATAGATAAATCTTTTTTGATAGTGCGGATGACAGGAATCGAACCTGCACGGTTGCCCACTAGATCCTAAGTCTAGCGCGTCTGCCAGTTCCGCCACATCCGCGCACGGTATGAATATTATCACAAATTTTTGCATAGGACAAGGTTTAAGCTAAACTTTAACTTTATAAAACAAAATGCCTATGATAAAATCTAAAAG
>JAZLGF010000012.1:0-18661 GCA_045616165.1 Lachnospiraceae bacterium
TCTTTGAAATCAGTTAAAACCATAAACATTCCATGATTTATTATTGGCAGTTATGGTCCTAACCATAAACACGATATGTTATAAGCTAAGTGTTTATGGGCGAAAACTTCCTAAGTCAATAAAATATAGTGTTCTAATCCCATTAAAACCATAAACAGCTATCTTAAAATGCAAGATGTTTATGGTTTTAGGTGATTTCATAAAAGCAGGCAGCGGGCGGACATAAGTGTTATGGCGCACATAAGTTAGCTGACGTAAATAGCGAAGGCCGTCGCGCGCCCTCACTAGCGCTGGCGACGGCAACTTCGCGTTCCATTACGCTCATTCCACATAAAAAAATATTTTTGTGTGTAAGGATTGCGAGCAGAGCCGTCGTACTCGTTCTCGGCGAGTTGGAACCCGAGCCAGGAACGAGACGACGGGCTGCGAGCATCAAGAAAAGAGCTCGGGAAATTCTAATTTATCGAGGAGCGTGGGATATACTTTTTAGAATTTTTTAGCATTCATTGTTTTATCGTTCACAAAGAGTTCACACAAGGAACTAATTTTTTTCACAGTGAAAAACTACAATATGCTCATAGGTTGAACAAACCTAATGAATTTCTCACCTCCCTTTTTTTATTATTTACATTTAACAAAAAAAGACGACCACCAGCGGGTCGTCTTTTTGCTGTCTAGGTTTATGCGAGCGTTATTAGAACGTCCTCGAAATTAAACTTTGAATAAGTTGTACTAGAAATTCGTTTTGATGTGGAAGGGCGCAAAGCTGTGAGATGGCATCGTTTGAAAGACGCTTTACCTCTTCTTTCGCCTTCTCAATCCCAACAAATGTAACATAAGTAATCTTGTCATTTTTGTCATCGCTTCCAACTGGCTTACCTAAAACTTCTGCTGTACTGGTTACATCTAAGATGTCATCTTGAATTTGGAAAGCTAGCCCGACATTAGCGCCAACTTTCTCGATTACTTTTACTTCGTCTTCATTTGCGCCTGCAAGATATGCGCCAATCATCATCGCGCCTTCGATTAAAGCGCCACATTTATTTTTATGAATATACTGCAACGTTTCGAATGAAATTTCTTTGCCTTCAGATTCGATGTCAACAACCTGGCCACCTATCATGCCACAAAATCCTGCCTTCTTACCGAGCACTTGCAAAGCTTTAGCTACCTTTAAGCTACAGTCGATATCAAATGCGCTTGAAGCTACTTCGAAGGCATAATTTAGTAAGGCGTCTCCAGCAAGGATACCCATCGCTTCTCCGAACTGTGCATGTGTACTTTTTTTGCCACGACGATATTCATCATTATCCATGGCTGGCAAATCATCATGTACGAGAGAATATGTCTGAATCATTTCCATCGCTACCATGAACGGCTCTACTACTTTGCCCGAGCCGCCGAACAGCTTATATGTTTCGCCAATTAATAACGGACGAATTCTTTTTCCACCTGCCAGGACAGAGTAGTTCATAGCTTCCATGACTGTTTTTTGGAAGCCTTCTTCCTTTGGAAGATATTCGCCTATAAGTTTGTTTATTTCTTCAACTTTGTTATTTAATTCTGTTTTAAAATCCATAAAATCTCCAATTAAATTTTTGTTCTAAAATATATGTATGCTGCGATTTGCAATGCTAAGATTAGCGGAATGAAAATAACAAAATACCAGTGCTTTGTTTTATGTTTGAAGATATACATGCCGGCCCATGTTCCGAGACTTCCCCCGATAATACTTACTATAAAGAAAACTTTTTCAGGAATTCGCCATGCACCTTTTTGCGCTTTCTTTTTGTCTGCGCCCATGAGAATAAACCCTACTATGTTTGCTACTACTAGATAAATTATTAATATTGTTGATGGCATTTTATTTTCCTTTTTTATTTATTTTACTAGATAATACCATTTATTATTCATTTTTTAAATGTTATAATCAGTTGGAGATGGCAATAGAAAAAACAAGCAAACATAATACCGTTGATTTAACTGAGGGGTCCATTTGGAAGAAGCTCCTTTTATTTTTTATTCCAATTGCAATTGGTACACTTTTGCAGCAGCTTTATAATGCGGTCGACTCTATTATCGTTGGTCGTTTTGTCGGTACCAGCGCTTTAGCCGCTGTTGGTGGAAGTTCTGCAATTATTACTCAGATTGCGGTTAACTTATTTGTTTCGCTTGCTAGTGGTGCAGCAGTAGTTATCGCTCAAAGATTTGGCGCAAAAGATAAACGTGCTACGCAAATCGCAGTAGGAACTGCTATTACTTCGTTTTTCCTCATGGGTGTAATCATTGCTATTGCTATGTTCTTCCTTGCAAAACCTATCTTGGTTGCAATGCAAACTCCTGCAGAAACAGTAGAGCAATCTATGATTTATTGCCGAATCTATTTTGCGGGCAGTATCTTCATGGTTATCTTTAATATAGGCTCTGCGATTTTGCGTGCTGTAGGTAACTCTACAAAACCTTTAATTTATCTAGTTATTAGTTGTCTTAGTAACATCGCTCTTGATTTACTTTTCGTTCTTGCTTTTAGTATGGGTGTTGCCGGCGTTGCTCTTGCAACTATTATTGCCCAAGCGATTAGTTGCGTTTTTATTTTGCGCGATCTTATTAAGACTGATGAGATTTATAGACTTAGCAAAAACAATATTGGTATCAACTTTACGATTTTCAAACACATGATGAAGATTGGTGTTCCTTCATGTATCCAATCCTCTATGTATGGTATTTCAAATTTAATTATTACGATTTCGGTTAATGCTCTTGGCACTGTTACCGTTGCTTCATGGGCAATGAGTGGAAAAATCGATGGTGTTTATTGGGCGATTTCAGAAGCGTTCGGTGTTGCTATCATGAACTTCGTTGCACAAAACTATGGCGCTAAGAAATATGACCGAATTAAACAAGGCTCTAAAGTTGGTACGATTGTTTTTCTTATCATCACCGTTATGTTATCCGGACTTTTGCTTTTAGTTGCAAAGCCTTTGCTTCGTCTTTTCACTCCTGACATTGCTGTGCAAGAAACTACATGGAAAGTAATTACTTACTTTGTTCCTTTTTATTTTACATGGTCTCTTATCGAAGCGTTCTCGGGTATTTTGCGTGGCCTTGGCGATACGATTATTCCTGCTATTATTCTTGCCTTGGGCGTATGCGCAGTTCGAATCGTTTGGATATTTACAATTTATCAGTTGTACCCAACACTCTTTGTTATAAGCATGAGTTATCCACTTTCATGGGTGGTTACCGACATCGCGCTTATCATTTATTATTACATCAAAAGAAAAAAGTTTTATGCCTCTGTGTCATAAAACTCTTTCTCGGATCCTTATATTATAGCCGTATTTTTAATACGCTATTTTCTAAAACATGTTCATCATTAAGTATAATATCGGTATAGAGATTATGCAAAGCAAATTCATCATGACTGTTGCGTATGTCGCTTGGTCTGCGTTTGCTTCTGCTCTTACTGCTGTCATTCCTACTACTGCTGCCGTTGGCATTCCTACATAAAATGTCATAACCTGGGTCATCATAGAGTTTCCCCAAAATGCATTAAATACTAAGAACGTTAAAATTGGTATTATAAGAAGTTTTAGCGCTGCCATTATATATATTTTTTTCTGGCTGAAAACTTTTTTAAGTGAGAACGCTGCTGCCGAGCTTCCTATTATAATCATTGCTAGTGGGCTCGTTATGCTACCTACAAAATGTATTGGCTCTAAGACAAATTCCGGCAACTTTATATTGCAAAAATATACGATGATTGCTAAAGATGCTCCGATTATTCCTGAATTAATTAAGTTTGTTGGCTTAAATTTATTTGTCCCTTTTGCGCTTCGTCTTATCAAATATATTCCATAACTATAAACCGCAAGGTTAAAGTGCATGTTCATCAATGCCATGTAAAATAATCCTACTGGTCCATAAAGTGATTCAGCTAATGGGAATCCTAAAAATCCTACATTTCCAAAAATCAATGCTGCCTGGTAAACGCCGCTTACATCTTTTTCTACTTTCAAAATTTTTGTAATCAATAATGCGAGCGCGGCTAATACCACGTATACTATTACGCATGTCCAAAGCAATGTTATTGCGTTTTGTTTTTCTGAATTTCCCATCGTAACTATGCCATAGAAAATCATGCATGGCGTTGTTACGTTGAGCACAAGGCCTGACATTCCCTTGTTTACTTCTTGATTAAATATTTTTAATTTGTAGAGTAAAAATCCAACGGCCATCGCCACTACGATTTTTAACATTGTAATAATTAATGCGTTCATGTTTTTTCCTTTATCTATTCTTTAGAATTATTTCGTCGCTTTCATGTACCATATTCTTAAATATATATTCCGCCATAACTGACCTGCAAATATTTCCATGACAGATGAATAATATTTTTGTCATTCTCTTTTTATTTTTGTATTTTGGTGATTTTCTAACTTTCTTTATTCCAATTCCATATATACTTAGTATATCTTCCGCCACCAATTTTAATTATCTTTTCTTGCTCTTGAAGTTCTACCAAAGCTCTTTGTATTGTTATTTGACTAATGTCAGGACATTTTTCCATTATCTCAGACTTAGTAATGGTTCCAACTTTTTGTTTAATAATTTCGCCAATTCTATCACCTTTTGTTAGTCCAGAAGTAGTAAGCAACTTTACTCTTGATGAAAATTCTTTGTATGAAAACACTATAACTCCAAGCATATATTTAATAAATGATGCGTAATCATTTTCACCTTCATGCCATCCAATAGAACTGTATTGTAGCGCCTCATAATATGTTTCTTTTGAGTTTTCTATAACTTTTTCAATACTTATATATTTTCCGACAATATATCCACTACGATAAAGTAAAAGTAGGGTAAGCAATCTGCTCATTCTTCCATTTCCATCATTAAAAGGATGGATGCATAAAAAATCTAACACAAACATAGGAATAACAATTAGTGGTTCTATCGACGTATCTAATAGTGTTTCATCAAATGCTTTGCATAAAGCTTCAACTGCCTCTTGTGTTTCCCATGCAGGAACAGGCTTAAATCTAACTTTTTTGTTTCCAAAACTATCTACTTCTACAATTACATTATCTGTCGTTTTATAATATCCACCTGCCTCTGTTCCCATATACTTATATAAATCTCTATGTAGTTGAAGAAGAACTCCAGGATTTATCTGCATATAATCATAACTTTCATGAATTGTATTAAGTACATCCCTATAACCCGTGATTTCCTGTTCAGCTCGATTTATTGGGGTGGTTTTATCCATAACAAGTTTCTTTAAACGTTCATTTTTGGTGAATATTCCTTCTATTTTGTTAGAGAATTCTGTGCTTTGTATTTTAGCAATTTCCATTAACTCTACAAGTTGATCTGCATAAGCTTCAATAAATAAATTTTGCTCTCCCTTAAACTCATGAATCGTTGAAACCAAACCAACTATTTCCGGAGTAAGCAGCTCGCTCCATTTTTTTGAATAATTAAATTTTCTCATTCAATAACCTCATTATTATTTTTAATTATATCATTTTGGCATTGTTTGATATAATTGATTATACAGTTCAATTATATCTTTGTCAATTTCAATTATATCAAATTTAATCATTTTGATATAATTGTCTGTATTTTTAAGCGAATATTCCCTTAATATCATGTATATATTAAGGGAATATCTTTATTTTTGTGCTAACTGATTTTTCCTTCTAAGAATAATTCGATACGCTCTTTGTAGTCTGGCGCCTCGTCATAGACGCAGTGGCCATACTTTGCGTAAAGATAGAGTGGACATTTAACTTTTTTCGATATTTCGATAGAGGCTTCGCCACCAACGGTTTCGTCAGAGTGAGAGCCCATAACGAAAACTTCGCATTTTATTTTGTCTAGCTGGTCATATAAGTTCACGCCTAAAAGAACACGCACTACATGTACGAAGCGGGCTATTTCTTCTGGGCTTCCTTCGTTTTCCATTGCCTTAAACGCTGCCTTAAACTTTTCATAAAACTCTTTTGAATAATTTACTCTTTGAATAGCTTTGTTTAATGCAACGCTATCTCCTTTAAGCGCAAGCTCTTCCCATTCGGAAAATACTCGTTTCGTAATTTCGTTTTGTTTTGAATAAGATGAACCAAGTAAAATTTTGCTAACTAATTCAGGATGGTTTATTGCAATGTATTGAGCGATGCATCCTCCTAATGAACATCCTAATACATACGCATCCTTTATGCCTGCCTCTTTCATTTTAGTTACAACATCTTCGGCGACGCTTTCTAGCGTACTTCCTTCATGAACCGATTTTAGGTAATCAAAAAGATAAATCGTATAGTTGTTAGTAAAGTCTGCATATGCGCCTTCAATAACTTTGCGGTTTAATATAACCGGACGAATGCTTGCGCCGGGCAATATAACAAACGGTCTTTTTCCTTCTCCAAAACTAAAATGCTTTACTTCGTTTTCCATAACTTTTTTCTCTTTTGCTAAATTTTATTAACTTTATTTTAAGGGAGATAGGCTTCCTTATCAACTTTATTATTTAAAGCAGAATTCTTCGTCGGCAAAGCAGATGATATCGCCTACGCAAAGAGGAGCTTTATGATAAGGCTCAATCCGTTTATAGTTTATGAATGTGCCGTTGGTAGAATTGAGATCTTCTATAAAATATTCGCCACCAAGTTTAGATTCTTCATAGATACGAGCATGTAAACGCGAAATCGTTTGTGAATTGATAATGGCATCAGCTTTGTCTTTCATCTTTCCGATAGTAAATGGTGTTTTTTTAATTTCAAAGAATTGACCCGCGGATGCATTTACGCCCATAAGTCTTCTGTTTCTTGTTTCCTGCTTCCCAAGAAGGATTGTGCCATTTTGCGGTTTGTCAAAATGCTCATCAAGGTCTTGAAACGTAAACATTGAAGATGGCATGCCTTCAAAAGCTGGCGTAAAAGCCGGCCTGCTAACTCTCATTGGAGAAAGGTATCTATTTGGAGAGACAACTCCTTTTATATTTTGAATTATTTCGCCGTTGTCTATATCGTCTATGATTTCATAAAAATCCTTACTCTTAACATATGTCGAAATTTTTTCAAAAATTGTCATTTCTTCTTTGTCATCTAAATCTGTAATTTTTTTACTCTTCCTGGGCATGCGACTCTCCCTATGAGCTTTAGCCGGATCAATCCATTGAATTTTATCATATTCGAAATCATCTTCAGCTAATGCAACAAGTGGCGCAAAGTCGTTATCTGATAAAGGTTCGGGAACTGGATTACTTGTAACATATTCAAAAATTTCAATTGGTAAATCATCTAGTTCCTCTTCGCCTTTCGCAACTTCAACGCTTTCAGAAACATCCTCAAAACAGTCTAGTAAATTACTAATGACAAAATTTTCGTTTTGTACTTCATTTACCAGATGATATGCGAGCCGCACCGCTTTATCGTCATCGTAATTGATAACGTTTAATATTTTATTAAATATTTCTTTTAACTCAACAGCAAAGTCCCCGTGATAATACGGAAAATAACAAAATGTATATTCGTTGCAAGACATGTTAGAAAAAATGCAGTCCTCTTTTAAAATTACATTATTTGCATCCAGCAAATATTCATCAATATCTTCTGCTAGATTTTTCAAAGCAAAAACAAATGCTCTTAGATTTTCAAAATTCATTTTTGTGATTTCAAAAATTTTTGAAAAAGCTTGCTTTGAAGATATGTCGTAAAGAAAATTTACTTTGTCATCGATAACTTCATAGTCGCTTGCCATTAACATCCCTATTTTATTGCTAAGAATCATTTTTGTTTCAAAATCTAAAGTAGAGAAGTCCTTAACATTCTCGATTACCATATAACTTTTTGTAATATTTTTTCTAAAATTAATATTCATGAATTGTCCTCTCCAATCTTCTTTATTCCATCAATGACGGCTTTACTTTTTAGCAATGATTCTCGTCCATCTAGATTTGTAAATGCAATTTCGGAACTTTCGTTAATTTGCTGCATGCCAAATAATTCTTGTAACGCTGAGAATGGAAGTGTGAAATTCCCACAGCTTTTCACGATAATTCCATCAACTCTCTTTTTACTTTCAACATTTATGTTTTTCGTAACGATTAGCCCTCTTGTCATTGCATCTTGCATGTTCGGTTGCATGTTTTCTATGTTGTCATTATATTGATTTGCATTTTCAATAACTTCATATGTGTTTTTCGCATCCATCGTGACTGAATCATGTGCCATAAACGAGGCAAAAATCATCGCCACAATAATAATCATTACTATCGGAATTATTAAAGCGGCTTCAATTGTGACGCTTGCTTTTAATTTTTTTCTTTTCATATGACCTCCTTTTTAAATAAATATTGCGATTGTCGCGACGTAACCTCCAAGCAAAAAAGGAATGAACGCCACTTCGTCTTTAGTTCTTTTTCTTTTAACAAACATTAGTAAGGCACAGGTGCAGGCTGCGATAATTAAAGAAAGAGCCACCAATATTAAGTTCTTTAAAAATCCCAGCGCTACGCCCGTGCATATAAGAATCATTCCATCACCATAACCTATCGCCTGTTTTGTGATTTTTGATAAAATAATTGAAAGGCAACCTATTAAACATCCCAATACCATGTCTAAAAATACTGGTGTTTTTGTGATTAACGATAGAGTAATTGCTGGAATGAATCCGACAATTGGTAAAATAATGGGGATCTCTTTTTTTTGGTAGTCAATGAATGCTGCTACGAATAAAAAGAGCAGTATGAAAATTTTTGATATTGTTTCTAATACTTTCATATTTCATTTATTTCTGACCTTCTTCGGATATGGCGCACTTAGAGCATTCGTGCATATCGCCAATTTCCGAAATATCTTTTTCTATAATGGTTCTTTTAAGGCCCGAACAATTAGGATTGCTATGCCACTTTGTTCCATAATCTGTTATATATACGCACGCTGGTGTTCCTTGTTTCGCACATTCTGAACATCTATGATATTTGCCTTCGCTTTTATTTCTTAAAGTTTCGACTTCGGAATATTGAACCATTTGAATTGTTAAATCCAGGAAGGGACATGTTTTTGACGTGTGATAGACAGTTCCTGTTGGTGTTATATACACGGTTTTCTTTTCTGAACTGCTGCCATCTATCCCAAGTGATATCTCTTTCCCGGTCCAAACATGAGTTTTTGACCGTTGAACAAAATTTATATTTGAAATAGATGATGGTAAAAAGGGAATAACGTATGTATAGTTAACAACCATATCTAAAATGCCTTCGTCTTCATTGTATATAGAGTTGTCCGTTCTAAACCCCGTTATGCCTCCTAATATTTTTGATTTATCCACTCGGTTAAACAAACTTCCTTTTAATATCCATGTTTTCAACGTTAAGGTATTTAATCCAGACGCAACAAGACTTTTTGTTTCTTCGTCTACGTCTCTTGCGCTCTCTTCCTTAAAATCTTCATATACGCTTTCTATATTTTGTGCGAGATAAACCTTTTTCCCAATGCTCCTGGCAGCTTCATCCATCCCAACCTGGATATTCATTTGCAAAGAAATAATCACTAGAAAATAAATTATTGCGATTACAAAAAATATAAAAATCGGAAGTGCTATTGCGGCTTCGATAGTAAGACTCGATTTAAATCCCTTTGTAATGCTAAAATTAAATCTAGGCTTCTTTAAGACAAAGGAAAATGCCTTTGGTTTAAGGGTTTTTGTTTCTTTATGGTGAGATCCTTTATTCTTTATTTTCCTTCTTTTTATTTTTTTCATTGCATGTCCTCTTATCAAAGGCACTTACCTTTGCCTTAACGCCAATATCGCTCGCAGCCCGTCGACTCGTTCCTGGCTCGGGTCCCAACTCGCCGATAACGAGCAAGGTGGTCCGCGAACAATCTAGAATACGAGATGCGAACGTTATTAATAGGAGTACTCTTGCAGGTATTTGAAGTTATAGCCGCTCGTTGAGGTAGAAACGTACTCACTCATGAAAGGAAAAGCAACAAATACTTGATTCGCTCGAAACGAAGCTTCAATCTTCATAGATGCGATGCAATCCTTAAACCGAAAGTCCGAATGTTCCCGGTGGCACATGTTAGCCTGGATAATGTCCATATCCCTATAACACTGTTTACTCATGTTCTGGGTTGTAAGCAAAAGTCTTAGATAATCTTCGTAAGATAAGCCTTTTTCACAATCTTTATATTCTAGTTGCGTTTCTCCAAAATTTTTAAGACCAGCAATAGAAACATTCCATTCCTCCGGTGTTTTTATTGTTGAAACCTTTTTACCGTCTACTAATGCTTTTGCATCAGTGATGCTTTCAGCTAATGCCCATGTTGAAAGGATTAAATACTTAACGATTTCAACAAAAACGGGTTGTCCAGTAAAACCAATAATTGCTGTTGCTAGCGATAGTGCTTCGGCTTTCTTTTGTGTATCCTTTAAGATGCTTAAAAGGTTCATTCCGCTTCTTATCAAAATGATGTCCGTTAGTACTGCTTCTAAATTTTCTCTGTCAGACGCTTTTGCCGCGATTACATATTCCGCTTCGTAATCTAATGCACTATCTTCTTTAATTTTTCTTAAGTTCCCAAAATTATTAATCACATATTCACTTAACAAAACTTTTTTCGTCGTTGCCTTTTCTAAGTTTGAAATTAAAGATGCTTCTTCCGTAGATTCTTGCTTAATCATTGTCTGTGATGGAAGTTCTTTTGTTTCAATCCCTTTTGTGGAAATGTCTCCTACTATTAGCGAAAGTACTCCTCCTTGAAAAAGTGCATTTATTGAATCAATAAATGAGCTGCTTTCTTTTTGCGTTTCAAGTTCCTCAAAATTTATACCTAGATTATTCAAGTTAAAATCGGCAAACTTTTGCTTATATGTATTTAAGGCATTTTTGTATGTAACAACGCTATCAAAATTTATGCCTCCACTAGTTAAATTAAAAAAGTTTTCCAAACTTAAAAGTTCATCTATGTATTTTTGCGTTATCGACATATTCGATCCTATATTGTAATAATCCGTTGCATCAGCGCCTGCTTTTGCTTTTATTTCATCAAGTTCTCCTTTAATAATTTCATATATTTGATTTTCATAATCTTCTTTTTTTAATTCCAACTCACTCTCAAGAGTTTTTACCACACTTTTCGCATTTACCACTTTTTGGTTATATGAATTTGTCGTTTGTTTAACTTTCTCAAGAGCACTTATGATTTGATTTTTTGAATTTTTTAGCTGAGTTATTTTTGAATTTATCTGCACCGCTGTTTGATTATCACTAGTTACTGTATATTCATCTAACAACTCTGAAATTTCTGAAATAATGAGCCTCGGGTCTTCGCTTAGGGATTTTGCTTGGTTAACCGATTCATTAATTTGTTTTATAGATTGTTCTACACTCAAAAACACGTCTTTATATTTATCTATTTTATTTATGAATTGTTGCACATCACGCCCTTGCGTAAAAATTTTCATGCCGGAAAGGAGTTCTTCAATGGCTTCGTTCGCCAAAGCATATTTCATATATTCATATACCTGATCAGCGAATACCGTACCGTTATTATCGGTTGCCCAAACTATACTCTTAAGTTCAGACCCAATTGGCTGCATTCCGTAAAGACTTAAAGACTGCTTTAAGCCAGTACTTTCAACATTAAGATTTTCGGCTATATATTTATTAAACTTATTTGTAAGAGATTCTTCGCTCATCCACAAAAAAGTTACGCCGTATTCATCAAACATCGGCTGGGCATATTCCGCAAAAACAGAATCTGCTGCCATATAAGTTACGCTTCTTAATCTTGCGTTTATAGCGCTGACTCGGCCGGATTCTATGAGGGTACAGATCAGCGCCAATACCAGTACCAGCATTAAAAGAAGATAGATAGAAATGCTGGATTTTATTGTTTTGTGGTTAAAAAGCGATTTATATTTTATTAAGTTGTAATATTTTTGGGAATTGTTCATCCGACCGAATGTACCATAGACTATATAGTATTAACCTGGCTGTTTATATTTGTAAAAATACTTTTAGCCAGACTTACTATCTGATCCTTAAATATAATTACTAATCCTACTAATACAAGCAAAATCAATATTACTTCTACTACACCTATTCCTTCTTCCTCTTTAAAAAAGTTTTGTATCTTCCATAAAAAACTATTTATCATTTTTCTTCCTCCTTTTTATTTATATGTTGATTGACATCAAGGCAGGAACGGCAATGATGATTATCACTATGACAAGCATCATTATCATTGGAATTAATAATTTTGTAGATGCTTCTTCGCCTTTTTTTCTCGCAAGTCTCTTTCTTTCTTCAAACGAGTTAGCAACTTCACTAGCTAACAAAAATTTCATTCCTTTCGTGCCTTTAGAAATATTTTGTTCTAAGATATTTCCAAGCTTTATATACTGATGTATGCCGCATCTCTTGCCAAATTCCTGATATGCTTCTTTTTCACTCATTCCATTGTTTATTTTTTCTAGCGTTAATTTCATTTCCTGATAAGCGAATCGCTCTTCTTTCTTTTGTTCTTGGTCGATAACTATTTTCTCCCAAGCCATTTTTATCGAAAGCCCCGCTTCGTATAGGATGCTTAGCTTTGAAACAATTTCTGCAAAATCCATTGACATTTGTTCGTTTCTTCTCTTTATTTTGTTTTCAAGATTTTTGTCATACCCTATAAAAATAACAACAAGTACTATAAATCCTAAAATCAAAAACGCACTTTCATTTGTAGAAACCTTTTTTTCAAACGTAATACTTTTCCCATTTATTTTCGTTGGCAATTTAACGTTTTTTTCAAATTCATCATTTGAATACTTAAGTTCGGTTTTTATTTCATTTATTAATTTTTCTTTTTCTGTAAGCGTTTTTGCCACTATAACAACGGGAATTTCTTCTATTTGTGTAACGCCTCCAAGCGAAAGTGTCGCAAACAAATTGACTTCAACTTTTTCATCATCTTTTAGCTCGCTTTTTATCTCTCCGTCATAACCAATAACATTTGAGTCTTCTATTTCCCAAAAGATTTTGATTTCGTCGTATTCAGAAATTAAATTTAATGTCTTGTTTACACTTTCAAGTGATTCATTTCCGTTTAATATTTCATGTTTTATTTTTTCAACACATGAATCTAACTTCTTGTGGATTTCTTCTTCCGTATACTTATATTCATCAATTGGCAATTCTATCTCCTCACTTTTTCCGTCATAGTTTGCCTCAAGCGAATATGTTGCGACTCCTTTACCTGGCTCATTTCTTAACAGTTCTTTTACAGCGCCTATGCTTTTATTTGATATGCATACTAAAAGTCCTATTAAAGATGTTACAAAAATGATTAATATAACAACTGCTATCTTTTTTACCTGATAAAGATAACTTTCTTTTTCTACGTTTTCCTTTACATACATCTGCTTTAGCATTTGCGTTGTTTTTTTATTTTTCTTTTTTCTAAATTTTTTATTTACAAAATCCGTAAGCTTTGCAGACATAGGGTAGAGCACTTTTAATTTGTGCTGCTTTTTATCCAGCCTCTTAAATTCATCTTTTTTATATCTGGAACATGTAACGAAACTTAGAAAAATTAGTATTGTGATTGCTAAGTATACATAAATCATTTCAAACCTCTATGTTCATAATTTTTTGTGATATAAAATATGCGAACGCATAAAGGATTAGACATGCTGTCATAATTAGAATTCCTTTGACGTTTCCATAAAGAGGATCAAGAAGTCCTTTTGATGTCAAATCAATATAAAGAATTATGGCGAGTGGCATGATAGACATTACGTTTTGTTCCAGTTTCTTTGAACTGATTAATACAGCAATTTCATTTTTTGTATCTATCTTGGAGGTAATATCGGAAGTGGTTTTTTTAATAATCTCAACCATGTCACCGCCAGTTCTTTTTGCTATTTTAAAAACCGATGTAAAAGTTTTTATATCTTCAACTTGGCTTCTTTGTGCAAAGTCTTCTAAAACACTTTCTACAGGAATACCAAGTGAGATCTGGTTAATCATTTTATTTGTCTCTAGCGTTATGGGGGCTTCGTTTCCATACATGATTACCAGTTCCTTATGTGCTTCATTTATTGAATTTTCAATAGAGTATCCGGCTCTTAATGACGCTGTTAGCGAAATTAAAAAATCCTTAAACTCTAATGCGATTTTTTCTTTATATTTTTTTATTAATTTTTTTCTATTAATTCTGTGGTATACAAAGATGCATACTGGCATTATTAGCAATATATAAGGCGATTTGAAGAATAAATATAAAATTACAAGAAACAATATATTCATTCCTATCTCTTTTATTTTTTCATTTGACGTATATAAATTTATTCTTTCTTTCTTAGATTTCGTCATATTCTCTTATTCTTCCTTTATGTTTTCTTAGTGGGTTTCCCGTATATTCAAGCTTTCCATTTACTCCTTCAGCCTTCCTAAATCCGGTTGATTCTTTATATAAATAAATCGGACTAAGAACTATATGTCCATGTTCACAGCCAACAACTTCAGAAATCTCTAAAACTTTTCTAGAGCCATCTTTTAGCCTTCCCAGATGTACCATGATTTCAACGGCTGAGGCTATTTGATTTCTTATTGCTTCGAGAGGGATGTCTGAAGCCATCTTAACCATGGTTTCTAATCTGGTCAGCATATCGTAAGGAGAATTAGCATGCCCTGTTGATAAACTTCCGTCATGTCCTGTATTCATTGCTTGAAGCATGTCCAAAGCTTCCGGGCCTCTAACCTCACCAACAACTATTCTATTTGGCCTCATTCTAAGTGAGGTCTTTATCAAATCTCTTATTGTTACTTCATTTTCGCCTTCTGTGTTTGCCTCCCGACACTCTAGGCTTACTAGGTTTTCTATATTTTTTAGTTTTAGCTCTGCAGAATCTTCTATCGTTATTATTCGCTCGTCTTTCGGAATATAATTTGATAAGACATTTAAGAATGTAGTTTTTCCAGAACCTGTTCCTCCGCTAATAAAAATGTTGTATCCATTTATAACTAACTTTCTTAAAAACTGCGCCGCATCGTTCGTAATCGATCCATATGCAATCAAATCCTCCATTGTTAAAGCCTTTTTATAAAATTTTCTTACTGTTACAATTGGTCCGTTAATTGCAATTGGATTAAGCACGATGTTAACTCTTGAACCATCTTCTAATCTTGTATCTACGATTGGCGTTGTTTCATTTACTCTTTTATTTGCTTTTGCAACAATCGTTTGGATAATATCTAAAAGTTTTTCTTTTGAAGAAAATGCCTTATCATATTTGTGAATCTTTCCATCTACCTCAACAAATATTTGTTCATACCCATTTATCATGATTTCTGTAATTTTATCGTTACTTAGTAGTTCTTCGAGTACATCAAGACCTCTTATGTTATTAAAGAGATCTTTGCTCATTTGCATTTTTTCTTTAAGTGATAGATGGCAATCTCTATATTCTTCAATTACCATCTGTGTGATAATCTCTCTTAAATCATCATCGCTTAAATTTCTAGTAACATCCGCATTATTTACGATTCGTCTTTTTAATTCTTCAATCTCTACCATGTAATCTCCTTTACTATGTTCCGTGCGCTCATGTTTTATCAATTCTCGCTCCCGCAGGACTGTTAATTATATGTTCCGTGCGCGAGCAGGAGGGCACCATGCGAGCAGGGGGGTCCCTTTTTCGGGGGGTCCTGCGAAGCATGGGAGATGTCCTGCGGAAGCACGGAACTTTTCAAATCTGAGCTCCCGATATTTTCTTTAATAGATCAACTCTATTTCGTATTTCAAAATATTCCTTAAACTCATACACCTTTTCCTTTTCATCTTTTCCTCCAGTAAGAGGCATATAAACTTTTTTGCACATTGAAAATATTGGTTCTAAATTGTTAAACGCTTCATGCATATCTAGCACGATTGCCTGATATGTTCCTGCTATTGCTATTTCGTTCATAAAACTTTTCCATTCTTCTAATTCGATTTCGTCTATGTCGGCCATGTCTAGCGGTGCTGTCAATATATCGAACCCATTTGTTTTTATTTTTAAGTCTTCTAATCCTTCTCTTAGTTTTTTTGGATTTGTTTTATAGAAATAGATTAAATTTGAAATGCTGGAATCTTTAGCTATTCCTAGTTTTGTGTTTATCCCAGAAAATCTTTCAAGATTTATGTATAGAACTTTTTTGGTTTGTGCTAAGTTTTCGCAAATGCTACATGCAAACCCTTTTACCTTATCATTGCTGCTTGGTGCATATATTCCAAAGATTTCTACACCAGAGTCAAAACTTTCTTTTTGCTCTTTTGCATCAATTAATTCCTCAACTTCATTTAAGATTTTATTCATGGACTGGTATTTATTAATATGCAAAAGTTTGCTTTTAGAATTTTTTCTTTCTCCTAGGTAAATTAGTTTTTCAACATTTTGCGTTTCGATAATTTTTTCATTTATCTTTTCCGGATCTTCCTTTTTCTTTACCCATTCTTCTTCAGAGATAAGTAAAATTTTTATTTTGTTTGATTGCAAATAATTGATTAATGCCTGTGTGTCCGTAAAGCCAATAATTTTATCTTTCATGCCTAGCCGCTTTTTAGAATAATTAATAAAACGGTCGACATAACTTTGGCTTTCGTCATAGACAGCTAAATGCGTCCTTACCATATTCACTCCTTAACATTCCTCGTGTTAATATTATTATCGTTCCTCGCTCCCGCAGAAGTTTTATCGTTCCGTGCGCGAGCAGGAGGGCACCATACGAGCAGGGGGGTACCTTTTTCGGGGGGTTCCTGCGAAGTATGGGAGATGTCCTGCGGGAGCACGGTTTGTTAATTATGTTACTCCTGCGGGAGCACGGAACTTTTAATTATTTTGGATTTTTTCTAAGAAATTTTTCCTCTCGATACATGAGGAATTTTAGAAAAAAGGCACGCCTCAGATTTGAGGTGTGCCTTGGATTTTAGTCTTAAAAAATTCTTTTGTCAACACGAATTTTTAAGTTTTTATGTAAAACTTTTTTACCGGTTTTGTATGACGCTGCCCTTAAAAAACGCCCTATCTATCTTGTCTTCCGCGGTTTTCTCGGTACTTTTTAGGTGTAATACCAACTATGTTTTTGAAGACCTTTGTGAAGTAACTTTGATCTTCGAATCCGCAAAGATTTGCAATTTCAATTATGCTTAAGTTCTCTTCAACAAGAAGATTTTTACTTCTATCAATTCTTACAATGTTGATATATTCAGAAATGCTGTATCCTGTTTCTTTCTTAAAGAGAGAACTTAAATATGTTTTGCTAAGATATGTGTTTGCTGCAATTTCTTCAAGTGTTAAGTGTTTTCTATAATTTGATTTAATATATTCAATTACTTTATACACTGCGTCCGCATGTTTAACTTTATCAAACTCAAATGTGAATGAAATAAATCTTTGTAACATGTTTGATACCCATGCGCTTAAGCCTTCAAGGCTATTAAATTCTTCGATGTTTTGTGTAAAGTTTTCGTTAATGATAAAAATTTCATTTATATCTGCGCCTGCATCAACAGCGGCTCTGGATATAACAACAATAAGCTCTGTTATTCTCGGTTTGATTGCTTCTAAGTTGTTGTTATTTGAAACAAATATGTTTGCAAGTATCTGATTAAGAATCGTTTGTGATCCTTCTTTATCTCTGTTTCTTATCGCTGTACGAAGTTTTCTTTCCATTGCGATAGGATAGGTATAATAATCTGAAGTTTCACTTTCTTTCATTTTTTCTACATACATCGCATTAAGCAAACTTTCTTGCCTATAGAAATATCTGCCTGCCTTGCCATGTGAAAGATTTGAAATTGTTCCTGATATTCCTGCGAGAAGCTCCGCGATTCCTTGAATCTTTGATGGTTCAAGTTCTTTTACTTCTCCTAATGCTTTTTGATATTTTTTTGAAGATGCTTCCCCTAATAATTCCTCTTTATTATCAAGGCAAATTGGTCCTATTACGAGGCCACCTGCTAAATCACCTTTCTCGTTTGCTATTGATGTGCAGATAAGAACTAATTCTTGCTTACAGTGAAATGTATAAAGTCCATCCCATCTATATGCTTCTTTGCATCCGTATGAAAACTGCTCGTATCCTTGGCACCCTTTATTTGGACAGCACGCGCAAATGCCTACGCATTTTTCGTCCCTATCTGTTTCCATTTCCTTGTTCGCCAAGTCTACTACGGTACATGGTATTTCTAAGACTGCATCAAAATGTTTAGCGTATTTTAAGGCTTGATTCTTAAGAGTCTTGTCCATAATATTTTACCATTCCTTCCAGCTTTTTTAAGTTTTTGTAAAAATATTATAGCCCCCTATTAAAAAAAGAACAATATTTTTTATATATTGTTCTTTTTTAGTACATTTTTATAAAAATATTACATTTTATATTTTCTCGAGCTGTTTTGTTTTCGCTCGCGAAGCTGACGGCGCCTGCGCTAGTGAGGGCGCGCACCGTCGCTTCGCTGCTTACGGCGGGTAAATCATTCGACATCAAAACTCGGCTAGCCACCCGCCTTACTCTTCGAAACTTCCGCACTTTTCCCATTATTAGTGAACTCATTTCCTATAGTTGGAAGATTATCATTTGTTTCTTCTAAAAGTTCCCAATATAGAAACTCTACTCTCATAT
>JAZLGF010000013.1:0-302637 GCA_045616165.1 Lachnospiraceae bacterium
ATAATTATTTTCCCAACATATGAGAGTAGTTTATCTATATTGGGAATTGTTCAAAAACACTGTGGATGTTGATTTTCTCTCTATAGAAAGATAGCGCGTCTATAGTGAGAATTTTTTTTAAAGTCAGATGGTTATTTTCTCCCTATAGAAGGATATGTTATCTATAGTGAGAACTTTTTGATGAAATAAATGATTTTTTTCTCACTATAGGAAGTCAGGCTGCCTATAGGGAGAAAAATGCATAAAGTTCAAAGAGTAAGGCGGGTGGCTAGCCGAGTTTTGATGTCGAATGATTTATCCGCCGTAAGTAGCGAAGCGACGGCGCGCGCCCTCAATAGCGCAGGCGCCGTCAGCTTCGCGAGCGAAAATCTTAAATTTAATTTATCAAAGGATACAGAAATCTTAAATTTATCACTATATGAGAAGCACTCGATTATAGTGATAATTTTTATTATAAATTATTTGATTTTTATCAATATAGATAAAGCATCTCTCTATAGTGATAAATTTTCTATTCAAATGCTAATATTTTTATCACTATACATAAAGCATCTCCCTATAGTGATAAATTTCTATTCAAATGCTTATATTTTTATCACTATATACAAGTCATTGTTCTATAATGATAAAAATATATAAAACAGCTCGGCAAAGGGCAATTTGTAGGAGTAAAGATTTTTGCTTTTGAGATAATATTTGAGAATAGTTTAATATTGAGAATATGCTTGAATATATATATATATATATAATGTCAATACGTTAAGATTCATAAAAATGTTTTGAATGGAGAATATTATGAAAAAAAGAATTATTGGATTAGTAATGGTTTTGGTGCTTGCATTAGCACTTATGGGCTGTGGCGGAAGTAAAACAACCGAAAAGAAAAATGATTCAGGAAGTAAAACAGAAGAATTAAAGCTTGTTGAAAATGCCACAGTTTATGATAGTGAAGTATTTTCATTTAAGGTCTCAAAAATGGAGTGGAATGATAAAGGGGGATTTGTAGTTCATATAACATTTGAAAACAAAACAACAGATAAAGAGTTAATGGTTGCAGTAGTAGATATAGCATTAAATAAATATTACAATATTAGTTTAATGGATAAAAATTCTATTCCATATGTCATAACTCCTGGAATGAGCTACGATACTCAAATTAATATTGAACCTAAAGATATAGCAAAGTATGGTATAAAAGATATTTCACAACTAGATTTCGCTTTACTTGAATCAAGCCATATCGGAAATAATAGTGATATTATTTGTTCACTTCTTACTTATGGAAAAGAAATGGATATAGCAAAACCGGGTGAACCAGGAGGTAAATGTTATGTTGATAATGACTATTGTTCTATCTATATTAATAGAGTAGATGGTGAAGATGGAGTTACATTGTCCTTTGATATACGAAATAAAACAAATTCAACAATTTGGGTTGATGGTAGCGATAAAGGAGCGGATGGCTACGCATCGACATTACTTGATTCATCTACTAATAAAGCTCTTTGGATAAATCGAATGCCGTTGCCAGGTACCATTGATAAAAGCGAAATGAAAATAATAGATCCAACTGGAAATGCTATTGAAGATATGTATATGAGTGCTATTATTTATTGCTTTGATGGAAGCAGTGAACCCATATTGGAAAATTTTGTTATTACACCATAATAAATAGTTTCATTTTAATAAAAACTGGCGAGCGTTAAATGCTTGCCAGTTTTTTTATAAAAAAATAAATGAAGTTTTGGTTATTTATTAATTCAAATAATTATTTTGTGATACAATAAAAATATGCAAGATAAAAAAGATATAGAAGAATTTGAAGAACAGTTTTTAGGGGAAAGTGACCAGGAACATGAATTTAGTAAAGAAAGATTCAAGGCAGTTGGCTTTGACTTCTTTGCTTATTTTTTGAGTATACTTATTTCTGTCGTAATAGGAGTTGGAGTAGGCGCTTATGCGACGGCTTTTGCTATGCTTATTAATTTAATAACAGGATTTAGACAGCAGAACATGTGGCTTATATTTTTGCTTCCAGCCGGTGGTGTTTTAATAGTATTGTTTTATCATCTTCTTAAAACATATGAATCGCTTGGGACAAATAGAGTCTTGCTTTCTATCTCAGAAGATCAAAAGCTTCCTATAAAGATGACGCCACTTATAACAGTTGGAACAGCTATAACTCATTTATTTGGAGGTTCAGCAGGAAGAGAAGGAGCAGCACTCCAAATAGGCGGAAGCTTAGGAATGTCTTTTGCACAGCTACTTAAATTTCCTAAAAAGGAATCAATAATACTTACTCTTTGTGGTATGAGCGCAGCTTTTAGTGCGATGTTTGGAACGCCGCTAACAGCAACGATATTTGCGATGGAAGTAGTAAGCATAGGAATTATGCATTATTCAGCAATCGTTCCATGCGCAATTTCATCATTAAGCGCAATGCTTATTTCAAGAGTAATGGGTTATACTCCAGATATATTCCCGCAAATAGATTTTTCGGCATTTACATGGCAATATGGATTAAAGGCAATAGTTTTAGGAATTGCATGTGCACTTGTTAGCACATTGTTTTGCCTTCTACTTAACAAATCGGAATCATTTGTAAAAAAGGCAATAAAAAACCCATATTATAGAACAATATTAGGTGGACTTTTAATAGTAATTTTAACTATGATAATTGGTAACGGAGATTACAACGGAGCAGGCATAAATATTATTTCTCAGGCATTAAGTGGAAATGTTGTTTGGTATGCATTTATTGCAAAAGCAGTTCTAACTACAATAACATTAAGTTGTTGTTATAAAGGCGGAGAAATAATTCCAACATTATTTATAGGAGCTACGTTCGGATGTGTATTTGCACCGTTAATAGGAATACCATCAACCCAAGGCGCAGCTCTTGCAATGATAGGGGTATTTTGCGGAGTAACAAACTGTCCAATAACCTCAATAGTTCTTTGCTTTGAACTCTTTGGCTTAAAAAGTTTACCAATGGTATTAATAGTTGCTGCAGTAGCCTATAGACTATCTGGATATTATGGAATATACACAGGCCAAAAAATTATGTATTCAAAATCCCGCCCACTGTTTATTAATAGATCAACATGGAAATAAATTATTTTTGGTATAAATACTGAAATAATGAAACGCGAAGCTGACGGCGCGCGCCCTCACTAGCGCAGGCGCCGCTAGCTTCGCGAGCAAAATCGTATGATTTTTAGAAAGCGAGTGGAGTCGTCAGGCTCGTTATCGGCGACTTGGAACTGGAGTCGGGAACAATTTCGACAATCCACGAGTTTATTAAAGGAAAAATAAGTATGAATATTGGAATAAGGTTAAACAGAGAATGAGCGAAGAAGGAAATGAGTTGGTGACAAATTGTCACCAACTGAAATTAAGGTCACCAAAAGGATGATGCACAAATAAAACATATTTTTAGAGATATACCTGGTCATATAGCTGACACACCACAAAATAGAGAATTGCTGCAAAATCTTGCAAACAATCAAGATGCGCATATAGGTATAGATTCTAGAGGATTAGATTGGCATGCAATAATAAATGATGATGGTTCACAAGTATGGGTTTCAAGCAAAAATGGAGTGATTCAAAATGGCGGAATCAATAATCCACCACGTAATTGGGATGAACGATCAGGATTTAGTAAAAATATATTTGCTGGAAGGAAAAAACAATGAATAGATTTGAATTATTTACACTGATATATTTTGTGTTAGATGCATATTATGAAGATGAAACTAAAGAAAATGACAAATTAAGTGTTTTTTTAGGAGATATGAATCCTTTTGTATGGGAAGATTGTATTTCTGGAGATCCTGCAATGTATAATGAATATTGTGATTTTATGGAAAAGAAAGAAATAACATTAGAAAATAGTTTAAAAATAGCGAAAGAATATCTTAAAACAATTGATTTTGTTGATGTTACAGAGGCATTTCAGAATATGACAAATGATGAATGGATTGACGGATGTACTAGATATTTATCATCTGAACACAAAGGTGCAGGCATGGTAGATAAAAAAGATATTAATAAAGTATAAACTAAAGGCACGCATTACCTTGACAAATAAAGGTTTTGTTGATAATATATGCAGGTTGTAAGCCAAATCTTAGAAGATGGACAACTCCAACCTCTTCTCGGATTTAGGCGGTTTATTAATAAGGAGGAAATAAAATGATTACAAAAGAAGTAAAAGAACAAATTATTAAGGAGTATGGAAAAACTCCTACTGACACAGGTTCAACAGAAGTTCAGGTAGCAATTCTTTCATACAGAATCAAAGAACTTACAGAACACCTTAAGGATCATCAAAAAGACCACCATTCAAGAAGAGGACTTCTTAAGATGGTAGGTAAGAGAAGAGGACTTCTTGATTATCTTAAGAAGAAAGATATTGAAGCTTACCGTCAGTTAATCGAAAAACTTGGTATTAGAAAATAATTTGTATGTTCCAATAGACTTTAGGGGATATTCCTTAAAGTCTATTGTTATATAAGGAAACTTATTAAATCGGGCATACCGCCCAGAAGTAGAAGGAGAAAAAATGAGTAAAGAATTTAAACAATTTGAAATGGAACTTGCAGGAAGAACACTCCGCCTTGATATCGGAAGAGTATCAGCACAGGCAAACGGAGCTGTTCTTATTCATTATGGCGACACTGTTGTTTTATCAACTGCAACAGCTAGCGAAAAGCCACGTGATGGTATCGATTTCTTCCCACTTAGTGTAGACTTCGAAGAGAAGATGTATTCAGTTGGCAAAATTCCTGGAGGATTTACAAGACGTGAAGGCCGTCCAAGCGATAACGCTATTTTAACAAGCCGTGTTATTGATAGACCAATGCGTCCATTATTCCCAAAGGATTATAGAAATGATGTTGTACTTAACAACTTAGTATTATGTGTTGATCCAGATTGTTCACCAGAACTTACAGCAATGCTTGGTAGTGCAATCGCAACATGTATTTCAGATATTCCATTCGACGGCCCAGTTGCTATGACTCAAGTAGGCCTCGTAAATGGTGAATTTGTTTTCAACCCAACAGAGGAACAAAAACAAGTTACAGACCTTACACTTACAGTAGCTTCAACATCAGAAAAAGTTATCATGATTGAAGCTGGTGCAAATGAAGTTCCTGAAAGCAAAATGATTGAAGCGATTTTTGCAGCACATGAACTTAATGGACAAATTAATGAGTTCTTCAAAAAAGTTATTGCTGAAGTCGGAAAAGAAAAACATGAATACGAAAGCCATGTAGTGCCAGAAGAAGTTACTAACGCTATTATGGAAATCGTTCCACCACTTGCAATGGAAGAAGCTGTTTTTGCTGATGAAAAACAAGTTCGTGATGCAAACATTAGCGCAATCAAAGAAAAACTGGCTGAAAGCTTCGCTGAGGAACATGAAGATTGGCTTCCAATTATTGATGAAGCAGTTTATGCATATCAAAAGAAGACAGTTCGTAAGATGATCTTAAAAGACCACAAACGTCCAGACGGCCGTGAAATCGACCAAATAAGACCTCTTTCAGCTGAGATTGATATTTTACCTAGAACTCATGGTTCAGGTATGTTTACACGTGGACAAACACAAATTCTTACAACAACAACATTAGGACCATTAAGTGAGGCACAAAAAATTGATGGTCTTGATTCACACTTTACATCAAAGAGATACATGCACCAATATAACTTCCCAGGATATTCAGTAGGTGAAGCAAAACCTAATAGAAGCCCAGGAAGAAGAGAAATTGGCCATGGCGCTTTAGCTGAGCGTGCGCTCCTTCCAGTAATTCCAGATGAGAGCGAATTCCCTTATGCACTTCGTCTTGTATCAGAAACATTTGAAAGTAATGGTTCGACTAGCCAGGCATCAGTTTGTGCTTCAACACTTTCACTTATGGCAGCAGGTGTTCCAATTAAGAGACCAGTTGCTGGTATCTCATGTGGACTTGTTACAGGCGAAACAGATGACGATTACTTAGTTCTTACAGATATCCAAGGACTTGAAGATTTCTTTGGCGACATGGACTTCAAGGTTGCTGGTACTGATGTTGGTATCACTGCTATCCAGATGGATATTAAGATTCATGGTTTAACAAGAGCTATCATTGAAGAAGCTATTGCAAAAACAAAGAAGGCAAGAACATATATTCTTCATGAAGTTATGCTTCCAGTTATTGCTGAGCCTAGAAAAGAAGTTGGAAAATATGCACCTAAGATTGTTAGCATGCAAATTGATCCTGACAAGATTGGTGATGTTGTTGGAAAACAAGGCAAAGTTATTAACGAAATTATCGCTAGAACAAACGTTAAAATTGATATTAACGATGAAGGTTTGGTATCAATTTGTGGCGTAGAAAAAGATAAACTTGAGGAAGCACGTAAGATTATTGATACAATCGTTTCAGACTTCGAAGAAGGAAAAATCTACGAAGGTAAAGTAGTATCAATAAAAGACTTTGGTGCATTCTTAGAGTTTGCTCCAGGAAAAGAAGGAATGGTTCACATTTCTAAGATAGCTCCAGAAAGAATAAACCATGTTGAAGACGTACTTACACTTGGCGATGTAGTAAAAGCTAAATGTATGGGTCCAGATAAGATGGGCAGAGTATCATTCAGTATCAAGGATGCTAAATAATAAATTTAAATAATAGTGAGCGGAGCCATGTGACTCGTTATCGGCGAGTTGGAACCCGAGCCAGGAACGAGTTGCATGGTCCGCGAACTTATAGAAAAATTTGAGAAATCCAAGTTTATAAAAAGGCCTATAAATGAATATTAAAGAAGTTATATGGGGAAGAAGGAGTATTAGAAAATATAAAGATATTCCAATTAGCGATGAAGACATCAAAGATATAATGATGGCAGGATGCATGGGACCAACAGCAATGAATCTCCAACCGTACCACTTTATCGCTATAAAGAACCCAGAAAAATTAAATGAACTTAAAACAATAGTAGCAGGCAAAGCAGCAGAGTTTATGCCTGCTCTATTAAAACGTTTTCCTAATCACCCAGAAGTTGTAGAACAAACGAATGCTTTTCACCAAAATCTTGGTGGAGCAACTTTCTGCGTTTTAGCTTTTATAAGAAAGCCTGATTATGAAAAAAATATTTCTACACTTGTTCAAAGTGTAGCAGCTCCATTAGAAAATATGATTTTGGCAGCTTATGAAAAAGGGATTGCAAGCTGTTGGCTTACATCACCTTTGGAAAATGGTGCAGCGCCGTTATTAAAAGAGCACTTTGCTCCGGATAAGGGCGACTTTGTTGCGCTTTTAACTTTTGGATATCCAGACCAGGAAGCAAAAGCACCAAAAAGACATGAGGACAGAGTGGAGTATCTTTTATAATGAGCAAAATAAAAAAAATCAGTTATATTTTTGCTGATGGTACAAATCCATATAATAATCTCGCATTAGAAAAATACTTATTAGAAAATGTTGAGCCTGATGAAATTATTTTGTATTTATGGCAAAACGCTAAAACGGTAGTATGCGGAAGAAACCAAAATATATGGAAAGAATGCAAGGTTGATGAGCTACTAAAAGATGGGGGCTTTCCGACAAGAAGGCTCTCGGGCGGTGGCGCAGTTTTTCACGACCTTGGAAACTTGAATTTTACATTCTTAGTAAGCAAAGAAAATTTCAATGTAAATAAACAATTATCAGTGCTTGTTAAAGCTTGCGAAATGCTTGGAATAAAGGCAAAAAAAACAGGAAGAAATGATGTGGTGGCATTTCTTCCAAAAGAAGATAAAGGAAGAAAATTTTCCGGAAATGCGTTTCATGAACTGCCAGGTACAAAGACCAAGGATGGTGTGGCAAGAAAATATCATCATGGAACGATTATGATTGATGTTGATTCTAATTTGCTTGAAAAATATCTTAATGTAGATAAAGAAAAGTATGAATCAAAAGGCGTGGCTTCAGTTTCTTCACGCGTGTGCAACTTAAAACAAATCAAAAAAAGTATAACAATAAATAAGATGAAAGAAGCTATGATAAAAGCTTTTGAAGAGGTATATAAGCAAAACGTAACAAAGATAGAAAAAGTGGATGAAAGCTTATATAAATTTGATGCAGATTATTTTATGACGGATTCATGGCTTTATGGAAACAATATTAAGTTCGATTATCGAGTTCATAAAAGATATGATTGGGGCGATTTTGACCTGCGAGTTAAAGTCGATAAAGGAATTATTAGTGATATAGTTCTTTGCTCAGATGCGATGGACGAAAATTATATTTTAGAATTAAATCAAAAATATAAAGGGTTAATTGGAACAAAATTTATGGAAGATATTCTAAAATTTTCTTGAAAAATGCAAAATAATATTTATACTAAAAACATACTAGGTTTAAAGGAGAAGGAAATTATGAAATACGAAAAAATATTTTATAACGAAGCTGAAATGACACCTAATGGGGAGTATATGCGTCCTATTCCAGGACTAAAAAATGTTGTAAAACCAACTTATCCTATTTCAACGGAAGAAAACTTCAAAAGATTTTTAGATGGTGAGCCTGCATGGACACCTAGCGATATGGAAGTTGTTTTATTCAATCCTACAATAGTTCCTGAAAACGTTGCTAGAGGAATGGCAATTGAAATGCAATTTTTAACACCTGATAAATTTGGTGGTCCTGATTTCTTCGGAATTGAATGGGAATATGTTCCAATGGTTCAAGGTTCTATGGTAAGACCTGGAAAGCCAACTCTTGAAGATGTTTCAGATTGGAAAAATGTTATTAAATTCCCAGATCTTTCTACATACGATTGGGAAGGATGCAAAGAAAGAAATAAATTCTTCCTTGATCCAACAAGACAGATTAAAACAACAGTATTTACTGGATTTTTCGAAAGACTCATATCTTTCTTGGATATGGAAAATGCTCTTATAGCTATGATTGATGAAGAAGTTGAAGATGATGTAAAAGAACTCTTTGACAAACTTGCTGACTTTTATGTTGAATTCTTAGGATACATGAAAAAATATTATAATGTTTCAATGGTATGGTTCCATGATGACTGGGGAAATCAAAGAGCACCTATGTTCTCACTTGAGACAGTTAGAAACATGCTTGTTCCAGCTCTTAAAAAAGTTGTTGATGGAGCTCATGAACTTGGTATGGTATTTGAATTACATAGTTGTGGCAAGATTGAAGATTTAGTTCCAGCAATGATTGAAGCTGGCGTTGATTTATGGGATGGCCAATACATGAATGATAAAGCTAAAATCTTAAAAGAGTATGGCGATAAGATTAAACTTCAAGTAATTCTTGATACTGAAAAATTCACACCAGAAGCAACTGAAGACGAACTCAGAGCAATGATTAATGAAATGTTAGATGATTATGGTCCAAACTTCTACATCGGCGGACTTTTCCAATTAGATGAAAGAATTTACCCAATCATCTACGAAGAGTCAAGAAAACGCTTCGGAAAATAATTATAAATTATATTAGACTAAGAAAATCCTGCCAACACGGCAGGATTTTTGTTTTATTTTTGAAACGAGTATTTTATAATTAAAATAAATAAACTTTAGGGAGGTAAAGTTATGTTTAAGTTTTTTGGGGATGGCTCACAATTAGCCAAAGATTTAGTTGATGCCGTTCAGGTTAGAAGTACTTTTAATTTTAATTGGACATTTATTTTTATACTTGCTGTAGTTTTTTATATTTATTGGAGTGAAATCAGAAAGAAAGATATGAAGGCTGTATACGCTGGACTTGCGCTTTATGGAGTTCATTGGCTTTATGAAATAGCAAATGCGGTTATAGCTAATATTTTTGGTTATCCTCTTTGGACGGTTAGCAATGAATCAACAACATTCATTCTTTTAATAGGTGTTTCATGGGAACTTTCAATGATGTTCTCAATCGCAGGTATTATTTCATGGAAGATGCTTCCTGATGATACAAGTAAACGTTACTTTGCTAAAAATGGAAAGAAGGGAATAAGTTGCAAACTTGTTGGGGCAATTGAGATGGCAGTTTTATTTGCACTTTTTGAATCATTCCTTGCTGGAACAAGTAACAATTCATTTATCTGGGTATATAAGTGGTGGGGCGTATTACCAGTATTCATCACAACATATGTACCGTTCTTCCTTGCAAGCAATTATGTTCCTGACATGAAACCTAAGAAAAGAAATATTTTCCTTATTGCAGAATGGGGACTTGTTGCAGCTTGCTTAATAGTTTTAATTCCACTTGGAATAATCTAAATATAAATAAGAAAAGGATTTTGCAAGAGAAACATATTACGAAAATGAGCGCCATTTATGTGACAAAGAGAACATAAAAAAATGTTCAGAGAAGCATTTGGAGAGGATAAATAAAAACAGTTCTTATTAAGGCATCATGTAATAGTAAAACGAGGTGTTACAACACCTTGTTTTTTTAAAGCAAAAGAACTTAATATAGTGGTAATTTTAACGAAAAATCCCTATATATTGTGGTTTTCCGTTGATTTTAAGCCTCTGTTTTGGTATAATAAATCGACTATGGGCAAATAGTCTGTTTTACGTACGGTAAAAGTAAAAATTAAGTTTTATAGGAGTTTTTTGATGATTAAATTAATTGTTGCCGTTGATAGAAATTGGGCAATTGGAAAGAATGGAAAGCTATTAACAAATATCCCGGATGATACTAGATTTTTTAATCAGGTAACACTTAATCAGGTAGTAATTATGGGAAGAAAAACATTAGAAAGTTTGCCACAGGGCCAACCACTTCCTAATAGGGTAAATATAGTAATATCCAGAAATCCAGAATATAAAGTTAAAGGAGCTATCGTAGTTCATAGCATCGAAGAAGCACTCGCAGAAGCTAAAAAATACACAACAGATGTTTATGTAGCTGGCGGAGCAAGTATATATATCGGGATGCTTAAATATTGCGAAGAAGCACTCGTAACATATATTGATTATAGCTACCAGGCGGATACTAACATGGTGAATTTAGATAAGAGACCGGAATGGGTTTTGGTAGATGAATCAGAAGAGCAAACACACTTTGATGTTGTTTATTATTTTAGAACATATAAAAAGAGAAAAGATTTCTTAAGCATATAGAGGGAGAGAAATATGATTAACGATAAAAAAGTATTATATAGTGCAATGCAGGCAACAGGCGTTTTACATATAGGAAATTACTTCGGAGCATTAAGAAATTGGGTAAACTTATCTGATGAATATGAATGCTTTTATGCAGTAGCAGACCTTCATGCATTAACACTTAGAAGAGATCCGGCTGAACTTAGAAAGAGTGCTAGAAACGTGCTTATAAGTTATATAGCAGCAGGCTTGGATCCAGAAAAAAACTGTGTTTATTATCAGTCTAGTGTTCCTGCACACGCAGAACTTACATGGATATTAAATTGCTTTACGTACATGGGCGAACTTAGTCGCATGACACAATTTAAAGATAAATCATCTAAACATGCAGACAATATAAATGCAGGACTTTTTACATATCCAGTTTTGATGGCATGTGATATTTTGCTTTACCAAGCAGATGTTGTTCCAGTAGGTGAAGATCAAAAGCAACACTTAGAATTAACGCGTGATGTTGCTGAAAGATTTAATAGTATTTATGGCGACGTATTTACAGTACCTGAAGCTTATATCGGAAAAGCAGGAGCAAGAATTATGTCACTTTCTGATCCTACTAAGAAAATGAGTAAGTCAGATGAAAATCAAAACTCAGTCGTTTATGTATTAGACGATAAAGATACAATCGTTAGAAAATTTAAAAGAGCAATTACAGATTCAGATAACCAGATTATCTACACACCAGATAAGCCGGGCATCATGAATTTAATTGATATTTATAGCGCAGCAACAGGAAAAGACTTCAAAGATATTGAAAAAGAATTTGAAGGAAAAGGTTACGGCGATTTTAAACTTGCTGTTGGTGAAACTGTTGCTGATAAATTAGCGCCTGTTAAACAAAAGTTTGAAGAATTAAGCGCTGATAAAGCTTATGTAGATAGCATTATTAAAAATAATACTGAAAAAGCTAGTTACTATGCTAATAAAACATTAAGGAAAGTACAAAAGAAAGTTGGACTTCCAGAAAGAGTTAGGTAAATAAATGGCAAAAGCTACAAAGGACACAAATCAATATAATGCTGATGCGATAACCATACTCGAAGGTCTTGAAGCAGTAAGAAGAAGACCGGGTATGTATATCGGTAGCGTTTCTACTAAAGGATTAAACCATTTAATTTATGAAATAGTAGATAATGCAGTTGATGAGCACCTTGCTGGTTACTGCTCGGAAATTACGGTCACACTTGAAGCTGATGGTTCAGCAACAATTATCGATAATGGCCGTGGTATTCCGGTTGGAATAAATAAGAAAACGGGACTTCCTGCTGTTGAGGTAGTATTTACAATGCTTCATGCAGGTGGAAAGTTTGGAGACGGAAACTATAAAATTTCTGGTGGTCTTCATGGTGTTGGCGCGAGTGTTGTTAACGCACTTTCAACATGGCTTGAAGTTGAAATTAAAAAAGAAGGCAAAGTTTATAACCAACGTTTTGCCAGAGGTAAAAAAGAATATAACTTAAAAGAAAGCGGAACATGTAGAAAATCAGACAGTGGAACAACGGTCAGATTTTTACCTGATCCAGAAATCTTTGAAAAGACATATTTCAAAGCAGATGCAATTAAGTCACGTCTTCATGAAACGGCATACTTAAATCCAGAACTTACAATTACATTCATTAACCAAAGATTTAATGAAGAAGAGGAAGTTATATTTAATGAGCCAGAAGGATTAGTTGCTTATATAAATGATTTAAATCAGGGTAAAGAGACGGCCGCACCAGTAGTTTATTACAAAGGAAAAAGCGATGGAATAGAGGTAGAAGTTGCTTACCAATTCACAAATGAATTCCAGGAAAATATCTTAGGATTTTGTAATAATATTTACACCCAGGAAGGTGGAACGCATATTACTGGATTTAAGGCTCGATTCACTCAACTTATAAATACATATGCCAGAGAAATAGGAATCTTAAAAGAAAAGGACGAAAACTTTACTGGAGCTGATGCTAGAAACGGAATGACCGCTATCGTAGCAGTTAAGCACCCAGATCCTAGATTTGAGGGACAAACAAAGACAAAGCTTGATAATCCTGACGCTCAAAAAGTAGCGTCCGATATCACAGGAACAGAGCTTGAAAGATATTATGATAAAAACCTTGAAAATCTTAAAGCAACAATTGCATGCGCTGAAAAGAGTGCAAAGATTAGAAAGGCAGAAGAAAAAACAAAGACTAACATGCTTTCCAAAACAAAATTTGTTATGGAAGGAAACGGAAAACTTGCTAACTGCGAAAGCCGAAAACCAGAAGAGTGCGAAGTATTTATCGTCGAAGGCGATTCTGCCGGAGGTAGCGCCAAAACAGCACGTAATAGAATGACCCAGGCCATTCTTCCAATAAGAGGTAAAATCTTAAATGTTGAAAAAGCATCAATAGATAAAGTGTTAGCAAACGCAGAAATAAAAACAATGATCCAGGCTTTTGGATGTGGATTCTCAGAAGGATATGGAAACGATTTCGATATCACAAAACTTCGTTACAATAAGATAATTATTATGACTGATGCCGACGTCGATGGAGCTCATATCGCAACGCTTCTTCTTACCTTCTTTTATAGATTTATGCCAGAACTTATCCAAGCGGGACATGTATATCTTGCGACACCACCTCTTTATAAAGCAATTCCGAAAAAGGGTGAAGAAGAATATCTTTATGATGACTTAGCACTTGAAAAATATAGAGCAACACATAAAGGTGAATTCACACTTCAAAGATATAAAGGTCTTGGTGAAATGGATGCAGAACAGCTTTGGGAAACGACACTTGATCCAGAACGCAGAGTATTAAAGAAGGTTGAAATTGATGATGCCAGATTAGCTTCAGAAGTAACAGAAATGTTAATGGGAAGCGACGTAGCACCTAGAAAAAAATTCATACATGATAACGCTAATTTAGCAGAATTAGATGTATAAAAAAGCAGAGGAAAATTATGCCAGAGAAAATATTAAACACAGAATATTCAGACTTAATGCAACAATCATATATTGATTATGCGATGAGCGTTATATGCGCCAGAGCAGTGCCGGATATCAGAGATGGTCTTAAACCGGTTCAGCGTCGTGTACTTTATTCGATGAGTCAGTTAGGACTTAAGAGCGATAAGCCTTATAGAAAATCAGCGCGTATCGTAGGTGATGCAATGGGTAAATACCATCCACATGGTGACTCATCAATATATGAAACACTTGTTGTTATGGAACAAGATTTCAAAAAGGGAATGCCACTTGTTGATGGTCATGGAAACTTTGGTTCAATCGAAGGTGATGGAGCCGCTGCAATGCGTTATACAGAAGCTCGTCTTCAAAAGTTTACCCAGGATGTTTATCTTGCAGATTTAGATAAAAACGTAGTTGATTTTGTTCCTAACTTTGATGAGATGGAAAAAGAGCCGGAAGTTTTACCGGTACGTATTCCAAACATCTTAATAAATGGTTCAGAAGGTATCGCAGTTGGTATGACCACATCTATTCCTACTCATAACTTAAATGAAGTAGTTGATGCGATGATTGCCATGATGAAAAAAAAGACAATCAAAACCGAAGAACTTATGGAATATGTCTTAGGACCAGATTTTCCTACAGGGGGAATTGCAACTAATAAATCTGAGCTTAAAGAAATCTATGAAACTGGAACAGGAAAAATAAAACTCAGAGGAAAAGTAGAATTTGAACAAGGAAGAAGAAAATCAGATAAAGATAAACTTGTTATTACAGAAATCCCATATACAATGATTGGTCAAAATATCGGCAAGTTTATTTTAGATATTTGCGACCTTGTTGAAACTAAAAAGACAACAGATATCGTCGATGTTTCTAACGAATCATCAAAAGAGGGAATAAGAATTGTTCTTACACTTAAACCAGGAACAGACCCGGTTAAGATTGAGAACATGCTTTATAAAAAGACACGTCTTGAAGATACTTTTGGTGTTAATATGCTTGCTATTGTTGACGGGAAGCCAGAAGTTTTAGGATTAAAAGATATCTTAAGACATTGTATTGATTTCCAATATGAAATTAACACTAGAAAATATCAAACACTTCTTGATAAAGATTTAGAACAAAGAGAAATTAAAGAAGGTTTAATAAAAGCATGCGATATTATCGATTTAATTATTGAAGTAATCAGAGGTTCAGAAAGCGTAGCCATCGCTAAAGATTGCTTAGTAAACGGTAATGTTAAGAATGTTAAATTCAAGAGCGATGCATCTAAAAAAGAAGCTAAGAAATTAAGTTTTAGCGAAAAGCAGGCACAGGCAATTTTGGATTTAAGACTTGCAAAATTAATTGGTCTTGAAATTTTACAATTAAAAGATGAATATGAAAAACTTAAAAAAGAAATTGCTGAATATGAAAAGATCTTAAACGATCCAAATACAATGAAAAAAGTCATAATCAAAGATTTAGAAGCAATCAAAAAAGAATATGGCTTTGAAAGAAAAACACAGATAGTTGATGCTGAAGCAGCTGTTTATGAAGAAGAAAAGATTAAGGAACAAGAAGTTGTATTCTTAATGGATAGATTCGGATATGCAAAACTTATCGAGCCTTCTGCATACGATAGAAATGTGGAAACCATTGATGAGGAAAATAAATATGTTATTAGATGCATGAATACAGACAGGATTTGTATATTTACACAAACCGGTATGGTTCATCAATTAAAGGTTATTAAAGTTCCTATGAAAAAACCTAAAGACAAAGGAATTCCTATTGATAACCTGTGCAATTATTCAAGTGCAAATAATGAAGAAATACTACAAATTTGTTCACTTGCAAAATTAAAGATGCATATGATGTTATTTACTACAAAGAAGGGTATGATGAAGTTTGTTAATGCAAACGAGTTTGATGTATCTAGGCTTTCCGTTGCAGCTACAAAACTTGGTCCAGATGATGAAGTAGCAAGTATCGATTTATTTGACGCAACAAGACAAAAACTTGTTGAAGAAGATGAAGAAGATGAAAACTTAATTATTTCTGGCGGAAGTACTGATGGAATTAGTGATTACATTGATCCAGAAGATGACCAACTTACATTTGAATTTATAGATGTAAATAATGGAGATATCGTTGGAAGCGAAACTTATGATGATGAAGAAGAACAAGTAAATGAACCACAGACTAAATTTGTAACAAATAAGATGGTAGTTCTTCAAACAAAAGACGGCGTATTCTTAAGATTTAAGTTAAGCGAAGTTCCAGAAAAGAAAAAAGGTGCAATCGGTGTCAGAGCTATAAAATTAAACGCTGGTGACGAAATCGATAAAGTTTATATTGTCGGATTTGGTGATAAGAGCACTATTACTTATAACAATAAAGAAGTTGAACTTATGAAACTTAAACTTGCTAAACGTGACACGAAGGGAACAAAACTTCGCAGTTAATAAATAAAAAAGAAGGTTAAAAAATGGAAGAGAAATTAAAAGTTGGAATTTTAGGTGCAACTGGAATGGTTGGACAAAGGTTTGTAACATTACTTGAGGGCCATCCATGGTTTGAGGTTACTTTGCTTGCAGCAAGCGAAAGAAGTGCGGGAAAAACCTACGAAGAGTGCGTTAAAGATAAATGGAAAATGGACGCACCAATTCCTGAACGATTAAAAAACGTTGTAGTTAAAAATCTAAACGATATCGAAGAAAATGCAAAAGAAGTAGATTTTTGCTTTAGCGCTGTAGATATGGATAAAGAAGCTATAAGAACTTTTGAAGATGCATACGCTAAGTGCGAAACACCGGTTGTTTCTAATAACTCAGCGCATAGATGGACCCCGGACGTTCCAATGGTTATTCCAGAAGTTAATCCAGAACATATAGAAGTTATTGAATATCAAAGAAAACGTCTTGGAACAAAGAAAGGTTTCGTAGCAGTAAAACCAAATTGTTCAATTCAAAGCTATACACCTGCTCTTGATGCATTAAAAGAATATAAACCTGAAAAAGTTTTTGTGTGCACATATCAGGCAATCTCAGGTGCAGGAAAAACTTTTAAGGATTGGCCAGAAATGGTAGAAAACGTTATTCCGTATATTGGTGGAGAAGAAGAAAAAAGTGAATTAGAACCACTACGTGTATGGGGTAAAGTAAATAAGAAAAAAGGCGTTATTGAGACTGCTAAGAAACCACTTATTACAGCACAATGTTTAAGAGTTGGTGTACAAGACGGCCATACAGCAGCGGTTTTCGTTAAATTCAAAAAAAAGCCATCAAAAGAAACAATATTAAAGAAATGGGCTGAATATAAGTCAGTGCCACAAGAGTTAGAACTTCCTAGCGCACCAAAACAATTTATTCAGTACTTTGAAGAAGAAACCAGACCTCAGCCAAAACTTGATAGAGATTACGAAAAAGGAATGGGTGTTTCTTTAGGAAGATTAAGAGAAGATAAAATTTATGATTATAAATTTGTAGGCTTAAGTCATAACACGGTTAGAGGAGCTGCTGGTGGAGCGATTTTACTTGCGGAACTTTTAACAGCAAAAAAATACATCAGTGCTAAATAACTTTTTGAAAGAGGTATAAAAATGAAAATTAGAACTAGATATGCGCCTAGCCCAACAGGACGTATGCATGTTGGAAACTTAAGAACAGCTTTGTACGAATATTTAATAGCTCGCCATGAAGACGGCGACTTTATACTTCGTATTGAAGATACAGATCAGGAACGTTTTGTAGAAGGCGCACTAGAAATAATATATAGCACTCTTTGCGAAACAGGACTTGATTATGACGAAGGCCCGGATAAGCCAAAGGATTGTGGACCGTATGTCCAATCAGAGCGTGTTAAAGCCGGCATCTATATGGAGTATGCGAAAAAGCTTATTGAAAAAGGCGAGGCTTACTATTGCTTTTGTACAAAAGAGCGTTTAGATAGCTTGAAACAGGAGATAGACGGAAAAGAAATCGTTGTTTACGATAAACATTGTCTTGGCTTATCAAAAGAAGAAATCCAGGCAAAATTAGATGCTAATCTACCTTTTGTTATTAGACAAAATATTCCAAACGAAGGAACAACTACTTTTGTTGATGATATTTACGGCACTATTACAGTTGAAAACGCTGAACTTGATGACATGATACTTATTAAGTCAGACGGTTATCCAACATATAATTTTGCTAATGTTGTAGACGACCATTTAATGGGCATAACACATGTTGTTAGAGGAAATGAATATCTTTCATCAACACCTAAATATTTAAGACTTTATGAGGCTTTTGGATGGGAAGCACCAGTATTTGTTCACCTCCCATTAATCACAGATGAAGATCATCATAAACTTTCAAAGAGAAGTGGCCATTCTTCATTCGAAGATTTAGTAGAGCAGGGATTTGTTCCAGAAGCAATTGTTAACTACGTTGCGCTTTTAGGATGGAGCCCAGAAGATAACCAGGAAATTTTCTCATTAGATGAACTTAAAAAAGCTTTTGATTATAAGAGAGTATCAAAATCACCAGCTGTTTTCGACATGGTAAAACTTAAATGGATGAACGGTGAATATATCAAAGCAATGGACTTTGAAGAATATAAAAAATATGCACTTCCATACGTTAAGCAGGTTATCACAAAAGACGTTGATATTGATAAGATACTTGAACTTATAAAAACACGTATTGAAGTATTTCCTGATATTCCAGAGAAGATTGATTTCTTTGAAGATTTATTAGACTACGATATTGAAATGTATACACATAAAAAAATGAAGACTAATTCTGAAATTGCTTTAGAAGTTTTAGAAGAGACACTTCCTATTTTAGAAGCACATGATGATTATAGTCTTGATAGTCTTCATGATTTAATTATGGGATATATTGAAAAGAAAGAGTGTAAGAACGGAATCGTTTTATGGCCTCTTAGAACAGCTGTTTCCGGGAAACAAAATACACCGGGCGGTGCTTTTGAAATAATGGAAATAATTGGAAAAGAAGAAAGCATAAGAAGAATTAAAATTGGTATTGATAAACTCAAAGCAGCACTTAACTAGATGAAAAAATTTTATAACAAGTATAAAGAATATATTTTATATATTGTTTTCGGCGGTGTAACCACACTTGTTAATTATGGTGTTTATACGCTTTGTTATTATCCGTTTAAGTTATCTGGAAGCGTATCAAATATTATTGCATGGGTTATATCTATGCTAGTTGCATTTGTGACAAATAAGATTTGGGTTTTTGAATCAAAGAGTTGGAAGGTTTCTCTTGCATTAAAAGAACTCGGAGAGTTTGCACTTGGAAGATTATTAACAGGAATTTTAGAAACAGCTGCAATAGCATTCTTTGTTGATACACTTCATCAAAATGCACTTATATGGAAAATTGTAACAAGTATTATTGTTGTAATAGTTAACTATATAGTTAGTAAATTAATTGTCTTTAGAAAGAAAAAAGATAATGTTCAAGAAGAAAAGGTAAAAGAAAATGATTTATAAGTCAATTGACGAATTAGTAGGAAATACACCTTTGTTAGAACTTGTAAATATTGAAAAAGAATTAGGGCTTAATGCTAAAATTTACGCAAAGCTCGAGTATTTAAATCCGGCTGGTTCAGCAAAAGATAGAATTGCAAAGCAGATGATTAAAGATGCCGAAGAAGAAGGAAAACTAAAAGAGGGAAGTACTATTATAGAACCTACTAGCGGAAATACAGGTATTGGACTTGCGGCAATGGCAGTTCCAAAAGGATATAAAGTTATCATTATTATGCCTGATAGCATGTCGCAAGAACGCCAAAAACTTCTTAAAGCATATGGAGCAGAGCTTGTACTAACTCCTGGAAAAGAAGGCATGAGCGCAGCAATAAAAAAAGCTGAAGAATTAGCATCAAAGATTCCAAATAGTTTTATTGCAGGCCAGTTTAAAAATCCTTCTAATCCAAAAGCTCACTACCTTACAACAGGTCCTGAAATATGGAAAGATACTAACGGCGATATAGATTTTTATGTAGCTGGCGTAGGAACAGGTGGAACATTATCAGGAACAGGAAAGTTCTTAAAAGAAAAAAATAGTGATATAAAAGTAATTGGTGTAGGACCAAAAGAATCAATCGTTTTTAATGGTGATAAGCCACATTCACATAATCTCCAAGGAATAGGACCGGATTTTATTCCAGATACTTTTGATAAGGATGTTTGTGATGACATAATAGGAGTTAGCGATGAACAAGCTTATGAAACAGGAAGAATGCTCGCAAAAAAAGAAGGAGTACTCGTAGGAATTTCTTCGGGAGCAGCACTTTTTGGAGCTATAGAAATCGCTAAAAAAGAAGAAAATAAAGGCAAGAGCATTGTAGTGCTCCTGCCTGATACAGGTGATAGATATTTATCAACTGAAATGTTTAGTTGAATTTTGGAAGTTTTTCTAATGCGTTTTGGATTTCTTCGTCTGATGGAGCATAGTTAACCATGTTACCATCATGAAATCTCTCGTAAGCAAACATGTCAAAATAACCGGTACCGGTGAGGCCAAAGACGATTGTCTTTTCTTCGCCGGTTTCTTTGCATTTAAGAGCTTCATCTATTGCAACTTTAATTGCATGTGAGCTTTCAGGAGCAGGTAAGATACCTTCAACTCGTGCAAACCTTTCCGCAGCTTCAAAAACTTCAGTTTGTGAAACAGTAACAGCTTCTATTAATTTGTCATGATAAAGTTGTGAAAGAGCAGGGTTCATTCCATGGTATCTTAATCCGCCTGCATGAGTAGAAGCTGGTATAAATCCACTACCTAGTGTGTACATTTTTGCAAGAGGGCAAACCTTTCCAGTATCACAAAAATCATAAGTATAAGCGCCTCTAGTAAAGCTTGGACATGATTCAGGTTCAACAGCGATAATTTTATAGTCTTTTTCACCTTTAATTTTTTCTTTCATGAACGGCGCAATAAGACCGCCAAGGTTTGAACCACCACCAGCACAGCCGATAATAATATCAGGAGTAATATCATATTTATCAAGGGCCGCTTTTGTTTCAAGCCCAATAATTGATTGATGTAACATTACCTGGTTTAAAACACTTCCAAGAACATAACGATATCCATCAAGAGAAGTCGCTTTTTCAACAGCTTCAGAAATAGCACAGCCAAGACTTCCACCAGTTCCCGGGAATTCACTAAGAATTTTTTGACCAACCAAGGTTTCCATTGATGGAGAAGGAGTAACTGACGCACCATACGTACGCATAACTTCTCGTCGGAATGGTTTTTGCTCATATGATACTTTCACCATATAAACTTTACAGTCAAGTTCTAGGTATGAACATGCCATAGAAAGAGCAGTTCCCCATTGGCCTGCACCGGTTTCTGTTGTAACACCTTTAAGCCCTTGATTTTTTGCATAAAAAGCCTGGGCGATTGCAGAATTTAATTTATGGCTTCCGCTAGTGTTATTTCCTTCGAATTTATAATAAATTTTAGCAGGAGTTTTAAGCTTTTCTTCAAGACAGTAAGCCCTTATTAAAGGAGAAGGTCTATACATCTTGTAAAAGCCTAAAATATCTTCTGGTATATCAAAATAATCGGTTTTATCATCAAGCTCTTGACGAGCAAGTTCATCACAAAAAATAACGCTTAATTCATCTTTTGTCATTGGCTTAAGTGTTTGAGGATTAAGAAGTGGAGCTGGCTTGTTTTTCATATCAGCTCTTAGGTTATACCATTGTTTTGGCATTTCAGATTCTTCTAGATATATTTTATAAGGGATTTCTTTCATAATGTTCCTCTCATAATGTATTTATTTTGAAAGTTTACCATTATATATGCTAATACGCAATACGCATTTATCGGCTTTCATTACTTGATAATACAAAGCCATAAATATATAATATTTAATGGTATATAGTATTTTTTTATCCGGAGGTATCTATGAAAAAATATATCATGGCTTTAGACCAGGGCACTACAAGTTCGAGATGTATACTTTTTAATAAAAATGGAAAAATTGAGAGCATATCTCAAAAACAATATAAACAAATTTATCCACAACCAGGTTGGGTTGAACATGACCCAATGGATATTTGGAATACCCAATTTAGTGTTGCTAAAGAAGCCTTAAAAGAGGTTGGAGCCACATACGAAAATATAGAAGCCATTGGCATAACAAACCAAAGAGAAACTACTATCGTATGGGATAGGATTACGGGCGAGCCAATCTATAATGCAATAGTTTGGCAGTGTAGAAGAACTTCGGAAATTATAAATAAAATTCCAAAAGGAATGGCTAAAAAAATACATAAACGTACAGGTTTAATTCCAGATGCTTACTTTTCAGCATCAAAAATCAAATGGATTTTAGATAATGTTAAAGGAGCTAAAAAAGCCGCTAAGACAGGAAGATTAATGTTTGGTACAGTCGATACATGGCTTATGTGGAAACTTTCTGACGGCCATATACATGCAACAGACTATACAAACGCAAGCAGAACGATGCTCTTTGATATACATAAATTAAAATGGGATGAAGAAATATTAGATTATTTCGGAATTCCAAAATCAATGCTTCCAGAAGTTCATCCATCAGGATATAACTTTGGAAGTACTGACCCAGATGCTTTTGGTGGACCTATATCAATTTGCGGCGTAACAGGCGATCAACAATCAAGCTTATTTGGACTTTGCTGTTTTGAAAAAGGTGATATTAAAAATACATATGGTACGGGATGTTTCCTTTTAATGAATACGGGAAAAGAAGCAGTTATTTCAAAACATGGATTGCTTACAACTATAGCTGCAGGATTAGACGAGAAACCTAATTATGCACTTGAAGGAAGTGTGTTTATGGGTGGTGCTGTAATGCAGTGGATGAAAGATGAATTGAAATTATTTACTAAATCATCACAAAGTGCAAAGCTTGCAGCAGAAGTAGAAGATACCCAGGAAGGTTACCTTGTTCCTTCGTTTACGGGGCTTGGAGCTCCGCATTGGAACCAGGATGCTAGAGGCACTATGGTAGGATTAACTAGAGGATTTAATAAAAACCATTTTATCAGAGCCGGATTAGAATCAATCGCTTATCAAATATATGATGTAATTATGGCAATGCAGGCAGATGCAGAAATAGAACTTACATCAATAAAAGTTGATGGCGGAGCTAGCCAAAACGATTTTCTTATGCAGTTCCAATCTGATATTGTTGGATGCGAATTAGCAAGACCAAAGATGGTTGAAAATACAGCTCTTGGAGCAGCGTATTTAGCTGGCCTTAGCGTAGGCTTTTGGAAAGACTACGATGAGCTTAAAAAGAACTTAAAGATTGGATCAGAGTTTAAGCCAAATATGAAAGTAGAAGATAGAGAAAAGAAAATAATTGGCTGGAGAAGAGCTGTAGAAACAGCCAAATTATGGACACAATTATCTGTATAATATATGAGTGAAAGATTTATTAGAACAAGCCAGATTTTAGGAAATAAAACGCTTGAAAAACTAAATAAGGCACATGTAGCTCTTTTTGGAGTAGGTGGCGTAGGAGGCTACGTACTTGAAAGTTTAGTAAGAAGTGGTGTAGGTAATATAGATATCTACGATAAAGATATTGTTGATATAAGCAACTTAAATAGACAAATAATTGCGACAACAAATTCAATAGGAAAAGTAAAAGTTGAAGTTGCTAAAGATAGGGCATTGCAAATAAACCCGGAAGCTAAAATAAATATATTTAATGTTTTTTATTTGCCGGAAAATGCAAGCGAGTACGATCTTTCAAAATATGATTACATAGTAGATGCGATTGATACAGTTAGCGCAAAACTCACTTTGATAGAAAATGCAAAAAAAGCAAATGTTCCAATTATTAGTTGCATGGGAGCGGGAAATAAACTAGATCCATCAGGATTTAGAGTAGCCGATATTTCACAAACGAGTATTTGTCCACTTGCTAAAGTAATGAGAAGAGAACTTAAAAAAAGAAACATTGAAAATGTAAAAGTAGTTTTTTCGATAGAGCAAGGACAAATTCAAAATGAAAGTGAAGAAAAAACAATAGGTAGTTTAGTAACTGTAGTAGGAAGTGCAGGATTACTTCTTGCAAATGAAGTTATAAAAGATTTGATAAAATAGTTTTTCAAAAGGAGAAAAATTATGAACGAATATTCAAAAAGAATTGATAGTTTACGTAATTTAATGAAAGAAGGAGGAATAGATATTTATTATATTCCAATGAGTGATACACATGACAGTGAATATGTATCAGACCATTTTAAATGTATCCAATTTATTTCTGGATTTTCGGGTTCGGCAGGACATGTAATTGTCAGCCAAGATAATGCATGGATTTTTGTAGATGGAAGATATTATATCCAGGCAGCAAACGAAATAGCAGGAACAGGCATCGAGCTTATGAAATGGGGAGAGAGGGGTGTTCCTGAACCAGAAGATTTTATTAAAGAAGTTTCTGAAGATAAAGTTCTTGGATTTGATGGAGCAGTTGTAAGCGCTAATACAGCTTTAAAAATTGGAAAGAATGCTAAAGAAATAAAATTCGAAAAAGATTTAGTAAATGAAATCTGGGAAGATAGACCAGAGCAAATATTTACAGAAATTTATGAACTTCCAATAGAAGTTACAGGCGAAAGTTCAGAAGAAAAAATAGCTAGAGTAAGAGAAGTATTAGAAGCAACTATAAAAGAAAATGGTTTGGAAAAACATGTAAAGAAGACATATAGTTTCTTACTTAATTCACTTGATGATATTGCATGGATATTTAATATTAGAGCAAATGATATTCCATGTAATCCAGAAGCTTATGCTTATGCAACAATAAGCGGTGGCGTAGCCCATCTTTTTACTAATGGAAAAGGATACAGTCCAGATTGGTATAAAGATGAAAGCATAGAAGCAGATTGTATTTTAATGGATCAATCAAGAATTGGATATTCTATTTATAGATATTTTAAGGATAAAAACTTCAAAATAATTAATGTTACGAACCCTTCAACAGCAATGAAAGGAATTAAAAATAAAGTTGAAATTAATAACTTAAAAGAAGCTCTTAAAAGGGATAGTGCAGTAATAATTAGATTAATGAAATGGTTAAAAGAAAAAGCTTTTGATCCAGAACAAAAAGAAGTCGCACTTCCTTTATCAGAACTTAGCATCCAAGATTATCTTCTTAAATTAAGACAAGAAGATGAAAAATTTATTGAGCCAAGCTTTGATACTATTTGTGCATATAAAGAGAATGCAGCAATGATGCACTATAGCGCAACACCTGAAAAATATTCTCTAGTAAAACCAGAAGGAATGCTTCTAATTGACTCAGGTGGCCAATATAAAGATGGAACAACTGATATTACTAGAACATTCGTTGTTGGCGAACTTACAGAAGAGGAAAAACAAGCTTTTACTCTCACAGCAGTTTCAATGCTTAGATTATTAAATGTTAAATTTATTGATGGGTGTAGAGGTGAAAATCTTGATATTTATGCAAGAGAGCCTATGTGGCAACTTGGCATGGACTATAAGTGCGGAACAGGCCATGGAGTAGGACATATACTTAATGTACATGAAGGCCCACATAATATTAGATGGAAAATAGGACCTAAAGGGCCAAGTGCAGTCTTAGAAGAAGGCATGGTTGTAACAAACGAACCAGGTGTTTATAGAGAAAATAAATTTGGAATTCGTACTGAAAATGAAATGCTAGTAGTTCCTTTTGAAGAGTTAGGAAATGACGGAACTACACCAGATGGCAAATTCTATAAGTTTGAAAATCTCACATTTATTCCGATTGACCCTGATGGAATATCAGATAAGTACTTAACATGTGAAGATAAGGTTTTATTAAATGAATATCATAAGCAAGTTAGAAAAACTATGCGTGAATATTTAGACGAAGAAACATATAAATGGCTTGAGGGATACACAAAAGAAATTTAAGTATGAAAGAACTGTTCTTTATTTACAATCCTTATTCGGGGAAGGGAAAAATTAAAGATAGTATTGATTTAATCGTTAGCATTTTTAATGAAGCTGATTTTAACGTAACGACTTATGCTACAAAGGCTCCAAAAGATGCGATAGCTAAGGTAAAAGAAAATGCGACTAAATACGATAGAGTGGTTTGTTCAGGAGGCGACGGAACTTTAAGCGAGGTTGTTTCAGGAATGATGCAACTTCCAAAAGAACAAAGAGTACCAATTGGATTTATACCAACCGGCTCAACAAACGATACTAGTAAAAGCTACCATTTGCCTTTAGACATTTTAGAGAGTGCAAAAATAGCAGTAACAGGAAAAACCTTTTCTACAGATATAGGTATTTTTAATAAAGAACAATATATAACTTACGTTTCATCTTTTGGAAATCTTTCAGCCGTTTCATGTTTCACTCCTCAAGAGTTAAAGAAAAAATTCGGCTATTTAGCTTATCTTGGTGAGGGAGTAAAAGTTTTATTAAATCTAGATTCATATAACATGAAAATAGAAATTGTTGATGAAGATGATAATGAAATAAAACTTGAGGGAAATTATTATCTTGGCATGGCAACAAACACATTAAGTGTTGGTGGATTTAAGGATATTACAGGGGCGAATGTAGTATTAGATGATGGATATTACGAGATGGCAATCTTAAATAAGCCAAATAATATATTAGGCTTTGCTAATGAAGTAGACGCGATGTTGCTTAAAAAAGATAAGAATTATTCAAATGATTTGGTGCATAAAATAAAAATTAAAAAGGCCAAATTTTTATGCGAAACGGAAGTACAATGGGTAATTGATGGCGAAGATGCTGGAAAATACAAGGTTGTAGAAATCGAAGTTGAAAAGCAGGCAGTAGATTTAATTATTCAGTGATAGTGCATAAAAAACATATTTATCCACAAATGTTGAATAAATGATGTGGATAAATATTAAATAAATATTAAATTTTATCAAAAAAATTTAATAAAAACTTAATGAAAGAAGAAAAAATGGACAACGAGATTAGAGAAGAACTAGAAAAGCAAAAAGAAAAAAAGCCAAAAATCTCACCTGCAATGGAGTGGGTTGTAGTAATAGCGGTTGCTGTTGCTATAGCTTTGTTTATAAATTTTTGCATAATAATAAATTCTACAGTTCCGACATCATCTATGGAAAATACGATTATGCCAGGAGATAGAATTTTAGGCCTGAGAATAACATATTTGTTTGAAGAACCTAAATACGGCGATATTGTCGTATTTAAGTATCCGGATAATCCTAAAGAAACATTTGTAAAAAGACTTATCGGAGTTCCGGGAGACATAGTAGAAGTAAAAGCAGGAGTAACATATGTTAATGGAGAGGCATTAACAGAAAATTATTTGAAAGAAGAAATGTTTGAAAATGACTATGGACCATATGTAGTGCCAAAAGATTCCTATTTTGTAATGGGCGATAATAGAAACAATTCCCTGGATTCTAGATTTTGGGAAACAACCAATTTTGTGCCAAGAAAGAGTATATTAGGAAAAGCTTTCGTATGTTATTGGCCAATTAAGCATTTTGGAAAATTGAAGGGTGTTGATTAAAAGTGTCAAGATTAGAAGAACAAATTAATTTTATAGCTGAAGTAGATAAAATAAAAAATATATTTAGACAAACAAATATTGGAAAGAATATTCGTAGAGAAAATGACGCAGAGCATAGTTGGCATCTTGCTATTATGGCAATGTTTTTAAAAGAACATTCAAATTTCGATGACATTAATCTTGCACATGTTATAGAAATGGTTTTAATTCATGATATGGTTGAAATAGATGCGGGTGATACGTATGCATATGACGTTGAAGCGAATAAAACAAAAAGAGAAAGAGAACTTAAGGCAGCAGATAGAATATTTAATATACTTCCAGAAGATCAGGCAAAGTATTTAAGATCTCTTTGGGATGAGTTTGAAGCAGAAGAAACACATGATGCGAAATTTGCTTTAGCACTAGATGTACTTCATCCAATAATTATGAATGATATCGGAGATGGACTTGCTTGGGAAACACATGCGGTAAAAGAATCAGAAGCAAGACAAAGAGTAGCAAGAATAGAAGCAGGTTCAAAAGAACTCTTTGAGGTTGCAAATAAAATAGTAGATAATAACATTGCAAAAGGAAAAATAATTCCTGACATGGATATTATTTACGATAAATAATTGTACTTATAAAAATTGACAATAATATCAATTTTAGAATAAAATACAAAAAATAAAATTTGGGAGAACAATATGAGTATTAGTGACATAATTAGTGTTATAGACGATTGGGCATGGAGTTATCCTTTACTTATTTTATTAGTAGGTACGGGAATTTTCCTTAGTGTTCGACTTGCTTTTGTACAATTTCGAAAATTCGGTTTTGCAATGAAAAACACTGTTGGAAAAATGTTCCAAAAGAAAAAAGCTGGAAAAGGTGAGGTAACTCCATTCCAGGCTTTAACGACAGCACTTGCAGCAACAGTAGGAACAGGAAACATCGTTGGTGTTACTAGTGCGATTTTATTAGGAGGACCAGGTGCAGTATTTTGGATGTGGGTTAGTGCATTGCTTGGCATGTGTACAAAATTCTGCGAAGTTGTTCTTGCTGTAAGATTTCGTGAAAAGAATAAAGATGGTGACTGGGTTGGAGGACCTATGTACTATATAAAAAATGGTCTTGGAAAAAATTGGTCATGGCTTGGAGTGCTATTTTGTATTTTCGGTGGCCTTGCCGCTTTTGGTATCGGTAATGCTACTCAAGTTAGTTCAATTGCTGAATCTATTTCAAATGCAATTGACTCATTAGGTGGAAATACAGGAGCAACAATGCTTCACTTATTTGGACAAGAGTTCAAACTTAGTTCACTAATTATTGGTATAGTAGTTGCTATAATAGTAGCGATTGTTATTATCGGTGGTATTAAGACAATAGGAACAGTTACAGAAAAAATAGTTCCATTTATGTCAGTTGTTTATATCATAGCTGCATTAGTAGTTATTTTTACAAACATCGAATTTGTTGGCGAAGTATTTAAGATGATATTTGTCGGAGCTTTCACACCTCAGGCTATTGTAGGTGGTGGAGTAGGAATAACAATTTTAATGTCAGTAAAACGTGGTGTAGGAAGGGGATGTTTCTCAAACGAAGCTGGTTTAGGTTCAGCTCCTATGGCACATGCGGCTACTTCAGAGACAAATCCTGTTCGCCAGGGATTATATGGTATCTTTGAAGTATTTATGGATACAATCGTTATTTGTACACTTACATGTTTAACAGTACTTATTACATATTGTGCATCAGGCAATACAACATTTGAATGGGGAGTAAATGGTGGAGCCACAATAGTTGCAAATGCATTAAGTTCTGTATTTACAAGTGGAGTAGGCGCAGTTATCTTAGCTCTTTGTTTATCATTGTTTGCACTTTCAACAATTATAAGCTGGTCATTATACGGAGTAAGATGTTGCGAGTTTATTTTCAAAGGAAACAAAGTAGCAATTAATATTTATAAAGTAGTATTTATATTAGTTGTTATTATTGGCTCAACATTAAGCTTATCAGACGTATGGAATATTGCTGATATACTTAATGCATTGATGGCATTCCCTAACTTAATAGCATTAATTGCATTAAGTCCAACGGTTTACCATTTAACAAAAGAATTTTTTGCCGGATTAAGAAAGAATAAAGAAGAACAAATCGAGGCAGAATAATACATACTCTGATTTAAGGAGGTATTAGTATGGATAATAAATTAAGAAATGATTTAATGGACATTGCAGCAGAATTAGTTGTTGCACCACTCACAGCGTATGTTAAAGGTCGTGAAATTTATACAAATTTCAAAGAATCTGATGCAAGCACAAAATTATATAACTATGCTGATCAAAAGGGCCAGGAAATTTCCCAGACAGCAAAAAGAATTTCTGTAAGCTTTAACGACAAAGCAAGTAAGTTTGCTGAGGACATAAGCGGCAAGGCTATGGATTTTTCTAAGAAAGCTTCAGAATTTTCAAAAAAAGCAGAAGAAACAATTGATAATTTATCAGAGCGCACAGACAGCGCCATCTATGAGTTTACTGGAAAAGCTGACGATGCATTAAAAGAATTTTCAGATAATGTAAAAGGAGCAGCAAAAGATTTTGGTGGAGTAGTTCAGCAAAAGTTTAATGAAAGACAAGAACAATTAAACAAAGAAGACGAAGAACCAATCGCTCCACAAGCGAACACAATCTTCGCCCAAGAGACAGAACCAGAAGTTAAACCAGAAACTGAAGAAAAAGTAGAAACAGAAAATTAATAAGCGAGCGGACAGTGTAGCTCGTTCCTGGCTCGGGTTCCAACTCGCCGATAACGAGCCACACTGTTCCGCTCGTATAATAATTTAAAGTAATCATTAAAAGGCGGTTTAAGACCGTCTTTTTTATGCTTGCGAATCCATGTAACTCGTTCCTGGCTCGGGTTCCAACTCGCCGATAACGAGTTACATGAATTCGCGAGCTTTAATAAAGCCTTAAAAAAGGTTGACTTGAAGTAAGTGGTGTTATAGTATATGTATAACAATTAGAACGAGAGGTATGCCAATGTATATTGAAATTGATTTTAATAGCGATGAAGCAATATATGTTCAGCTTAGAAACCAAATTTTCATGGCAATAGCGACCGCCCAGATTAAGGATGGAGATTCACTTCCATCGGTGCGTGCGCTTGCGGATGAAATTGGCGTAAATATGCATACGGTCAATAAAGCATACACATCTTTAAGACAAGATGGGTTCTTGAAAGTTGACAGAAGAAGGGGTGCAGTTGTTGCGATTGATATTGATAAGATTAGATCAAGAGCAATTATGAAAACATATTTACGTCCACTTATTGCAAGGGGAATATGTAAGGGGCTATCTAGTGAAGACATCAAAGAACTTGTTGATGAGGTATATAAGGAGTTGAACTAAGAAACAATGAATAAACCATTTACGAAGTTAGCTAAAGAAGCTATTTATGCTGCAACGGAATGTGCTAATGAACTGAATCATTCTTATATAGGCACAGAGCATATACTTGCTGGTCTTGCCGAAACTGATGGCTCAGTATCACAAAAAGTATTAGTTGATAATAAAATTACTTCTGTAGCGATAAAAGATTTAATAGAAAAAACTTTTGAAGTTGCGCTTAATGTTGTAGTAAGCGACGGAGAAAATTTTTCTCCTAAAGCAGAAGCAATTTTAGAGTTAGCTGGAATTCAGGCAGAAAAATTCCATTCTAAAACAGTAGGTACAGAACACCTCTTACTTACCATCTTGGAAGAAGAGGACTCTTCTGCTATGCGCATTTTAGTAAGCCTTGGCGCAAATCTTCAAAAAATGAAGTTAGATATTGTAAGCGCAATGGGTATTGATGCTAATCAGTATAAAGAACAACTTGCTGCTTCAGCAAAAAATAAAAATAAAAAATCAATTTTACAAGACTTTAGTACAGATTTAACTTTTGCTGCTAAAGAAGGAAAATTAGATCCTATTACAGGCAGAGAGAATGAAATAGAAAGAATGGTTCAAATTTTAAGTAGGAGAACCAAAAATAATCCATGTTTAGTTGGAGAACCGGGTGTAGGAAAAACCAGTATTGTATACGGGTTAGCACAAAAAATAGTATCTGGAGAAATCTCTGGAATAGTTGCGGGTAAAAGAATCCTTTCACTTGATCTTCCGGCTCTTGTCGCAGGAAGCAAATATAGAGGCGAGTTTGAAGAAAGAATAAAAAGAGTAATAAATGAAGTTAAAGAAGATGGAAATATTATTCTTTTTATGGATGAAATTCATACGATGATAGGAGCGGGCGGAGCAGAAGGTTCTATAGACGCAGCAAACATTCTTAAGCCAGCTCTTTCAAAAGGAGATATCCAAATTATTGGGGCGACAACAATAGAAGAATTTAGAAAACATTTTGAAAAAGACGCTGCATTGGAAAGAAGATTCCAGCCAGTATATGTTGAGCAGCCTACAAACGAAGAAACAATAAAAATACTTAAAGGCTTAAGAAAAATATATGAAGAGCACCATAACGTTAAAATTACTGATGATGCAATTAAAGAAGCAGTTGAATTAGGAGCAAGATATATAAACGATAGATTCTTCCCTGATAAAGCAATTGATCTTATCGATGAAGCTGCTAGTAAGGTAAGACTTAATTCATATATGCTTTCACCGGAACTTAAAAAGAAAGATGAAAAGCTTAAAAAGTTAGAAGAAAAAAGAGAAAAATATCTTAAAACAAAAAATATTAAAAAGGCAGCAGAAGTCAACGAAGATATTAAACTTCTAAGAACAGATATTAACCTTGAAAAAGGACAAAATAATAATGCTAAAAAGCTTGAAGTAAAAGAAGAGGATATTGCGCAAATCGTATCTAAATGGACGAAGATTCCTGTTGAAAAATTAGCAGAAGAAGAAAGTGAAAAACTAAAGAATTTAGAAAAGACATTGCATAAAAGAGTTGTTGCTCAAGATGAAGCAGTATCAGCACTTTCTAAAGCAATTAGAAGAGGAAGAGTTGGACTTAAAGATCCTAGTAAGCCAATAGGTTCATTCTTATTCTTAGGACCAACAGGTGTAGGAAAAACAGAACTTTCAAAGGCTTTAGCGGAAAGTTTGTTTGGTAGTGAAAATTCAATAATCAGAGTTGATATGAGTGAGTATATGGAAAAGCATTCCGTATCAAAACTTATAGGTTCACCTCCGGGATATGTTGGATTTGATGATGGAGGCCAGCTTTCAGAACAAGTAAGAAGAAACCCATATTCAATAATTTTGTTTGATGAAGTAGAAAAAGCTCATCCAGATGTATTTAATATTTTGCTTCAGGTATTGGATGATGGAAGAATTACTGATTCACATGGCCGAGTTACAGATTTTAAAAACACAATAATTATCATGACTTCTAATGCAGGAGCTATGAGAATCTTAGAACCAAAGAATTTAGGTTTTGCATCAGTTAATGATGAAAAGACAAACTATAAGAAAATGAAAGATGCTGTAATGGACGAAGTTAAGCATATCTTCAAACCTGAGTTCTTAAATAGAATTGATGAGACAATAGTCTTCGAATCATTAACAAAAGAAAATATGAAAGACATAATAAATATTCTCATCAAAGAATTAAAGAAGAGAGCATCTTCACAAATGAAGATTAAACTTAATGTGGCTGAATCGGCAAAAGCATTTATTGTTGATGCGGGATATGATCCAAAATATGGTGCAAGAGCGCTAAAGAGAAAGGTTCAAAATCTTTTAGAAGATGCGTTTGCAGAAGAAATTTTAGAAGGTAAAATTAAATCTGGCGATACAGTAGAAATCAAGGCTTCTAAAGACAAAGAAAAATTGGAGTTTGTTGTAAAATAATGGCAAAGAAAGAAGTTATATTTTTCTGTAAAGAATGTGGATACGAAAGTGCTAAATGGGCGGGTCAATGTCCGGCATGTCATGAATGGAACACTTTTGTAGAGGCACCATCAGCACGCGAAAATAAAGCGGGCGTAAAAAAGATAGGTGCCGTAAAAAAATTAGATGAAAGCAATAAGCCGGTAACGATGAATAATGTTAGCGCTATTGAAGACGAAAGAATTTTAACAGACATAGAAGAATTCGACAGAGTTTTAGGAGGCGGAATAATAAAAGGCTCCTTAGTTTTGGTAGGAGGTGATCCAGGAATTGGAAAGAGTACACTTCTTACCCAGGTTTGCAAAAAGTTAAGTGATAAAGGACACAAAGTTTTATATATCACGGGCGAAGAAAGTTTAAGCCAGATAAAATTAAGAGCAAATAGAATTGGCCAGTTTGGTGATAATCTAACACTTCTTGCGCAAACAGACTTAGACATAATAGAAAATGTAATTACAAACGAGATGCCGGAAGTAGCAATAATAGATTCAATCCAGACAATGTATAGACCTGATGTTGCGAGCGCACCGGGAAGTGTAGGCCAGGTAAGAGAATGCACGAACATATTGATGCAACTTGCAAAAGGTCTTGGGATAAGTATCTTTGTTGTTGGACATGTTACAAAAGAAGGAACGGTAGCAGGACCAAGAATGCTTGAACATATGGTAGATACAGTCCTTTATTTTGAAGGAGATTCGCATGCATCGTACAGACTATTAAGAGGTGTAAAAAATCGTTTTGGTTCAACTAATGAAGTTGGCGTGTTCGAGATGTGTCAGGATGGATTAAATGAAGTTAAAAATCCTTCTGAATTTATGCTAACAGGAAGACCTGATAATGCCTCAGGTTCAATAGTTTCATGTTCAATAGAAGGAACAAGACCAATACTTGTTGAAGTTCAGGCCTTAGTTGCTAAATCAGGACTTGGTAATCCTAGAAGAAGTGCAACAGGAATAGATTATGGCAGAATGAATCTTTTAGTTGCAGTTTTAGAAAAACGACTTGGATTTAATCTTTCAGAATGTGATGCATATGTAAATATAGTAGGCGGAATGAAAATAAGTGAGCCGGCGCTAGACCTTGCAGTGGTTATTGCTTTGGCTTCAGGATATATGGATTTTATTGTTGACAGTAATACGATAGCAGTAGGAGAAGTAGGACTTTCAGGCGAAGTAAGAAGCGTTAATATGCTGGAAGCAAGAATTAGCGAAGCAAAGAAATTAGGATTTAATAAATGCATAGTGCCTAGTAGTGCACTTTCAGCATTAAAGAAAATAAATGACGTGGAAATAATAGGAGTATCAAACGTAAAAGAAGCTATAGGAGCAGTAAAAAAATAAGACCTCGCATATTGCGAAGTCTTAAACAGGGGAAGAGAGATTCGAACTCCCGTGAACGGTTTTGGAGACCGTCATACTGCCACTGTATGATTCCCCTAGGCACGAAATACTTTATACCACAATACTAATGATAGTGTCAAATATTTTTAATAAACAGGAAAATATTATTAAGTGAAAAACAAAAAATATAATGCTAAAAAATTAATAATGACGACTATAGTGGTGGCAATACTTTTAGCTATGTTTTTAGGTCTTCCTGAGAAAGCTTATGCTATTGACGCATATGGAAGAGCTTTAGGAATTGATGTTTCAGTTCATAACGGCACGGTAAATTGGGAAAGTGTTAAAAATAGCGGTATGGACTTTGCGATAATAAGAATAGGCTTTGGAGATGATTTAGCTAAATACGATGATTCTCAGGCAGAAAGAAATATGAGCCTATGCGAAAGTTTAGGAATTCCATACGGAGTATATATTTATTCTTATGCAACTTCAGAAGGAGAAGTTCAAAGTGAAGTAGACCATACAGTAAGAATGATTCAGGGACATAATCCAAGCCTTGGAATATGGTTCGATATGGAAGATGCTGATAATTATAAATATAATCATGCGTTTAACCCGATTCAGCACGGAAAAGAACTTACAGCCTTTTGTCTTCAATTTATAAGAGAAATGAAATCAAAAGGATATTCAAGTGTTGGTGTATACGCTAATAAAAATTATTTTACAACCATCTTAGATTATAATGCTATAAGCGCAGAAGGAATGATATGGCTTGCACACTGGGGAATTTCTGAACCATCCTTAGGATGTCAAATGTGGCAATATTCCTCAGAAGGAAAAATTCCCGGAGCAGGAAATTACGTGGATATGAATTATATTTATCCAAGTAGCTCATTGATGTCTAGAATATTAAGAAGTATTCCAGAAGAAGATTTTGATATTAGTGTTCCGGCTGAAGATGGTGTAGGAGATATTGATTTTGATGGAAACGTTTCTGCGAGCGATTGCCGTTTGATTAAAAGACATATTATGGGAATTGAGGCAATAGAAGATGAAGAAGCTTTTGCCGTAGCGGATATGGATGAGGACGGAGCTATTACAGCCATCGATTATGTTGCAGTTAAAAATTTAATTATTAATTTAAGTGGCTCAGGAGATATTTATCCATCAACAACATCAATAAGTATTCCAGTTGGTGGCAGCGCGACATTTAATGTTGTAGGAGAAAATGCGGCTGGATATTTCACATATTCTACTTCGGGTCCAATAGCGCTTACAGTTAAAGATGGAAGAGATAGCTTTTTAGATGATAATAAAAGAACATTTATAGTTAATGGAGATAGTGTGGGTAATGCGTCGGTTTCTTTTAACGTAGTAGACGCAGCAACATATAATGGTAAGCCAATAGAAACTAGTTTTACCGTAAATATTTCGGTATACCAGCCACAAAATAACCCAGGTGCTGGAACGGGTGGTGGTGATGAAGAATTTGCTGCGCCGGCCCAAGGTTCAGACGATACCTCACTTAAAAAATTAGAAATAGAAGGATTTACCTTACAAGACGAAGGTAATGATACCTACTCATGTACCGTTGGCAAAGCTACTAAGAAGGTAAAAATAATAGCAGAAGCAAATGATGAAAATGCAAAAGTTAAAGGTGATGGAGAAGTTGAATTACAAGAAGGTCTTAATGAACTAGATCTAATTGTTGAAGCAGAAAACGGTTTTTCAAGATCTTATAGATTAAATATAATAAGAGAAGGAAATACTAAAAAAATAAAACCAGATGATAGCCCAAACGAGGGCAAAACGAAAAAAGCACCTGTTATTGATAGCACGCCAGTATCAATATTGGAGATAGTACTTTCAGGTGCAGGCGTAATCGTATTTGTTGTATTAATAATATTGTTTATGATTTTGGCAGAAAATAGTAAACAAAGAAAACGTAGTAAAGAACAAAAAGATGAAGAACTTTCTGAAGAGTCAATCGAAGAAATAGAAGATTTAGTATTTGTAGAAACAGAAGATGGAACAGACAAAGAATAACACACAACAAAATATTGAAGAAAGCGAAGCAAAGTTTGATGCACTAAGTTATGCGGATAAAAAATTTGAAGTATTAAAAGAAAAAATGCTCAAATATCATAATCCGGAAAATTTAGAATTAATTAGCAAAGCTTATAATGTTGCTAAAGAAGAACACAAAAATCAGCTTAGAAAATCGGGTGAACCTTATATAATTCATCCTGTTGAAGTTGCGATTATATTGGCTGAACTTGAAATGGATAAAGAAAGTATTGCAGCAGGACTTTTACATGATGTCGTAGAAGATACCGATATGACGCTAGAAGATGTAGAAGAAAAGTTTGGAAAAGAAGTTGCGGAATTAGTTGATGGTGTAACTAAGTTAACCCAAATCAAATACACATCAGATAAAATAGAAATGCAGGCAGAAAACTTAAGAAAAATGTTTCTTGCTATGTCAAAAGATATAAGAGTAATCATTATTAAACTCTCTGATAGACTTCACAACATGAGAACTCTTAATCATATGAGTCGTGAAAAACAATTAGAAAAAGCAAAAGAGACGATGGATATTTATGCACCAATTGCACAGCGTCTTGGTATTTCTAAAATTAAAACAGAACTTGATGATTTGGCACTTAAATATTTAGAGCCTGATGTATATTACAATCTTGTTACAAATATCAAAGAAAGAAAAAGCGCAAGAGAAGACTTTGTAGCGAAAATGGTAGAAGAAATCCGTCAACACATGAAAGACATGGATATCGAATGTGAAGTAGACGGAAGAGTTAAGCATTTCTTCTCAATTTATAGGAAGATGGTAAATCAAAATAGAACTCTTGATCAGATTTATGATTTATTTGCCGTCAGAATTAAAGTTGAAACAATTAAGGATTGCTATGCAGCACTTGGAATTATCCATGAGATATATAAACCAATCCCAGGTAGATTTAAAGACTACATAGCTATGCCTAAACCAAATATGTACCAGTCACTTCATACAACGCTTATTAGTAAATCAGGCCAGCCTTTTGAAGTACAAATAAGAACATACGAAATGCATAGAACTGCTGAGTATGGTATTGCTGCGCACTGGAAATATAAAGAAGGAAAAAGCGTTGACGACAAGACAATCGCAAAGAGCGAAGAGCAAAAACTTGCATGGCTTCGCCAGATTTTAGATTGGCAAACAGAAATGAGTGACAATAAAGAATTCATGGATTTGCTAAAAAGCGATCTTGATCTTTTCTCAGACAATGTCTTTTGCTTTACACCGGAAGGTGACGTTAAGAACCTTCCAGCGGGTTCGACACCTATTGATTTTGCCTATAGTATTCACTCTGCTGTAGGAAATAAAATGATAGGAGCTAGAGTAAACGATAAGATAGTTAACATTGATTATAAAATTCAAAACGGCGACAGAATAGAGATTATTACATCTCAAAATTCAAAAGGCCCTAGTATGGACTGGCTTAATATTGTTAAAAGCTCTGGCGCAAAAACAAAAATAAATCAATGGTTTAGAAATACCTTTAAAGAAGAAAATATAGAAAAAGGTAAAGTATTAGTTGAAAAGTACATGAAGAGCAAGTCGATAGGCCAAGAGGTATTAGCAGCAGAATATCAAGAGGTTGTTTTAAGAAGATATTCTGCTAAAGATTGGGATTCTATACTTGCCGCAATAGGCCATGGTGGATTAAAAGAAAGCCAGGTAGTAAACAAAATCTACGAAGAGTATAAAAGAAAAAATAAACTCTTTACGATTACCGATCAAGATATTCTTGAATCAACATCAATAGATAAGCGACAAAATAATGATGCAAAACATAAAAATGGAATAGTAGTTAAAGGTATTCATGATGTTGCGGTAAGATTTGCTAAATGTTGTTCACCTGTACCGGGAGATGAAATCGTAGGTTTCGTTACAAGAGGAAGAGGAATAACAGTCCACCGTACGGATTGCGTAAACATGATAAATCTTAACTCGCTAGAAAGAGATAGATTAATAGAAGCATCATGGGATAAACCTTCAAATGCATTCAAAGAAGAAAAGTATGAAGTTGAAATAAGCCTTTATGCTGAAAATAGAATGGGTATGCTTGTTGAGATTTCAAAAATCATGTCAGAGAAAAACCTTGATGTTATTAGCATGAATGTAAGAATAAATAAACAGCAAATGGCTACAATAGATATGGGATTTAAGGTTTCTTCAACCGATGAACTTAGCAAGGTTATAGATAAACTTAAAGCAATAGACGGCGTAGTTGATATTGCTAGAAATAGTGGGTGAAAAAATGATTAAACTTGAAATATTAAGAGTAGGATTTTTAGGAACAAATTGCTATCTTGTATATGACGATGAAGTAAAAGAAGTACTAATCGTAGATCCGGGAGATAATGCGAATTATATCGCGGACACTATAGAAAAGTTAGAATTAAAACCAATAGCAATAATGCTTACACATGCGCATATCGACCATATACTTGCAGTTGATGAACTAAGAAAAAAATATAATCTTCCAATATATATCCAAGAAGGCGATGTGCCTATGTTAGAAGATGGAAACTTAAATTTAGGACATGTAAGTGTTAAATTAGAAAATAATGATCATGTGCTAAAAGGTGATGAGACATTAAACCTTGGAAACATGAAGATAGAAGTTTTTGCAACACCGGGACATACACCGGGAGGTACTTGTTATTATTTTCCAGATGCAAACTTTGTACTTGCGGGTGATACGATGTTTAGATATAGCTGGGGAAGAACGGATTTTCCAGGCGGAAACGAGATAGCGCTTATGACATCAATAAGAGAAAAACTTCTGCCACTTCCGGAAGATACAATAGTTTATCCGGGACATGAAGGCCAAACAATAATAAGAGACGAAAGAAAAATTCATAATTATAGATAGTGAGGAATTAATATGATTACACAAGCTCCAAGAGGTACTGCAGACTGGTACGGCAAGGACATGTTCAAAAGAGAAATTATCGAAGATATATGTTTTGGATTAGCAGAAAATTATAATATCAAACAAATCCAAACACCTATTTTTGAGCATACAATTTTATTTGCACGTGGTGTAGGTGAGACTACAGACGTTGTTCAAAAAGAAATGTATACTTTCGAAGATAAAAGCGGAAGAAGTATTACGCTTAAACCGGAGGGAACAGCAGGAGTAATAAGAGCTTTCTTAGAGCATGGTATGCAACAAGAAGTAGGCTTATCAAAGTTTTGCTATGTTACACCAGCTTTCAGATATGAAAAGCCACAAAGCGGACGCCTCCGCCAGCATCACCAATTTGGTGTAGAATATGTCGGAAGCGAAAGTCCACTTGTTGAAGTTGAACTTATTAGTCTTGTTTTAAAAATAATAGAGCAAGTTGGACTTAAAAGTATTGAAGTACATATTAATTCAATAGGATGCCCAAATTGCAGAAAAGAGTATAATAAAGCGTTGCTTGAATACTTAAATACACATAAAGAAAAACTTTGCAAAACATGTCAGGAAAGAATGCAAAAAAACCCATTAAGAGTTATTGATTGCAAGAATGAAGAGTGCAAAGAAATAGTAAAAAATGCACCAAGAACAATCGACTATCTTGACGATGAATGCAAAGCACATTTCGAAGAACTTAAAAAACTTTTAGATGATTTAGGAATAAAATATAGCGTAGATACCGGAATCGTAAGAGGATTAGATTATTACACAAAGACAGTTTTTGAATTTGTAGATAAAGACGGATTTACACTTTGCGGTGGTGGACGCTACGATAATCTTGTACAGGAAATAGACGGAAAACTTTCTCTTCCGGCAGCAGGTTTTGGAATGGGCCTTGAAAGATTAATCTATTTCTTAGACAAGCAAGAAGTATCGCTTGGTGATATGATTTATCCAGACCTATACGTTGGTATGATAGGCGATGTTAAATCAAAAGCTTATAAAATTGTTCAAGATTTAAGAAATGAAGGATTTATCGTAGAGACAGACTATTTAGATAAGTCAGTAAAAGCCCAGATGAAATATGCTAATAAAATTAATGCAGCATATGTTGTAATCTTAGGCGAAGATGAATTAAAAGAAAATAAAGTAAAAGTAAAAAACATGGAAACAAGTAGCGAAATCGAATGTGATATCGAAAACATTGTTGATGTGTTAATAAAAGGAGAGTAATACAAAATGGCTGAATTAATGAGTGGCTTTACTAGAAGCCACAGATGTACAGAAGTAAGTAATGAACAAATAGGACAAAGTGTTACACTTATGGGATGGGTAAACCGTCGCCGTAATTTAGGAAGCTTAATATTTGTTGATTTACGTGACAGAAGCGGACTTATCCAAATTCTTTTTGACGAAAATAATATTGGTGCAGAAGGATATGAAAAAGCCCAGACTTTAAGAAATGAATTTGTTATCGCAGTTCGTGGTTTAGTACAAAAAAGAGATGGTGCTGTAAACGAAAACTTAAAGACAGGTGATATCGAAGTAAAGGCACTTGAACTTCGTATCTTAAGTGAATCACTTACACCACCTTTCCATATTGAAGAAGATAGCCAGACAAAAGATGAATTAAGACTTAAATATAGATATCTTGACCTTCGTCGTCCAGACCTTCAAAAGAAGATTATGTTTAGAAATAAGGTAGCCCAAAGCGTACGTAATTTCTTATCAAGCGAAGGCTTCTTAGAAATAGAAACACCAATGCTTTGCAAGAGTACACCAGAAGGCGCAAGAGACTATCTCGTACCTAGCCGTGTACATCCGGGAAGCTTTTATGCACTACCACAATCACCTCAGCTTTTTAAACAGCTTTTGATGTGTGCTGGATATGACCGTTATTACCAAATAGCAAGATGCTTTAGAGACGAAGACTTAAGAGCAGACAGACAGCCAGAATTTACCCAAATAGATATGGAATTTTCATTTGCTAACGCAGATACAGTAATGGAAACAAATGAAAGACTTATCGCACATGTATTTAAGGACGTTATGGATATGGAAATAACACTTCCAATTCCGCAAATGACATGGCAAGAAGCTATGGACAGATACGGAAGTGATAAACCAGATACACGTTTCGAAATGGAACTTGTAGACGTAACGGAGGTAGTTAAAAATTGTGGATTTAGCGTATTTAGTACCCCTGCTACAAAAGAAGGTTCATCAGTTCGTGGAATTTGTGTTAAAGGCGCAGTAGATATGCCACGTAAGAAAATAGATTCATTAGTAGAGTTTGTTAAAGATTATGGCGCAAAAGGACTAGCTTATCTTGGCATTAACGAAGATGAAACATATAAGAGCTCATTTGCAAAATTCATGAGCGAAGATGAATTAAAAGAATTATTAGAAGAAATGGGAGCCCAAAAAGGAGATTTATGCTTCTTTGCAGCAGATGTAGATAAAGTAGTATATGCTAGCCTTGGCGCTTTAAGACTTAAATTAGGCGAAGAATATGGCCTAATAGACCATGATAAATTTAATTTCCTTTGGGTAACAGAATTCCCACTTTTCGAGTATAGCGAAGAGCAAGAACGTTACGTTGCAATGCATCACCCATTTACAATGCCACTTGAAAGTGATGTTTGCTATCTTGATAATGAACCATATAAAGCAAAAGCAGCAGCATACGATATCGTACTTAACGGCGTTGAACTTGGTGGCGGAAGCGAACGTATATATAATCCTGAAATTCAAGAAAAAATGTTTGAAGCATTAGGATTTACAAAAGAAGAAGCATACGAAAGATTTGGATTTCTACTTGATGCATTTAAATATGGAGTTCCACCACATGCTGGACTTGCTTACGGTTTTGATCGTATGGTAATGCTTATGACAAAATCAGAAAGCATAAGAGACGTTATCGCATTTCCAAAGGTTAAAGATGCTAGCTGTCTTATGACGGGTGCACCGGGATTAGTTGATGGAAAACAATTAGAAGAATTAGAAATTAAATTAGATCTTAAAGAAGAATAAAAATGGCAGGAAATTCTTTCGGAAATAACTTTATAGTTACAACATGGGGAGAGTCACACGGCGAATATATAGGCGCTGTTGTTGATGGATGTCCGTCTGGCTTAGAACTTTGCGAAGAAGACTTTGCGCCTTTAATGCAAAGAAGAAGTCCAAAGCATAGAAATGAGCCGGATAAAGTAAAAATTCTTTCAGGCGTTTTTGAAGGAAAAACAACGGGTATGCCTATATCCTTAATTATTAAAAACGAAGATTGCAAATCAGAAGATTATGAAGAATTAAAAGATATCTATCGTCCTGGACATGCTGATTTAGCTTATGAAGAAAAGTATGGCCTTAGGGATTATAGAGGTGGTGGACGAAGCTCGGGAAGAGAAAGCGCTACTAGAGTTGCTGCCGGAGTTATAGCTATAAAAATTCTTGATAAACTAAATATTAAGATTGAAAGTAAAGTAGGAATGCCACAAGGAATTCCTGAAAATGATTCGGTAGGCGGAACAGTAAAGCTTACAATTAAGGGAGCGCCAAAAGGATTAGGAGAGCCAATTTTTGAAAAATTAGATGCAAATCTTTCAAAAGCACTTATGAGCATAGGTGCGGTCAAAGCGGTTGAAATAGGCTCAGGTGTAGAAAGCTCAAAGATGATGGCTTCAGAATTAAATGATGAATATGTCATAAAAGATTCAAAGATAAAAAAGAAAACGAATAATGCAGGTGGAATTTTAGGTGGAATAAGTGATGGCGATGATATCGAAATTAAAATTCATTTTAAGCCAACACCTTCAATTTCAAGATATCAAAATACGGTTAACAAAAACAAAGAAGAAATAGAGTTTAGTGCTAAAGGAAGATTCGATACATGTATCGCACCTAGAGGAGCGGTAGTGGCAGAAGCTATGGTAGCAATTACACTTGTTGATGCATTATTTGAAAACATGCACTCAAAGATGGAAAGTTTGGTTAAGTTTTATGAATGATTACAAAATAGATAAACTAGATGGAAAAGCCAAAGCCGCCACATTCGAAACGGTGCATGGAACAATAAAAACACCTGTGTTCATGAACGTAGGAACAGTAGCAGCGATTAAAGGCGCTGTATCAACTACTGATCTTAAAGAAATAGGAACTCAGGTAGAATTAAGTAATACATATCATTTACATGTTCGCCCAGGTGATGAAGTAGTAAAGAAGATGGGTGGACTTCATAAATTCATGAATTGGGATAAACCTATCCTTACAGATTCGGGTGGATTCCAGGTATTTTCCTTAGCAAGTTTAAGAAAGATTTCAGAAGAAGGTGTAGCCTTTAATTCGCATATAGATGGGCGAAAAATATTTATGGGTCCGGAAGAAAGTATGCAAATTCAATCTAATTTGGCAAGCACAATAGCTATGGCTTTTGATGAATGTCCTAGTTCAACAGCTACAAGAGATTATGTTGCACCATCAGTAGATAGAACAACTAGATGGCTTCAAAGATGTAAAGATGCTATGGAAAGGCTTAATGAAAAGCCAGATACAATAAATAAAAACCAGATGCTCTTTGGAATAAACCAGGGCGCATGTTTTGAAGATATTAGAATAGAGCATGCACAAAAGATTACAGAGCTTAATCTTCCTGGATATGCTATAGGTGGACTTGCAGTGGGAGAAACGCATGAAGAGATGTATAGAATTTTAGATGCTACAGTCCCATACCTTCCACAAGATAAACCAGTATATCTTATGGGAGTAGGAACACCAGCAAACATCTTAGAAGGAATAGAAAGAGGAGTAGACTTTTTCGATTGTGTATATCCAAGTAGAAATGGACGACATGGACATCTATATACAAACAATGGAAAAATAAATTTGTTTAATGCAAAATACGAATTAGACCCAAGGCCGATAGAAGAAGGATGTGCTTGTCCAGCATGCAAAAACTACTCCAGAAGCTATATAAGACACTTACTTAAAGCAAAAGAAATGCTCGGAATGCGCCTTTGTGTGTTGCATAATTTGTATTTTTATAATACAATGGTAAGCGATGCAAGAGAAGCTATTCTTGCAGGGAAGTTTTCTGAGTTTAAGAAACAGAAACTAGACGGATTCAAATCCGAAGAATAAACCTTTTTAGGAGGAACTAAGAATGCCTTTAAACATGTTATTATTTGGTTGTGCAGGAACAGGCACACAGGCAGCAGCAGACGGTGCTCAGCAAAGCGGAAGCTCATGGTGGGTAATTATTATTTATATCGTTATCTTCGCAGCTTTCATTTACTTCTTAATGATTAGACCATCAAGAAAGCAGAAGAAAGAACAAGAAGCTCGTATGGGTGGTATGGAACCAGGCGATAGCGTTCTTACAACAAGCGGATTTTATGGAACAATCGTAGCAATTAACGGTGACACAGTTATCGTTGAATTTGGTAACAATAAAAACTGTCGTATTCCTATGGCTAAACAAGCTATTTCACAGGTTGAAAAAGCTAATGCAGCCGCTATGGCAGCAGCCGCACCAGCCGCTCCAGCAGCTAGTGAAGGTGGAATTAAGAAATTCTTTGGTAGAAAGAAAGCAGCTGAAGAAGCAGTAGCTGAAGAAGCTCCTGCAGAAGCTCCTGTAGAAGCTCCTGTAGCAGAAGCTACAGCAGACAGTTCATCATCTTCTTCTGAGTCATCAACTGATGGCCCTAAGGATGCTGAGTAATTTTAAGCAGTAGAAATACTTTAGGGCCGGGAAAATAAAATCCCGGCCCTTTTAATTTTTAAATTTAAGGAGATAAGAAAAATGACTAGAGTTTATAATTTTGCGGCGGGTCCAGCAACCCTCCCGGAAGAAGTACTAAAAGAGGCAGCAGATGAGATGCTCGATTATAAGGGCTTAGGAATATCCGTAATGGAAATGTCCCATCGAAGTAAAGACTTTGAAAATATTCTTTTTGGTGCAAAGCAGGATTTAGTAGATCTTCTTAATATTCCAGATAACTATGAAGTGCTCTTTGTTCAAGGAGGAGCATCCCAGCAGTTTGCTGCTGTTCCTATGAACCTTATGAAAAACAAAGTTGCAGATTATATAGTAACAGGCCAGTGGTCTAAAAAAGCATATAATGAAGGCGCACTTTTTGGTCAGGCAAATAAAATAGCAACAAGCGAAGATAAAACATTTTCTTATATTCCAGATTGCGATGACTTACCAATTAGTGAAAATGCGGATTATGTTTATATATGCGAAAATAACACAATTTACGGAACAAAATTTCAAAAGCTTCCAAACACAAAAGGAAAAATATTAGTAGCTGACCAAAGCTCAATGTTTTTATCAGAGCCATGCGATGTTTCGAAATACGGAATTATTTTCGCAGGCGCACAAAAGAACATTGGACCAGCCGGAGTAGTTGTTGTTATTATTAGAAAAGACCTTATAACAGATGAGGTGCTTCCAAACACACCAACAATGCTAAAATATAAAACACAAGCAGATAATGATTCTTTATATAACACGCCACCTGCATATGGAATTTATATGTGCGGAAAAGTCTTTAAGTGGATTAAAGCACTAGGTGGACTAGAAGCTATGAAAGAGCGAAACGTAAAGAAAGCTAAAGTTTTATATGACTTCTTAGATCAAAGTAAACTCTTTAAAGGCACAGTAGAAAAAGAGAGCCGCTCAATAATGAATGTACCGTTTATAACTGGTGACGAAGAACTAGATAAGAAGTTTATAGCTGAATCTAGCGCAGCAGGATTTATCCAGCTTAAAGGCCATAGAACAGTCGGTGGTATGAGAGCTTCTATCTATAACGCTATGCCTTATGAAGGAGTAGTTAAGCTAGTAGAATTTATGGATGCATTTGAAAAAAATAACTAGTTTCTTCGCGCGAGCAGGAGGGCACCATACGAGCAGGAGGGACCCTATTAGGGGAGGTACCTGCGAAGTATGGGAGATGTCCTGCGGGAGCGAAGAACGCTCGCGCTCAGAATGCGGGAGCGAAGAACGTGGGAGCGAAGAACAAAAAATAATAGGAGAAAGATATGTATAAATATAAATGTTTAAATCCAATAGCAAAAATAGGACTAAATAATTTTTCGGACCAATATGTGAAGGTAGAGGAAAATGAAAACGCAGATGTTATCTTAGTAAGAAGCGCTAAGATGCATGAGATGGAGTTTGATAAGGACCTTAAAGCAATCGCTAGAGCGGGAGCAGGAGTTAACAATATTCCACTTGAAAGATGCGCAAACGAAGGCATCGTAGTTTTTAATACACCAGGGGCAAACGCAAATGGCGTAAAAGAACTTTTTATCTTTAGCGCGATAGCAGGCCTTAGAGATATAGTAGGTGGAATAAATTGGACCGAGGCAAATAAAGGCAATGAAACAATTGCAGAAGATACAGAAAAAGAAAAGAAAAAGTTTGTAGGATATGAACTTTTTGGAAAGAACCTTGCAGTAGTAGGACTTGGAGCAATAGGCGCTAAAGTAGCTAATGTAGCGATAGATTTAGGAATGAATGTTTTAGGTTATGATGCATTCTTAAATGATGCGATGAAAGCAAATCTTAAACCAGAAGTAAAAATAGCAAACACGTTAGATGAGATTGCCGCTTTTGCTAATCTTCTTACGATACATGTACCGGCACTAGACGCTACAAAAGGAATGATTAATAAAGATTTACTTGATAAGTGTAACGATGGACTTATCGTAATAAATCTAGCTAGAGATACTTTGGTAAATACTGCTGATATGAAAGAAGCTTTAGAAAGTGGAAAAGTTAAAAAGTATGTATGCGATTTTCCAACAGCCGAAGGCGCAGCTCTTCCAAATACAATATTAATTCCACACTTAGGTGCATCGACCGAAGAGAGCGAAGATAATTGTGCTATAATGGCGGTAAAGGAAATCGTAGATTTCTTAGAAAACGGAAATATAAAAAATAGTGTAAATTATCCAAATGTAGATTTAGGTCCAAAACAAGGAAAGAGACTAGCTATTTGCTATAAAGGAATAGATGATGTAACGGTACTTACGGATATGGTAAAAAAAGCTGGTGCAACTATAAAAACTTTTGCAGCTAATAAAAAAGGCGATTTTGGATATGCATTGTTTGATATCGATGGAGATGTAAATATAGATAACTTAGAAAACGAAGGTATCTTAAAGGCAAGAATTATTTAAGTTGAAAGGTTAGATATGGTAAATATAAAACCGTTTAAGGCAATAAGACCAAATAAAGAGTATGTAGAAAAAGTTTCAACACTTCCTTACGACGTTTATTCGGAAGAGGAAGCAAGAGAGATTGTGAGTAATAACCCACAATCTTTTTTGAGTATTGTAAGACCGGAGACAACCTTTCCAAAAGGCGAAGATATTTATAGCCAGGAAGTTTATGAAAAAGCTAAAAGTTTAATCGAAGAAAATATTGAAAAAGGCGTTTTAGTTCAAGAAGAAAAAGATTGCTATTATATCTATAAAGAAGTAGCAAATGGTAGAGAGCAAACGGGTCTTGTTGCATGCTTTAGTGTTGATGACTATAACAACAATGTAATTAAGAAACATGAATTTACAAGGCAGGAAAAAGAAGATGATAGAACAAGACATATTGATGTTTGTTCAGCGCACACAGGACTTGTTTTCTTAGCTTACAAGGCGGAAGTAAAAATAAAAAACATAATAGAAGAAGCAAGCAATAAAGAACCGCTTTTTGATTTTGTTTCAACGGATAATGTAAGGCAGCTTGTTTGGAAAGTAGATGATGAAAACACAGTCCAAGAGCTAACACTAGCCTTTGCCAAGATAGAAAGCCTTTATATTGCAGATGGCCATCATAGATGCGCTTCTGCCGCAAGCGTTTGTAAAAAGAAAAGAGAAGAAAATCCTAACTTTAATGGTAAAGAAGAATTTAATTATTTTCTGGCAGTAGCTTTCCCACATGATGAGCTTCTTGTTATGCCATATTACAGAGTTGTAAAAGACTTAAATGGATATACACCTGAAGAATTTTTGCAAAAATTAGAAAAAGTTGGATTTGACGTACAAAAAGTAGAAAAGCAATTCCAACCTTGTAAAAAAGGTGAAATAGGAATACTTCTTGAAAATATTTGGTATAAGGTAGTAGCAAAAGAAGAAATATTAAAAGATGATGCAGTAGGTTCGTTAGAAGTTACTATGCTTCAAGAAAATATATTAAAGCCAATTTTAGGAATTGAAGATCCTAGAACAGATAATCGAATTGATTTTGTAGGTGGAATAAAGGGCCTAAATGAGCTTGAAAAACGTTGCAAAGAAGATATGAAAGTAGCTTTTGCACTTTATCCAACTTCTATGGACGAGTTAATAAGAGTTACTAATGAGCAGAAAGTTATGCCACCAAAATCGACATGGTTCGAGCCTAAACTTCAAAGCGGACTTTTCGTGCACAAATTCTAAACTACCAAAAAAGAACCGGGCGTTAACATTGATTTTAAGTTTGAAAAGTGCTATAACAATATAGGAAATTTGTTAGACAAATTTTTAAATATTAAGCTTAATTTTTAAATTTATTGGAGGGAAAAAATGGCAGATTTAAAAGCATTAAAAAACAAAACTATCATTACTGTTGCTCCTACTGGCGCATGGCCAAAAAAAGAGAACAACCCTAACGTTCCTATGGATCCAGAAGAGATCGCAGCAGACGTTTATGAGTGCTGGAAAGCTGGCGCAGCAGTAGCCCATCTTCATATGAGAGATGAAAACGGAAACGGTGCTATGGATCCTGTTAGATTCAAAAAGACTGTTGAACTTATCAAAGGCTATGAAGATTGTGACATTATTCTTAACCTTACAACATCAGGTGACATCCACGCTGACGATGAAATCCGTGTTGCTCATGTTAAAGAATTAAAACCAGATATGGCATCATATGACTGTGGTTCTATGAACTGGTTAAACAGTGGTTTATTTATTAACAGCCCTAAGTTCCTTGAAGATTGTGGATACTTATTCCAGGAATTAGGTGTTAAACCTGAAATTGAAGCTTTTGATCCTGGTATGATCGGAAACGCTGCATACTACATCAAAAAAGGCGTTCTTACAACTCCTGTACACTTCCAGTTCTGTATGGGTTGTGCAAACGGTATCTCAGGTACAATGAAGAACCTTGTATTCATGAAAGAAGAAGCTGATAGATTAGTAGGACCAGAAAACTATACATGGTCATGCTTCGGTGTTGGACATTCAGCTATGGAAATGCTCTATGGTGCAGTAGCACTTGGTGGACATATCCGTGTTGGTATGGAAGACAACGTTCTTTTCTCAAAAGGTGTTCTTGCTGAGAACAATGCACAGTTCGTTAAGAGAGCAGTTGAAGCTGTTAAATTATACGGCAGAGAAGTTGCTACTCCTGATGAAGCTCGTCAGTTATTAAATCTTGCTCCATATAACAAATAAGGAAATAGTTTTATGACTTGGGGTGCACAATACATGTGCTACGCTTGCAAAAAGTGTGGCAAGAAATACAAATATGCTATTGATTTAATTGGTGATTTTGGACCAGACTTTGGAAAATGTCCTGAGTGTAATAGCGAAGGAACATTAGAATACGAAGGCCCCGTTTCTGTAGAAACCAGCCAATATGAAGAAGTAGAATAAAGCTAAAAACTGCTGCGAGAAATCGCAGCAGTTTTATTTATGCGTTTTATTGGTAATTTTGTAGTAATTACGCCCAAAAATATTCATGATATGCATATATTTCACAAAAATATGCAAAATATAAATAAAATTATTTATAAAATACATTTTATGTAGTATAATGCTCTCAATCTTGATTTATCATGACTTGGGAGAAAAAGATTGAAAGCATTTAAGAGAAGTATCTTAATATTAATTCTTGTTATGGCGTCAGCCATTATTATGTGCGGGTGCGATTCAAAAAATAAAGAATCAATAACTATCAATTCTCTAGAAGATATTCATAAGGGCGCACGTATAGGTCTGCAAACAGGCTCTCTTGATGAAACAATATATTTGGAAAATTATAAAGACGAGTGCGAAGCGTTTTATTATAGTGCAATTTCAGATCAGATTGTTGCATTAAAAAATAATAAAATAGATGTTTTCTTCCTTGATGAATTTATGATAAACAACATGGTAAATTCTGAACCTGGAATCGAGGCGTTGCCAGAATCTGCGCTGAATCAGGATATTGCTGCTATTTTTGCAAAGACAGGAGAAAGAGCAGATAAATATAGAATAGAGTTTAATGAATTTTTAAATAAATTAAAAGCAGATGGAACGCTAGAACAAATGAAAAATGATTGGTATGAAAATCAAGATACAAAAGAAGCCGCTACGCCAATCGGAGAAAGTGACGAAATAGTATTTTTTGGAACTAGTGCGGATACTCCACCGTTTTCATTTGTAAGAGATGGAAAACTCCAAGGCTTTGAAGCGGATTTAGCTTATACATTTTGTAATGAATATGGGTACACAGCAAAGATGAATATAATGGATTTTGATGCACTTATTCCAGCTGTTACTTCAGGAAAGATAGATATGGCAATAGCATGTTTTGGTGTTACCGAGGAAAGAAAAGAAAGCGTTGCATTTAGTGTTCCGTACTCAATTAGTGGAATGTATCCAATAGTTAGAAGTGAAGTAGTGAAAGTTTCATTTTTCCAAAAAATAGCAAATAGTTTTAAGAAAACTTTTGTCGATGAACATAGATGGCAAATGATATTAAAGGGAATAGCAGCAACCTTATTTATAACAATACTAAGTGCAATCTTTGGTTCAATCTTAGGATTTTTGCTATACATGTTATGCAGGAAAAAAGGCGAAAAATTCTTAAAAATTCTTAATGGAGTTTGCTGGGTAATTGCAAGCTTACCGGTTGTTGTGCTTCTTATGGTACTTTTTTATGTTATATTTGGAAATGCGTCTATTTCAGGCATTTGGATATCGATAATTGCATTTTCACTTCATAGTGCGTTTAGTATATACACAGCTCTTAAATCGTCGGTAGATGTTATAGATAAAGGCCAACTAGAGGCCGCATATAGTATTGGATGTTCAGACAAAAAAGCATTTTTCAAAATAATATTGCCTCAAGCGATGGGGCAATTTATTCCAACATATAAAGGAATATTAATATCGCTTTTGCAAGGCACAGCGGTTGTAGGATATATAGCGGTAGAGGATTTAACAAAAATGTCGGATCTTATTAGAGGAAGAACATACGAAGCATTCTTTCCAATTATATCAACAGCAATTATATATTTAGTTTTATGCTGGATATTAAAAATACTTATAGAAAAGATACATATTAGCATTATTACAAAATCAAAGACAAAAGAGCAAATACTAAAAAGGTTTGAAAAATGATAGAGATAAAAAATCTAAAAAAAGAATTTGAAAACGAAACACCAATTAAGGATTTAAGTTTAACTATTAATGATGGTGACGTTTTATCAATAATAGGACCTTCTGGAACAGGAAAGTCTACTTTCCTTAGAATGCTTAACATGCTTGAAAAACCAAGCGCAGGCCAGATTATTATTAACGGAGAAGATATAACCGCTAAGAATTATTCAATGGAAAAAATTCGAAAAAAAGTTGGGATGGTTTTTCAAAACTTTAATCTTTTTAATAACTTAAGTGTCATAGAAAATGTTTGCTTTGGACCTATAAATATAAAAAATGAAAAACCAAAAAAGGCTTTAGATAAAGGTATGGAACTTTTAGAAAGCGTTGGACTTGCAAAACATGCATTTGCATATCCAGAAAGCCTCTCAGGCGGTCAAAAACAAAGAGTAGCTATAGCAAGAGCACTTTCTATGGAACCGGAAATGCTTTTGTTTGATGAGCCTACATCGGCCTTAGATCCTTCGATGGTAAGTGAAGTAGAGGCAGTTATGAGGCAATTGGCTGATAAAGGTAAAACAATGATTATAGTAACCCATGATATGGAGCTGGCAGAAAAACTCTCAAATAAAGTAGCTTTCTTTTGCGATGGGGTACTATACGAGGAAGGAACGCCAGAAGAAATTTTTTATAATCCAAGTAAAGAAAAAACAAAAGCTTTTGTTATGAAACTAAGAAATTTGCACTTAGAGATAGACTCGCCACAATACGACTTTATGTCGCTATATTCATCAATCGATACATTTTCAAAAAAGAATTTTATGGATTATGACCTCACTACTAAAGTGGTTGCGATTTTAGAAGAATTGTGTTTTGGAATGATAATTCCAATTTTTAAGAAAATAGACGTCGAAAACAAGAAAATAGTAATAGATATATCTTATTCAGATAAGAAAAAGTCAATCAAGATAATGATACAGTGGGAAAATATATTCTTCAATTTTGATAATGATGATTACATGATTCAAAGAAAATTAATAGAGCATTATGCAAAGTCAGTAGAATTTATAGAAACTAATAAAGTGCTTCTTAAAGTATAAAAAAATACATGATTTTTAAGCAGAATGTTGACATTACAAGGGGCATTTGATAATATTTTTTATAGAAAAAATTTATGAAAAAGAGGATTTTCATATGGAAATTATTAAAAATCAAAACGGTAGCGAACTTAACATTGAATTAATTGGAAGACTTGATACTACAACAGCTCCAAACCTTGATAACGAACTTAAAGATTCACTTGAAGGCGTTACAAAGTTATTATTTGATTTCACAAAACTTGAATACATTTCATCTGCTGGACTTCGTGTTCTTTTAGCAGCACAAAAAGTTATGAATAAACAAGGTGAAATGATATTAACAAACGTTAATGACGATGTTAAAGAAGTTTTCGAAATTACAGGTTTTGTTGATATATTAACAATTCAATAATTTTCAAGCTAACAAAAAACTTAAATAAAAAAACAAAAATGAGCTTGCTTTATAGCAAGCCATTCTTGTTTAGTGTTGGTAGTAAATGCAGGAAGTAAAAAAAAGTGATAAATTAGAAATGCTATGTGAAAAGCGCCTATATAAATTAGACGCAGACCTTCATACCCGCTTCAAAAATAGTATTTTCGCAATCGATAGACTACTGGCAAATTATAAGATGGTCTTTCCGTTCTATACGGATCATACGCTCGAGCATTCCGAGCAGGTAATCAGATATTCAAATTATTTTATAGGTGATAAAAATATAGAAAAGCTTAATGCGGATGAGCTTTATATTATTTTAATGGGTGCATGCTTACATGACGTTGGCATGGGAATATCAGTTAATGATTATGAGCAATTTAAGGATAAAATTAAAGGATTAGATGAATATATTAGCGCTCATCCTGATACAAAGATTAGAGATCATACAAGAAGTTTCCACCAGGAATTTTCCGCATGCTTTATCGAAAAATATAAAGATTTATTCGAAATTCCTTCAGAAGAATATTTGTATTGCATCTGCCAGATAGCAAGAGGCCATAGAAAATATAATTTATTAGACGAAAACGAATTTCCGCGCTACTTTAAGCTTGAAAACAAAAATACGGTAAGACTTCCGTATTTAGCCGCTATTGTAAAAGTTGCGGACGAGATGGATATTGCAAATGAGCGAAATCTTTTAATTGATTATGATGAATTTACAACAGGCGATGATGAAGAGAGAATCATGTGCTATAAATCGCATCAAGCAATAAAGAGAATAGATTTTGAAGACGATATAAATATTTACTACAACACAGATGAAGACGACGTTCAAAAAAAAGTAGAAAATATTGAACGAAAAGTTAATCGTACATATAACGAAGCTAGAGCCGTAGTTAATGTATATGACGAATTTGAAAATGTCTATAACAAAATAGTCTTTTTTAGGCAATAAAAAAAGCCATTGGCCGGACTCGAACCGGCGGCCTACGCATTACGGGTGCGTTGCGCTACCAACTGCGCTACAATGGCTTAAAAGATACTTGTAAAAGTTATCATAAATTCATAAATTTAGCAATACAATTAATAAATTCTTAAATGCCATAAAAAGTGGTATAATCGTAGTGGCGTGTTCACCACAAAAATTCGAAAAAAATTTTTGGAAGGAAATAGTTTTATGAGACTTATAGAAGTCGAAAATATTAAGCAATTTACCACGAATCTTTTTACAAAAGATTCTTTTGATAAGTTTTTGGTTACGGAAGCCCAAATAAGTGCGCTTAACACATTTTCAATAGATGGACACATTAATGAGGCATACTTAGATGAAAATGAGAGCGCTTTGCCGGAAAACAAAGAAGGAATTATTTACTGGTCAAAGATAAAACCTCTTTGCTATGAAATAATTAAGGGAAAGAAGGTTCCACTACGCTTTAAGATAGTGTTTGCGCTTCCTAAACACTTATTTGGCGCATTCTTAAAGAAAGTAAATTTAAGTCTGAGCCCAGAAGATATAAACGCCTTATTTTTGAATATAGGCTTCCAGGCAAATAAGCTTACATGTACAACAGCAGTCTCACTAAAGAGCTTTTCTATGGATAAAAGTTTAGAAAATGCATGGGACGATTATATAAACAAGTTTATAATTTCTTTACAGGAGGATTAAATACATGAGTGAAAAAGGAAATTTATCAATTAATAGCGAGAATATATTCCCGATTATTAAAAAATGGTTATATTCAGACCATGATATTTTTATCAGGGAATTAATATCAAATGGATGTGACGCAATTACAAAACTTAGAAAGTTAGAAATTATCGGAGAGTACCAGTTTGAAAAAGACCAGCACTTTGAAATTCAGGTAATTGCAAACCCACAAAAAAAGACATTAAAATTTATCGATAACGGAATTGGAATGACAAAAGAAGAGGTTAATGAATATATTAACCAGATAGCTTTTTCCGGAGCTACCGACTTCTTAAATCAGTATAAAGATAAAACAAATGAAGACCAGATAATAGGCCATTTCGGACTTGGTTTTTATTCCGCTTTTATGGTAGCAGATAAAGTTACTATCGATACACTTTCATATAAAGAAGGCGAAAAGGCAGTATATTGGGAGTGCGACGGCGGAACAACCTTCGAGATGGGCGATTCAGAAAAAGAAAACGTCGGAACCGAAATTACACTTTACTTAAATGATGATTGTTATGAATTTAGCAACGAATACAGAGTAAAAGAAGTAATTAATAAATATTGTAGCTTTATGCCGGAAGAAATCTATTTTGTAAATACAGATAATATCGGCAAAGAGCCTAAAAAGGATGAAAACGGAAATGAAATTCCACCAGAAGAGCCAAAACCATTAAATGATATCCATCCACTTTGGACAAAACATCAAAATGATTGTACAAAGGAAGAATATATAGACTTTTACCGCAAGGTATTTAATGACTATAAAGAGCCACTTTTCTGGATTCACTTAAATATGGATTATCCGTTTAACCTTAAAGGGATATTATATTTTCCTAAGATTACAAACCAGTATGATAGTTTAGAAGGAACAATAAAACTTTATAACACCCAAGTATTTATAGCCGATAACATCAAAGAAGTAATTCCGGAATTTTTACTTCTTCTTAAAGGAGTAATAGACTGTCCGGACCTCCCACTTAATGTATCTAGAAGTGCACTTCAAAACGATGGCTTTGTAACAAAGATATCAGACTTTATTACAAAGAAAGTTGCTGATAAATTAAGTGGAATGTATAAGACAGAAAAAGAAGAGTATGAAAAATGTTGGGATGATATAGCGCCTTTCGTTAAATTCGGATGTCTTAAAGACGAAAAATTTAATGAAAAGATGCAAGACTTTATTCTCTTTAAGAACTTAGACGATAAATATTTAACACTTAACGAATGCTTGGAAGAAAATAAAGAAAAACATGAGAACATGATTTTCTATGTATCAGATAAGCAAAAACAAGGCCAGTATATAAACATGTTCAAAAAGCAAAAGTTAGACGCGGTTTATCTTGAACATTACATAGATACATCATATATCGGCTTAGTTGAGAGTAAACATGAAGGCGTTAAATTCTTAAGAATAGATACAGACCTTGATAAAGTATTCCAAAAGAGAACATCTAAAAAAGACCAGGGCGAATTAGATGAAAAGGCAGCAGCTCTTAAAGAACGTCTAGTTAAGCTCGTAGGAAACGATAAACTTAAAGTTGAACTTAGAAACCTTAAGAATGCGGATACTTCATCTATGATAACAGTATCAGAAGAAGCAAAACGTATGGAAGATATGATGGCGCAGATGGGCTACTTTGGAGAAGAGATGGATATGAGCCAATTTAAAGAGCCTGGCACATTAGTATTAAATAACAATAACGAGCTTGTACAGTATGTACTTACAAACGAAGAAAACGAAAATACAAACATGGTATTAGAACAACTCTATGACCTTGCTAAACTTTCAAATGAGCCACTTACACCAGAAGAGATGAGTAAGTTCGTAGAACGTAGTAATAAGATTATGTTAATGTTAACAAAGTAAAGAGGTAATAAAAATGTCAGAAGAAAAACAAATGCAAGAAGGATGCGCAGAAGAATCTTGTGCTAGTTGCGCTCAGGCAGGAAATTGTCCATCAAAGAATGGACCACAAAGTTTTTTAGAAGCAGCAAATGAACTTAGTAATATTAAAAAAGTAATCGGCGTAGTAAGCGGAAAAGGCGGAGTAGGAAAATCCTTCGTTACAGGATCTCTTGCCGTTGAGCTTTCAAAGAAGGGATATAAAGTAGGAATATTAGATGCAGATATTACGGGACCATCAATCCAAAAGATGTTTGGTATTAAAGGTCAGGTAGATGCATGTGAACAGGGAATATATCCAAAAGAAACTGAAGGTGGAATAAAAGTAATGAGCATAAATATGCTCCTTGATAATGATGAAACACCGGTTATCTGGAGAGGACCTGTCCTTGCCGGAGTAGTAAAACAGTTCTGGACAGACGTTATCTGGGGCGACTTAGATTTTCTTCTTGTTGATATGCCTCCGGGAACAGGAGACGTTCCTTTAACAGTATTCCAATCACTTCCACTTTACGGAATAATTATAGTTACAAGCCCACAAAGCCTTGTAAAAATGATTGTTAAAAAAGCCGCTAATATGGCCGGCCAGATGAATATACCAGTTCTTGGCATAGTAGAAAATTATAGCTATATACTTTGCCCGGATTGTGGAAAGAAAATAGATGTATTCGGAAAGAGCAATATCGACGAAGTAGCACTTGAGATGGGACTAGATGTGCTAGGAAAGATGCCGATAAATACGGCCGATGCACTTAGCGCAGACGAAGGAAAATTTGAAGAAGTAGTTAACGAAAATATAGGTAAAGCAATAGAAAAACTTTTAGAGATTTAATGACTAAAAAAATATTAAGGACAATTTTTATATCGGCACTAGCTTTAGTAGTAATATTTTCTTTAGTAGCATGCACATCAGATAAAAAAGAAATCGATGAAGAAGAATATATTACTATTGGAAAAGTTAGCGTAAATACAGGAAGCCTTAATTATTATGCGCAGGGAAGTCCAGAACTAGAAGAAGAGGCAATAGAAAAAATAAATAAAGACGGCGGAATTTTTATTAAAGAAAAAAATAAAAAGTTAAAATTAAAAATTATTTTTGAAGATTCCCATTCAACTTCTGATGGCGCTAAAAAGGCAGTAACAAAGCTTATAGAAGAAGACAAGGCCGATATAATAATAGTATCTGAAAGTGAAAAAATCGTAATACCAGTATCAGAAGTATGCGAACAAAAAGGAGTGCCGTGTATATCCTTAAATGCAAGAAACGATATATGGGTTGAGCATGGACCATTCGAGTATAGTTTTAATGTTGCGCCAAGTTTAACTTCTATTTTGGACGAGGCAAAGCCGTTATTAGAAAAATCAAAAGCTACAAACGTAGCTATTATGGCACCGGATAATGATTTAGGAATAGATACAACGGCCAAAGTAAAAGAGTATTGCTTAGATAATAAAATAACGCTAACGGATTATGGAAGATTTGAAGAGGGTATAACCGATTATGAAACAATGATAACCCTTCTAAAAAATGATGGCATTGATGCTATAATATGCTTTATGGATAACCTAGACTTTAGTGTTTTCTATAAGCAGGCTATGGATAAAAAAATAAAATTAAAACAATGTATACTTATTAACGATACATATTCAGATATGGATGCGGAGATATCTAAATTAGGGGAAACCCAAAATTTTGCAGCATTAGATTTAGATATAGCAAAGCAAAAGAGCATTAATATCCAAATAGTAGTTGATGGATTAAAGAGGGCTCAAAGCCTTGATCCAGAAACAATTGTAAAGGCAATAAGCCAAACAAATTTAGAAACAGATATAGGCAATATATGTTTTAATGAAAACCACCAGGCAATTTTGCCAGGAAAATTAAATATAATAAACAGGTAGGGTAAAAAAATGAAAGAATCATATCATATGACTATTGCAGGCTGCGAAAGAGATCTTCCTCTTTGCAAAGCAGAAAACGGAATCGTAATCGGAGCATTCGTTATCTTCGGAGATGTTGAACTTACAGTTGCATGTGCAAAAGAGTTATTAAAACTTGCTCCTGAATACGACTACATGGTAGCTCCAGAAGCAAAAGCAATTCCTCTTATTCATGAGATGGCAAGACAAAGCGGAAAGAACCAATATTTCTTAATCAGAAAAAATGCAAAGTTTTATATGAAGGGTGTATTTGATGTTGAAGTTAAATCAATTACAACAGCAAACGTTCAGCACCTTTATATGGACGGAGAAGATGCCGCTAAGCTTAAAGGAAAGAGAGTACTTTTAATTGATGATGTTATTTCAACTGGTGAATCACTTGCGGCCGTAGAAGCTTTAGTAAATAAAGCAGGCGGAAATATTGTTGGCAAAGTAGCTATCTTAGCTGAAGGTAAGGCAGCAGACAGAGAAGATATAAAATTCTTAGAAAAACTTCCTCTCTTTGATCAAGAAGGAAATCCAATAGACTAATTAAATTCTAAAAAAGGCGCAGTGGCAAATCTGCCACTGTGCTTTACCTAAAAAAACTAAATATGAAAGGAAGAGATTTATGATTAACATAGGTCATCTTATTGACGAGCGCTTTGAAGTAAAAAAGATTCTTCAAAGTAGTCCTAGCGCGGTTTATTTATGCCTTGATAAAGTAGCAGATGAATATGTCGTATTAAAAAGCATGGCACAAAAAGAAGGCAAGATACTTAGCAAACTAGATAATCCGTTTATAGTAAAAATGAAAAGTGAAATAGAGGGCGAAGACGGATATTTCTTAGTCGAAGAGTATGCTAAAGGGCAGATGCTATTTACACTTCCGCTAAAAGAAAAACCAATGGATTACCATCTAGCCGTTTATATCGCAAAGCAACTTTGCGAAGCCCTTATATATTTACACAGCCAAAAACCACCAATAATTTATCGAGATATAAAGCCAACAAACATAATAATTAACGCAAAAGGCCAGATAAAATTAATCGATTTTGGTGCGGCAAAAGAATATGTCTTAAGGGCTAATGAGGATGAAGAAAATATAGGAACAGTAGGATACGCAGCGCCCGAACAATACCAGGGCGAAGGCCAAAGCGATACAAGAAGCGATATCTACGCTCTTGGAGCATTATTATATTTTTTACTTACTGGAGAAGATGTGGGAAAGGCGCCCCATTTAATTTTTCCAATAATAAAATTTAGAGCCGATGTTCCTAAAAGAGCAGAAAACATAATAAAAAAATGTACAGCTCAAAACCCAAAAGACAGATACCAAAGTGCATCAGAACTTTTATATGCATTAGAAAACATAGATGAAAAAGAAGAGGTACATGAAAGGAAGTTTAAGATGGTAAAACTAAAACCACTAAGTGCAAATCCGGTAGCACTAGCACTTTTACTTTTGTCATTTATGATTTATATAGCAGGATTTATATTTGGAATAGGAGTAGCAACAACAAAAACCGGCGAGGTAAATTTCGCGCTCGCCGGAATCTATTGGTTTATCGCGTTTGCTTTGGGAACAATTGTTATGGGGCTGTCCCAGATAATTAAACTCTTAAACGATATTCGAAAACACTATTTTGAATAATCGGCTAAGAAAGCAGGAACAGTTTTGTTGTAATCGGATAAATTGGAATTACCGTTCCATGTCATAAAGCCCGCATATCCTATTCCGCCATCCCAAAGACCTCTTATCTGGTTACTTAGAAGTTGCTCACCAACCATATAAATAGGATTCCAGTATGGAACGTTGTAGCATGTGATCCATGTTCTAGGAATAGCCGGGTTAGGAGTAAGCTCTTGAGATTTGCTTGCAGAAACGCTCCAGTTATAAACTGTTCTATACTGATTTGTCCATGTATCTGTGCCACGGCCGAAGTGGTCAACATAAGGCATACCGCTTATAACGTCAACAACGTTTGAAATAGCAGGCCAGTATTGGCCATATGCTGTAACATAGCCGTTAGCCGACTCACCGAAAACATCAACAGAGAAATAAGCGCCAACTTTATGAAGGTTATCAGAAGCGTACATACAGAAGTTTTGTACTGCCTCGGCTTTTTCTTCGCCATAAACATTCTTAAAATCTGTACTGCCACTAGCTTCGCCTTGTGAAAGAGAATAAGCATTCTCTGGGAAACGAACATAGTCTAACTGAATTTCGTCAAAGCCAAATTCTTTTACAGCTTCTTGCGCAAGCTTAAGGTTATATTCCCATGTAAGTCTAGAATAAGCAGAAGGCCATCCTTCGTTTTCACCACTAGCTATTATGCATACTTCTGGATGGTCTTGGGCAAATTGGGGATCATTAAATACTACGATTCTTCCGATTGCCCATAACCCTGCGTCCTTAACACGCTGGATTGATTCTTTATATTCATCCATTGTCATTGAAGCAGTGCTATATATAGTAGGGGAGTAAACCTTAGCAACTTCAGACTGATAAATCATGTATTTATCTTTTATATCTATTACCATTGAATTTGAACCAGCTCTTTTAGCAAGGTCAATATAACTATCGATTACATAACTTCCGTCGGAGCGCTTTTGCGTACATGCAGCGTTTAAATAATATGTTCGTGCATCAAGCGGAATTTCTTTTTCAGTATTAAAAGTTTTATCAAATGGGAAATAATCGAGTGTAGTAGGCTTACCGCCTAAAAGGTCGTAGCTATAAACACCGTCTTTATTTAATTCATAGTATTCGGTGTTAACTGCTTTTGCTTCTTCTTCGGTCTCAACTAAATACTTTGGATAAACGTAGCCTTCTTGTTCACCTTCGCCTACGCTAACAAGATACATGTTTACTCTTCCGTCATAATTAAAATAGTCAAAGCCTTTAATATTTAGCTGAGTTCCTTTTTTTATAAATCCCGCAATCGAAGGGTCTTCAGCATTTACGTAAAGAGTAGTAGAAGTTCTTACAAATCTAAGAGTTTCTTTCGCACACTCTTCAAGTTTTTTAGCAGTAAAATCTTTTGCTACATAGTAAACAGGTGCTTCCTTTGCATCTTCTAACTTAAAAGGAACATATGTTACTTTATCTTTTGTAAGCTCTTCGCCGACCTTTATTACCTCAAGACCACGTGAAAGAGTTTTTTCTGAAACTAGTTTATCGTCTTTTAATGTGAAAATTTCTACCTGGGGCTTATCTGATGCTAAAAAGAAAGTCTCAATTTCTTTTTTTGAGCATGCGCCAAGACAAAACGAGGCGATAAGTACGGCTCCTAAAATTAATACACAAATTTTCTTTTTCATAACCTTCTCCAAAAACTTTTTTATAATTTAATTCTATCTTAAAAAGCCCAAGATAGCCATATTAATTTTAAGGAATTTTATTGAAAAATAAGCATATTTAGTTTACTATTTAATAGTGTGTTTAGCACATATGCTATTGTAGCTCAGGCGGTAGAGCACCTCATTGGTAATGAGGAGGTCAGCAGTTCAAGTCTGCCCAATAGCTCAACTTAGCGACAGGGGAATCCTTGCCGCTATTTTTATCGATATATTTTATTGACAGAGTATAAGATAAATGATAATGTAAAGAAAGTAAAGAAAGTAAAGAACATGTAACGTAGGAGGCAAATAATGGAAATTAGCAAGATATCATCAAAAGGGCAAATAACCGTACCTGTTTCTGTAAGAAATAAGTTGAATCTAAAGCCGGGTGATAATGTTGTGATATTCGAAGAAAATGGTCGTTTTTATATTGAGAACGCAGCTGCGATTTCTTTAAAATATATTGGACCGAATAATGGAACTACGCAGTATGATTTTGACAGAGCAGAAGATCAGATTACAGTTGCTGAGCCAGGTATTAGATATTGTACTGTTAGGGAGTCTTTGGAGGATTCATTGAAAGAAGTTAAAGAAATCCGAGAAGGAAAACGTACAGCGATGACATTGGATGATTTATTTAACAATATTGATAAATGGAATCAAGAGGAGAAAAAATGAATTATAAAATTATTCCAACTGAACGCTTTAATTCTGATGTCAAATATTATATTAAGAAAAAACATTATGTGCGAATTGGCGAAGATATAAAAAAAATAACGGATGAACTCCAAAAGGGCAATTTAGTAGGTGATGAAATCTCAGGGCTTAAAGTGGAATCAGATGGTCATACTTTTAAAGTAAGGACAGCAAATTCTGATATGAAAGTAGGAACTTCCAACGGGTATCGGATTATATATTATGCTATACGGGATGATAGAGAAGTTTATCTACTTACAATTTATTCAAAAAAAGATGATTATAGAATTCCTAGCAATAAAGAAATAGTAGAGTTGGTTGCAAAATATTGTTTATAGAATAGATTTGTTGAATAACAAAAAAGTAAATATACAAACTTAGCGGCAAGGAAATCCTTGCCGCTGTTTTTTTATCCAAAATATTAAAAACTATCTTGTAAACCATAGTGTGGCATGATAAGATTATGTCGAACACATGTTTGGATAAAAGCTTTTAGGAGATCAATATATGGTAAAAAAGAAAAATGAAATAACAGTTCGCTCAAGTGCGGCAGAATACCTTACATTTATCACAGCATCAGGAGAAAGCGGAGTTGAAGCTATATATGCAGATGAAAATGTTTGGCTTTCTCAAAAAATGATGGCACTACTTTATGATGTTGAGACTAATACTATAAATTACCATTTAAAAAAGGCGTTTTTAGATGGAGAACTGGATGAAAATTCAGTTATTCGAAATTTTCGAATAACTGCTACAGATGGAAAGATGTATGATACAAAGCATTATAATCTTAAAGCAATAATAGCTGTAGGGTATAAAGTAGATTCACAAAAAGCTGTTCAATTTCGGAAATGGGCTACAGACATTATTGAAGAATATACCATCAAAGGTTTTTCTATGGATGACGAGCGACTCAAACAAGGGGGCACTATACTTACTCAGCAATATTTTGATGAATTGTTAGAGAGAGTTCGCGAAATTCGCTTGTCTGAACGAAGATTTTATCAAAAGATTACAGATATATATGCTACTGCATTGGATTATGACGCAAAAAGTGAAACAACAAAATTTTTTTTCGCGAATGTACAGAATAAACTTCACTTTGCAATTACAGGAAGTACAGCAGCTGAAATCATATACGAACGCGCAGATTCTGAGAAACCACATATGGGACTAACGAGTTGGGAAGGCTCGCCAACAACAAAGATTCACAAATATGATGTAACAATTGCTAAAAACTATCTTACAGAGGAAGAACTACAAAATTTATCACGTTTGGTATCCGGGTATTTAGATCTTGCAGAAAATAGAGCAGAGCGACATATACCAATGACAATGAAGGATTGGGCTGAACGCTTGAATGGCATGCTGGAATTAATGGATTATGGTGTTTTAGAAGATAATGGTAGAGTTACTGTTGAACTTGCTAAGCAAAAAGCTGAAACTGAATTTGAAAAATATAGAATTATTCAGGATAGGCTTTATACTTCAGATTTTGATAAATACCTTCTTGAGTTGGAATCAGAACTGAAAACAGAATAATGTATTATTCGCAAACATAAATAAGGCGGCAAGGAAATCCTTGCCGCTATTTTTTTACATTAATTTCTTAAAATGTTATAATAAAAAAAATGAGTTGTCTTCAATTTGTTTACAACTGAAGAAAAACGCAGATAAGTCAAAAAAATCAGCATTTGAAGGAACAATAGGGGGCGCTATGAAGTTTGACGATAATCATGAGATACATTTAGAACGGGTAGACCGTAACTATTCACATATGGATATTTTGTGTCGGATAAATGAGGAAGCTTTTCCAAAAGAAGAACGTTTAGATTTGTTTGCCTTTTTTGATTGGGCAGAAGAAAAAAATGGACAGTTGCATGCTGTTGTGGATGGAGAAGTTCCGGTAGGCTTTACGATTTGGTTTGATTTTGGCGAAAACTACATTTTCTGGTTTTATTTAGCAATTGATTCTCAATACCAAAGACGTCAATATGGTACAAAGACAGAACGATTGATTTTTGATGTGGTGCTGAAGGACAAAATCATATTTGGTGGAGTTGAAGCACTTGATCCAAGTGCAGAAAATTACGAACAACGAATCTCGAGGATAAAATTCCACAAAAAGAACGGGTTCCATATCTTTGATAAAGTATTTGATTTTGGTAAAGCTGGAAAATATCAGTTGGTTTGTACAGATCCGTCTATATCAGTAGATATGCTTGCGGATAAGTTTTTTTCTGTGGTGCAGCAAGGGACAACTAATCAAAATTAATGATTATTAATAAAAAAATGGAGATGCGAAATGGGAAATATATTTTTCTTTGGATGGGAAATCGATTTTATTTTATGGCTACAGACTTTTGTAAATGAATTCACAATATTATTTGCTAAATTCTTACAAATATGTGGCGAAGAGTACGTAATTATTATTGTACTAGGCTTGCTTTATTGGAACATAGATAAAACCATAGGCCGAAGAGCGGCACTAGCAATGTCGGGAAGTATGCTTTTTGGAACGCTTATAAAAGGTATCGTATTAAGAATACGTCCTTACATGAATAACAGCCAAATAAAATGTGTAACACCGGCGCATAAAGAAGCAGATATCATGTCTATAAAGGGACAAGGCTATTCATTACCAAGTTTGCATTCTACGATGGCAGCATCTACATACGGAACGATTGCTCTAAACATTAAGAATAAAATTGTAATCGCAGTATGTATTATTATGATGTTATTAATTGGACTTTCACGTCCGTTTATCGGAGTTCATTATCCTACTGATGTTTTAGCAGGATGGGCTTTAGGCGCTATCGGTATCTTTGTTCTTGGTGGAATAGAGAAGAAGTTTGGCTATAAGATAGCATTTTTGATTCCTCTTATTATAGGCATTGCGGGATTCTTTTACTGCGGTGATATAGAATTTTATTCTGTTTACGCAGTAGGATTAGGTTTCTTTTTAGGCTTTATGTTTGAGGAAAGATTTGTAAAATTTGAGTACTGCAAAAAGTGGTGGACATATATTTTAAGACCAATAGGAGGAGTTTTGGTTTTCGTTATATTTACACTCTTATTTAAAATACCATTAAAGTTCGTAACATTAGAAGAAACAAGTACTATCGCATTAATCTATAGACTCTTTAGATATACCGTTTGTACATTTGTAACCATAGGCGTATATCCGTTTTTGTTTAAGATTTGTAAAAACAAGTTTTAGTATAGAAAAGGCTTCTCAAAAGAGAAGCCTTTTACTTAATAATTCATTTTATTTTCAGTTACTAATTCCTATTTTTGCCATAACTTCCTGCTCCGACCGGTGTACAAAAATTTCATTTATTGTTCTTGTTTGTACCCATTTTGAACAGCATACTCTAATGTTATAAGACCCTCTTTTAATTGATTTTCAAGCAACTCTTGTCGGCCTTCTTGACGGCCTTCTTCACGGCCTTCTTCACGGCCTTCTTCACGAGCCTGGCTGGCTTCCATTCTTACAATTTCTTCAAAAGTCATATATGCCGCCTCCCATTCTTCATTCAAACGGTTTATTGCAACTTCTTGTTCCAACCGGTGCGTAAAATTATTTTCTTCACCCGTAGGAATACCTGTTTTAATGTAATCAAAGAAATTTCTTAACTCTTCTGAAATATCATTTCCTTTATAACAACAGTTTACCAAAACTACATGACTGCCGTCATTTAATGTAATGCTAGAATCGTCCTTACATCTATACTCATAGTAATATACAGGTAAGTCTTTTTCAATAGGGAGTTTTTCGTAACATATGAATATTACATAGCTTTCTGAAAGCTTTTCATATGGCTCGCCTTTTTTAAGTTGATGAGCATCAAGCATACGGTGATAATACCTACTTCTTTTTGGTAAGTTTTTCTCCTTGGCAAGTTGCATATCAATATCATAGTGTGTATTCTTTTCGTCTTTGACATACACATCAAATCGAACGCCATGCGAGTTGTAACCTGTCTTGATAGACTTTTCGGTGTCGACCATTTCAATTCGATCAATTGGAACATTTAAGATAAGTTCCAATAGTTCCTTACACAACTCGTAATTGTTGTAAAGGGTGTTAGAAAACATAAAGTTGTTTGTAAAAGGTAATTCTTTGTATTTAGTTGTCATAATAAGACCTTTCCGGCAGAACGGTTTAGATTAACGCATAAAAAAGCGTTGGCTCGTCCTGCCTAATAAAAAATAATTTGAAATTTGTGGCAGAAACTGCCAGATTTGAGCGAGTCGCTCAATGCACGAATGTGCTTTATTAATATACAACAGACATTAAGATATTGCAAACAAAGAAGGTAGTGAAACGCGAAGCTTACGGCGCCAGAGCTTAAGAAGGAGCTCGCGCCGTGGCTTCGCTACTTACGGCAGCTAATTTCTTGCGCCAAAACATTTATGTTCGCCGGCTGCCTTAGCCAGCGATTTTTTTTAAGAGTGACGTTAAGCGAAATCGGAGAACGAACACCACTTTTGAAAGCAATGTTGCATTTTTATGGGTTAAGTTTTCCGATTAATGAACTTTTGTCCTTGATTGGATTAATTTTTTCTTGATAATGATAAGTAATTCTTATAAAATCTATAAATAATCTTTTCGTGTTTCTGCGAAGATTTTCATATTTACTATGAACACAATTTATTTTTTTGAAGGGACTTTCTATGTCTATTTCTATTATTACACCCATAATATATCCTACATCGGCAGAGTTTTGGCGTAGCGCATATCCGATACATTTTGATTATGCTTTTAATAATAAAGTGCTATCGGATTTGCCAACAGAGTATAAGGTTTCTGCGAATGCAGCTCGAGGCGCTGCCGAAAGGTTTTCTTTACCGACGCCATTATCTCTTGTTTCTACGTCTATAAATAAAACACATGTAGGAAAATTCTATACAACGACAAAACAAAAATCACCCCTTCCGCCTAAGAGCTTCTTTAAAATCCCCAATTTTAATATTTTTGTAGCTTGCCCTGAATTAACTTTTATACAAGCAGCTAGGCACCTTAATTTAATAAGCCTTATACGTTTAGGATTTGATTTGTGTGCGCAGTACTATTCGGATAAAGAAGCAATTTTTGGTCAGACATCTCGACCACCTATAACGACACCAGAGCAAATTATCAAATATGCTATGAACAGCAATAACATGCGTGGGAGTGTAAAGGCTATTCGCGCGGCAAAATACGTTTTAGACTCTTCAAATTCACCTATGGAAACACGGCTTGCAATTATTCTTGAAATTCCTGTTCGATGGGGTGGATACGGGCTAACTGGATTAGAGATGAATGGGACTGTTAAACTTTCAAAACTTGGCGTTCAACTAACGGGAGCGAGCGAGATTCATGGGGATTTGGTGTGGCGTAAAAAGAAACTTGTGGTGGAGTACAATAGCAAAACTGTCCATAATAATGATCTCACTTATTACAAAGATGCCAATCGAATAAATGCATATAGGGATTCTGGATGGAATTGTATCGTCGTAACACCAAATAATATTAAAACATTTGGAGCCATAGAAAATATTGCAGAGATTATTAGAAAACAATTGGGTCGGCCATCTAGGCAAGAATTGCTTTCAACTTATGAGAAGGAAAGAAAAGAAGTGTTTAATAAACTATTCACAAAATTGTAATAACAAATTTGTTATTGCACTTTGATAACAAATTTGTTATAAATAAGGAGGAATAATCTTAACGATTATCTGGAAAGGAGCCGAGAATGAAAACTTGGGAAGGATTAAAACAAGGGATAAAATTATCTGAACAAGAAAAGGAATTGGTGAAAATAGAGGAAGAACTTATAGATGCAATGGTGCGAGCTAGAGAACAGAACAATTTGTCGCAGGCGCAACTTGCAGAAATTTGTGGAGTTAAGCAATCTGCAATTGCACGAATGGAGTCAGCTACTCATTCTCCACAAATTGATAGCATGCTTAAAATATTGTTACCGTTAGGATATACATTAAAAATTGTTCCAAAAAAATCATAGTTATCTACGAAATCGGAGAACGAACACCACTTTTGAAAGCAATGTTGCATTTTTATGGGTTAAGTTTTCCGATTTTCATATAAAACCAGTGGGCTTTGTCGGAAAATTTCGTCATGCACCTCAAAAATATGTGATATAATACCCGTATGGAAAACGATAGTAAATTAAGACTGCTATATATAGCGAAGATACTCTTTGAGAGGACCGATGAGGACAATATGCTCACCGGTAATGAAATAATGCAAATTTTAGAGACGGAGTATGGCATAAGCTCGCACCGCCAGACAATCCCGGCGGACATAGACACGCTTAAGATCTTCGGGCTCGACATCGAGGTAATAAGATCAATAAATAATTACTACCATATAGTCTCAAGAGTGTTCGACACGGCGGAAGTAAAACTACTTATGGACGCGGTCTCGTCGAGCAAGTTCATCTCAGAAAAAAAGAGCAAAGAGCTAATATCAAAGCTAAGTAGCTTAGCAAGCGATAAAAAGGCCGACGAGCTAAAAAGGTTTATCGAAGTCGAAGGCCGAATAAAGGCCAACAACGAAAAGCTCTTCCTAATAGTCGATACGATCAATACGGCGATAAGCGCAAACAGGAAAGTAGCCTTTAAGTATTTCCGCTACGGAAGCGACGTAAACGAATATACCTTTAGCCCGTACCGCCTAGTATGGAACGGCGATTATTATTACATGCTCGGCTGGTCAGACAAGCATGAAGACATTGCGACATTTCGAATTGATCGAATAAAGAGCATACCGGAAATATTGGGTGAGAAGGCACATCCGATGCCGAAGGGTTTTAACCTCAATAAGCATATAAATACGATGTTCCACATGTATAGCAGCGAGCGAGAGAGTGTGACTTTGCTTTGCGACAACAAAACGATGGACGCAATCGTCGATAAGTTCGGCGCCAAGGTAAAGCCAGAAAAGAAAGACGAAGGCCACTTTAGCGTTACCGTCGAGGTCGCCGTAAACCATGTGTTCTACAGCTGGGTATTTGGCTTTGGAGGGCTAGTGCAGATTAAAAGCCCGAAGAAGGTTAAAGATGAATATAAGGAAATGCTGTTGAAGGCAATGAAATAATAGATTTAAGGAGATTGAGTATCTGCATTTTTTTGACGAAATATATGCAGATATGAGAGAAATCTGCATATAAGATAATTCGCAAGAGGAGAAGACGATGAAGAAAAAAGAAGATTCAAATCGATTTGGCGTGATGGATGATAGTGAAATGGTAGAAGAATTAAAAGAATTCCTTGAGAGAAGCCAAATCTTAGATGAACAGGCAAAAACCGTAGAGGCAACATACGTTGAACCAGCTAATTTCTTTACAGAGGAGACAAGAAAGAAATATAAGCTGGGAGAGTATGCGGAGGATATAGATACAAAATAAGTAATAAATAATTTGAAAGTATTAAACAAATTCGGATTTGTAGGGATGATTTATGGATAAGAAATGGGTAAGTATTTCTGATGTTTTGTTCTTTCAAGAGGGACCAGGAGTCAGAAATACACAATATACAACTGAGGGTGTTAAACTACTGAATGTAGCCAATCTTGTAGATGGTAATGTAGATTTATCAACGTCGGATAGATATATTTCCGAAGAAGAGGCATATGGAAAATACAAACATTTTCTTTGTGACGAAGGAGATTTTGTGGTTGCAAGTTCGGGTATAAAGGTTGATTATCTTGAAAAGAAAATGGGATTCATTGAAAAAGAGATGCTTCCATTATGCATGAATACAAGCACTATACGATTTAAGGTAATAAACGAAGGAAAACTTGATATTAGGTATTTTATGTATTATGCGAAATCACAACATTATAAAAATCAAGTTGCATTTCATATTACAGGATCTGCACAATTAAATTATGGACCTAGTCATTTAAAAAAGATGATTATGCCACTGATACCAATAGAAGAACAACAAGATATAGTAAATATACTTGATGTAATTACAAGAGTTATAGAAAATCGCAAAAAAGAACTTATTAAATTAGATGAGCTCATCAAAGCCCGATTTGTCGAGATGTTTGGGAATCCAAATGTTGAGTTCAAATTTAAATCGCATAAGTTCAAAGAGTATGCATCAGATATGACTAAAGGTCCATTTGGTAGCGATATGAAAAAAGATTTATATGTACCTAAAGGGAAAGATACATATAAGGTATATATCCAGATAAATGCAATTCAAGGTAATCAGAATTTAGGAGATTATTATATTTCAAAAGAATATTTTGAGCAGAAAATATCAAGATTTGAAGTACAGCCAGGGGATTTTATAATTACATGTGATGGTACTTTAGGTAAACATTTAAAACTTGACGAGAATATGGAAAGAGGAGTTATATCTCCTTCATTACTTAGATTAACTCTAGATGAAAGCAAGATGACACAAGAATATTTCGAATATATGTGGGATATGTATATGCTTCCTCTAATGAAGAAAGAGGCTAGAAATGCTTGTTTGGTTCATTTACCATCAGCGAAGGTGATAGGTGAAGTTGATATTCCAGTAGCACCATTTGAACTACAAAGGGAGTTTTCGGACTTCGTCAAACAAGTCGACAAATCAAAATTTGTAGTGCAGAAGTCGTTAGAGAAATATCAATTATTGTTTGATTCACTGATGCAAGAATACTTTGGATAAGGAGAAATGTAATGATTACAGGAGAACTAAAAAATAAAGTAGATACAATATGGGATACTATCTGGACTGGAGGAATTACTAGCCCTGTAACCGTTCTTGAACAAATTACTTATCTAATGTTCATGAAATTATTGGATGATAATCAATTAAAGGCCGAGGCTAATGCTACGGCTTTTGGTGTTAAGCTGAAAAATAAAGTATTTGGTGACGGTATTTGTGTTATTAGTGAAAATCCACATGTAGAGACGGATTATAAAAATCTTAGATGGAGCGTTTTTCATAACTTTGAACCAGGAGAAATGCTTACAAATATTACCAATTATGTTTTTCCGTTCATAAAACAAATTGGGACAGGAAAAGACACTGCCTTTAGCAGATATATGAAAGATACAGTTTTTCTTATTCCTACGGCCAAAGTACTTGCAAAGGTTGTCGATGGAATCGATAGCATGGATATGAATAATAAAGATATCATGGGAGATGTCTATGAATATTTATTAGGGAAAATGGCAGCAGGAGGCGAAAATGGGCAGTTTAGAACCCCTAGACATATTATTGAGCTAATTGTCCAACTTATGAAACCAACATTAAAAGATCGCATTGCAGATCCAGCGATGGGTAGTGCGGGCTTTTTACTTGGAGCAGTAAACTATGTAAGCGAACATAATAAAAAAGAGTTAATGAAAGCGGAAAATGCTAAATATTTTAAGACAGAAGCATTTTCTGGATTTGACACAGACCAATCAATGTTGAGAATTGGCGCAATGAACATGATGCTTCATGGAGTTGATGATCCTAATATCAAATATCAAGATAGTTTATCTGGCGCTAACGAGGAAAGGGATTCATATTCATTAATAATGGCAAATCCGCCATTTACGGGTAATGTTTTTCAAGAAGAAATCAGTAAAGATTTATTAGCTCTTACAAAGACTAAAAAGACGGAACTCTTATTTGTTTCTTTGTTTATCAATATGCTTGAAATTGGAGGAAGATGTGCATCTATAGTTCCGGATGGAGTTCTTTTTGGAGCAAGTACGGCTCATAAATCATTAAGAAAAGAATTAATTGAAAATCAAAAGCTAGTTGCAGTTATTTCAATGCCTTCAGGAGTGTTTAAACCATATGCAGGAGTGTCAACAGCAATACTTATTTTCACTAAAACAAACTCTGGTGGAACTGATAAAGTTTGGTTTTATGACATGAAGGCAGATGGATTTAGCCTTGATGATAAACGTTCACAGATTAAAGACTCAGATATTCCAGATATTATTAAAAGATTTGAAAATTTAGATTTAGAAGAAAACAGAGAAAGAACAGATCAAAGTTTCTTTGTTCCAGTTCAAGAAATTATTGATAACGGATATGATTTATCTATTAATAAATATAAAAAGGTAGAATATGTAGCGGTAGAATATCCACCTACTTCCGAAATTTTAAAAGAAATAGCTGAAATAAATAAGCAAGTTGAAAAAGAAACAGCAAAATTAATGAAATTATTAGAAAAATAAATTTTAAAGACAATCGTTGTAAAATATCGATACACAATGAAAGGAGTGTATTGATATGGAAGAAAAATTGGTAGCAGTAATTAACGATATGTCGGAGTATTTGAACGTTTTTCAGTTAAAAAAACTTCAAGAAGTATTATTAAAATATTTGCCTAAAAATGAACTTGAAAAAAATGAAATCAGTAATGATACATTTTTACAGATGTTTTTAGAAGCAAAAAAAATTGAGGGTTGTTCAGAAAGAACGCTACAATATTATAGGGTAACAGTAGAAAAATTATTAAAAAATGTTGAAAATCCAATAAGAAAAATTAGTACTGAGGAAATACGTTCGTATTTAGCTGCATATCAAAAAAATAGTGAATGTAGCAATGTTACTATTAATAATATAAGACTAATTATTTCGAGCTTTTTTTCGTGGCTCGAGGAAGAAAATTATATTTTAAAAAGTCCAATGCGTCGTATTCACAAGATTAAGACCAAACAAGCGGTTAAAGAAATTATTTCGGATGAAGTAATAGAAAAATTACGCGATGGGTGTAAGTGTAGTAGAGATATTGCGATGATTGATTTATTATATTCGACTGGAATGAGAGTTGGTGAACTTGTTAATTTAAACATTGATGATATAGATTTTGAAGAACGAGAATGTGTTGTTTTTGGAAAAGGAGATAAAGAAAGGCGAGTATATTTTGATGCAAAAGCAAAACTTCATCTGTTGTCATATATAGAGAATCGTGATGATGATAATCCGGCCTTGTTTGTATCTCTCGATGTGCCACATAAAAGATTAAAAATAAGTGGTGTTGAAATACGATTACGAAGTTTAGGGAGAGAACTTTCACTTAGTCGTATTCATCCACATAAATTTCGAAGGACTATGGCTACAAGGGCAATTGATAAAGGAATGCCGATTGAACAAGTTCAAAAAATTCTTGGACATTCTCAGATTGGTACAACAATGCAGTATGCAATCGTTAGCCAAAGCAATGTAAAAACATCCCACCAAAAGTTTATTGGGTAATACAAATTCGGATTTGTAGGGATGAATTATGGAAGTTAAAACACTTGGAGAACTATGTAATATTGTATCTGGTGGTACTCCATCAAGATCAAAAGCAGAGTTTTGGAACGAGGGTACAATCCCTTGGATTAAGATTGGAAACATTAAGGGCAAGTATATAAATGAAGCCGATGAGTTTATTACTCAAGCAGGACTCGATGGTTCATCAGCAAAACTTCTTTCTAAAGGGACAGTATTGTACACAATTTTTGCTACTTTGGGTGAGGTTGGTGTTCTCCAAATTGATGCTTGCACGAATCAAGCGATTGCGGGATTGACTATAAAGAATGAAAAACAGTTAGATACTGACTATTTATACTATTACTTGAAATCAAAAAAATCCTATGTCAACAATGTGGGCAGAGGTGTTGCTCAGAACAATATCAACATGTCAATTCTTAGAAGTTTTGAACTTCCCTTACCTGAATTGTCAAAGCAGAAAGGAATAGTATCTGTTCTTGATAAAGTATCGGGTATTATCGAGGCACGCCAGCAAGAACTCCAAAAGCTGGATGAACTCATCAAAGCCCGATTTGTCGAGATGTTTGGGGATATAAATAAACCTAAATGGGAAACTAAAAGTTTTGAAAATGAAGTCTATTTTCAAGAAGGACCGGGAGTTAGAAATTGGCAATTTAGAGACTCGGGAATAAAGTTGATTAATATTAAGAACATTGTTGGCGATAAACTGTGTTTGGAAAATACAGATAAGTATTTGGAGATTGATGAGGTTAATCAGAAATACAAGCATTTTTTACTGAATGCGGGAGACTATGTTATGGCAAGTTCGGGTGTTACTTGGGGAAAAATAGCTGAGGTATATGATGAACATTTACCTTTATGCTTGAACACCAGCATAATTAGACTTGTTCCAAAAAATAAAATTGAAAAAAAATACCTATTTCATTTCATAAAAAGTAATGGATTTAGAATGCAGATTAAACGATTAATAACAGGTTCGGCACAACCTAATTTTGGACCAAGTCATCTTAAACAAATCGCTATTCCGGTTCCACCTAAAGAACTTCAGGAACAGTTTGAAAAGTTTGTCAAACAAGTCGACAAATCAAAATTTGTAGGGATGATTGCGTGATATAATAGTGCTATTAATAGATTTTTTTTGAATAAATGTTTTTAGGAGAAAAATATGACATTATCAGAAATTAAAAACAAGTTAGGTCTGGCTTCTACGGAAGAAAATTATGTAAACAAGGCAAGCCTTTGCAGAGATTTGTTAGAGGAATGCATTGATTATATTTATGAGTTATCCAACGTTCAAATAAATCCAAGATCTTCATTGATGGAAAAATTGGATAGTATTACTGTTGGCAATTTTGTTAAGGATCGAGATGTCATCAGTTCACTTCATTATGTCAGAATACTAGGAATGAATGCTAAACATGGTCGACATATTCGTAAAAAAGAAGCCAGTCTTGCTCTGGATAATATTTCATATCTTGTAGAATTAATTAGTGATATAGAATCTGGTACAGTGTCTTCATACAAAAAACCACCATATATGAGTGAAGCTGTTACAAGAAAAATGTATGTTGACCAATATCTTAGAGAGGCAGGTTGGGATATTGTTGATGCAAATAATGTCATAATGCCAGGAAAGGCTTCTGTAGAAGTTGAAGTTAATGGTATGCCAAATGAAAAAGGCGTTGGATATTGCGATTATGTTCTTAATGGCAGCGATGGAAAACCATTAGCAATTGTCGAAGTTAAAAAGACTTCTGTTGATGCTGCTGTAGGAAGACACCAGGCTGACTTGTATGCTGAATGCATGAAGAATAAATATGGATATAAACCTGTAATATATTACACCAACGGCTATACAATTAAAGTCATTGATGGAGTATATCCAGATCGTGATGTGATGTCATTCCATACTTTAAAAGATTTGGAGTGGATGATTCAACAGCGTGATAGAGGAGATATTTCAGATTTTACCATCAATGATAATATTACAGATCGTCCTTATCAAAAAATGGCAATCACAAATATTTGTGAATGGTTGAATGCAAAGCATAGAAGAGGATTACTTGTAATGGCGACTGGAACTGGAAAAACTAGAGTCGCTGCTTCTTTGGTAGATGTGCTTGCAAGAAATAAATGGATTAAAAATGTATTGTTTTTAGCTGATAGAACATCACTAGTAAATCAAGCTAAAAGAAGTTTTGATGAATTTTTAGATATGAGTGTTTGTGAACTTTCAGGTTCAGGAGAAAAAGACTTAAATGCTAGATTGATGTTTTGCACCTATCAAACGATGATTCATTACATTGATGATGAAGAAAAGAAATTTTCTATTGGCAGATTCGATTTAATTATTATTGATGAAGCACATAGAAGTATATTTAATAGATATGGTTCAATATTTAAATATTTCGACGGAATGCTTATTGGACTTACAGCTACACCGAAGAATGAAGTTGATGCAAATACATATGAAATATTTGGATGCGAGGCAGGAATGCCGAACTTCGATTATTCTCTAGAGGAAGCAATAAAAGATAAGTATTTGGTTGGATATCATGTAATAAATAGAAGCTCTAAGTTGATGTCAGAAGGCATAAAATATAATGACCTTTCTGATGCCGAAAAAGAACAATTCGAAGATTATATTGAAGAATTAGAAATTCCAACGCCAGCGTTTGATGTTCCAAATAATGAGATATTCAAATATTTATTCAATAAAAATACCTGTTATCAAGTTCTTGAAGAATTAATGCAATGGGGATTAAGAGTTGATGGAGGCGAAACAATAGGTAAAACAATTATTTTTGCATATAACCACGAACATGCTCAAATGATTGTTGATTGTTTTAGAGAACTTTATCCGAACTTGCCTGCTAATACATGCCAGCTTGTCGATTATTCTGTAAAATATGCAGATGATTTAGTTATTAAATTTGATACAGATGACGAATTTCGTATTGCAGTTTCTGTTGATATGCTGGATACAGGTATTGATGTAACATCTGTTTTAAATCTTGTATTCTTTAAGAAAGTTCGCTCTAAAATTAAATTTGTGCAAATGATTGGTAGAGGAACAAGATTGTGTCCAGATATTTTTGGCCCTGATAGAAATAAATCTATGTTCCAAATATTTGATTACTGTGGTAATTTTGAATATTTTTCTATTTATACTGATGGTAAAGAAGGCAAACAGGTTGAAACATTATCGCAACGTTTATTTAATGTTCGTATGGATATGTTAGTTGAGCTTCAAAGACTTGAATATCAAGAAAATGCTTGGCTTAAAGTTTATTATGATAATATAAAAAATGAAATGCTAAGCAAGATGACAAAACTTAAGTCAAGCTCGAACCGAATACAAGTAAGAGAAAATATGCAATACGTTGATAGATATTACGATAATAAAACATGGGAATCGTTATCACATCTTGATGTACACGATGCAAAAAAATATATAACACCATTGCTTGAGAGCGGTATTAATGGAGAGTATTTATCAGTAGCTTTCGATATTCGAATGTATAAAATTGAGCTTTCAATTTTAAGAGTCAATAGTTTGAATGACGCAATTGATGATGTTAAAACAATCAGAACAATTGCTAAATATCTTTTAGAAAAGAAAGCTTCTGTACCACAAGTTCTTTCTAAAGCTAATGAACTTAAAGAACTCAGAGGAGATTTATTCTGGGAAAATCCAAGTCTAACAGAACTTGAACAACGTCGAGAAGCCGTTCGTGATTTAATGAAATTCTTAGAAGGCAGACAAAGAAAAAAATACAAGATTAATATAATTGATGAATTTGAAAATCCTGAATTTGACCCAAGTGATACGGTTATTGATATTCGAACATACAAAGAAAAAGTAATGGATTACTTGTCAGAAAATAGTGAAAGCCCTGTAATTAAAAAGATATATAATTTAGAACCTATTAATGCACAAGATCTTGATGAACTTGAAAAAGTTCTTTGGGAAGAATTAGGAACAAAAGAGGAGTATGAGGAAACTACAAATATTGGCAATCTAGCTGCGTTTATTAGGAGCTTAATTGGTTTAAGTCAAGAAGCTGTAAATAAAAAATTTGGAGAATATTTGTCTGGTAATATTCTTAATTCACAACAACAGGAATTTGTAAAAACTATAATTAACTACGTTAGAGAAAATGGTGACATAGAAATTGATGATATGGTTAATTCTGAGCCATTCAACGGATTTGATATTAATGAAATGTTTGGCGCACAACTACCAGCAATTATTAATATAGTAAATCAGTTGCATGATAGTGTGTTGGTGGCATAGTAATAAGAGAATTTATGTTTTAAAGTAAGGATTAAAATACGAGGTGAAAAATGTCAAAACTAACAATTGATCAAAAAACAATAATGGATTTGTTTTCTTCAAAGAAAACTGATTTTTTAATTCCGGATTATCAACGCCCATATGCATGGACAGAAACGGAATGTGGCACCTTATGGGAAGATATATTCACGTTTGCCTTTCCGGGAAACGATTACTCTAAGTTTGATAGTGAAAATGATGAATATTTTCTTGGTCCAATTGTAACTTTCTCAAATCAGAATAGATTAGAAGTTATAGATGGACAGCAAAGACTTACAACAATAATGTTGTTGCTACGTGCTTTTTATGATCGTTTTGCAAATATGAAAGATGAAAATTCTATAAAAACAAGGGATGCTATTTCTAAATGTATATGGAAGACTGATGAGTTTGGAACACCAAATATGTCAACACTGAAAATAGATTCAGAAGTTGCAACAGATAATGAAAAAGATGAATTCCTAAATATATTAAAATCTGGAATTGCAGCTGCGGATAAAAAAAGTAAATATGCGAAGAACTTTAGGTTTTTTGTAGAAAAAATTAATCAATTCTTAAGTGCATATCCAAGCTACTTTTCATACTTGCCTAATAGAATATTAAACAATTGTATTCTTTTGCCGATAGAGGCGGAATCTCAGGATACTGCTTTGAGAATATTTTCTACTTTGAATGATAGAGGAATGCCATTGTCTGATTCTGACATTTTCAAAGCTCAGTTTTATAAATACTATAGTGAAAAAGGTCAGAAGGATGAGTTTATAAAGCAATGGAAAGAACTCGAAGAATTAACAGAAAAGATATTTCATCCTATTATTGGAACGCCTATGGATGAATTGTTTACAAGATACATGTACTATGAAAGAGCAAAATTAGGAATTGACTCTTCCACAACGGAAGCTTTGCGTAAATTTTATGAGAAGGATTCTTATAGTCTTTTGAAAAATGACTATGTCCTTAAAAATTTAGTAACATTAGCTAAATTTTGGGAGGATGTTTCAAATCAAAACGATGATTGCTTTTCGGAACGAATATTAAAACGCCTTTTTGTTTTGAATTACGCACCTAATGGAATGTGGACATACTTCACATCAGTTTATTTTATGAAAAATAAGGATGAACAGGGACAACTTGATGATGAGAAGTTTTTTGAATTCTTAAATAAAATTACAGCCTTTATTTGGACTTATGCAGTAACTAATCCAGGCGTTAATGCGCTTAGAACGCCAGTTTATAGCGATATGGTAAATATTGTGAATGATAAACCACTTGACTTTAAGGGAATCCGTTTTGATACAAATACTGTTAAATCTATGTTCGATAATTTCAAGTTCCAAAATAGCAGACCAATTACAAAGTCAATGGTAACATGGTGGGCTTATCAAAATGATGAACAGGAATTGCTACCAATTGATTTAGTTTTAGAGGTTGAGCATATTTATGCAAAGAATAGAAATGAAAAAGAGCATACACTTTCTGATTCATTAAATGTTGAAAAACTTGGAAACAAAGCATTGCTTGAAAAACGAATAAATATAAGAGCATCTGATTATAGGTTTAAAGATAAAATTTCTTATTATAAAGGATATATAAGCAAACGTGGAAAACAAAAAGAACCTACAAAGAACCATGAACTATTAGACCTCGCAAATAGTAATATGGATTATACAGAAAAGGATATTCTTGATAGAAATCAAAAAATAATCACAGCTTTTATGGACTATATAAAAGAAAATGGACTTAAAGCATGAAACGATGCGAAAACGAATTTATTTTTAGAGTAGGAAGAGGTAAACTAAATTGAAAACTAAAAAATACTTGTTATTAATGACAATTTTATTATGCAGTATTTTTGTTTTTTGTGCTTGCGGAAACAAAAAAAATAAAACTAAAGAAGACCCTAATGTAAAAAAATACAGTGTTGAATTTGATGTGGAATGTGAGGCAAATCTTCTTTTTAGCAAATATGATGTTGATGTATATGTTGATGATGAGAAGATTGGTGTAATAGAACATGGAGATTCTGCGATACTTACTGAGAAATTGACAGAGGATGTTCATTCAATAAGATTTGCGGAAAAAGGATGCTCTGAGCCAGATGGAAAAATAGATTTTAAAGTAAAAAAAGATATGATAATAAAACTTCTTATTCACTGCGCACATGATAGAATTTCTATATATGATTTAACAGAAAAAGACGAAGAACAGGACGAAGAAAAAATAACAGATGTGGAAACTCCTGGCGAAGAGGAAAAAACAACAGAAAGTCAAAAAAACCCCGAGTTACCATTTCCTTATACAACAAATGGTGAAGATACTTATAAAAACGGAGATAGTGGAAAGTATGCTTACTATAAAAGCGGTAGTTACAAAATATATTATATAATAGATTTTGATGAAGGCTATGTCTATCGATTTATTGACGGAAACGGGGATGAAACAGCCGATAAAGTAACTATTAAATCAGGTACTTTGAATGATACATTGATAATAACTTATCATGATGGGGAAATTGAATGGTCTGAAGGACTATGCTTTTTATTTAAGGAACATCCAGACAAACTTTGCGTTTCTAGCGAGGACGGATATAATGATACATTTCGTTCAACCGACTTAAATAATGCGCTAAAACTCTTAAAAACAAAAACAATATATGATAGATAAGGAGTTAGTATGACAAATTATGTAACGATAACAAGTGAAAAAAAGAAATCAACAGCGTTGCTATTATGCATATTTTTAGGATTTTTTGGCATCCATTATTTTTATGTGGGACGCATAGGTATGGGACTACTATACTTCTTTACCGCAGGCTTGTTCGGTATAGGATGGTTTGTTTGCATTATTAAAATTGCATGCGGATCTTTCAGAGATAGCGCAGGTGCCCCTTTAAGAAGATAATATTTGATGTCGTAATATATAATAAATATAGAAAATGCATGTGCTTTGCACTTTCTATATTTTTATTTAAAGATAAATGACGGAATTTTTCGGCATTAAAAATATCCTTGTTGAAATCAATAATCAATGATTGTATTATTATCGTAGTTGTTTAATAATTTCTTGTAACTTGTTACATGTTTTTTTGTTTTTTGTTTTCATAGTAATTTTTACTATACCTTTCATTTTTTAGAAGCACTTTTTGACAAAGGTGCTTCTTTTTTATTTTAAAAATCTGCGATATAATGAAATTGAACTCAAGCGCAGCTTGAATAAAATAACATAATTTCTATCCTCACTTGCTTAATATTGAACATACCTTCAGCTATTATAGGCAATGTAAGGAGGGCGTGACCTATGGAAGAAAAGAAAATACTTGAAGAAAATCAAAAGATAATAGACTTTTTTCGGGAATTATTGATTAGGAGGAAAACAAGATGAGCATAGGTGAAAACATTCAAAGAATAAGAGAAGAAAAGGGATTTACCCAGCAAATGTTAGCTGATGAATTAGATGTTTCTTTTCAAGCGGTTTCATCATGGGAGTGCGATAAATATAAACCTGATTTAGATAAGTTACTTAGAATTGCTGAAATTTTTAATGTTTCTGTGTCTTCGATTGTAGAAGAAAAACGTAAAGTTTTTAAGACTAAAGAAGTTATCTATAACTGGGAACACATGAAAACTTATGTGAAGACTACTGCTAGAAATTTTAATATGTCTGATACTCTAAAAGCTGTTGATTTTGCTGTTAAGGCACATGAAGGACAAAAAAGGAAGAAATCTAATACGCCTTATATTTATCATCCTCTTAACATGGCTTGCCATGCATTGTCGATGGAAATTAAAGAAGATGTGATAATAGCAGCAATTCTCTTACATGATGTAATAGAGGATTGCAATAAAACGGCTGATGAACTCCCTGTGAGCGATGAAACTAAAAAAATTGTTGTTTTAATGACTCATGAAAAAACAACTGATGAAAATAGAGAAAAGGTTATGAAAGCCTATTACAAGAATATTACTGAAAATCCAAAAGCGGCGTTAGTAAAATGTATTGATAGATGTAATAATCTAACGACTATGTCTTGGGGACTAAGCAAAGATCGAATTTATAGAATGATTACAGAAACTGAAAAATATTATCCAAAACTTTTGAAAGCAATAAATTCAACGACTGAATATAGTTCGGCTTCATGGCTGCTTCAGTATCAAATAGAAAGCATGCTCGATATTTATAAGAGGTTGATGTGATAGTGTACTTTTGAGTTACTTGTTTTTTGTTTTTCGTATTTTTTTTACAGATCCTTTCTTTTTGAAAAAGCACCTTTTGATGAAGGTGCTTTTTAAACAAATTATTTAGATATTCTATTAAAAACGAATCAAGTAAAAAATAGCGTGCGAAGCATGACCAAGACGTTGACGATATTTTCCGTCAATTCAAATCAGCGTATTGTTAGTCTACAGGGAAGAGATGTATAATTTATATATAATTATGAATAACATTAAAATCTTCAAGGAGGTTTTGGTATGAGTATATTTGGTATTGATTGGGATATGGATGGAGAAATCGGTGACATGGATCTTATGACGGATTTGTTCATTATTGACGAGATGGAAAAAGAAGAGGAAATGGAAGAAAAAGAGTTTTTTGGCAATAATGATGATTTCGACTTTAATAAATTTTAGTTAGGGAATAATAAAATGTAGAGAAGTATTGACGATTTAAGGACAAAAACAGTTGCTTGAGACATTCCTGAAGTGAGGTGCAATTTCAAAGGCGCAGTTCGATAAAAGTCTTGGGGATTTGACTGAGAAGATGGGGATGTAGATTTATATGAAATCGCACTTGTAAAATCGAGCGAAGCATGTACAATATGGATATGAGGAGCTACCGATAGACGGTTAGCCCAAATATTTGTCAAAGTGGCCGCTTATTTGGGAAGGGTGGTCATTTTTTTTATGATTGAATTCAGAAAATCAGATGTGATACCTCCTAAAAATATAAAAATTGTTTCAGAAGCAGGACCTTTCATCCACATTTGTTCACTTATTAGATTTCCCATCCGGTTAGTTTGCAATATTTCGGTGGCTGTTGTATATTAGTAGAGCACATTCGTGCATTGAGCGACTCGCTCAAATCTGGCAGTATCTGCCAAAAAATTCAATTAAATAAATTATTATAGGCAGATGTGATTCTTTTTGAGTTGCGATGAATTTTGCTCTGCCAGAAAGAGGTATGTATGGAATTAAATAAAACTGATAGCTGCAAAGATGCACTTGGAGAAAAATTACTTATGGATGATTTAACGAATTTATCTTTTTATACAGATATAAAAGATATTTTAGACAAAGCACGTGAAAAGGTTTATTCCACAGCTAATTTTGCTATGGTGCAGGCTTATTGGAACATCGGGAAAATACTTTTTAAGGAATGCGGGGAAAGCGAACGAGGTGCGTACGGAAAGGGGATACTTAAAGCGATATCAGAAAAATTGACTGCAGAATATGGAAAAGGGTTTACAGAAGCCAATCTTCGTAATATGCGACAATTTTATCTTATTTTTCCAAATTGCAACGCACTGCGTAGCGAATTAAACTGGACTCAATATAGAATGCTAATGCGTATTTCAAAAGAAGAAGCTCGTGAATTCTATCTTGAAGAGTGTGTCAAGTCTAGTTGGAGTTCCAGACAGCTTGAAAGACAGATAAACAGTTTTTATTATGAGAGACTTATTGCAAGTCAAAATCCGGAGAATATTAAAGATGATATCACTACCATCGAACCTTCCAAAAAGCCGGAAGATATCATTCATGACCCGTATGTGCTTGAATTTATTGGTATTAAAGGAGCTACAGATTTTCACGAAAAAGAGCTAGAGCAAGCTTTAATTGATAAACTTCAAAAATTCCTGCTTGAACTTGGTAGAGGTTTTTCCTTTGTAGCTAGACAAAAACACATGGATCTTGAAGGAGAACATTTTTTTATAGACCTTGTATTTTACAATTACCTTCTTAAATGTTTTGTGTTGATTGACTTGAAAACCGAAAAATTAACACATCAAGATATTGGACAGATGGATTCATATGTCCGAATTTTTGATGATAAGCAGAAAGGTAAAGATGATAACCCAACAATAGGAATAATACTTTGTTCAGAAAAAAACAAAGCAATTGCTAGATATTCCATCTTAAATGACAACCGTCAGATTTTTGCTTCAAGGTATCAGCTGACATTACCTACTGAAGAGGAACTGCAACGGTATATTGAAAAGGAACGTGGCATAATTGAAGATGAGGATAGCTTTAAGTGATGCCACAGGAACTTTATACGAACTTGCACTTGTAAAATCGTGCGAAGCATGTAAAATATAGATATGTGGAGCTACCGATAGACGGTTAGCCCTAAAAGTTATTTTGTAATAACCGACTCAAGGCGTGGGGCGGTTTTTTTTTTATGATTGAATTCAGAAAATCAGATGTGATACCTCCTAAAAATATAACAATTGTTTCAGAAGCAGGACCTTTCATCCGCATTTGTGCACTTATTGGATTTCCCATCCGGCTAGTTTGCAATATTTCGGTGGCTGTTGTATATTAGTAGAGCACATTCGTGCATTGAGCGACTCGCTCAAATCTGGCAGTATCTGCCACAAATTTCAATTTAATTATTTTTTATAGGCAGACGTGATTCTTTTTAATTTGCGCAGAATTATGCTCTGCCGGAAAAGAGGTATGTATGGAATTAAATATTTCAAGAAATTATAAGGATGTTATATTCATCGATTTATTTGAGCATGACAAAAAATCACTGCTAGAATTGTTCAATTTTTTTTAATGGCACAGATTACACAGATGAATCTGAAATCGATATCGTAACGATTAGGGATTCACTCTTTGTCACAAAGTACAACGACCTTGCTTTTATATTTGCAAATGTTATCAGTTTGTATGAACACCAGAGCACTTTGAATGCAAATCTACCATTAAGGTTATTATGTTATCTTGCGGAAGAATATCAAATGATAGCCAGCAAAAACGAAAACAGCGTATACAGAAATAAACGCATTATGCTTCCTACTCCCAAAATGTTTATTTTCTATAACGGCAGACGAAATGCTGGAGATTTATTGACTATGAGATTAAGTGATTCATATGCTAATAAAGACATAGTTCCAGACCTTGACTTATCAGCAACGTTTGTTAATATAAATTATGGACACAATGAAGAATTAATGACAAAATGTAGACAATTGAAGGAATATTCTTTGTTTGTAGATAGAGTTCGTAATGACGCAAAAGAAGGCAACGCTCTTAATGAAAGCTTAAATGCAGTTATTAATGATTGCATATCAAATGGAATACTGACACAGTATTTAACAGAAAGAAGGGATTTTGTGTTAGGAAGTTTAATAAGAGAATTTGATCAAGAAAAATATGATAAAACCTTAAAACTTGAAGGCTATGAAGAAGGACAACAAGCATTGCTAGAAAAACTTGTTAAAAATGGAAAATTAACCGAAACAGAAGCTATTTCTGAAGGTTATGTGCCAGCGACAAAATAAGAAAAATATATGCAAACTTGCACTTGTAAAATCGTGCGAAGCATGTAAAATATAGATATCTGGAGCTACCGATAGACGGTTAGCCCAAGCATTACTTAGTGTAATCGCCAGTGCCAGCTGGCGGTTAATTTTTTATGAGAGATAGTATCAATACTATAATTGTTAAGACAATCATTAATATTTCATATGCTGACATAAGCATTCCCCCTTTCTTAACAAGACTAGAGAGTATGCACCCTCAGTGAAGAGGGCTAACCGCCTACCGAATATGGCAGCTCCTATGTAAAGGCATAAAGATGCCTAAACACCAATTTTTCTTATCGCTTTTTAATCGGAATCAATAAAAGAACTTTTAGAATTTTCAGAACGTATTTTATTGACTTAATTCATAATACAACAAAATCAAAACTAATTCAATGTTTACATTTTTAGATTTTTTGAAAAAACGGAGAAACAAGCCCACTTCTGAAGGCAATTTTGCATTTTTATGGGGCATTATCTCCACTATTCATGTTAGAGCAATGGGTTTAAGAAGTTTGACGCTTAATAATAATTATGTTACATTAGTCGTGGAAAGAGAATGACCTCCTGGCGTCTTGCAAGCTGGGTGTACGGGTAAACGTAGGATCATTCTTTTTTTGTTTTAAATTAAAGTTTGCGGTATCGAATGACTGTTGCAAATTATCAATTAAAAAGGAACGTAGCTCTTGTAAAATCGTGCGAAGCATGTACAATATAGATATGAGGAGCTACCGATAGACGGTTAGCCCAATATGGATTATAAAGATAACCGCTTATTGGCCATGGCGGTTATTTTTTTATGATTGAATTCAGAAAATTAGATGTGATACCTCCTAAAAATATAAAAATTGTTTCAGAAGCAGGACCTTTCATCCACATTTGTGCACTTATTAGATTTCCCATCCGGTTAGTTTGCAATATTTCGGTGGCTGTTGTATATTAGTAGAGCACATTCGTGCATTGAGCGACTCGCTCAAATCTGGCAGTATCTGCCAACAAATTCAATTAAATAAATTTTTATAGGCAGACGTGATTCTTTTTTGATTTGCGCAGAATTATGCTCTGCCGGAAAGAGGTATGTATGGAATTAAACAATCGCTTAGAGTTTTCAGATGATAACAATGATATGAATACACATCAACGAAATGTATCAATAATTCAAGATATTGATGGTAATAATATTGTTGTAATAAATGATATTAGATTTAAAGGAAAAAGATCGGTTAATTGGAAAGAGGTTAGAGAATATCTTAAAGAATTTATTGGAGATTTCTATACAATAGCTGCTACAGGAGATATGGTTTATATTGGTTCTGATTTAGCTAGCGAGTATTCAGGATCAGTTTATACTAAAAAATTGAAAGGAACAGTAGCAAAAGCGAAAGCTAATGCTTCGCAAGGAATACCAGAATTAATTAAAATTTCAAAAGATAAAAATTTTAGAGAAAATAAAGGCGAAAAACATAATTGGAATGCGAAATATGGATGGTATAGGTATAATTCTAGATTTGCTTTGCCAGTATATGATGAAAACGGAGAGATTGAAAGATATAATATATTTCACGCATCTATGCTAATAAGGCATGCTAATGATGGAAAAAAGTATTTATATGATATTATTGACATAAAAAAAGAAACGAGCACCCCGTTGGAGTCATAAGACTTTACTTGGCACAAAACCCATTTCTTTTATGAGCTTATTATAGTTTATGAATTTTGGCGTGTCAAATAATTTAAAAGAAACTTGCACTTGTAAAATCGTGCGAAGCAGGGCTATTGGGTTTATTTTGCATCAATGGGCTAAGTATTATATAATATAGGTAAATAAATTTTAGAAAGGGAGAAGACTATGATTACTGTTTTTACACTTATTACACTTTACACAACATTTAGTGTTTCAAGAAAGCTTGGATTGAAGGGTTGGGAGTTTTTCGTACCGTTCTATAACCTTTATAAGTTTGTTGAAGTTGCAACGGGTAACGGATGGCTTTGCTTTTTACTTTTTATCGGCTTAATCCCTATTGTAGGTTGGGTTTTTGACCTTGTTGTACTTATTGTATGGGGTGCTAAATTCGCATGCAAAGTTTCTAAAGCTTATGGCGAATATAATTGCCAGCCTGGTTGGGTATTCTTTATTGGAGAATTCTATATGCCATTCTATGTATTTAAGGATGCTCCAAAATGCGACGACCCACTTAACAAATTTGTTACTAGATTTTTTACATTAGATAAGGCTGAATAATTTATTGAAAAACAAATTAATTAAAAAAATTATACTTTGCACAATGGCGACGCTTATTAGTGTCGCCTTGTGTGCATGTTCAGAAATCAAACTTTCCACAGGTAAAGAAAAAGAAGTGCTTATTGATGTTGAGGGAGTAACTTCTTCAATAGAAGATGCTTATTTTTGCCTTATGGAAACAATTTATAATTACCAAAATGATTTAGGCACAGGTTATTTTTGGGAAGCTCCGATAGGCTCGCAAAACATGAAAGAATATATTAAAGAGAGTGTTAAGGACGAACTTACAAGAATAACGGCTGGTGCGGTTTTGGCGGATAAAAAAGCGGTTTATCTTACAGAAGATGAACAAGAAAACGTTAAACTTATCGCAAAAAAAGCTTTTGAAAATGTTAGCAAGAATTTTAGCGTTGCAAATATTAATGTAACGGAAGAAAACGCTTATAACGTTTATCTAAAAAGAGAACTTTATAATAAGATGTTTGACGCGCTAACTTTAGAGGCTAAGGATTCAATCTCAAAAGAAGATACAAAAGTTATCGTTGTTAATTATGTTGAACTTCCAATAAAGACAACAAGTAATGATGCTAATGAATTATGGCAAAAGGTTAAGGAGTCCGGAAATCTTGTTAAGACATGCGAAGATGCAGGCTATAAGGTTAAAAGGCAAATAAAGCTTTCTAAGGGAATGATGAATTCGAGCTTTGACGAGGTTGCTTTTTTACTTCTTGATAATGAAATTAGCGAAGTTGTTGAAAGTAAAGACGGACTTTATATTATCGAGTGCGTTAATGATGATGTCGTAGCCGACTCAACGGCTAGCTATAATATGGCGGTTCACCAGGCTCAAGATCAATGTTTTGACGAAGTATATAACGAATTTTCCAAAGAAACACATATGTATTTTAATAATAATCTTTGGAAAAAGATTGATATAGATAAATTATTAAAATGATGGAAAGATAACGAATAGATGGAACTTGCTAATCAAAAGAGTAAAATTTTTCTAAATAAATGGCTGCCTTTATTGGTAGCCTTTTTAGCTCCAATTTTAATTCTTATTATCATCTATATTGTTAGAGGAATTTTCCCTTTCGGAGAGCAGATGTATTTGCGCTCTGACATGTACCACCAATACGCTCCTTTCTTTAAGCAGTTCCAGTACATGTTAAAGAATGGGCAAAGCCTTGCTTTTAGCTGGAACATCGGGCTTGGCACGGACTTTGCTAGTACATACGCTTATTATTTAGCATCTCCTTTAAACTGGATTGTTGCTTTTTTACCTTCTAGCGCAATTCCGGAAATCATGAACTCATTTATTATTTTTAAGTCAGGGCTTATGTCTTTATTTTTTACTTATTATCTTAGCAAAAAATTTGGAAAGCTTAATTTACTTACTAGCTCGTTTGGTATTTTTTATGCGCTTTCTAGTTACATGGCAGCTTATAGTTGGAACCTTATGTGGATTGACTGCCTTGTTTTATTCCCGTTAATTATCCTTGGCCTTGAGCGTCTCGTTAAAGAGGGGAAAGGTTATTTATATACTATTTGCGTAGGTATATGCGTCTTATCTAATTATTATATTTCGATAATGATTGCATTCTTTTTGATTTTCTATTTTGTTTATCTTTTGCTTACTGAAGGCAAAGTTTTTGGAAAGAGCAATGTCCTTAAAAAGATTGTGCACTTTGCTACTAGTTCGTTTATTGGAGGTCTTATAGGTGCGGTTTGCTTTCTTCCCGCGCTTTGCACTCTTTTTGGCACAGCTTCGGGAGAGTCTTCTTTTCCTAATACGTTAAAATGTTACTTTGACTTTATCCAGTTTGCGACACATGGGCTAATGAATCAGGAAGTTACTATGCTAAAAGGGTATGTTCCAAATATTTATTGTACTATTTTAGCTTTTGCGCTTGTTCCACTTTTCTGGATTGCCAAAAAGATTGACTTAAAAGAAAAAATTGGCAAAACTATTTTGCTTGCGATTTTAATTTTTAGTTTTGCTTTTAATATTCCGGCTTATATCTGGCATGGCTTTCATTTCCCGAATAGCCTTTGTGCCCGCCATTCTTTTATCTATATCTTTTTAATTTTGCTTATATGTTACGAAGTCTTGTTAAGGATAAAAGAGTATTCTGTTGTTAGCATTATTGTATGTTTCGCTTTAGCGATTGGAGCGGTTATAGCACTTAAATTCTTAAATGATACTAGTACGCTTCCGTTAAATGTTTTTATCATGTGCATTATCTTTTTAGTTTCTTACGCTGTGATGTGCTTACTTATAAGGGGCGTTCCTTTATTTAGGTTTGTATTTATCGCTGCCTTTTGTGCTATCGCTATTGTAGAAGTTTATATTAATACTGAAGATACCGGTTATGGCACGACTAATAGATTTGCTTATGTAAAAGATAATGAGGCGATAGCAACTCTTACAAAAGATATTGATGAGTTTTACAGGGTAGAGAAAGTAAGTAGAAAGACTAAGAACGACGGTACATGGAACAATTATAAATCGGCTTCTATGTTTTCATCAACAACTCCTAGTGCGATTTCTAAATTTTATTCAAAATTTGGCATGCAAAGCAAGGCTAATTCGTTTGGATTTTATGGATTTACACCGCTTAGTGCTCAGCTTTTAGATGTTAAATATTTACTTTCTAATGAGAAAATTAGTGATCCTTTAATGAAGCTTAGCGATAGGGCTGATGACGAAAATTATTTATATGAATATAAGTTAGATTCAAGTCTGGGCTATTTAGTAAATGAAGACATTGATAAAAAGTTTGATACAAATAGTAATAATCCGTTCCGTGTTCAAAATGAATTTGTAAAAGCTAGTGTTGGCGCAGCCCCAATATTTGAATATGGCGAAATTATTAGTGGCGAAAACATTAAAGTTTTAGTAGGTAAAGACGGCAAAGGATTTTTATTTATCGGCTGTGATGTTGATGATGTAAATGTAAAAGTAAGTAGGGAGGATATTATCCTTAGAAATAAAAAGTTTTCATCGATTGAAAATGAAAGGCTAATTGATATAGGCGATGTTAAAGAAGGCGATGTTCTTGAAATTTTTGCTTCTAATAACAAAAGATTAAATATAATTAGCGCAATTATGGATTATGAAGCCTTTAATAAAGCATCAAACCTTCTTAGCAAAAACATGATGGAAGTCGTAGAGTATGAAGGAAATTATGTTAAAGCTAAGGTTAATGTTAAAGATGATAAAAAGGCTATGCTTCTTACTTCTATACCGGCCGATCCAGGCTGGAGTGTATATATAGACGGTAAGAAGAGTAACTTTTATAAATTTGAAGATGCATTTTTACAAATTCCAGTGTCAGAAGGTGAGCATGTTATTGAGTTTAAGTACCATGCACCGGGATTTTTAGCTGGATTAATTCTTTCAATTATTGCGATTTTATCCTTGATAATTAAGAGAATTTACTGTAAAATACAAAAGTTCGAGTAATCACCCGGGCCTATTTCGCGGCATGTGCCTTTGACAAGTAACCAAAGGTAGCTAAGAAAGATGACAGCCAGGGGAAGTAAAAAACAAAGAAGGAGGTATATAACATGAGCGTTATATCTATGAAACAGTTACTTGAAGCTGGTGTTCATTTCGGACATCAAACAAGAAGATGGAACCCTAAAATGGCTCCATATATCTACACAGAAAGAAATGGTATCTATATTATCGATCTTCAAAAGACAGTTGGTATGATTGATGATGCGTTTGATGCAATTTCTGACATCGCAGCCCAAGGCGGCACAATCCTTTTCGTTGGTACTAAAAAGCAAGCACAGGAAGCTATCCAAAGCGAAGCTCTTCGTTGTGGTATGTTCTATGTAAATGAAAGATGGCTTGGTGGTATGCTTACCAACTTCAAAACAATCCAGAGCAGAATTAAAAGATTAAAAGACATCGAGAAGATGGCTGAAGACGGAACATTTTCAGTTCTTCCTAAAAAAGAAGTTGCTATGCTCCAAAAAGAGCATGAAAAACTCGAGAAGAACCTTGGCGGTATTAAAGACATGAAGAAAGTTCCTGATGCTATTTTCGTAGTTGATCCTAAGAAAGAAAAAATTAGTATTCAGGAAGCTCATAAACTTGGTATTCCACTTATTGGTATTTGCGATACAAACTGCGATCCTGATGATCTCGACTTCGTTATCCCAGGAAACGATGATGCTATCCGTGCAGTAAAACTTATCGTTGCTAAGATGGCTGACGCTATTATCGAAGCTAACCAAGGTGAAGAGTTTGTAACTGAAGCTACTGAGCAAGCTGATGCAGACGCAGCAGTAGAAGCAGTAGCAGAAGAAGCAGCTGAATAATTTATTGTTTTTATATAAGGAGGTTTAACTATGGCAGAAGTAACCACAGCTATGGTAAAAGAACTTAGAGATTTAACAGGCGCTGGCATTATGGCATGTAAGAATGCCCTTGTTGAAAATGACGGCGATATGGATAAAGCAGTTGAGGCTCTTAGAAAATCTGGTGAAGCTAAAGCTGTTAAAAAAGCTAGCAGAATTGCAGCTGAAGGTATTGTAAAAGTTGTTGTTGAAGGTAACACAGCTGTTGTTGTTGAAGTTAACTCAGAAACTGACTTCGTAGCAAAGAATGAAAAATTCCAGAACTTCGTTACTGAAGTTGCTAAGCAAATCGCTACTGGAAACGCTACTGACGTTGAAGGTCTTCTTGCTGAGCCATGGGCAGCTGAACCAGAAAAAACAGTTAACGATGCTCTTATTAACATGATCGCTACAATCGGTGAGAAAATGACTATCAGAAGATTTGAAAAGGTTGTATCTGATGGCGTTATGGTTCCTTATATCCACGGTGGCGGACGTATTGGTGTTTTAGTTGAAGCTGAATGCGAAAACAACGAAGCTAACCAAGAAGCTCTTAAGAACATCGCTATGCAGGTAGCAGCTATGAATCCTGAGTACATTACTCGTGAAGATATGTCACAGGAAGCATTAGACAAATTAAAAGAAATCACTGTTGAAAGCGCACTTAATACTCCTGATACACTTCCAAAACCAATCCTACTTAAACTCATTGATAGAGCATGCAATGAAAAAGTTTGGTCAGACGAAGATATCGCTATTTACGGTGAGCAAAAGAACAACATGAACTATCTCTTCAACTTTTTATCAGACGATGCTAAGACTCAGCTTGCTGGTCTTGCTAATCAAGATAGAGATTCTATCACAACTGATAAGATTTTCGTTGGTGCTGTTGAAGGTCGTTTTGCTAAACAGCTTAAAGAAATCTGTCTCGTTGATCAGGTTTATGTTAAAGCTGAAGACGGAAAACAATCTGTTGGTGCTTACTTAAAGAGTGTTGATGCTAATCTTAAACTTAAGAAATTTGTTCGTTTTGAAACTGGCGAAGGTATCCAAAAGAAAGAAGAGAACTTTGCTGAAGAAGTTGCAAAACAAATGAATATGTAATTTAAATAATGGAAAATACTAAAACGGCAAAAACTAAAAAAGAAATTGACTTTACTAATGGCCCCATCTTGGGGCCATTAATGAAGTTTATGCTTCCGATACTGTTAGCACTTGCTATACAGTCTCTTTATGGTGCTGTTGACCTTTTAATTGTTGGGCAATTTGGCTCAGCTGCAAATGTATCTGCTGTTGCAATAGGAAGTCAGCTTATATGGATTTTTACTTCTATTGCGGCAGATATTGCTATGGGCACTACGGTTTTACTTGGAAGATTTATCGGTGAGGGTCGTAAAAAAGATTCGGGCGACATAATAGGAACAAGCATTATTCTTTTTTCTATTATCGCAATTATTTTGATGGCAGCTCTTTTGATTTTTGCACCTCAATTTTTGACTCTTATGCAAGCTCCTGCAGAAGCTTTTGAGCAGGGTGTTATTTATACTCGTATTTGTGGAGCTGGTATGATTTTCATAGTTGCCTATAATGTTATAGGTGCTGTTTTTAGAGGAATTGGAGATTCTAAAACTCCATTAATTGCGGTTGCTATTGCATGCCTTATAAATCTTGGCGGTGATCTTCTTTTAGTTGGCGTATTTAATATGGAAGCTGCGGGCGCCGCTATTGCAACTATTTTCTCTCAAGGCATTAGTGTTGTTATTTCAATTCTTTTTGTTAGAAAAAAAGGACTTCCGTTTTCTTTTGGCAAAGAAAATATCAAGTTTAATAAAAAATATACTTTTACTATGTTAAAAATTGGCTTGCCTTTAGCTTTATCGAATATGGTAGTTACATGTTCATTTGCAGTTATGGCCGCTATTTGTAATTCACTTGGTCTTGCGCAGAGCGCAGGTGCAGGAGTAGGCGGAAAGCTAATTACTTTTATTATGCTTGTACCTTGTGCGTTTATGCAATCTCTTGCGGCTTTTATCGCTCATAACATTGGAGCTAAAAAATTAAAGAGAGCTAAAAGGGCATTAGTACATGCAATATGGCTATCACTTGCTTTTTCATGTATTATGTTTTATTTCTCAGGAATAAACGGCACGTTAATAACACGAATCTTTACAACAGATCCGGCGGTTATGGAGCAAGCTGCACTGTATCTAAAGGCATATGCTATTGATACTTTCTTAACTTCATTCTTATTCTGCTTTATAGGATATTTTAATGGATGTGGCAAAACTTCAATTACAATGATTCAGGGTATTTTAGGTGTTGCTGTAAGAATTCCTATTGCGCTTTTATTCTTAAATCTTCCAGATACAAATATCTTCATAATTGCGCTTGCAACTCCTATTTCGTCTTGTTGTCAGATTGCATTATGCGTAATTTATTACTTCGTAACAAATAAGAAGATGATGAATACCTATGACTCAGAATATAATCCAAAACTTTTAGAATCCGATGTTACTTCAAAATAACTAAATTACGGGGTGTGGCTCAGCTTGGTAGAGCGCTTGCTTCGGGAGCAAGAGGTCGCGCGTTCGAATCGCGTCACCCCGATATATTTATGTTATATTTGTGGTATAACAGATAGATATTATAGAATAAATATGATATATAGAATTATTATGCGTCGTCTCTGGTAAGTTTTTTAATCCATGTATATTTTCTAAAGTGAAGAAATACAGGAAGACCTTTAAATAACTGGTCTGACTGGATTATTAAAACTACCCATACAACAGGAAGTTTCCACCAGAAAGCTGCCATAAAAGAAAGCGGCATAACTATTGCCCATGTACATATAAGGTTCATAGCCATCGTAAAGTTAGCATCTCCACCACCTTGAAAAACTCCGAAACTTACAGGCATCTGATAGCTCATTCCAACCATAATTAAAGACATAAGTAAAATTAAATCGCCGGCTAGTGAAGTAGCACTAGGGTTTAATTTATAAAGTGAAAGAAGAGGATTTTTAAGAACTATAAGTAAAAGTCCAAGTACAACGCCAATACCAACATCTATTAAAGAAAGAGTTCTGCCAGCGGCTTTTACCTCTTCATAATTTCCTTTACCAATAGCCTGACCAATCATAACAGCACTTGTGGAACTCATAGCAACAACGATAACTTTTAGGTATTGATAGAAAGTTGTAGCAACGGAGTTAGCGGCGATAGCGTCAGCACTTAAGTGGCCTAATATAGCCGTTTGCATAGGAACGGAAACGCCCCAAAGAACGGTCGCACACATAATTGGTAAGTAAATCTTTAAGTAATCTTTCCAAAGATTTTTATCGTTATCAAGTAGCCATCTAATACTAAAGCTGCCCTCGTCATTCTTAAATAAATTAAGTTTTTTATCTATGAAGATAAGATAGAAAAGAACAATTAATAATTCAAGAATTCTAGCAATTAATGTTCCGATTGCGGCACCTACGATTCCCATTTCAGGAAAACCAAATTTACCAAAAATTAAAACATAGTTTATACCAACATTAATTACTAAGGAGATAATTGAAATATAAAAGCTTATATTAACAGTGCCAACACTTCTTAGTGCTGCCATGAAAATATTCGTAAATATATAAAGAATAAAAGTCCAAACGATAATTAATAGATATTTATTTCCCTCTGCGATGATATCGGGCTCATTAGTGAAAATTTTTAGAAGCCCAGTAGGAATTACAAGGCAGAGAATAACGATAATTAAAGTAATGGCAAAACCAATTTTAAGCGCATTACCAGTAAGTTTTTTAATAGGATTAACACGGTTTTGTCCCCAGTACTGAGCTGCGATAGCAACTAAAGTGTTTCCAAATGAAATAGCAAATTGCTGGATCATGAAGAAAATCTGGTTTACTGTTGCGGCGCCACTTAAACTTGCCTGGGAGTAACTTCCAAGCATAATATTGTCGGCCATGTTTACCGAGTATGCAACAACGTTTTGGAGTGCTACAAAAGCGAGCATTCCAAAGAGTTTTTTATAAAAGTTTTTATCACGTGTAAAAAATGAAACTTTAGTATTCATATCAAATAATAATAGCACAATAAAATAAAAATTAAAGACAAAATCTATATAAATTCATGTTGAGCAGGCCATTATTTAATGATAAAATAAGTATGAAAAATGTAGTTTATACAACAGAGTGTTGAGAAAAATGGAGGGATTATGGCAGAAAAAGATTTAAGGGTGGTAAAAACCCTGGAGAGCATTGATAATTCATTGCTTATCAATTTAAAAAAATCGCCTTTCAACAAAATAACGGTAGATGCTCTTTGTAAAGAAGCGCGTATAAACAGAACTACTTTTTATAAACATTATTGCGATAAATATGAGCTTTTAGACAACTATATTGCACGTATTCTTAAAGAATTTAAGGAAAAGAATGATGTTGCTTTTGTTGATGCAAAACCGCATACCGTAAATGATGACCAATATAAACTTCCTTTTAGAAAGACAGTTGAGTTTATTGTAACTAAAAAGGAAATTTATGAGATACTTTGGACAGCCCAAATTGACAGGAATATTTTTGATGAAATGGTAGAAACTATATCCGAAAGTATTATTTCAAAGAGAATCGAAAAAAATCCTGAAATAAGGACAAATCAGGAAAGATTTTTTAAGGAATCTTTATTTGCTAATTTGTTTGCTTATAATCATCTTGTATCGGTTAGATGGTGGTTTGCAAACGATTTTGTTATTAGCAAAGAGGAATTTTATAAGCTCTTTGATGATATGATGAGAGAAGGTCTTTTCAAGGTTTTCAACGATGAAATAAAATGATAAAATTAACAGTAAATACATAATTAAGAGGTAAAATTATGAGTAAATATAAAAGAATAATGTTGAAATTAAGTGGTGAAGCACTCGCTTCCAAAGACGGTGGTTATAACGAAGAAGAAATTTCGAAAATTGCCGACCAGGTTAAACAAATCGTTGATGATGGCGTTGATGTTGGAATTATAATTGGTGGCGGAAATATTTGGAGAGGCAAGACAAATCTTCAAATAGATAGAACAAAATCAGACTCAATTGGAATGCTTGCAACAATAATGAATTGCGTTTATGTTTCAGAGCATTTTAGAGCAAAAGGACTTAAAACAATTATTTACACTCCATGGGCATGTGGTTCAATTACTGAAGTTTTTAGCAAAGATAAAGCTAATACTTCATTTAATGAGGGTAAGGTTTGCTTCTTTGCCGGTGGCACAGGACATCCTTATTTCTCAACAGATACAGGCGTTGTTTTAAGAGCAATGGAGATGGATGCACAGGCTATTTTAATGGCTAAGAATATCGATGGTGTTTACGATAAAGACCCAGGCTCAAATCCAGATGCTAAGAAGTTTGATAAGATTAGTATACATGAAGTAGTTGCTAAGAAATTAGGCGTAATCGACCTTACTGCTTCAGCACTTTTAGATGAAAATCAAATCCCACTTAGAATATTTGCACTTAACGAAGAAAATTCAATTGTTAATGCACTTACAGATGATAAATTTAATGGAACAGAAGTTTCTGTAGATTAATGAAAGAGGTATGAATATGGACGATAAGTTAAAAGTATATGATGAAAAAATGACAAAAACACTTAATAATCTTGAAGAAGAATATGCTGGCATTAGAGCCGGAAGAGCTAACCCACATATTTTAGATAAGATTATGGTTGATTATTATGGAACACCAACACCACTTCAACAAGTAGGAAATATTTCTGTTCCAGAACCAAAGAGTATTCTTATTTCTCCTTGGGAGCCAAACATGGTTAAAGAAATTGAAAGAGCTATTAACGCTTCTGATATTGGAATTAATCCAACAAACGATGGAAAGAACGTTAGACTTGTTTTCCCAGATCTTACAGAAGAACGTCGTAAAGATTTAGTTAAAGACGTTAAGAAAAAAGGTGAAGACTCTAAAGTTGCTATAAGAAATATTAGAAGAGACGGCGTTGACATGATTAAGAAAATTACTAAAGCCGGCGAAGTTCCAGAAGATACTGGAAAAGATTTAGAAGATGAAATCCAAAAGCTAACAGATAAGTATGTTGCTGATATCGATAAGCTTGTTGCAAGTAAGACAGAAGAGTTAATGACTGTTTAATATGGACTGCGAATTGAAGATACCTAATCACATTGCAATAATTATGGATGGAAATGGCAGATGGGCTAAGCAGCGCCATATGCCTAGAACTTATGGCCATAAACAAGGAGCGGATGTATTAGAGCAAATTCTTGAAGATGCAGATGATTTAGGAGTTAAGTATTTAACTGTTTATGCTTTTTCTACTGAAAACTGGGCGCGCCCTTTAGAAGAAGTAAAAGTTATCATGAATCTTTTTAGAGACTATCTTATTAATTCAGTCGATAAATGTATGAAGAATAACGTTCGCGTAAAAATTATTGGAGAAAGAGGAAGACTAGCCTCCGATATTGTAGATGCAATCGTTAATCTTGAACAAAAGACAAAAGATAATACGGGAATTACTTTTTGTATAGCGATTAACTATGGTTCTCGAGATGAAATCATAAGGGGCATAAAGCAAGTTGCTAAAGACGTAAAAGAAGGCATTATTAATCCCGACGAGATAACAGAAGCAAGTTTTGGAAATTATCTTGATACAAAGGATATACCAGATCCTGATTTGCTAATTAGAACAAGTGGAGAAGAAAGACTTTCTAATTTCCTTATGTGGCAATTAGCTTATACAGAGTTTTATTTTACTGATATTGCTTGGCCTGATTTCAATAAAGAAGAATTAATAAAAGCAATAGAAAAATATTCTGGTAGAGATAGAAGATATGGCGGAGTTAAATAAAATGAGTGACGAACAAAAATATGTAGATGATAAGAGTAAAAAGTTGCTTGAAAATCCGAGCTTTTGGGTTAGAGCAGTAAGTGGAGTTGTTCTTGCGATAATTCTTGTAATAGCATTCGTATTTGGTGGATATATAATGTGGGGATTATTACTTGTTATTTCACTTATTGGTCTTTACGAGTTTAACAAAGCAATGAGCCTTCATTGGGGCGTGTTTGCATGGGCAGGATATATTATAACAATAGCTTATTATGTTTTGCTTCTTTTACTTAGAGAATCATTAAGCTTTGCACTTTTATTATTTGGTTTTTTACTTGTAGCGGATTTAGCCGTTTTCGTATTTACTTATCCTAGATATGAACTTTCACAAGTTTTTGCTGGATTTTTTGAAGTAATGTTTATCGGCGTTGCTTTGTCATTCTTATTTATCTTAAGAGAAACTCCTCCAGCAGGTGCATATTTAGTATGGCTTGCTGTAATCGCTGCATGGGGCTCGGATACATGTGCCTACTTAATAGGAATGCTTATTGGAAAGACTCCTTTCGTTCCTAAACTTTCACCTAAAAAGAGTGTTGAAGGCGCAATAGGCGGACTTGCTGGAGCAGCGTTAATAGGTGTTATTTATGGATTAATTGTTCAGCCTTATATTGTAGAAACAGTTGATTATGCACCTATAGTATTTGGAGTATTTTGTCTATTTGGTGCGGCAGCAGGTCAGATAGGAGATTTAGCCGCATCAGCAATTAAAAGAAAAGTTGGAATTAAGGATTATGGAAATCTTATTCCGGGTCATGGCGGTATATTGGATAGATTTGATAGTATTATCATGACAGCGCCAATCGTTTTCTTAATTACACTTTGGATAAATTATATGCCATGAAAAATATAGCAATTCTTGGCTCTACCGGTTCAATCGGAACTCAGACTCTTGAAATAGTTAGAGCAAATCCGGATTTAAGGGTAGTGGCAATTAGTGGAAATAATAATATAGAACTTCTCGCCAAACAGGTTTTGGAATTTATGCCAGAGCTTGTTTGCGTTTTTGATGAAAAGAATTTAGAAGCCTTTAAAGAAATACTTTCAAAGTTAAATGTTAAGAAAATGCCTCAGATTTTTACAGGCAAAGAAGGACTTGTTAAAGTTGCTACGGCGCCAAAGGCAAAAATAGTAGTTACTGCAATTGTAGGCATGGTAGGAATTATCCCGACTATGGCGGCGATAAAAGCTAAAAAAGATATTGCGCTTGCAAATAAAGAAACGCTCGTTTGCGCGGGTGAACTTATTATGGCCGAGGCTAAAAAAAGAAAGGTTAATATCTATCCGGTAGATTCTGAGCATAGTGCAATTTTTCAAAGCTTAAACGGCGAAAATAAAAAAGAAGTTGATAAAATTATTCTTACTGCTTCAGGAGGTCCTTTTAGGGGGAAAACAAAAGAAGAATTAGAAAATGTAACGCTTGCAGATGCTCTTTGCCATCCTAACTGGTCAATGGGAAAGAAAGTTACAATCGACTCTTCTACGCTCGCCAATAAAGGATTAGAAGTTATAGAAGCCAGATGGCTTTTTGACGTTAGCCCTAAGCAAATAGAGGTTGTTATCCAGCCACAAAGCATAATCCATTCAGCGGTTCAATATAAAGATGGTGCGATTATAGCCCAGATAGGAACACCGGATATGAAACTTCCTATCCAGTACGCGCTTTTTTATCCGCAAAGAAGATTTTTAGAAGGAAAAAGAGTAGACTTTTTTGAACTTAAATCAATCACATTTGAAAAGCCAGACACGTCTACTTTTAAAGCCTTAGCTTTAGCTTATAAAGCTATAGAGATTGGTCATAGTATGCCAACTGTTTTTAACGCAGCGAACGAAAGAGCAGTTGCAAAATTCTTAAAAGGTGAAATTAAGTATTTAGACATTGCTAATGAAATAGAAAAAGCAATGGATAATCATACATTAATTCAAAACCCAACGCTAGAGCAGATAGTTACATTAGGAGAAAGCATAATTAATGAGCGTTGTTAGTATTATTCTTTCAATTATTATTCTTGGAATTTTAGTTTTAGTCCACGAGTTTGGACATTTTATTTTAGCGAAAAAAAACGGAATATTTGTTAAAGAATTTTCTATAGGTTTTGGACCTAGAATCGTAAGTAAAGTAGCAAAAAGCGGAACAAGATTTTCATGGAAAGCTATTCCTTTTGGTGGTTCATGCATTATGCTTGGAGCTCTTGAAGATGATTCAGAAGAAAATGACGATGAAAGATCGTTTGATAAAAAGAGTGTATGGGCTAGGATGAGCGTTGTTCTTGCCGGTCCCGTTTTTAATTTCTTTTTAGCATTTGTTTTAGCTGTAATAGTTATTGGTAGTGTGGGATATGATCCGGCGTATATTACTTCTGTTGAAGAAGGATCGCCTGCATACGAAGCAGGACTAAAAAAGGGTGATGTAATAACAAACTATAATGGAACGGCAATTGATTTTGGCCGTGAGATATATTTAGAAGAGTTTATTCATCCTATTACATCAGATTCAAAAGCTATTAATCTTGTGGTTAAAAGAGATGGTAAAAAGCAAAAGGTAAGTATAACTCCTTCGGAATATACTTATTACCAGATGGGCCTTTCTTATTATGCTACTGATGAACCGGCTAAAATAATGGAAGTTGTAGAAGGCTCGGCTTTGGAAAAAGCCGGTTTGCAAGAAGATGATGTTATAACATCTATTAATGGAGTAAAAATTGCCTCGGGTAAAGAGCTTAATGAATATTTTGAAAAAAATAGTGTTGGAAAAGAGCCAGTGACGATTACTTATTCCCATAGAGGAGGAAAAGAAGTAAGCGTCGAAGTAAAACCCACACAAAAGAAATCGTTTTCAACAGGTTTTAGCTATAATCTTTCAAATAAGAAAGCTAGTGTAGGCGAAACGATTAAATATAGTTTTGCAGAACTTAAATACCAGATAGTTTCCGTTTTTAAGAGTATAGGATATCTTTTCTCAGGAAAAGGATCTCTTGATATGCTTTCGGGTCCAGTCGGTATTGTTGATGTAGTAAATACGACATACCAGATTTCTGCGCCAGCGGGATTTTTAGCAACACTTATTAATATTTTAAGCATTGTTATTTTGCTTAGCGCTAACCTTGGCGTAATAAATCTTCTTCCGATTCCGGCATTGGACGGTGGAAAATTTTTACTTTTGATTATTGAAGCTATTAGAAGAAAACCTATTCCTAAAAAGTATGAGGGAGTTATTACAACAATAGGTGCGGTACTTATTATTTTGCTTGCAATTGTTGTTTTGGTAAACGATGTTACAAAATTTTTCTAGGTAAGGTAAAGTTATGTACACAAGAAATGATACAAAGCAAATAAAGATTGGAAATGTTGTTATAGGAGGAGGAAATCCTATTGCTATTCAGTCTATGACTAATACGCCTACGGCTGATGTGAAAGCAACCGTAAATCAAATTTTAGAATTGGAAAAAGCGGGTTGTGATATTGTAAGATGCACCGCTAATACCGAAGAAGCGGCTAAAGCTTTTAGTGAAATTAAAAAGCAAATTCATATTCCGCTAGTCGCGGATATTCATTTTGATTATAAATTAGCGCTTATTGCTATGGAAAATGGAGCAGATAAAATTAGAATTAATCCTGGTAATATCGGAAGCAAAGAAAATATAAAAGCCGTTGTTTCTCTCGCTAAAGAACGAAATATTCCTATTAGGGTTGGCGTTAATTCAGGCTCATTAGAAAAAGAGTTAGTAGAAAAGTTTAATGGCGTTAGTGCAAAAGGACTTGCACTTAGCGCAATGGATAAAGTTCACATAATCGAAGATAATGGATATGACAACATAGTTATATCTATTAAAAGTTCTGATGTTTTAATGTGCGCTAAGGCACATGAAATAATAGCAAACGAAACTAATTATCCACTTCATGTTGGTATAACAGAATCGGGTACCGTTTATAGCGGAAATATTAAGTCTGCTATGGGATTGGGAATTATTCTTTACCAAGGTATTGGAGATACGATAAGAGTTTCGCTTACGGGGGAACCAGTTCAGGAAATAAAGAGTGCTAAAAAAATCTTAAATTATTTAGGACTTAGAAATGAAGGAATAAATTTAATTAGTTGCCCTACATGTGGTAGAACTCAAATAGATTTGGTTTCACTTGCAAATAAAGTTGAAGATTTAATCGCTTCTTACGACTTAAATATTAAGGTTGCGGTTATGGGATGTGTTGTTAACGGACCTGGAGAAGCTAAAGAAGCCGACTTAGGAATTTGCGGAGGAAATGGCGAAGGTCTCATAATTAAAAAGGGTGAAATAATAAAGAAAGTTCCTGAAGATAAATTATTAGAAGAGTTAAAATCTCAGTTAGATAACTGGAGTTAATAGATGAATTTATTTTTTGATGTTTTTCCAACGTTAAATATCGACGAAGACTTAAAAAATCTCTTTAATAACGTAAACGTTGAAAGCGTAACGAACGTTAAAGCAGGTTCTTTTTTGCGTATAAAAATTTCATCTAAAGAAATAATTCCTGATATCTATTTAGATAAGATGAGTAATTTAATTAAGTACCAGGTATTAGAAGGAAAACTAGGTGTACATATAGAATACGAAAACGGCTACGAATTTGCTGAGGTAGGTACTGGCACATACGAAACAAAAAAAGAAGATATAAGCGAAAGCGCCCCGGCATTAAACACACCTTCACCTTTGCCAAAGAGAAAATTTGCGTCAAAGAAAAAAGAAACTGATCCGGATATGATTTATGGAAAAAGCTTTGATGGTGAATTTACTCCTATCTCTAACATAATTTCCGAAATGAAAGAAGTATGTGTAAGAGGTGAAATTTTTGATAGCGAACTTACTGTAACAAAGAACGGTTTTAAAATATTAAAGTTATCAATTACGGACTATGAAGATTCTATTTCTATGAAGATGTTTCTTAAAGAAGGTGAAGATAATTTACCAAACCTTTTTAAGAAAAAAATGGTAATAGAAGCAAAAGGAAAAGTTGAATATGATAATTTTGAAGGCGAAATTTTAATTACTAGAATTTTTGGTATAAGAAAATCTGATACTCCTATTAAAGAGCGTGTAGATAATGCACCAGTAAAAAGGGTAGAACTTCATCTTCATACAAGATATTCAGACATGGACGCTATGACAGGCGTAGAAGATTTAATTGATACAGCTCTTAAATGGGGCCATAAAGCCGTTGCTATAACGGACCATGGAGTTGTGCAAGGATTTACCGATGCGTTCCATAAAATCCAAGGAAAAGACTTAGATTTTAAGGTTATTTACGGATGTGAAGGATATTTAGTAGATGATAGCGAAGATCCGATAGTAAATTACGTTGATGGCGATATTGAGTTAAGAAGAGAGTCTGCTATAAAAGATGAAGTGCCGCACCTTTCTAATCCGGCCGAAGAAGCGGCTATTACTAAAGTTAAAAAATCTCCTTATAACCATATAATATTACTTGCTAAAAACGAGATAGGAAGAGTTAATCTTTATCGGCTTGTTTCTTATGCGCATGTTAATTATTTTAACAGACGTCCTAGAATTCCAAAAAGTGTTTTAAGTAAATATAGAGAAGGACTTATTATTGGCTCTGCGTGTGTAGCTGGAGAGCTTTACGAAGCTTTACTTAGTGGAAAAAGCGAAGAAGAAATTAAAAAAATCGTAGACTTTTACGATTATTTGGAAGTTCAACCTGTTGGTAATAATTATTTCCTTGTTAGAAATTATGAAAGAGGAGATAAAGGATTTAAGTTAAGCAGCGTTGAAGAAATAAAAGAATATAATAAAAAGATTTATGAACTTGGACAAAAGTATGCAAAGAAAGTAGTCGCTACGGGCGATGTACATTTCTTAAATCCTGAAGATGAGGTTTATAGGCGCATAGTTATGGATTCACAAAAATATCCTGATGCTGATGAGCAGGCGCCTTTGTATTATAGAACTACAGAAGAAATGCTTAATGAGTTTTCTTATTTTGGCGAGGAAATAGCAAAAGAAATAGTTATTGATAATACAAATTATATTGCGGATCAAATAGAAAAAATCGAGCCTGTAAGACCGGATAAATGTCCGCCGATAATAGAAAATTCTGATGAACAGTTAAGAGATATTTGCTATAAAACTGCAAAAGAAATGTATGGCGAAAATCTTCCTCAAATTGTAATCGACCGTTTGGAAAAAGAACTTACTTCTATTATTTCAAATGGTTATTCAGTTATGTATATCATAGCAAAAGATTTAGTTCAAAAAAGTATAGAAGACGGATATTTAGTTGGATCAAGAGGTAGCGTTGGATCTTCTTTAGTTGCAACAATGGCTGGGATTACCGAGGTTAATCCTCTTAAGCCTCATTATAGATGTCCTAAATGTTTCTATAGTGAATTTGATTCTGATGAGGTTAACGCTTTTGCTGGCGGAGCAGGATGTGATATGCCAGATAAAGTATGCCCGGTTTGTGGCGAACCTTTAATAAAAGATGGATTTGATATTCCTTTTGAAACTTTCCTTGGATTTAAAGGTGATAAAGAGCCTGATATTGACCTTAACTTTTCTGGCGAATATCAGTCTAATGCACATGACTATACTGAAGTTATATTTGGCAAAGGTCATACCTTTAGAGCCGGTACAATTTCTACTCTTAAAGACAAAACTATTTATGGTTTCGTAAAAGGTTATTACGAAAGACATAATAAGGGAATTAAAAAGTGTGAGATGAACCGTTTAATAAATGGATGCATGGGCGTAAAAAGAAGTACAGGCCAGCATCCGGGCGGAATCGTCGTCTTACCTCATGGAGAAGAAATCTTCTCATTTACTCCGGTACAATTTCCTGCTAATGACGCAGATAAGAATACTGTTACAACTCATTTTGAATATCATAGTATCGACCATAACCTTCTTAAGCTAGATATATTAGGACATGATGATCCAACAATGATTCGTATGCTTGAGGATTTAACTGGATTTGATGCTAAGCAAATTAAACTTGATGATCCATCTGTCATGAAGCTTTTTGAAGGAACGGATATATTAGGTGTTACGCCAGAAGATATAGATAAACCACTTGGAACATTAGGCGTTCCAGAGTTTGGTACTGACTTCGTTATGCAGATGCTTTTAGATACCCATCCAAAGAACTTTTCTGATTTAGTTAGAATTGCGGGTCTTTCACATGGAACGGATGTATGGCTTGGTAATGCTGAAAAGCTTATTAAAGATGGTGACGCTACTATTTCAACATGTATCTGTACTCGTGACGATATTATGATGTACCTTATATCCCAGGGAATTGAACCGTCACTAGCATTTGATATTATGGAAGACGTTCGTAAAGGAAAGGTAGCGGCAGGAACATCTAAAAAGTGGCCGGATGCTGAAAAAGTATTAAAAGCTGCGAAAATTCCAGATTGGTATTTATGGTCATGTAAAAAGATTCAATACATGTTCCCAAAAGCACACGCAGTTGCTTATGTTATGATGGCTTATCGCATTGCATATTATAAGATTTTTTATCCACTTGCATATTATGCGGCATTCTTTAGTATTAGAGCATCATCATTTGATTATGAAAAGATGTGCCAGGGCCCAGATAAGCTAAAACATGAAATGGATATGATTCAAAGAAGAATAGATAATAGTGAGGCAACACCTAAAGACGTTGACCTTCTTAAATACATGTATAATGTTAAGGAGATGTATGCCAGAGGCTTTGAATTTTGCCCGATAGATATATATCAGGCTAGTGCAAATAGATTTAAGATTATTGATAATAAAATTATGCCGGCGTTTGAATCCATAGACGGCATGGGCGAAAAAGCCGCATTCATGCTTGAAGAAGAAGCCAAAAAAGATAAATTTGTTTCAAGAGAAGATGTTAAGATTAGAACTAAGATTTCAAGCACATTAACAGATAAGTTATATGAAATTGGTTTATTAAGCGATTTGCCAGAAACAAGCCAACTTTCAATTATGGATTTTCTTAAAAATTAAATGTATGAAATTATTATAATCATGTTATAATCAATTAAAATTTAAAGTGATAGGAGAGCAATATGTTTATAATCGATCAAGAATTATGTACAGAGTGTAAAGCTTGCGTAGAGGAATGTCCATGTGATGCAATTAAGCTCGATGAAAAAATCGTCCATGACCCAGATAAATGTATGTGGTGTGGACATTGTATGGCTCTTTGCCCATGTGATGCAATTATGATAGACGGAGACGGATATGACGTTGAAGACGTTGAGGATTTCCAATTCGCTAAACGAGCAACAGTAGCTCAGATTCGTCGCGATATCATGATGAGAAGAAGCGTGAGAAACTTTAACGATAATCCTGTTAGTGAAGACGAACTTAAATTAATTTTAGACGCTGGTAAATATGCACCAACAGCTAAAAACTGTCAGCAAAATGCCCTTATGGTATTAAAAGACGGAGAAAAGATTGATGCTGTTTTAGAAGATTGTATGGCGCAGCTTAAAGTTTTAGCAAAAGACGTTGCTAGAGAAAATCCTGGCGCTGGTGCTTTCTTCATGAAAAAATGCGAAGAATTTGAAAATGATGGTATTGATGGACTCTTTTATGGAGCTCCACTTGTAATCTTTGTATTTTCAAATAGTGATATTGATGGTGCTATTTGTGCGACTACTATGGGTGAAATGATTGAAGCATTAAAGCTTGGATTTTGCTATATTCAGTTGGCAGCAGCTCCTATGAATACACCTGAATTAAGAAAAAAATATAATATTCCTGAAGATAAACATTGTGTACTTGCTATGGCGATAGGAAATTATGATGCTAATTACTTTAGCTCAGTACCTCGTAAACCATTACCATTGTTATAAAAAGGTTTCATTTATGATTTTTGTTACAGGCGATACCCATAGACTTATGGATGTCAAAAAAATTGATGAAGAAAGCTTTCCAGAGCAATCTATGCTTACACGCAATGATTATTTAATTATTGCTGGCGATTTTGGTGGCGTTTGGACCGGCACTGAAACGGATGCGGATGTATTAAATATGCATGGCTCAAGAAATTACACAACGTTGTTTGTTGGTGGTAATCATGAGAACTATGATTTATTAAATACTTATCCTGTTGAAGAGTGGAAGGGTGGAAAGATTCATAAAATTCGTGAAAGCGTATACCACCTTATGAATGGCCAAATCTATGACGTCGATGGTACTACAATATTCGTTATGGGTGGCGCTACTAGTGTAGATAAAGTTTTTAGAGAAGAAGGAGTAAGTTGGTGGCCTCAGGAAGAACCTAGTTCAGAAGAACTTGACGAAGCTTTCAAAAATCTTGCTAGATATGGAAACAAAGTAGATTTTATAATTACACATACTATTCCAGAAAAAGTTAGAAAATTAATCTACGACGTATATACGGATTATGTTAATTATGAAAGTCCTGTAGAAAAATTTCTTGATTTAATTATGGAACATGTAAATTATAGTAAATGGTATTCGGGACATGTTCATATGGATAGAGAATTTAGTGATTATCGTCTTAGAATTCTCTATAACGGAGTAGTAAAGATTAAATAAAAAGTATTCAATAATGAAGTAAAGACCACACTTGTTTTCCAAGTGTGGTCTTTTTAACAGCTCGTAGGAGAATTGAACTCCTGATTCCGCCTTGAGAGGGCGGCGTCTTAACCACTTGACCAACGAGCCATATGTTAGTAACTTTGATAGTATAAGGGAAGACAATGTAAATAGCAACCATTTATTGATATTTATATGCTTTTTTGATAGAATTTTTTGTGACTAAATAATAAGGAAAAAAGATAAAAATGGGACAAATATTAAAAAGATTTTCTGCTAAAAATTGGTGGCTGAGTGGTTTAATAATTGTTTTAACGTTTATCCAGGTTTTCTTTACTATGCAGATAGTAAAATATCTCGGATTAATTTTTAATGCCATTGCAAACGTAAAGGCTAATGGTGTGGCCGAAATATGGTGGTATGGCTTATACATGGTTATAAGTGCACTTTTGTTTGCGGCTGCTCAGGTCGGTGTTGAAATTAGCTCAAGTAAGAATGCAAGTGATGTTGCAACAAAATTACGTAATGATTTATATGCAAAAGTTAATGATTTTTCAATTTCAGATATGGCTATGTTTAGTACAGAATCATTAATTACAAGAGCTACTAATGATATTCAGAACGTACATCTAGCGATTATCACTGCTTTTAGAACAATATTTTTAGCACCAATAACAATGATTTGGTCAATAGTTTTAATTATCCAGATGCAAAATAAAGGTCTTACACTTTTAACAGTTGGATGGCTTTTATTAGTAATTATCGTAGTTGTAGTATTGATAATTATTTTAATTCCTAAATTTAAGATTATTCAAAAAATTACTGATCAATTAAATGTTTCTGCTAAAGAAAATTTAACAGGCGTTAGAGTAGTTAGAGCTTTTAACGCTGAAGAATATCAAGAAAATAAATTTACTTACATAAACAAAGATTATACAAGAGCTCAAATTTTTAATGGTAAAGCAATTGCTTTCTTTACGCCATTTATAACATTCGTTATGTTTGGATTATCGCTTTCAATAATTTGGCTTAGTGCTTATTTTATTAACGGACTTAACTTAGAAGAAGCTAATATAGCTTTTGCGGCAACAAACTCTTTTGTTATGCTAGGAAACCAAATTATTCTTTCATTTGTTCTTTTACTTTCGTTTATTATTCTTATTCCACGTGCTAACGTTTGTATGAGCCGTATAATGGAAGTGTTAAATCATGAAGAAACAATTAAAGATCCGGAAGAACCTTTAGATTTTACGGAACATGGAACAATTGAATTTAAAAGAGTTGGTTTTGCATATCCGGGGTCAGAGGTTTTAGCGGTTTCAGATATAAGCTTTAAGGTACGCCGTGGACAGACTATAGCCTTTATTGGTGCAACGGGTAGTGGAAAAACTACTATTGTTAATTTAATTCCTAGATTAACCGACGTAACAAGAGGTGAGGTTTTAGTAAATGGCGTTAACGTAAAAGATGTTAAACAAAAAGATTTAAGAGAAAAAATCGGTTATACCCCTCAAAAGGTTACGCTCTTTAAGGGCAATATAAAAGATAATATTGCTTTTTCAAATCCAAAAATGACGGTTAAAGATATAATTATTGCCTCTAAAATAGCTATGGCGGATGAGTTTATTTCGAAAAAAGAAATGGCTTATGATTCGGAAGTAGCCCAGGGAGGAACTAATTTCTCAGGTGGACAAAAACAAAGAATTAGCATTGCTAGAAGTATTGCAAAAAAACCTGAGATTATTATTTTTGATGATTCATTCTCAGCACTTGATTATAAGACTGATAAATTAGTTAGAAATAATCTTTCAAAGTATCTACCGTATTCAACAAAGGTTATAGTTGCTCAGCGCGTTGGTACAATAATGGACGCTGATATTATTGTTGTATTAGAAAAAGGAAAAATGGTTGGAATAGGAAGCCATAATGAGCTCTTAGAAAAGTGTGAAGTTTATAAAGAAATTGCACTTTCACAATTAAGTAAGGAGGAATTAGGACTATGAAAAATATTAAACAAAACGACAACAAATTCCTCGAAATGGTAAAGGCTTTTAAAAATTATTATTTATCATTTTTTGTAGCATTAGGTTTACTTATAGTTTCAATTATATTGACTATTTTAGTTCCTGGTGGAGTAAGAGACCTTACTAATGTTATTAGTCCGGCATCTCAAAATTTCACAGGAAATACTTTCTTTGTAGATTTTGGCGCAGTAGGTAGTCTTGTAGGAAAAATAGTTATTTTTATTGCTATAGCATTCATTACAAGTTTATTAGCTAATTTAATTTTTAACGTAATAATCCAGAAGTTTACTATGGATTTGAGAACTAAAATTTCGCAAAAGATAAACAAACTTCCATTACAATATTTTGATACAAAATATATCGGTGATGTTCTTTCTGTTATTACTAATGATATTGATACGCTTGGCCAGTCACTTCAAAACTGTGTTAACTTGCTTGTTAATTCAGGCGTTATGTTAATCGGTGTAATTATAGCGATGTTTATTTCATGCTATCAGTTAGCTCTTGTTGCATTAATTTCAATTCCTGTATTAGTAGTAATAATAATTATAGTTTTCAAGATTGCACTCCCATCATTTAAGAAAAACCAACAAACTATTGCAAGAATTAATTCATTAGTAGAAGAAGATTTTTCTGGTCAACTTGTTGTAAAAGCTTTTAATGCAGAAGATAAAAAGAAAGAAGATTTTAATAAAGTTAATAATGAACTTGGTAAATCTTTGTTTAATTCACACGCAATAGGTAACTTTGTTGAGCCTTTTATGTCTCTTATATCTTTCATTACATATGCGGCTATTTTAGTTGTCGGAGGATTGCTTTTCAAAGATGGAATTATTGCAGATATGGGAGTTTTAACGGGATTTATTATTTACGTTGTTTTATTCCAACAACCACTATTCCAAATTGGAGAGGTTGCTTCAGTACTCCAGCAAGGTACAGCTAGTTGCAATCGTGTGTTTACATTCCTTGATGAAGAAGAAATTGTTAATGATGATGCAATGCTTCCTTGTTTAGATTCTTCAAAAATTAAAGGTAAGGTTGAATTTAAGGATGTTTGTTTTGGATATGATAAAGACAAACTTACAATTAAACATTTTTCAGAAAAGATTTATCCTGGCATGAAAGTTGCTATCGTAGGACCTACGGGTGCAGGTAAGACTACACTCGTAAATCTTCTTGTGAAGTTTTATGATCTTACTAGTGGACAAATCTTTATTGACGATGTTTCAATTGCGGATATGCCAAGAAGAGAGCTTAGAAATATTTTTGGTATGATTGATCAGGAACCATGGGTGATAAACGGAACGCTTCTTGAAAATATTGTATATAATCTTGAAGGTGTTGACGAAGATAGATTAAATCAAGTATTAAAAGAAACCCATCTTATGCGCTTTATAAATTCGCTTCCAGATGGAATTGATACTGTTATTCAAAAGGATAATGCTCTTAGTGCAGGACAAAAACAACTTATCACAATAGCAAGGACTATGCTTGAGAATGCACCAATGCTTATTTTAGATGAAGCAACAAGCAACGTTGATACTAGAACAGAACTTCTTATTCAACATGCTATGGATAAACTTACAAGCGGCAGAACATGTTTCGTTATAGCTCATCGTCTTTCAACGATAAAAAATGCAGATTTAATAATTGTTATGAAAGATGGTAATGTTGTTGAGAGCGGAACGCATAGCACACTTCTTGCTAAAGGCGGTTTATATAGCGAACTTTATAATGCCCAGTTTTCATAAAAAGTACTTGCCATATAAGAACCCAGATGGTATATTAACAAAGGATTTAATATGTAACTAGTAAAGAGCGGACCGAAAGGCCCGCTCAAGTTTTTGAGTAGGGAAAGATATGTCAAATATTGAAAGCAAAACTGAAGAACTTTTAATTCCAATTCTTAAAGAAAATAATTTTGAATTAGTTGATGTTGAATATGTAAAAGAAGGTAATGATAAATATCTAAGAGCATATATCGACAAAGAAGGCGGAATTAATATTAATGATTGTGAATTAGTAAGTAGAAATTTAGAAGCAAAGCTTGATGAAGAAGATTTTATTTCTGAAGCTTATATTCTAGAAGTTAGCTCACCGGGACTTACAAGACCTCTTAAAAAAGATAGAGATTTTGAAAGAAATTTAGGTAAGCCTATTGAAATTCATACTTATAAGCCAATTGAGGATTGTAAAGAATTCATAGGTGACTTAAAAGAATATTCGGCTGAAAACGTTGTAATTGATGTTGGTGCTGACGAAGAAGAACTAATTACTTTATCAAGAAAAGATATTTCAATAATAAAACAATATTTTGAGTTTTAACCTGAAAAGGTAAAAGATAAAAAAGGAGAAAAAATTATGGCAAGCGAATTAATGGAAGCATTAGAAATTTTGGAAAAAGAAAAAGACATTAGCAAAGAGTCTATCTTAGGTGCTATTGAAAGTGCATTAGTAAATGCATATAAGACACAGTACAAAAAAGAAAAAGATGAACTTTTAGCTGCTGAAAACGTCTTCGCAAAAGTTGATGAACAAACTGGCGAATTCTTCGTTTATGCAGAAAAGACTGTTGTTGATGAAGTTGAAAATGTTCTTTTAGAAATTTCACTTGAAGATGCAAGAAAAATCTACCCAACATGTGAACTTGGTGAAGTTGTAAGATTAGCTGCTGAATCAAAAGAATTTAGCCGTATCGCAACTCAAAACGCTAAGAACGTTCTTCTTCAAAGTTTAAGAGAAAAAGAGAAGAACAATGTTTATGAAGAATTCCTCGCAAAAGAGCATGGAATTGCAACGGGTGTTGTTCAAAGATTTAATGACCAAAGTATTATCATTAATATGGGTAAAGCAGATGGTATATTAAATGATAATGAGCAAGTTAAGAGTGAAAGACTTCGTATTGGTGAAAGAGTTAAGGTTTATGTACTCGAAGTTAAAAACCCTAAGAAGTCTCTTAGAATTCTTGTTTCAAGAACACATCCTGAATTAGTAAGAAAATTATTTGAATCTGAAGTTGCAGAAATTAAAGATGGTACAGTTGAAATTAAGTCTGTTGCTCGTGAAGCTGGTAGCAGAACTAAGATTGCTGTATGGAGCAACGACCCAGACGTTGATCCAGTAGGTGCATGCGTAGGTATGAACGGTATGCGTGTTAATGCTGTAGTTTCAGAATTAAAAGGTGAAAAAATAGATATTATTAACTGGTCTGAAAATCCTGCTATTTTAATCGAGAACGCACTTAGCCCAGCTAAGGTCATTTCTGTACTTGCTGATGATGAAGAAAAAACAGCAACAGTAATCGTTCCTGATTACCAACTTTCTTTAGCAATTGGTAAAGAAGGCCAAAACGCTCGTCTTGCTGCAAGACTTACAGGATTTAAGATCGATATTCTTAATGAAACTCAGGCTGCTGACATTTTAGATGAAATCTATGAGGGAGATTATGAACCTAGTCAATTTACACCTGATGACGATGTAGTAGAAGAAGTAGAAAACGAAGAAGAATAATTTATGGAAAGTAAAGAAATTAACATGTCGAAAAAACGCTTGCCAACAGATAAAGTATTATCGCTTCTAGGCTTAGCCAAAAAGGCAGGCAGACTTGTTAGTGGAGAGTTTATGACAGAGAATGCTCTCTTGGAAGGAAAAGCTTACTTGGTAATAGTTGCTAAGGACGCTTCGGATAATACAAAAAAACATTTTTACGATATGTGTAATTTCAGAAATGTTCCATATATTTTATACGGCTCAAAAGAAAACATCGGTCAAATATTAGGATACGAAATACGTGCAAGCCTAGCAATAACAGATGAGGGTTTTGCGCAAAGTATAATGAAAAAAGTAGACGAGATTTAGGTTTTATCTTATAGGAGGTAAAAATTTGAGAATACATGAATTAGCAAAAGAATTAGGCATAGAGAACAAAGTACTTGTTGATTATCTCAAAAAGGAAGGCGCAAATGTTAAATCACATATGAGCGCATGTCCTGATGATATGATTGATAAAATTAAAGAAAATTTTGGACAAGGAAAAAGTTCTTCTAAAGTAGAAAATAAAGAAAAACCAAAAGTTAAAGCTATTGCTGTACCAGACTTTATAGCTAAAGAACAACCTAAGACTGTTCCAACTAGAACAGCAGAAGGCGAAAAGAATGAAGATGGCGGAAAGCAAATAGCTAAGCTCGAGGCTAAAAAAGCGGCAATGGAGAAAAACCAAGAAACAGAAGAACAGCCAAAGAAGAAAAAGAAAATTATAGCTGTTTTTAATCCTCAGCATTCAAATACTGAAAAAGGAAGAGCAATGGCTCGTCAACAAAAAGAAGAAAAGAAAAATGCTGAAGTAAAACCTAGCGTTTCTAGAACTCCTGCAAAGGATAGAATTCCTGATGATGAAGTTAAAAAACCTTTGCCGAGCCAACTTCGTCCTGCAAAGGATAGAATTCCTGATGATGAATTAGAAGCTATGAAAGCTCCAAAAGAAGAGCCTAAGACCCAGCCTGCTCCAAAGGAAGAACCTAAGGAAAATAAGGCTAAAGAAAGCGAAGCTGTTAAATCTTTAAGAGAAAAAATCGTTAAAGGTACTATTTCTGTTTCAGATATTCAAGCGGCTAGAACTAAGGATAATAAAGGTGGCCAAGGCGAAAAAAGAGGAAATAAAAATTATCAAAAAGGTCAACAAAAAAATAATCAAAATAATTCTAACCAGGGCGGTCCGGTTATGGATAGCTCAAAAGGTAAAGGAAAAGGCGGAAAAACTCGTCATGGTGAAAAACAACACGGTGATAAGTTCGATCGTTTAGAAAATGAGCGTGGAGCACAAAGAATTCAAAAACAAGTTCAAGAAGTTGTAGAAGAAGAGATTAAAGTAATAACTCTTCCAGAAACAATTTCAGTTAAAGACTTTGCTGCAAAATTAAAGATGCAACCAGCAGCTTTAATAAAGAAGATGTTCTTAGCAGGCCAGGTTTTAACTCTTAATGATATTCTTGATTTTGAAACTGCTGAAAGTATCTGTCTTGATATGGATATTTTAGTAGAACATGAAGTTGTTATTGACTACATTGAAGAACTTCTAAAAGAGGAAGAAGAAGACGAAGCAACTATGACAAAACGTCCGCCAGTTGTTTGTGTAATGGGTCACGTTGATCATGGTAAAACTTCACTTCTTGATGCTATTAGAAAGACAAACGTTATCTCAAGAGAGGCCGGTGGTATTACTCAGCATATTGGTGCTTATATGGTTACACTTTCTTCTGGAGAGCAAATCACATTCTTAGATACACCGGGACATGAAGCGTTTACAGCTATGAGACTTCGTGGTGCTATGGCTACTGACGTTGCAATCTTGGTTGTTGCTGCTGATGACGGTGTTATGCCTCAAACGGTAGAAGCTATTAACCATGCTAAAGCCGCTGGTATTCATGTAATTGTTGCTGTTAACAAGATTGATAAACCAGGCGCTAATATTGATAGAGTTAAACAAGAACTTTCTGAGCATGAACTAGTTCCTGAAGATTGGGGTGGAAATACAATCTTCTGTCCTGTTTCTGCTAAACATGGCGATGGTATTAAAGAACTTCTCGACATGGTAATTCTTGATACAGAAATATTAGAACTTAAAGCTAATAAAGATAGAAAAGCAAGAGGTCTTGTTATCGAAGCTAAACTCGATAAAGGTAGAGGTTCTGTTGCAACAGTTCTTGTACAAAAAGGTACATTAAAAGTTGGCGATCATATTGCCATGGGTGAGGCTTATGGTAAAGTTCGTTCAATGACAAACGATAGAGGCGAGAAAGTTTTAGAAGCAACTCCTTCAACACCTGTTGAAATCACAGGTATGAACGGCGTGCCAAATGCTGGTGAAGTATTTGTTGCATACGATAATGATAAAGACGCAAAAGCTTTTGCTTCAGTATTTATCGAAGAAAACAAGAAGAAACTTCTTGCTGGAACAAAGAAGAAGACTAACTTAGATGACCTCTTTGATCAGATGAAAGCCGGAGAACTTAAAGAACTTGAAATTATTATCAAGGCTGACGTTCAAGGTAGCGTTGAAGCTATTAAGGAATCTCTTGAAAAACTTTCAAATGACGAAGTAGTTGTTAAAGTTATTCACTCTGGTGTTGGTAATGTTAATGAGTCTGATGCTATTTTAGCTTCAGCTTCTAACGCAATTATTATCGCATTTAACGTTCAGGCGGATGCTGTGGCAAGAGATACAATTGAGCATGAAAAAGTTGATATGAGATCTTATAGCGTTATCTATAATGCAATTGATGACGTAGAAGCAGCTATGAAGGGTATGCTCGAGCCTATCTACGAAGAAGTTGTAACAGGCAGTGTAGAAGTAAGACAAACTTTCAAAGCATCTGGTATTGGTATTATCGCTGGTTCTTATATTACTGACGGTGTTATTACTAGAGATTCTAAGGTTAGACTTTCACGTGATGGTGAGCAACTTTACGATGGACCAGTCGCATCTCTTAAGAGATTCCAAGACGATGTTAAAGAAGTTAAGTCTGGTTACGAGTGTGGTATCGTTCTTGATGGTTTCTCAGATATCAAAGAAGGCGATACTATGCAGGTTTATATCATGAAGGAAGTGCCAAGATCATAATGAGAAAAGGTTCAATTAAAAACACAAGAATAAATAACGAAGTTCAAAAAGAACTTAGCCAAATTATTAGAGATGTTAAAGATCCTAGAATTCATCCTTTCACATCTGTTGTGCTTGTTGAAGTTGCACCAGATTTAAAGACCGCAAAAGCTTATATGAGCGTTCTTGGAAATGATGAAGACAGAGCAAAAACTATGGTTGGCCTAAAAAATGCAGAAGGGTATATTAGAAGAGAGTTAGCTCATAGACTTAATTTGAGAAATACTCCTTTAATAGAATTTATTATGGATTCAACCATAGAGGATGCTATGGATATGATGAAAAAAATTGATGAGGTTTGCCAAGGACTAGATGATAAAGATTGATGAATTAGTTAATGGAATAAATACGCTTGCGATTACGGGACATGTTCATCCAGATGGTGACTGTGTCGGTTCGACTTTGGCTTTATATAATTATGTCAAAAAGAATTTTCCGCAAATAAATGTCTCACTTTTCTTAGAAAAGCCTAACGATAAACTTAGTTTTATTAAAGGCTTTGATGAAATCATTACGGATTTTCCTGTGCGTGATGGATTTGATTTGATGATTGTTTTAGATAGCGCAACATTAGATAGAATTGGAAAAGCGGAGAAGTATTTTAAGAAATCTAAAAAGACTGTATGCATAGACCACCATGTTTCAAATCTTGGCTTTGCAATGGAAAATTATATTGAAGCTGAAGCTAGTAGCGCCAGTGAAATAATATATTTTTGTTTAGACCCTGAAAAAATCGATAGAGACATAGCAATTTCAATTTATACAGGAATTGTTTATGACACAGGCGTATTTAAATATCCTTCAACTTCATCAAAGACTATGCATGTTGTAAGCGAACTTTTAGAGTTTGATATTCCTTCAGACTTTATTATTGACGAGAGCTTCTATCAAAAGTCTTATAACGAAAATAAGATTTTTGGCTATGCTCTTATGAATAGTAAATTAGCTTTTGGCGGAAAAGTTATTTATGCAACGATTAGTAAGCAAGACATGAATGACTTCGATGTAACAAGTAAAGAATTAGACGGAATTGTTCCACAACTTAGACTTACTAAAGGCGTTATTGTTGCTGTGTTTGCGTATGAGACTTTAGCAGGAGATATAAAATTTAGTTTAAGAAGTATTGACCCGTTTGATGTTAATAAAGTTGCTACGGCTTTTGGCGGTGGAGGCCATATAAGAGCATCGGGTTGTACACTGCAAGGAACACTTGAAGAAACTATGCCAAAAGTTTTGACGGAGATAGCAAAGTATTTATAGAATGAAAAACGGCGTTATTAATGTTTATAAAGAAAAAGGCATGACCTCTTTTTCAGTGGTATATAAGATTAGAAAAATTACTGGTGAAAAAAAAGTTGGTCATACGGGTACTCTTGATCCTGATGCATATGGAGTACTTCCTGTTTGTATTGGTAAAGCTACGAAGCTGGTCGATTTATTAATGGATACAGATAAACAATATAAAGCCGTTATGATTTTAGGAAAGAGTACAGATACTCTGGACGTAAGTGGCAATGTTCTTAAAGAAGTTTCTATTTCTGAAGTAAAAGAAAAAGTTCTAGAAAAGTTTCCGGATGGAGATTTTAAGTCCAACATAAAAAATGCCTTTAATGAATTCTTAGGAGAAATTAACCAGATTCCTCCTATGTACAGCGCAATAAAAATTAATGGTGTTAAGCTTGTTGATGCTGCTAGAAAAGGTAAAGAAATCGAACGTAAAGAAAGAAAAGTAAATATTTATTCTTATGAAAATATTGAAGTTTTTGATGACTTTATACATGTTAGCTTTACAGTGAATTGTTCTAAAGGAACTTATATAAGAACTCTTTGTGAAGATATTGGAAATTTCTTTTCTTTGCCGGCATGCTTAGAATCTTTAGAGAGAACAAAAGCTTCAAATTTAGACAAAGAAAGCGCTCTTTCAATTGATGAAATTGCGGCATTAAGTAAAGAGGGTAAATTAGAAGATTACATTATTCCAACTGATGTTTTTTTAAAAAAATATCCAAAGGCAAAAGTTAGTCCTAGTGCGATTAAAAAAATTGAATTTGGAAATTGGCTAAGCAAAAGCGAGGTTATTTGTAATTTAGAAAGTGATGAGAAAATTTATCGTATGTATGATAATGATGATAAATTTTATGCCTTATATAAATTTGATATTAGCGATAATTATTTTAAATGCGAGAAAATGTTCGTATGAAATATATAAAAGATTTAGAAAACACACAATTTAATAACAGCATTGTAACCTTAGGAAAGTTTGATGGAAACCATATCGGCCATCAACTCTTATTTAATACTGCAATTAATTACAAAAAAGAAAATCCAGATTTTAAAGTAGTCATTTTTACTTTTGATGTTGCTGTAGCTAAAGTTATAACTAATGAGAATGTTCAAACGATTCTTTCCTGCGAAGAAAAACCTTATCAAAATTATAGCGAAGGAATCGACTTTGTTGTTGAATTTCCTTTTAATGAAACAACTAAAAACATGACCCCAGAAGATTTCGTTAAGGATATTTTAGTTGATAAATTAGATACAAAACTTATTGTTGTAGGAAAAGATTTCTGCTTTGGAAAAGATAGAGCAGGAGATACTAAGTTACTTAAAGAACTTGGAAAAAAATATGGGTTTGATATTTTAGCTATGGATAAGGTTAAATACAAACCAAAAGGATATGATACGCAAGTTGATGTTAGCTCAACTCTTATAAAAAAAGAATTAGTTAAAGGAAACCTAGAAGATGTTAATTCTATGTTAGGAACTAATTTCTCAATCATAAGTACAGTACAGCATGGCAAACATTTAGGAAACACGATTGGATTTCCAACAATAAATTTCATCGTACCTGATGAAAAAATAATGCCTCCTAACGGAGTGTATGCAACAAAAACAATCGTGGATGATAAAGAATATATAAGTATAACTAATGTAGGTAACAGACCGACTTTTGATGATGGCAATCAAAGAACGGTCGAAACAAATATATTTGATTTCAATTCAGACATTTATGGGAAAAATGTAAAAGTTAAATTTTATAAATTCATTAGACCGGAAAAAAAGTTTGAAAGCAAAGATGAACTTGTAGAAGAAATCAAAAAAAACGTGACGACAGTCAAGGAATTTTTTTCAAAGAATTAATATATAAAAATCAAAATAACTTGGTTGTTTATACATATTTAGAATAAGCCGTAAGGTTGAATATTCCGTTACCCAACCCTTATAATATAGTGGTTAAAAAAAACATAGAAAAAATTTTTCGGGGGGGGTGTAGGAGATGACAAGTATGCAAATTGGCATATTTTTAGCAGTAGCAGAAACGCTTAGTTTTTCTAAAACTGCAGAAATCTTTTTCACAACTCAGCCTACTGTAAGCAGACAAATCAAAATGCTTGAAGACGAATGGGGAATCACGCTATTTGATAGAAACAGAAGAGAAGTTCATCTTACAGAGGAAGGACTGGCGATGGCTAAAGTTTGTGAAAAAAATAGAAAAGCTTTACAAGCAGCTTTGGACAATCTCAAAAAATAGTATAGCTTGATGCAATTAACCAAAATGATGTAGTATATATAAGTAACTATAAAGCCCTTTAGGGCTTAATTTATTTTAAAATAACGAACGAAGCCGTATGATTCGTTTCGTAAATCGGATAACTCGTTCCTGGCTCGGGTTCCAACTCGCCGATAACGAGTTATTCGGATTTACTCACTTTTAAATAATAAGTTGACTATAAGAGATTAGCGTTTATAATTATTTTATAACATCATGGAGGGATTATTATGAGTAAATTTGGTGGTACATTAGCTAAAGTAGGCGTTGTTGCACTTGCTGCTTATGCCGGATACCTTGCGTATAATAAATTTGTAAAGAAGACTGATAGTGAAGAAGAAGTTGACTTCGAAGATCAGGGATTTAACTACGATACTTTCGATGAGTCTTTTGGAGCTAAAATTAGAAAGGCAGCTCAAAGACAAATCGATAAAATAAAATAAATTAAAAGGAAAACAATATGAATACAATTATTACAGTAGGTCGTCAATTTAGTTCTGGCGGAAGAGAATTAGGACAAAAAATAGCAGAAAAATTAGGTTATGCATATTACGATAAAGAAATTATTACTCAAATCGTAGAGAAAACCGAATTTTCTCAAGAATATGTTAATCAAATCGTAGAAGGAAAAGCTCTTAGATATTTTCCTATTTTAGCAGAACAATCATTAAACATTAATGTTGATTTCCGTATTCGCCAGATGGAAGAAATTGTTTCAGCTCAGACAAATATTATTAAAGATATGGCACTTAAATCAAATTGTGTTATTATAGGTCGTTGCGCAGACTATATCTTAAAAGAAATGGCTGACGCAGGCGAAATTAAATTAATTAGAATCTTCGTATATGCTGATATGGATTACAGAGTTAAGAGATGTTTTGAAAGAGAACATGAAGGTGAAAATCTTAAAGAAAAAACTCTTATTAAATCTATTAAACATATCGATAGAGAACGTGGAGCTTACTATAATGATTACACACTCCAGACATGGGGCGATAAAGATAATTACGATATTATGCTTAATACTACAAACGTTGATATTGATACATTAGCTGATTGCGTAGCTAAAGTATTCAAATAAGATTAAAAAATATTTTGATTATGTGATATGGCGAGTTAAATACCCGCCATATTTTTGTAATTTATTTTTAACAAAAAGTTCACTTTTTGGTTATTGATTTATTTATGCTCTAATCATATAATAAGTCTCGTATTCATCCTCAATCACCAAAAGCCTCCCAGCGACATAGTGATTAAAGAGATGAAAAACACAAAAAGAATTAATCCTATATCGCTTTATATCGTTAGTGCGCTTATTTTCTTTGCGCTATTTTTCTTTATTATAATTTCACCTGTAAAAACTAATGCAGCTACAATTGGTTATGTTGATTCGTATTGTCTTAATGTTCGTTCTGGTCCTAGCACCAATTACAGTGTCATAGGTCAGATTGCTTATCAGAATGTTGTAATAACCGGACAGACTAAAGACGGTTCTGGAGATCTTTGGTATCAAATTAACTACAATGGCCAAACTGCTTATATTTTTGGTGAGTGGGTTGTTGATGTACATGAAGAAAGTGCCAGCAAAGAAGCTGAATCTACTTTTGAAGATCAATTAGCTAAATTTCCTTTAAGTTATCATTCATACTTAAAGGCTATTCATAGTGTTTATCCAAACTATTCGTTTATTCCAGATTATTTAAGCATCTCTTTTGATGATGCTGTTTACCAAGAAACATTAAGCCATAGAAAATTAGTTGAGCTTTCTACTGATGGCAATTCTTGGAGAAGTTGTAATCCATCAGTATTCCATGGTACATACTGGGATACTTTTTGCGGTGGATGGACTGATGCTGCTATAGACGTAATTGAATATTATATGGATCCAAGAAATTTCCTTACAACAGATAAGATGTATATATTCGCTAAACAAACTTTCTCTAATACAGAAAGTGCAGATTTAGTTAAGAAGATTGTTGCATCAACTTTTTTAGCTGGTTCATATACTGATTCAACTGGCACTCACACTTATGTTGATACTATTATGCAAGCTGCTAAAGATTCTGGCGTGAGCGCTTATGTTATTGCGGCAATAATAGTTCAAGAACAAGGTACAACTGCAGGAACTTTATGTAATGGTTCAAAGGGGTATTATAACTTTTTTAATGATGGTGCTTCTGGCGGCACTAGCACAGAAGTAATTAATAACGGAATTAATTTTGCAAAAAATAATGGTTGGAATACTGTTTATAAATCAATCTTAGGTGGAGCTAATATTTATAAAACTGGTTATATAGCAAATAATCAAGATACGTACTTTTATAAAGATTTCAACCTTATAAATAAGAAGTTTGATCACCAATATGCACAAAGTGTTTATGATCAAATCGGTAATGCATATTTCTTAAGAAAGGCAATTAGTGGTGATACTAAAGGAAAAGTAACTTTACGTATTCCTGTTTATACAACAATGGCAAAAGACCCTTGTCCATGTCCTGCTGATACTTCTTCGTTAAGTAAAAGATATGATTCTAAAGGCAATATTATAGCCAGAAGTGGAGAAACTATAAAAATGGAGCCTGCTGGCAAGTCTTCTAAAGCTGAAGAGAAGGTTCAACCTACACCAACACCAACGCCTTCATCAAAACCAACATCGCAAACAACTACTACAACATATAAAAAAGGTGATGCTAATGGTGATGGAAAAATCTCTCCAGCAGATTACTTAATCGTTAAAAACTATATTCTTGGAAAATATAAGTTTACTGATTCGGCTAAGAAATCAGCTGCTGATGCGACAGGTGATGGAAAAGTTAGTCCAGCAGATTACTTAAAGATTAAAAATACAATTTTAGGAAAATAGATATGAAAAATAATAGAAAAATACCAATTATTATAGTTGTCACAATGCTTTTATCGATGTTGTTTGCTACATCATCATATGCAGGTGTTTATACACAGGATAATGTTACTGTTGAAGTAGGCAGTACTGTAACGATTGCTGTTTCTTCAGGTGATTGTTATGGACATTATTATGTAAACGGAACTTCTGGATCATGCAGTGCATGGGACGGCGGTGATGGATGGCTTGAACCTGGAGAAAATGGATATGTAACAATCAAAGGCGATAGTTTAGGCAGTGGAACTGTTGAAATTGGATATTATGTTACTGATGAAAAATATAATGATATTGAAAGTTCAATTTCTGTTGGTGTTAATGTTGTAGAAAGTATTTATGATGGTGGCGGTGAGCAACTAGAGGAGGAAGAAGATACTCCTTTAGCCGTATCTATAGGTGATACAAAATATAAAATTACAGCTGATTTAAGTGAAGTTAAACTTCCTGAAGGATTTACTAAAGTTGATGGCACTTATTTAAATGAAAAGGTTAATGTTGCAAAATATGTAACTGCTGATAAAAACGAAGAAATAATTTTATATGCTCTTGTTCCTAAGGAAGGCGGAGACGTTATTTTTATGACATATGATTCTTCTAAAAAGGAATTTAAGGAGCCAAAGATAATTAAACAAGGAAATATTATATATTATTTGTTAAATGTACCGAATAGTTTAGAACTTCCTGAAAACTTTCAGATTAAAGACACTTCTATAGGTGATATTTCTGCTAATTCCATTGTTCAAAAAGATAGCAAATCTAATGATTTTGTTTATCTTTATGCATTAGCTAATGGAAAAGAAGGTTATTATTCCTATGATACTAAAGAGGGTACTATCCAAAGATGCACAGACTTAGAAGACAGAATCTCTCCTAATGTCGAAATAGTTGAAATAAAAAATCCTGTTAATAAGACGATGGTTATTATTATCGGCGTTGCTATATTAGCTGTTTTAGCTATGGGCATAATACTAATTGTTGTTTTAGTAAAAAGAAAAAAGGAAAAAAACGATAAAGAAGAAGATGATTATTACCAAGCATATAATTCATATGAATATGATGATACACCGGACGAAGATGAAACCGAAAAGTCTGATGAAATAGATGAATTAGATGTAATAGATTTATCCGAAGATAATGAAGGTCTAGAGGAAATAAAATCAATTATGTCAAAAGACTTAGAGGAAGATGATGGATTAGATTTAATAGATTTATCAAAGAAGACAAAGGATTCTGAAAAATAATAAATTAATAAGTTTTCATTCGTATACCTCCCAACGTAGTATATGATAGTATATCAAAGAGAAAAATCCGATAAACACAGATGTCGGATTTTTCTTTTTTAAAGGATATATGCTAACAGGGGCTTTGGTAATTATTTATAATGTTTTATAAAAATTTTTTTAATTTAAAAAATCGTATTGAAATAGTTTTATAAAGTATTTATAGTGCTTATATTGATAATTTAATAGGTTAGCAAGTTCTTTGAATTTATTTTAAAGCTAAGATGGAATCCGGTGAGAATCCGGAGCGGACCCGCCACTGTAAGCGAGGAGTTTTATTCAAGGTCTATCAATATTAGACAACCATTGAAATTTATTTTGAGAAGGTTGAATAAAATGATGATACGTAAGTCAGGAGACATGCTTGTTATACCATATTGTTTTGCTGCGAGGAATCAGCATGACAAGTTATCATAGTAGCGAAAACGGAGCTGCATACCATATGGTGTGCAGCTTTTTATTTTGAGTTAAAAAATGGAGGATTATTATGAAGAAAAAAATTACTTATGTAGTACTATCAATTGCTATTATAGCTGCGTTTATATTAACTGGTTGTGGTAGCTCAACAGTTGGAACAGGTGAAGCAGAAACTAAGAAAGCAGAAACAAAAGATACTATTTCTATTACAATTAAAATTTCTAATGATTTAATTGAACCAAAATGCAATGAAGAAGAAGTTGTTGAAACTTCAGCAAAAACATTAGGAGAATATGTTCAAAGTTCTGATAAATTTGAATATGAAGTTACTGAGTTTGGAACAACAATAACAGCAATAAAAGGTGCAAAAGATGGCACAGACGGAATATATTGGATGTTCAAAGTAGATGGTGAAGACAGCATGGTTGGTGCAGATGGCGTTGATCTTAAAGATGGAAGCGTTTATGAATTTTATACAATGGCTTACTAATTAAACTATTTAACCGTAATTTTGATTTTTGTTATATAATGAACTTGTAATAAAAATATACAAGAAGGTTTAACGAAATGAAAAAAATTAAAAAGATTTTAGCTATTGTTTTAATATTAAGTCTTTCTGTTTGTTTACTTTGCGCTTGCAAGAAGGAAACAAAAGAAGAAAAAGAAACTACAACAAAAGAGGAGCCTACGACACATGAGCCGGAAAATGTGCTTATGAAAGTGGCTGCTGATAATGATTTTAGACATGCTTTTAGAGATGCCTTTGATACATTTACTGATGGTACTGGGGCTGGAAGCATGACGTATGATTATAGAGATAAAAATTCTGTTAAGATTTTATTATCTCAACTTTACGGACCAAAAGCATGTATTGATTATTCTCTTTATCCAGTGGAGCAACCAGTTGATAATGGAACTAGTGTGCAATTAAAGGCAGATTCATTAAAGTGGGTTGCTGTGAATATATTCCATGCTGATGAAGATAGCGTTGATTCTTTTATTAAATCATCTCCTGATTGTAAAGATGGTGTTTTTATAAAAGAATATGAAAAAGATGAAAACGGAGCAGTTTGGTACTATAGCACAACAAATGTAAGAGAAGCTTTAGATGATGGCTTATACTATTATGTGCAAATGAATCGTATCCATAATGACCCAAGTAATTCGGGAAGAAATGGTGGAAGCTATAACCAGGAATATTACGGAGTATTTGCTAAAGAGGAGATTGATGGAACTGAGTATTGGACAATGTTTACGTATGGTTCATCTGGCTATAATCGTTTAATAAAGGATCCTAACCTTGAACCTGATACATATTTTTCTTCTGAAAAGAAAATGCTAACTGTTGATGACGGAATAATTATGCGTGCTGGCCCGAGTAAAGAATATAAAGCTATTTGTACATATAACAAAGATATTATGATGATGGCAATTGGCACAAAAGGTGATTGGATTTATTGCCATTATTATGACGGATATGGATGGATTCATAATTCGTTATTAAAGGATGCTGAATAAATTTAATGGAAATGAGTAATAGTCGTTTTTGCGACGAATTTTCTACTTTTCATCCAATTAATAATATGATTTTCTTTTTGGGCGCAATAATTATGGGCATGTTCTTTTTGCATCCCGTTTTTGTTGTCGTTAATTTATTTGCGTCTATTATTTATCTTTTTATTGTAAAAAAAAGGAAAGCTTTTAAGGATTTATTATGGGTTTTAATTGTATTAGTTATTATTACTTTTATTAACCCATTTTTTAATCCTTCTGGCAAAACAGTTCTTTTTATGATTTTTATTACCAGACCATATACGTTAGAGGCATTAATTTATGGATTGGCTTTAGGCGGAATGGCATCTTCGATTCTTTGTTGGTTTGCATGTTATAATGCTGTTATGACGAGCGATAAATTCATCTATGCCTTTGGGAAATTACTCCCTTCAATATCGCTAATTCTTTCGATGATTTTAAGATTAATTCCAAATCTGATTAGAAAGTCTAAACAAATATCTAATGCCAGGGCATGTATAGGCATGGCCGGGAATTCGTCTACTTCAACAAAAGAAAAATTAAAAAATGGAGCGGTTGTTTTATCTACACTTACTAGCTGGTCTTTAGAAGGCGGAATTGTTACTGCCGATTCGATGAAGGCTAGAGGATATGGCGCAGTTAAAAAACGTACGAGCTTTCAAGAATATAAATATGGAGTGCGAAATATTGTTTTGACAATAATACTAGGCATTTTGATTTTTATTGTAATTTTTTGTGCTGCAAATAATGGAACGTATGCGATGTACACACCAGAGCTTAAGCTCACATGGTTTGGCGATTGGTACATGTTAATCGGAACGATAGTTTATGCTATTTTTCTTTTCATTCCATCGATTGTAGACATTAAGGAGATTGTTAAATGGCAAATATTGAGATCAAAGATTTAAGCTTTTCTTATCCTACAAGCAAAGATAAATTAGCACTTAATAACGTATCGCTTTTTATTTCCCAGGGTGAATATATTACACTTTGTGGTCGAAGCGGTTCTGGGAAGTCAACTCTTCTAAATCAGTTAAAAAGTGCTTTAACACCTAATGGAATAAAAAAAGGTGGAGTATATTTAGATGACGTTTTATTAGAAGACGTTGACCTTAAAACACAATCTTCAATGATTGGTTATGTTATGCAAGATCCAGATAGCCAAATTGTTACTGATAAAGTTTGGCATGAGCTTAGCTTTGGTCTGGAAAATCTCGGCATAGATAAAAGAGTTATGAGAATTAGGGTTGCTGAAATGGCTAGCTATTTTGGAATTCAAAGCTGGTTTAATAAAGATGTTAGTGAACTTTCAGGTGGCCAAAAACAACTCCTTAATCTTGCTTCTATTATGGCTATGCAACCTTCTATACTTATTCTTGATGAACCTACAAGCCAGTTAGATCCTATTGCGGCTTCGGATTTTCTCAACACAGTAAAAAAGATAAATATAGAACTTGGAACAACAATTATTATTACTGAGCATCGTCTTGAAGATATCTTTCATGCATCTAGCAGAGTTATTGTAATGGAAAAAGGGGGCGTTGTTGCGGATGAGTCACCAAAGAAAATAGGCGAATACTTAAAAGAAAATAATAATGATATGTTTGCGGCTATGCCTACACCGGTTCAGGTTTTTTATGGAATAAAAAGTCAGCTTGATAAAGCATTGCCTGAGAATAATTTTAATGTTTCACCGCTTACTGTTGGTGAAGGAAGGAGTTTCCTTAGCAATATATTTAACGAAAACAATATAACTATTGATTGTCCACCTTTTAATTTGATTTCGGAACATGAAGAAAAAGAAATAGCAATTGAGTTAAAAGATATTTGGTTTAGATATGATAAAAATTTACCTGATGTCTTAAAAGACACTTCTTTTAAGGTTCCAAAGGGAAGTATTTTTGCTATTGTTGGCGGAAACGGAACTGGAAAAAGTACTTCACTTAAAGTTTTGTGTGGTTTATTAAAACCGTATAAAGGACAGGTTTTAATTAATGGTAAAAAGCTCAGCTCATATAAGAGTGCTGAACTTTTTAAAGAAAATATTGCGATGCTTCCTCAAGATCCTAAAAGCTTGTTTGTAAAAATGAGCGTTCGTGAAGATTTAGAAGAAATGCTTGGAGTGCAGGTTGCTTCTAAGCTTGAAAAAGAAGAAGAAAAATTAGGTTACGAAAATGTGCCACTTCCAAAAGAGATTGAAGAGGTTGCTACGCTTTGTGATATTTCTGGGTTACTTTATTCCCATCCATATGATTTATCAGGTGGTGAACAACAAAGAGTTGCGCTTGCAAAAGTTTTACTTACTAAACCTAAGATTTTAATTTTGGATGAGCCTACAAAAGGTCTTGATAATTTATTTAAGATTTCTTTTGCAAAAATATTAAAAAACTTAAAAGATAATGGCACAACAATTTTAATGGTTTCGCATGATATAGAATTTTGCGCGAAGTACGCTGATATTGTCGGAATGTTCTTTGATGGCAATATGGTTACTTCAAACGTTCCAAATAAATTCTTTGCTCAAAATAGTTTTTATACTACGGCGGCAAATAGAATGGCTAGACATTTGTTTAAGGAAGCAATTTCTACGGAAGACGTTATCCAGGTTGCTAACGCTAACTTCAAGATGTGGAAAAAGAAATAATGAAAAATCTTAATCAGAATAAAAAAAGAATAACGCTTTGGGTAAGTCTTATAGTTGTCTTTGTTTTAATTCCGGCGACTGTTGCGCTTAGTTATGTTTTTGGCGATAGAAAGCTTTATATCGCTAGCGTTATTATTGTTATTTTGGCGATGGTTCCTTTCTTTGTTAGTTTTGAAAATAAAAAACCTAATGTTAGATATCTTGCTACAATCGCGGTTCTTACGGCGATAGTAGTTATTAGCAGAGTTGTATTTTTATGGCTTCCATCTTTTAAGCCTATGGCCGGAATTATAATTCTAATCGGAATGTCTTTTGGACCACAGGCTGGGTTTATGAGTGGAGCTATTTCAATGATTATTAGTAATATGATTTTTGGCCAGGGACCTTGGACTCCGTGGCAGATGTTTTGCTATGGTCTTATTGGTCTTATTGCTGGTTTTTTATCTAAAGCAAAAATATTTAGTCAAAAGCATATAATTAGAACAAGTATTATTTCATTCTTCTTAATCTTCATTTTAAGTGGAATAATACTTGATACGAATTCGCTTTTATGGCTTTCATCATCAGTAAATTTCGCTAGCGCAATAACTTTTTATATTGCTGGAATGCCTATGAATATAACAAACGGTTTAACCGGAGCCTTTAGCGTTTTTATTCTTATTAAACCGTTTTTCGCTATTATTACAAGACTTAAAAATAAATACGGTATTTCTAGATAATAAAGTTTTATTATTCTTTTTTCTTTATTGAATTTTCTTATCAAAGAGAGTATTATTAGTTTAGTTAAATATGCATTATTTTCTTTAAGGAGGAGATTAAAAAATGGTAAGTTTAGACAAAAATTTTGTTGATAACATGTTTTCAGTTGAGGGTAAAGTTGCATTAGTTACTGGTGCTACTGGAGCTCTTGGCAAAGTTGCTGCTAAGACATACGGATATCAGGGCGCAAAAGTTGCTATGACAGGCCGTAACGAAGCTAAGTTAAAAGAATTAGCTGACGAATTCGCAGCTGAAGGAATCGACTGCGCTTATTTCGTAGCTGATCCTGCTAAAGAAGAAGATGTTCAAAAATTAGTTGCTGACGTTGTAGCAAAATATGGAAGAATTGATATCTTAATGATTGCTCACGGCTTCAATAAACCACAGAACATTTTAGAGCAAAGCGTTGCTGATTGGCAGTACATTATGGATGCTGATTGTAAGAGCGTTTATGTTGTTCTTAAATACGTTTCAATGCAGATGGTTGCTCAACTTCCAGAAGGTGAGCCAGTTGCATCAGGCAAAGGTGGAAAAATTGTTGTTGTTACTAGCCAAAGATCAAAGAGAGGTATGGCAGGTTACACAGGATATTGTACATCAAAGGGTGGCGCTGATATGATGATTGCTTCTGCAGCATGTGATCTTTCAGCTCAATACGGCATTAACGTTAATGCTATCTGCCCAACAGTATTCCGTTCAGAATTAACAGAATGGATGTTTGATCCTGAATCAGCAGTTTACCAGAACTTCATGAAGAGAGAGCCTATCGGCCGTCTTGCTGAACCTTCTGACTTTGCTGGATATATTACATTCCTTTCATCAGACGCATCAAATTACATCACTGGCGCAGCATGTGACTGCTCAGGCGGATACCTTGTATGCTAATTATTTTTTAAGGAGAATGTAAAATGAAAGAAGTTAAAAATGTTGTTATTTGTGGCGCTGGTATGATGGGTAATATGATTGCTCTCGTATTTTCTAGTTGTCCAGATTTTAATATCACTGTTTGGAACAGAAGAGAAAAACCTTGCAAAGAAGTTATCCAGGCTAACTTAGAACAGCTCCGCGATAAAGGAATTATCACTGATGATGAAATCAAAGCTCGTCTTGAGAGAATTAGCTTTGTATTCCCAGATAAAGGTGAAGAATTCAAAAACGCTGACCTAATTATTGAATGTGTAGCTGAAGAGATGGAAACAAAACAAAATCTCTTTGCTGAATTAGAAGGAATCTGTAAAGAAGATTGTATCTTCGCAACAAACACTTCTGTTATGAGCCCTACTGAAATTGGTTCAAAATGCGTTCATAAAGAAAGAGTTGTTGGAACACACTTCTGGAATCCAGGTCATTTAATTCCACTTGTAGAAGTTGTTAAAACAGAATCTACTACAGAAGAAGTTATGCAAGCTACTATCGATGCATTAACAAGAGCAGGCAAAAAGCCTATCTACTGTAAGAAAGACGTTCCTGGATTCGTTGCTAACAGAATGCAACATGCTCTTTGGAGAGAAGCTATCTCTATCGTAGAGCAAGGAATCGCAGATCCTAAGACAGTAGATGATGCAGTTAAATATAGCTTCGGTCTTCGTCTTCCACAATTAGCTCCAATCGAGAACTCAGATATGGTTGGAACACAGCTTACATATAACATTCATAGTTATGTACTTAAATATTTAGCTGACAACCACGAGCCATCACCACTTCTTCAGAAGATGCTTGATGAAGGTAAGATGGGATTCTCATCAAAAGAAGGATTCTTAGAGTGGACAGATGAATCTATCGCAGCTAGCAAAAAAGACCTTAATGAATATCTTATTAAGATGATTTATGGTAAATAAGTTTTAAATTGTTTGAGCATACGCCTTCGGGTGTGTGCTCAAAGCATTTAAATAATAACGTTATTATATTTTATGGAGGAAATTAAAAAATGGGAAAAGTATTTGTTGACTTAACACATCCTTTCAGTGCTGAAATCCCAAGATGGCCTTATTTTGATAAGCCATTTATCGAAGGAAAGCACTCAATGGCTAAAGGTGGAGTTTTAACACAGTATGTTGGATGCACAATGCATACAGGTACACACTGTGACGCACCTCGTCACGTTATGGAATTCGAATTCGATGGCAAAAGAGCTCGTTATACTCATGAAATGCCTATCGACGCTTACACAGGCGATGCTGTTTGCTTAGAAATCCATGTTGGACGTTGGGAGCTCATTCTTCCAGAGCATCTTGAAGATGCTTGTAAGAGAGCTAAAATTAAACCATCAGAGTTAGAAGGAATGGTTGTATGTCTTAACACAGGTATGCACAGATTATTTGATGATTCTAAAGAATATTATCATTATTCATGTGGTACTGGTGTTGAAGCAGGTCGTTGGTTCGTAGAACACAAAGTTAAATGTGTTGCTATGGATATGCAGGCACTTGATCACCCACTTCACACAGCAATGGGTAACAACGGTATGACAAGAATGAACCTTCTTGGCGCTTCAGGATATCCTATCACTGAAGAATACAAAGCTCAGTTTGGCGAGGAAGCTTATGCTGAATTCGATAAATTCGAATACATTAGACTTCATGGTCAAAAAGCTTATGATGCTAAGTTTGGTGATCTTGAGAAGATCGGTTGCTGGGGAACATGGGAGCCATGCCATAAGATGATGCTTGGTCATGGTATCGTTGGTGTTGAAAACCTTGGTGGAGATCTTGATAAAGTTTCTAACAAGAGATTCAAATTCTATTGCTTCCCACTTCGTTGGTACATGGGCGATGGTTCTATGGCTCGTTGCGTTGCTGAAATCGATGAAAAAGATATCAACAAAGGCGTAAAAGATAGAACATACCTTTACTGCGGAACTGGATGCCAAGACAGAGATTTCTGCAAGAAAAACAAAAAGAAAGCTCCAGCAAAAAAGGCTCCAGCAAAAAAATGTGCTAAATAATTTATACTAAATTAGCGGTGGGCCGGTTAATCACCGGCCCATAAATTTATGGGAGGATAATTATGTCAAAAGAAATCGTAATCGCTAGTGCTTGTCGTACAGCTATCGGCAAATTCGGCGGTACACTTAAAGATGTGCCAGCAGTAGAACTTGGTGCAACAGTTATCAAAGAAGCTGTTAACAGAGCAGGTCTTAAACCAGAGCAGGTTAACGAAGTTATTTTTGGTAACGTTATTACAGCAGGTCTTGGACAGAACCCAGCTCGTCAGGCTTCAATCAAAGCAGGTCTTCCTGTTGAATGTACAGCTATGACAATCAACATCGTTTGTGGTTCAGGTCTTAAGGCAGTTGCTCTTGCAGCTAACCAGATTAAAGCTGGTGAAGCTGATATTGTTGTTGCAGGTGGTATGGAAAACATGTCAGCTGCTCCTTACGCTTCATTTGGAACACGTTGGGGCGCAAGAATGAACGCAACACAGATGATCGACTGTACAGTTAACGATGGTCTTTGGGATGCTTTCAATAATTATCATATGGGCATCACAGCTGAGAACGTTGCTGAACAGTGGAACTTAACTAGAGAAGCTCAGGACGAATTCGCAGTAAGAAGCCAGAACAGAGCTGAAGCTGCTGTTGATGGTGGAGTATTTGATGATGAAATCGTTCCTGTAATCATTCCTCAAAGAAAAGGTGATCCTATTGAATTCAAGAGAGATGAACACCTTTCACGTGGAAATACAATGGAAAAAGTTGCTAAACTTAAACCAGCTTTCAAAAAAGATGGTGGTACTGTTACAGCTGCTAACGCTTCAGGTATCAATGATGGTGCTGCTGCACTCGTTATCATGAGCAAAGAAAAAGCAGATGAACTCGGAATCAAACCTTTAGCAACAATTCTTTCATATGCAACAGGCGGCGTTGATCCTTCAATCATGGGAACAGGCCCTATCCCAGCTACAAGAATGGCTCTTGAAAAAGCTGGCTTAACAATTAACGATATCGATTTAGTTGAAGCTAACGAAGCTTTTGCAGCTCAGTCATTAGCAGTAGCTCATGACCTTGAGTTCGATATGGAAAAAGTTAATGTTAATGGTGGAGCTATTGCTCTTGGACACCCTGTTGGAGCATCAGGCGCTCGTATTCTTGTTACACTTCTTTATGAAATGGCAAGAAGAGATGCTAAACAAGGTCTTGCTACACTTTGTATAGGTGGTGGCATGGGCCAGGCTCTTATCGTTAAGAGAGACTAATTTCAGTAAATAACTGAATACTTTATTTAAGGCTGTGATTTCTCACAGCCTTATTTATTGTGCTTTGTGCACAATGAAAAACATTTTTTTAAATAAAAATATTCCCAATTATTTTGCTAACTGTTTTATAATAAATAAAGAATTTTAGTTGAAAGAGGGATGAATAATGAAACCTTATAATAATAAAATTTTATTAGTAGATTTATCAACAAAAGAAATTGAAGAAAGAGAAATTGCTGATGAAACATTAAAACAGTTCCCAGGCGGTATGGCTTTTGGCGCTCGTATGCTTTATGAACTTATGCCGGCTAATACCGATGTTTTTGCACCAGAAAGTGTTATTGGATTTGTTTGTGGTGCACTTAATGCTTCGGGAGCATTTATGTCTTGTAGATATACAGTTGTTTCAAAATCTCCAGTTACAAATGGATTTAATGATGCTAGTTCAGGTGGAAACTTTGGACCTGATTTAAGAAAAGCTGGTTTTGATGCTGTATTTGTTAAAGGTATCTCTGATGAGCCAGTTTATATTTTGATAGACGATGGTAAAGTAGAAATTAAAGATGCTTCTAAATATTGGGGAACAACTACAACAACTTCACTAGAAAATGGCTTAAAAGAAGAATTAGGAAAGAATATTACTGCTGCTAGTATAGGGATGGCTGGCGAAAAACTTTCCTATATGGCAGCTATTATGAATAATGGACATAGAGCAGCCGGAAGAGGTGGCTCTGGTGCTGTTATGGGTTCAAAAAAATTAAAAGCTGTTGTTGTAACGGGTGGAAAGATGCCTGAAGTAGCAAACAAAGATGAAATAATTAATATAAATAAAGAAGTTATTGAATGGCAAAATGGCCCTGTTAAAGAAGTAGCTGATGCTTTTAAGGCACATGGTACAGGTGCATCTTATCCTGATTCTGCAATGAATGGTGACTTAGGTATTAAAAACTGGTTTGGTGCTGCGCAGGATTTGTCTAAAGAAGATGTAAATAATATTTGGGCTGTAGAAATGGATAAAAAATATAAGCAAAAGAAATTTGCTTGCTTTGCATGTCCAATTGGTTGCGGTGCTATTTATAAAGTTAATGATGAAGAAATGGGAAGACCAGAATATGAAACAGTTGGTGCTTTCGGTTCTAACCTTTTAAATTCTGATTCTGTTTCAGTAAATATTTGTAATCATCTTTGTAATGAAAATGGTATGGATACTATTTCGGCTGGCAATACTATTGGTTGGGCAATGTCTTGTTACGAAGCTGGTCTTCTTAGCAAAGATGATTTAGATGGAATTGAGCTTACATGGGGAAATTCTGACGCTATAAATAAACTTACTGAAAAAATGTGTAAGATGGAAGGTGTTGGAGCAGTTCTAGGTAATGGTAGTGTGTATGCTACTAAGTATTTTGGAGTTGGTGAAGAATTTAGAAATGATGCTGGCGGAATAGAGCTTCCTTACCACGATGCTAGATTTGCACCGCCTCTTGCAAGAACATATAAGTTTGATCCTACACCGGGAAGACATGTTAAAGGTGGAGTAGGTCCGCTTTCAGGTGGAAGAGAACCGGAATATAAAAATTATCCTGATGTATTTGCAAGCGATGATATAGACGGTACAAAATTGTATGAAGCTAAGGTTTCTCTTGGATGTTGCCAGTTTACTGATTTTGGATATAGACCTGAAGCTGATATTGCTTATTATAACGCTGCAACAGGCCAAAATATTACGATGGATGATTATATGAATATTGGAATGCGTTCGTTTATGATGCGTCATTTATTTAACTTAAGAGATGGATGGACAAGAAAAGATACTTATATTTCTCCTAGAATGGTTGGAAATCCACCGTTAGAATATGGCCCATTAAAGGGAGTAACTTTAGATGTTGAAAAGATGGGAGATAATTTCTATAAAGGAATGGGATGTGATGAAAACGGAATTCCTTATCCAGAAACTCTTGAAAAAATAGGTGGGCTAGAGTTTGTAACTTTATAAAGTTTTTTATAATTAAAGAGCTGTTGCAAGTTTTGCAACAGCTCTTTTTTTTGAATAAAATCAATTATTATTTTTCAACCATTTCTGTGATATCTGCTTCGCTGTATCCTAATCCACTAAGGATTTCATTTGTATGATATCCTTCTGGGAAACCAGCATGTTTATACTCAGGTGGACACTCGGAAAGTTTGAATGGGCATCCAAGTTGTTTAACTTTAACACCATTTGATACAGGAACTTCTACCTCAGGGAACATTCCTCTTTGGTTAAGATGTTCATCAGATGCAACTTCACTTAAATCTAAAACTGGTTCGATACATGCATCGTATGGCTCTGCAAGAGCAGTCCATTCATCTCTTGTCTTTGTAAGGAAAATTTCTTTGAAAGTTTTCTTAACTAATTCTGTATCAGTTTTAAGAATCTTTCCATCTTCCCACTCTGGATGACCCATAAGATTGCAAAGTCCAGCAAAGAATTTAGGCTCTAAAGAACCAACTGACATAAATTTGCCATCGCTGCACTCATAGAAATCATAGATTCCGCCACCGTTTAATGATCCGCTTTCACGTGTTGGAAGAGGACCACCAGCAAAGTAGCTAGCACCATCCATTGAGTTAAATGGAATAACAGAATCTTGCATTGAAACATCGATAAATTGGCCTTTGCCAGTTTTTTCTCTATAGATAATTGCTGCACAGATAGAAGCAACAGCGTTCATAGAACCACCAGCAACGTCAGCTATCTGGAAGTTATAAAGGCTAGGTCCGCCTACTTTTCTTCCTGCAGCTTGTGGAATACCAGCTCTTGAAATATAGTTAATATCGTGTCCAGCTTTTTTAGAGAAGCATCCTGTCTGGCCGTAGCCAGTAATAGCACAGTAGATAATCTTAGGGTTAACAGCTTTTAATGCTTCATAACCAATACCAAGTTTATCCATTACGCCAGGGCGGAATTGTTCAACAACGATATCGTATTCCTGAACAAGTTTTTTAACAGCCTCAACAGATTTTTCTTTTTTCATGTTAAGGTAAATAGTTTTTTTGTTTCTTCCAAGCCATCCTTGAGCTCCGGTAACTTCTGCACCTTCAATTACAGGTGGCCAGTTAACTACCAAATCCCATTTATCTTTGCTTGAAACTTTAAGAACTTCTGCACCCATATCAGCAAGAGTCATTGTTGCGTATGGTCCAGGAAGTAATGTTGAAAAGTCCAATACTTTGTAGCCATCTAAAGCACCCATTTATTATTCCTCCTTATTTGATGATAATCATCAATTTTTTCTCATTATAAACCCGTATTTATTTCTATTCAATAATAAAAAAATCGTTAAATTTATAGCAAAATATTGTAGTTGAAAATAAATAGTATTATAATATCTTGGTAAAAATATAAAAAAATTTATACAGCGTTGCTGAAAGGAGAAGATATAAAAATGAACAACACAAAACCTTTAGAGGGTGTTCACGTTCTTGATTTGGGTCAGTATATTTCTGTACCTGCTGCAACAGTTATTCTTGCTAGTTGGGGAGCAGAAGTAATTAAAGTTGAATCAACTATTGGTGATCCAATGAGACTAATTGGTTCCACTCTCGGAATGACATGCGAAAATGATCATAACTCTTTCTTTGGTCATTACAATGTTAACAAAAAAATTATCAATCTTAACTTAAAAGATCCTAAGGGTATGGAAGTTATGCAAAAATTATTAGAGTGGGCTGATGTTTTTGCAACAAACTGGCGTCCTAAAGCTTTAGCTAAGAATGGTTTAGACTATGAAACACTTCATGCTAAATATCCACGTCTTATCTGGGCTGCTATTAACGGATTTGGTAACTACGGTCCTGAAAAAGATGATGCTGGTTATGATACAGTTGCTTATTGGTCACATTCAGGTATGCAAATTGACCAGTCAGAAGGTGGCGGAGTAGACGGTGCTTCACCAGTTATTCCTTTCTATGGAATCGGTGATAACTCTACAGCTTCTACACTTGCTGGTGCAATTGGAACAGGTTTATACCAAAGAGAAAAAACAGGCGAAGGATGTCAGATTTTTGCATCATTATATGGCCAGGCTGTATGGGCGGCTGGTTGCGACCTTATGTCATGTCAGTATAATCCTCATGAGATTTATCCTAAGACAAGAACTAAACCGGCATCACCAGTATGTAATTCATATAAAACGAAAGACGGTGAATGGATTAATACAAGTATTTTCGATACAAAAATTTATCCTAAGTACTTAAGAGCTGTTGGAAGAGAAGATTTAATGGATGATCCTCGTTTTAATAATCCTGACGGCGCTACAGAAAACAGAGACGAGATGTTTAGAATCATCGAAGAAGGTTTTGCAAAATATACTCTTGAAGAAATGAGTCAAAGACTTCAAGAAAATGACGTTGCTTTCTCAAAGATATATCATGTTTATGATGTAGTTAACGATGAGCAAGCTCTTGCAAATAACATGGTTTACCCAGTTGAGCATAGAGATGGAACAACTACTATGTTCCCAGCTCCTCCAGCTACATTCGGTGATAAACCAGAACCAAAAGTAGATATTCCTTACGGACGTGTTGGTGAGCATTCAGTAGAAGTTTTATCAATGCTTGGATATTCAGAATCTGAAATTAATGACATGCTTGCTGGCGGCGTTGCAGTTCAGTGGAAAGATTGATAGGAGGAAAGAAAAATGAAAGTTATTACAGCGAAAGAAGCTGCTGATCTTATTAAAGATGGCGATACTTTAGGTTGCCAAGGTATTATTGCAACATCTATTCCACAGTCACTTCTTAATGGACTTCGTGATAGATATTTAGAAACTGGCTCACCTAAAAACATTAGACTTTTTTATGAGTCAGGTATTGGTGATAACGGTGATTGGGGCATGAACGCTCTTGCTCTTGAAGGTCTTATCGGAGAACTTCATACATCACACGTTGGAACTACTCCAAAAATGAAAGCATTAGTTGATGCAAACGCATTCCCATGCTTTATGGTTCCTCAAGGTGTTAACTCACAAATTCTTCGTGCACTTTCTGGAAAGAAACCTGGCGTTTTTACAACAGTTGGTCTTGAAACATATGCTGATCCTCGTGTTGAAGGATGTAAAGCTAACCAAGCAGCTAAAGATTTAGGAAAAGATATTGTTGAAGTTGTTGAATTCGATGGAAAAGAATATCTTCGTTATAAAACACAGCCTATCAATGTTGCTTTTGTTCGCGGTACATGTTCAGATACAATCGGTAACATTACTCAGACTAAAGAAGCTATCGAAATGGATGCTTTTGAAATGGCATGTGCAGCTCATAACTCAGGCGGTATCGTTATTGCTCAGGTTGAAAGAATCGTTGAAAGAGGAAATCTTAAAGCTCATGACGTTGTTATTCCTTCATCACTTATTGATTACGTTGTTGTAGCTGATAAAGATGGTCATAGACAATGCCTTGCTGATCCGGAATATCATGCTGAATGGAGTGGCGAGTATAGAGTTCCTTCAGGTTCATATACACCACAACCACTTTCAGAAAGAAAAGTTTGTGGTAGAAGAGCTGCTGCTGTTATTCCTAAAGGTGCACATGTTAACTTAGGTATTGGTATGCCTGAGATGGTATCTGATGTTGCTGCTGAAGAAGGATTCTCAGATGATATTGTTCTTTCAATCGAGGCTGGTATCTTCGGCGGTGTTCCTCTTGGTGGAATGAGAATTTGTTGTGCAGTTAATCCAGAAGCGATTATTCCACATATTAATACATTTGATATTTATGATGGTGGCGGAATCGACGTTGCGGTTTTAGGTGCTGCTGAAGTAGATAGTCATGGTAATGTTAACGTATCAAAATTTGGTGGAAAGATTACTGGTCCTGGCGGATTTGTTAATATCACACAGTCTACTGATGTTGTTTGCTTCGTAGGTACTTTCCTTGCAGGCGGAAACAAGTTTAATATCGGTGATGGAAAACTTGAAATCTTAGAGCAAGGTAAATCTATTAAGTATAAAAAAGATGTAGAGCAGATTACTTTCTCTGGTGATTATGCTAGAAAGACAGGAAAGACTGTATATTATATTTCTGAGCGTGCTGTATTTAAGATGGAACCAGAAGGCATGACACTTATTGAGATTGCTCCTGGTGTTGATCTTGAAAAAGATATCTTAGCTTATATGGAATTTACTCCAATTATAAGTAAAGACCTTAAAGAAATGGATCCTAAGATGTTTACTGCAGGCCCAATGGGTATGACAAAATAATAATTGTGTGTTAGACTATTAGATAATAAAAACTTATAGGAGGATATTATGCCTAAATTTATTTCAATTGAAGAGGCTGTTGAGCTTATTCCTGATGGCGCTACTATTATGGTTGGCGGTTTCGTTGGATGTGGTAGCCCTGACAAACTTCTTAAAGCTTTAAGTGAATCAGGTAAAAAAGATTTCACTATTATTGCTAATGACCCAGGCTGTGGTCCAGGATATGGTCCTGTTGAGGATTACTACGGCAATGGTCATCTTATTTCAAAATATTGCGCTAAGAGACTTATTATGTCTCATGTTGGTATTCTTCCAGAGGTGGGACAACAAAGCATTGAAGAAAAAACTTTGACTGTTGACCTCGTTCCTCAAGGTTCACTTGCAGAAATGATTCGTGCAGGCGGATTTGGACTTGGCGGAGTTTTAACACCAACTGGCGTTGGAACACTTGTAGAGGAAAGTCCTCTTTGCCTTGGAAGACAAACTGTTGAAGGCAAAGATTACTTGCTTATGAAACCTTTACATGCAGATGTAGCTCTTATTGGCGGAACTAAATGCGATAAGAACGGTAACGTTTGGTACAAAGGAACAAGTCGTAACTTTAACACAGTTATTGCAAATGCAGCTGATATCGTTATTTGCGAACCTGAAGAAGTTGTTGAAGTTGGCGAAATCGAACCTGAAAATGTACATGTTTATGGCATTTGCGTTAATTATGTTTGTAAGTAAGGAGGGATACAACTATGGATAAAGCGGAAATGAAAAACTTTATTGCTAAACGTGTAGCAAAAGAATTACATGATGGTGATGTTGTTAACCTCGGTATTGGTATTCCTGATTTAGTACCTAACTTCCTTCCTGAAGGCGTAAGCGTAACTCTCCAGGCCGAGATTGGTATTGTTGGAAGTGCAGGAGCAGGCGTTTACCAAGATCCTGATTTCTTCCACGTAATTAATGCTAGTGGAAAACCTGCTGGTATTGCTCCTGGTGGTGCTTTTATTGATTCAGCAACATCATTTGGATTAATCAGAGGTGGACATGTACAGGCTACTATCCTTGGTGGACTTCAAGTTGACCAAGAAGGCTCACTTGCTAACTGGATTATCCCAGGCAAGAAGATGCCAGGTATGGGTGGTGCTATGGACCTTTTAGTTGGTGCAGAAAAAGTTATCGTAGCTATGGAGCATACAGCAAAAGGAAATCCTAAGATCTTAAAGAAATGTACACTTCCATATACAGCAGTTAATTGTATCACAATGATCATTACTGAAATGGGTGTAATGAACGTTACAGAAAAAGGCCTTGAACTTGTAGAAATCAATCCTGAGTTCACATTAGAAGAAGTTCAAGCTGCTACAGAAGCAGAACTTATCGTAGCTGATAATCTTGTTTCAATGGTAGACGGAACACCTATTAAATAATAATTGTTAAGTATAATAATTAAATTCTGCAGACTGTTTATGTTTGCAGGATTTTTTTATTTGTAGTGATTGTAAATAAAAAAAAGAAAGCACTTACGACAAATTCAAAGTTTGTGGACTATGATAGTTGTTTTAATTGATTGGATATTATACAATTAATCCAAGAAAAATTTTTTTTAAGTTTTTATCGAATGTTGTATACCTTTATCACAAATATTCGTATACAAATTTATGGCATTCTGTTAAGTTAACAGCTGATTAGTATTCAAAAATTGTAAAGGAGCTTGTTATGAAAAAAAGGATAATCAGTATATTTTTCGCCATCGTGATGGTAATTTCCACAATGCCCATTAGCGTGTTGGGGGGGGAGGAAACTGCCGGTAGTGTGCAGGCCAGCATAGTTGCCGACGGATATGAAGGTAAAAACAATCTTGGTTTTGATCCCACTGAATTTGCGAAAAAACAAGGGAAATCCGTAGTGAAAGATCAGATCAAGAACATCCCATATGTCGGCGGATTTGCTGCCGATGCCTTAGATTCAACCCTTAATAGAATATTCGGAATTGAAGAGTCCAGCGGACCGTCCGTGGGGGAATTGATTCAAAATATTTTAATACAGTTGGAAGCAATTCAACTGCAATTGGATACATTGACTAAAAAATTTGAGCAAGAAAGTTACATTAGGCAAAATTTTGTTGAATTCAATTCAAGTATTACTGATGTTGTTGTTTTGATGGATTCGCAATTATATAGCAGACTGCAGAAATATGCTGTGGATAACACAGAGAGTATGACTGAAGACGAAGCAAGACTTGATGAGATGCGAAGGACTTTAGGCATCGCTTTACTTTTTTCGAGCTTGCCGCAAGCCGGAGAGGGCGCAGAAAGCATAGCAGAAGAATCGAATGGTCCAATTACAAGCTTAACAGATCTTATTCAGACCGTTGACAGATTGAGCAAAAGGTTTTGCGGAAATGATATTGCCTTGATTAAAGATAACAAATCGCTTTTGGAGAATGCATATTATATCAGTTGCTTTGACTCTCTACTCGGTGGAGAGGCTGCGATGAAGGCAGGATCCTATAATCAACAAGTGAGCAGTATTCTTTCTGATGCATATACGGTGCTGTTTACTATCATGGAGGCAAGGCTTAGCGTTGCCAAAAACTTGTCAGACTATACTAGTCTCGATGTTGATTCCTCAACCGAGTTGGGGATATTGGTAAGTTTACTAAATGATAAATTGAATGAATTTAATGTAGGGAATATTAGCGATGATCTTGACAGTTTACACATATCCTATGCAAAATGTTTTTATGGTCAAGATGAGCGCGCAAAAGCAAAAAATCCAGAAACATTCAATGACAATTATAAGAGCGTGGCAGAAAGTTATAATGATTTTGTCCAATTGCATTGGTTCGACTATATCCGTGATATCAAAATAATAAGTGAAATTGCACAAGCAGACTTCGTACCACTAAACAGAACACTCAATATGATATATTCCTCTGATAAAGATGCTTTTGGCGTAAACTGGAGTACAACGGGTACATCTGTTAAGGGTATGTTAAATGATGCAGTTGCTTATACCAACCAAAAAATAAAACCGGTCATCGAAATAAATGAAGCAGAAAATTTGCTCAACCATATCATCGATAATACAAACAACTTATTTCTGCCGGAAAAAACGGAAGAAAATGATACAGGAATCAAAACATTTACGTTGTTTAAGCTGTTGGAAACCTTCGGATTTGAAGTGCCGGATGCCAAAGGCTTGACTCCTTATATGATACACAATACCGAAAGCGATTTTAATGAATATTACGAAAAGGATCATAAAATACCGGAATTCAAATATAAAGCGCACTTATATGTCAATGGCTTGAATTGTTCAGACAGCATCGTCTATAGTTATAATCAGAAAGGAGAGTTAATTACCGAAAAAGAAGGCTTAACAAAGAACAGGTATTATTACTACAGGCGGGATAACAGCAATAACAAAGACTTATGGTCAACATATACGGACCAGATCTATTGCTATTTTGCACCCGCACCCCTGGAATTGGATACCGAGCAGGATTTTGTCGATTTCATCCAAAGCATTGCTAACGGCAACAATTATTGGGGGTATACTGTCAACTTAAACACCGATGTCAATATTAATGTGCCTTACAGTACACTTTGGCCTACGGACAAATATGACAATGAATTCCGAGGTACGTTCAACGGCAACAACCATACCATCAGCGGCTTAAAAGACACGACTGTCAATCTCGGAGGCGGACTGTTTCGAACACTGGGAGATGATGCAGAAGTCAAAAATCTGATTATTCAAGACGCAGTTATCAATGGTACGGGAACTAACAAAAATTACGGTGTGCTGGCAGGTCAGATAAAAGGTAAAGGTGCTGTAACAATCAGCAACGTGACCGTAAAAGGCGGCAGTGTCACCGGTGATGACAGAGTAGGTGGACTTGTAGGAGCATGCTATTCTAACAAGCAACTTAAAATGACCGATTGCCATAATAGTGCTACTGTCAATTCAACGCATGGTACCGGAGGAGGCATTTTGGCATGGTGCGAAAGTGCTCCAGTTGATTTTACCAATTCTTCTAACAGCAGCAATGTCACAGCCGATTCTGATGCGGGCGGTATTGCCGGTTGGCTCGGCGATGAAGATACTGATCAGAAGCATATAGGGACAAAATGTTCAAATACAGGTAATATTACTTCTTCACGTGGGGATGTCGGCGGAATCGTTGGACATTTGTTTACAGATAACCTTGACCATCAATTCTCCGAATGCAGCAACACGGGAAATATAACTAATAATGGAGATAAAGCAGCGGGCGGTATCATCGGTTCAAGTAAAGGCGGCGGTGACTTATCAAGTTGCAATAACACCGGTGCTGTCAAATCGGTATCGGGGAGTGCCGGAGGTATACTTGGATGGAATGAAGATGATGCCATTAAATTATATGATTCTGTCAATAAAGGTAATATTAATGGAAAGAGTCATTCAGGTGGTATTGCAGGATTTTTAGGTAGTAAGGACGGAGATCCGAAGTACACCGTACATGATTGTGAAAACTATGGTAGCGTAACTACGGACGGAGATGTCGGCGGAATCGTTGGGCGTTTGGAATCAGATAATCTTAATCATGATTTCTTCAAGTGTTACAACCAGGGAAATATCACTACTAACGGAGATCGATCAGCAGGTGGTATTATCGGCTCAAGTTTTGGTGGCGGTGACTTATCAAGTTGCACGAACACCGGTGATGTCAAATCCGTATCGGCGACTGCCGGAGGTATTCTAGGATGGAATGAAGATGACTACATCGATTTTTCAAAGTCTATCAATCAAGGTACTATCACTGCTGACAAGGGGCATGCTGGTGGTATTGCAGGATTTTTGGGCGCAGAGCCGTCACATACGGTATATAAAGGAACAAGCTGTTCCAACAGTGGTAGTGTGACTGCGAAAAAAGATGCAGGCGGAATTATTGGGCATTTGGAAACAGATAATACTAATCAAGTTTTCTCTAGTTGTAGTAATTCAGGCACTATTTGCAGTACAGATCAAGCGACAGGAGCTATTATCGGCTCAAGTTTTGGCGGCGGTACTATCGCCGGCTGTACAAACAGCGGTACTCTAAAGGCGCGCAGCACATCCTGTAAGTATTATCCTTACATCGGATGGAATAAAGATGATCCATGGACTACTAAGGCAGCGGCTGCTGCTATCAAGGACGAAATGAGAAAGCAAAAGGCTGCCCCAGAAAGTTACAAGATAGAAGATAAAAGCGCGCTTCTGGATGCCTATGAAATAGTCGCTCAGAATCCGGAAGTAAAAGCCGAGCTGGAAGAAGATGATGATTTGCAGGCATGGATTCAGAAGATGAAGGAAGATGTCAAAGCCGAAAAGCAGCACGTCACTTCAAACGGCTGTTGTATTTCGCTTAATGCAGTAAACGGCGGTGAGCCGGATTGGAAATACGTACTCTCTGCAACGGCAATCGAAACACCTGCCGATGTAAAAGCAAAACTCGGTAAAGATTGGAAAGTGCTTGATGCTCGTGATATTACCGTATTGTTGAATGAAAAGCCTGCGGAAGGCAAGTTTACATTCGGTTTCTCTGGAAAGGATTTTGCGAAGTACAAAAAATCAGAAGCAATTGTATATCACGTTACCGAAAAAGGTATTGAAAAGCTTAAACCTGTATGGAATGAAGAAAAGCAGTGCTTCGAGGTAACGTCGGAAACTTGTAGCCCATTCGTGTTTGCGGTAAATACAAAAGATGCACCAAATACAGGTGATCCAAACAATATGCTTTTGTGGGCATTGCTTCTTGCACTTAGTATAATTGGACTTGGGATAGGTGGATACTTTAAAAGCCTATATAGAGAAGAATAATAAAATACTTTAGAAAAATATAAAACTTTTAACGGCACTCCAGAGATGGGGTGCTGTTTTTATTTATTTGAAATAGAGAACAATTCTAAAAAAATATTCGTCACAAACCTTTTGTATAATTTTACAAAAACATATAATATATTTATAGAAAATATAATTATTTTTCGTTATATTCACTATAAGAGATTGTGCGCATTTTTAAGTAAAACTATGGATTACAAAGAAACTTTAGATTACATAAGTAGTATTAATTGGAAGGGTTCTGTTTTAGGATTAGAACGTATTAATTTACTTATGGAAAAACTTGGTAATCCACAAAAAGAACTTAAATTTATTCATATTGCTGGGACTAATGGCAAAGGCTCTACAGCAGCATTTCTTTCATCTGTTTTAGTAAAAGCTGGCTATAAGACAGGACTTTTTACATCTCCTTATATAGAGGTATTTAATGAAAGAATGCAAATTAATAATGAAAATATTTCAGATGAAGAATTAGCTGAAATTACTTCTTATATAAGACCGTTTGCTGATTCTATGGAAGATAAGCCAACTGAGTTTGAATTAAACACGGCTATTTCACTTGTGTATTTTGCAAAGAATAAATGTGACATAGTTGTTTTTGAAGTTGGTATGGGTGGAAGCTTAGATTCTACTAACGTAATAGATACTCCGGAAGTAGCTGTTATTACTGCAATTGGGCTTGATCACACAGAAGAGTTAGGCGATACAATCGAAAAGATTGCTTATACTAAATCAGGAATTATTAAAGAAGGCACATCAGTTGTTGTGTATGACCAGGCTGAAAGTGTAAAAGAAGTAATAAAAAATAGATGCAATGAAGTTAATGCAAAGATGTATGTATCTGAACCTAGTAGCGTAGTATATAAGAGTGTTGATATTGATGCATTACATTTTTCATATAAAGAGTTTGATGAACTTACTATTCCATTAATTGGAAATTATCAATTATTAAATGTTGCTGTAGCGTTAAAGGTTATTGAAGTATTAAAAGAATTAGGATGGAATATTTCTAATGATCAAATTATTGATGGCCTTAAAAATACAAAATGGCCGGGAAGATTTGAAGTACTAAAAAAAGACCCTGTATTTATCGTAGATGGGGCACATAACCCTCATGGAATTAAAGCTACTAGTCAAAGCATAAAAGCTGTATTTGATGAGCAACTTAAAAAAGGTGAAAAATTATCTTTTATTTTTGGCGTTATGGTTGATAAAGATTATATGGATATGCTTAGCCAGATTATTCCTATGGCAAAAGAGTTTTATTGCGTAACACCGGATAATCCTAGAGCATTTCAAGCAAACGAGCTTGCGAATATTATCGAAAAAATGGGTGTTAAAGCAGAAGCGTTTGAAAGCATAGACAAAGCTATTGATAGCGCGCTAAGTTGTGGTAATAATTGTATCGCGTTAGGATCACTTTACATGATTGGCGATATAAAAAAATATATTAAGAATAAAAATTAAGAAACACATAAAAAGAAAAGGAGACTTAAACAAATGGCAAAAAGTGATATCGAGATTGCTCAGGAAGCAACTCCAAAGAAGATTGGTGAAATCGCTGCTAAACTTGGTTTGACAGAAGAAGATTTTGAATACTACGGATGGTATAAAGCTAAAGTAGATTACAATATCTTAAACAAACCAAATGGCAAAGAACCAGGAAAAGTTATTCTTGTTACAGCTATTAACCCTACACCAGCTGGAGAAGGTAAAACTACTACATCAGTTGGTCTTTCAGATGGACTTTCAAAGATTGGAAAGAAAACTGTTCTTGCACTTCGCGAGCCTTCATTAGGACCTGTTTTTGGTGTTAAAGGTGGAGCAGCAGGCGGTGGATATGCACAAGTAGTTCCTATGGAAGATATTAACCTTCACTTTACAGGTGACTTCCATGCTCTTGGTGCTGCTAACAACTTACTTGCAGCAATGATTGATAACCATATTTATCAAGGCAATGAATTAGATATTGATACACGTCAAATCGTTTGGAAACGTTGTGTTGATATGAATGATCGTGAACTTCGTAACATTGTTTGTGGTTTAGGTGGCAAGGCTCAAGGTGTTCCTCGTGAAGATGGATTCGATATCACAGTTGCATCAGAAGTTATGGCTGCTTTCTGCTTAGCTACAAGTCTTAATGACCTTAAAGAACGTTTTTCAAGAATCGTTGTTGCATATAGCCGCAAAGGTGAGCCTGTTACAGCAGGTCAAATCGGTGCAGCAGGCGCTATGACAGCTCTTCTTAAAGATGCTCTTAAACCAAACCTTGTACAGACACTCGAAGGCACACCAGCGTTTATCCATGGTGGTCCATTCGCTAATATTGCTCATGGTTGCAACTCAGTTATGGCAACAAATATGGCTCGTTACTTCGGCGATTATGTTGTAACTGAAGCTGGTTTCGGTGCTGACTTAGGTGCTGAAAAATTCATCGATATTAAATGCCGTCTTGCTGGAATCCAGCCATCAGCAGTTGTTATTGTTGCAACTATTCGTGCTCTTAAATATAACGGTGGTGTTCCAAAGACTGAGACAGGTAAAGAAAACCTTGAAGCTCTTGAAGCAGGTCTTCCAAACCTTCTTAAACATGTTGAGAATATTACACAGGTATTTGGCCTTCCTGCAGTTGTTGCTCTTAATAGATTTGATGCGGATACAGACGCTGAAATCGAACTTGTTAAGAGAAAATGTGCTGAACTTGGCGTTAACGTTAAGATGAGCGAAGTTTGGGCTAAAGGTGGCGAAGGTGCTGTTGAACTTGCTCAGGAAGTTGTAAGACTTTGCGAACAACCTAATAACTTCTCATATTCATATGAACTTGATCAACCTATTAAAGAAAAAATCAAAACAATCGCTAAGAGAATCTACGGTGCTGATCACGTTGTATTTGCTGCTAAAGCAGAAAAAGAAATTGCTAAATTTGAAGAAATTGGATTTGGTAATCTTCCAATTTGTATGGCTAAGACACAGTATTCACTTACTGATGATCAAACTAAACTTGGACGTCCTAAGAACTTCAATATCACAGTTCGTGATATCACAGTTTCTGCAGGCGCAGGTTTCTTAGTAGCTCTTACAGGCGATATTATGAAGATGCCAGGTCTTCCAAAACAACCTGCAGCTCTTAAGATTGACGTTGATAACACAGGTAAGATTTCAGGTTTATTCTAAGGGGTAGTTATGAATATTAGTGAAAAAAACATTCCTGATTTTGTTGAAGTTTTAGCTTCTAAAGAGCCAGTACCGGGCGGTGGCGGAGCCGCTGCCCTGTGCGGCGCTGTTGGATGTGCTTTAGGAAACATGGTTGGTTCTTTAACAGTAGGTAAGAAAAAATATGCTGATGTTGAAGAAGAAATTATTGAACTTAAAGCAAAAAGCGATGAACTTCAAAAAAGACTTTTATCTCTCATCGATGAAGATGCAGCTGGATTTGAGCCACTAAGTAAAGCTTATGGACTTCCTGCTGAAACAGATGAAGAAAAAGCTCATAAAAAAGAAGTATTAGAAAAATGTTCTAAAGAAGCATGTGAAGTACCATTAAAAATAATGGCAAGTTGTTGCGAAGCAATTGACATCATTTCTGAGTTTGCTGCTAAAGGTTCTGTTTTAGCTGTAAGTGATGCTGGATGTGGAGCTATTATTTGTAAAAGTGCGCTTTATGCCGCTTCTCTTAATATTTTTATTAATACTAAAGGCATGGAAGATAGAGAATATGCACAAGCGCTAAACGCTAAGGCAAACGAGATGCTAAGTGTTTATGGAATGAAAGCTGATGACATATTTTCATCAGTTAAGGACAAACTCGAAAATAAATAAAAAAATAGTTTATTTTTCAAAAAAGTAGTATAATAATATTAGCTTTTAACGATATCTTGCGCTAAAAACGCAAGATATTTGTTTTAGGGGAAAAACAAAATGGATAAGAAAAAAAGAACTAGATTTATTATTGTTTTTGCTATTATTGCAACGCTTTTATTAGCCGGAAGCATTATTGCGGGTTTGTTAAAGGCTCCTTCAGGAGAAGAGTCTGTTCAGACGGTTATGAGAGACGTTGTGCTGCATGATACTTACAAAATTGATTTGTTCGGAATGGCAGTTAATCCAGGACTTATCTCAGCTTTTTGTATTACGGGTATTTTTCTTATTTTTGCTTTAATAGTAAGAATATTCGTAATTCCGAAATTTAAGATGGTTCCAGGAAAGTTCCAGATGCTCTTAGAGCAGGCCGTTTCACTTTTCGATAACATGGCTAAAGAAAATTCACCACATGCAAGTGGATTTATTAGCGCATATATTTTTGTTGCAGGCGCATATATTTGCGTTAGCACACTCTTTGAATTATTTGGATTCCAGGTCACTACTATTTTAGGAACATCAATCGCACTACCAGCTCCTTTATCAGATATTAACGGAGCTATTTGCATGGGATGTTTAACATATTTGATTATTTTAGCAGGTGGTATTGCTAAGAACGGAATAAAGGGAGTAGGAAAAACGTTAAAAGAATTTTCACTTCCGATATCTATGAGTTTTCGTCTTTTTGGAGCTTTATTATCAGGAGCTTTAGTAACGGAACTTGTTTATTATTACAGCGCTATGAGGTATGGAATACCTGTTTTAGTTGCTGTTATTTTTACTTTATTACATGCACTTATTCAGGCATACGTTCTTACAACACTTGCTTCAACATATTTTGGCGAAGTAACCGAAAAATAGGAGGTTTTTAATATGACTAAAGTTGGAAAGAGAATAATTATTATTCTCGCAGCAATTTGTATCTGCCTTGCAGCTACATTTATAGTTTTAACTATCACTACAAAAGCAGATGATACACCGGTTGCAACTAACGAAGATGTTTTAATTGCACCAAATCCTACTATGACACAAAGTACTGATCAGGGCGCAGTCGGAAGTAAGGCTATTGCTGCTGGTATTGCTATTGGACTTGCTGCTTTAGGCGGAGCTATTGGTATGGGTCTTGCAATTTCAAAATCATCAGAAGGAATTGCACGTCAGCCAGAGGCAGAAGGAAAGATAAGAACAACGCTGATGCTTGGCCTTGTATTTATAGAAACGGCAATTATTTATGCATTAGTTGTTACTATTTTGATTATATTTGTAATGTAAAGGTGGTATTTCAATGAACGGAGTTCCTCTTAACATAGACTGGCAACAGATTCTATTACATTTATTTAACTTTGTTATATTGTTTGCCATTCTTTATCTTTTGCTATATAAGCCTATTAAGAATTTTATGGATAAAAGAAAACAGGCTTATTTAGATATGGATAATGAAGCAAATGATAAAAAGGCTGAATCCGAAAAACTAAAATCTGAGTATGAAGAAAAATTAGCAAATGCGAATAAAGAAATTGCTAACACAAAAGCTAATATCTTAAAAGATGCGGATGAAAAGGCCGCTAAGATTATTAGTGACGCGGATCAAAAAGCCGAAGATATTATTAGCAAAGCTAAAGAAAAAGCTACTGCAGAGAAAGAAAAAATAGTTGCTGAGGCAAGCGATGAAATTACTCAGATTGCTAAAGAAGCTGCTTCAAAAGTTATTTTTGGTTCTACTTCAGAAGCATATGATTCTTTCTTAGATTCAACTAAAGGAAATTCAAATGACAAATAATAAAGCTATTTTGTTTTCTGCTGTAAAACCAAATAAAAAGCAGGAACAAAAATTTAAAACCTTCTTAAATAATAAATATAGCGAAGATATTATCTTAGAGTGGGTAGAAGATAAAACCTTAAATAATGGTTTTAAGTTAGAAGTTGGAAATGAAGTTTTTGACTGGAGTGATGAAGGTCGTTATAACCAACTTGTTGAGATTCTAACAAAAAGAAAATATCTTGAAAAAAATACTATCCCATTAATTAAAGAAAAGCTTAATGAGTTTGAACTTAAAGCTTTTCCTGAAGAAATTGGGCATGTAGTAAGTGTTGGCGATAGTATTGCTTTTATAGAAGGCCTTGATAATGCTAAGTATGGAGAAATTCTTATTTTTGAAAATGGAGCAAAAGGTCTGGTATTAAATTTAACCAAAGATAATGTAGGCTGCATTCTTTTTGATGATGACGGAGACATTAGTGCAGGATCTAAGGTTAGAAGAACTAATAAAACTGCAAGTATGCCAGTAGGAGAGGAATATATTGGAAGAGTTGTTAATGCTCTTGGTGTGGCGATTGACGGTAGCGGAGATATTTTAGCTACTGATTATATGCCAATTGAAAATAAAGCACCGGGAATTATTGAACGTGCACCAGTTAATACGCCTCTTCACACAGGAATTTTGTCTATTGATTCTATGTTTCCAATTGGAAGAGGCCAAAGAGAACTTATTATAGGTGATAGACAAACAGGAAAAAGTGCTATTGCTATTGACACAATAATTAACCAAAAAGGAAAAAATTGTATCTGTATTTATGTTGCCATAGGTCAAAAAGCTAGTAGCGTTGCAAGAGTTTTTGAAGACTTAAAAAAACATGAAGCAGATAAGTATACAACTATTGTTGCTGCATGCGCATCTGACGCAGATACACTTCAATATATTGCTCCATATTCTGGATGTGCTCTCGCAGAATATTTCATGAAACAAGGTAAAGATGTTCTTATAGTCTATGATGATTTATCTAAACATGCAGTAGCTTATAGAACAATTTCTTTACTTCTTGATAGATCGCCTGGACGTGAAGCATATCCGGGAGATGTTTTCTATTTACATTCACGTTTACTTGAGCGCAGTGCTAAATTAAATGATGAAAACGGTGGAGGTTCTATAACAGCACTTCCTATTGTTGAAACTTTAGATGGTGATGTTAGTGCTTATATTCCAACTAATATTATTTCTATAACTGATGGACAAATATATCTTGAAAGTAGTTTGTTCTTTGCTGGTCAAAGACCTGCTGTTAATGTTGGACTTTCAGTATCAAGAGTTGGTGGTGATGCACAGACAAAAGTTATGAAAGATGCAACAGGTACTTTAAGACTTGACCTTGCTCAATATAGAGAGATGGAAGTCTTTACTCAATTTAGTTCTGATTTAGATGAAGACACAAAAAAACAATTAGCATATGGTGAAGGCTTGATGTACATGTTAAGACAAAAGCAATATTCGCCTTATTCAGAATCTCAGCAAGTTATTATTTTAATTAGTGCACTTTCACATGCATTGCAAAATATTGCTAAAGAAGATATTAGTGATTATTTAGAAAAACTTGTTAGTGAATTTGAAAGTGAATTTCCAGATATTTGTGACGAAATAAAAACTGGTAAAAAATTATCTGATAAAACTAAAAATATAATAAAAGATTTTGCGCATAAATTTAGCAAGGACTATATAAATTAATGCCAAGTGTTAAGGAAATAAAAAATAGAATTAAATCTGTTAAAGATACTCAAAAGATTACGAATGCGATGTATCTTATAGCCTCGACTAAATTAAGAAAAGCAAAACTTAATTTAGCCCAGACTCAGCCATATTTTCTTTTCTTAAGAAAAAATGCCCAGCAAGTATTAGCGCATATTCCAAATCATGATAGTAAATATTTCTTACCAGAAAATAAAAGTTTTGAAGATTTAGACAAAGAAGGAAAAGTAGCTATTCTTTGTATTACTGCCGACAAAGGATTAGCTGGTACATATAATCATAATATTATTAAAGAAACTGTTTCGCTACTTGATAAATATAAAGATTGTTCTTTGTTTGTCATAGGAGAATATGGTAGAGCATATTTTAGAAAACATGGGATTAAAATAGATGAAAGTTTTCTTTATACAGCTCGAGAACCAAATATGGATAGAGCAAGAAAAATAACTGGAACGTTATTAGAAAAATATGATCAAGGCGAAATTAAGCAGTTTTTTATTATATATACTGAATTTGATTTAAATTTAAGTGCACAGCCACAATGTATTAGAGCTTTACCACTATGCGAAGCTCATTTTGAACAAGAAGAAACATCATTAAATAATTTTGAAATTGTTCCGTCTCCAAAAGAAGTGCTGGATACTATAGTTAGAAATTATATTACAGGTTTTGTTTATTCGGGAATAGTAGAGAGTTATTGCGCTGAACAAAATTCAAGAATGATGGCAATGGATAGTGCTAATCAAAATGCAAAAGATTTAATATCAGAGTTAAATATTAAATATAACAAAGGACGACAAAGCATTATCACAAGAGAAATTACGGAAATATCAAGTGGCGCTAAAAGCCTTAATCAGATAAAGGAGGCATTAAATTAATGTCAGGCAAGATAACAGCTGTATCAGGATGCGTTGTAGACGTTTTATTTGAAAACGAAGAGTTACCAAAAATTAATGATGCTCTTTGTGTTAATGTTGATGGCAATAAACGCATTATGGAAGTTGCAAAACATATAGGTAAAAATCAGGTACGTGCTATTATGCTTTCAGAAAGTGATGGACTTAGCAGAGGTTTAGAAGTTGAAAACACACATAGTGGTATTAAAGTACCTGTTGGTAAATGTACTCTTGGACGTTTATTTAATGTTTTAGGCGAGCCAGTAGATAATCAAGGCGAGATTTCTAAAGATGAAACTTATTTACCAATTCATAGAAAAGCGCCTGCATTTAACGAACAAATTCCTTCTACTAATATTCTTGAGACAGGAATTAAAGTAATAGATTTATTAGAGCCTTATTCTAAAGGTGGAAAGATTGGTCTATTTGGTGGCGCCGGTGTAGGAAAGACCGTTCTTATACAAGAGCTTATTCATAATGTAGCAATGGAACACGGAGGTTATTCAATTTTTACCGGCGTTGGTGAAAGAAGTCGCGAGGGTAATGACCTTTGGAATGAAATGAAAGAGAGTGGAGTTTTTGATAAGACTGCACTAGTATTTGGGCAAATGAATGAGGCACCTGGCGTACGTATGAGAGTTGCACTTACAGGGCTTACTATGGCTGAGTATTTTAGAGATTATGAAAATAAAGATATTCTTTTATTTATAGATAATATTTTTAGATTTGTTCAGGCTGGTTCAGAAGTTTCAACTCTTCTTGGACGTATGCCTTCTGCTGTTGGTTATCAGCCAACTCTTGCATCAGAAATGGGAGATTTACAAGAAAGAATTACATCAACGAAAAATGGATCTGTTACTTCTGTTCAGGCAGTATATGTTCCTGCTGATGATTTAACTGATCCTGCTCCTGCAACAACTTTCTCGCATCTTGACGCAACAACAGTTCTTTCTAGAAAAATTGCTGAACAAGGTATATATCCTGCTGTTGATCCTCTTGAATCAACGTCTAGAATTCTTGATGAAAATGTTGTTGGAAAAGAACATTATTTAACTGCTAGAAGGGTACAAGAAATCTTACAAAAATATTCTCAGTTGCAAGATATTATTGCTATTTTAGGTATGGATGAACTTAGCGAAGAAGATAAGATTATTGTTAATAGAGCAAGAAGAATTCAAAGATTTTTATCTCAACCTTTCTTTGTAGCTGAAAAGTTTACTGGCGTAAAAGGTGCTTACGTGCCTTTAGAAGAAACAATTAAAGGTTTTAAGGCTATAATTAGCGGAGAAATGGACGAATATCCTGAAAATGCATTCTTTAACGTTGGAACAATTGAAGACGTTAAAACTAAAGCCAAAGACCTTGAAAAATAAATTATGAAAACTTTTAATCTTAAAATTTTAGCTTCAGATAGGTACATCTACGAGGGACCATGTAAAAGTGTAGTGGTTCCTATTTATGATGGAGAATATGGAATTTTGCCGGGTCATAGTCCGATGATTTCAATTATTGTCCCAGGTGAAGTTAAAGCAAAAATTAGTGATGATGATTTTTTGCTTTTTGTGAAAAAAAATAATAATAAATACAATGATTTAAATAGCTTAAAAGATCAATCTGGACAAAATTTCTTATTAGTTGTAGAAGAAGGTATTGTTTCAGTAAACAATAATGATGTTACTATAGCAGTTGATAGTGCAGAATTTATTCCTGAAATAGATATTAATAGAGCATTAAGAGATGAAAGATTAGCAAAAGAAGAATTGCTTCAAAAACAAAGCCAGGTTGAATATAAATTAACGCAAGCGTCTATTGCAAGAGCTCTAAACAGAATAAAAGCAAAAAAGTAAAAAGGACTTCATATGAAGTCCTTAATTTTTATATATACAATCTACAATATACCATTCTTGTGAATTTTCATCATAGAACCAAATCCATGTAGCATCTAATTTTTGATTTTCATCATGGAATGTATCTGAATAGAAGTTAACGGTCATTTCATATTTCACATCAACGCTAAAACAATCTTTCGAATATTTAATATAGTTTTTAGTTTCTTTTATAGGAAAATCAATGTTTGAAATATATTCGTAGTCATAGAATTGAGTAGGAATTGGGTTGATTTCATCACTTCCGAAAATATATGCAAACCAATCACAATTGTCGTAAATATAATTACGCAAATTTCCACCATAATTTATAAAGTGTTTTGCCCAGTCTTCTAATGCGCCATTTACCCTACCATCTACTTCTTCAATAAATTCTGAAGAAGTAGATGCGCCAACAACGATGGTGTCTGATGTCATTGTTAAATCAAGGTTATTTCCATTTGCATCAGTTGCTTTAACCGATGGGGCATTGATAAAGCCCGAAACTTTATATGTTATATATGGTGATAAAACAGCAAATTTAGATGCTGTTTGTAAGTGCTCTGGAATAGCAGCATCAGCAATCTTATATATATCTTCAATTGGATTATCATTAATCGAAACTGTTGCACCCTCAGGAGCGTAAAGAGTATAGCTCATTGTATCTGGAATATATTCAGCTATATTTAATGTTTTTATTTTCCATGAATAAAGACCAAAAGCACCTTTTTTTGATTTTTCAAATGTAATTTGAGCTACAACATTTCCATCAATAGTAAAATCATATGATGGATTTTCAGCACGGTACTCTTTATTTTCAATATATGATACTTTTTCTCCTCCCATTAAAGAAGCAGATTTTTCAATAATAGTATCAACATTTTCTAGACAGGCTATAGAATCTTTATTTTCATTTAAGTATGTTAATGAATCTTTAGTTAAATTAGAAGCTATATTAGCTGCAAGGTTAGAAGGTTGGTTATTTTCATAGTTTTTAACGAATGAATTTAAAACGAGCATACCAGCTATTATGATAGCAAATAAAATTGCACTATAAATGGTAATGAATTTTTTAAAACCAGTAAAGCCACCACGCTTTTTTAAATTGCGAGGCATTTTAATTTCGTTAGGATCTCTAGTTATTTCGTTAGAATTATTTATTTTTTCTCTATTATACGAACGATTATCATCGAATCTTTCATAATTTGGTCTAACCTGACGAGGGTCATTAGGTCTAACGGGACGTTGCGCGTTAACAGGTCTTTCGTTAGAAGGTCTAACTTCATTAGGTCTAATAGGGCGTTGTGCGTTAGAAGGTCTAGCGTTAGAAGGTCTAACTTCATTAGGCCTAACAGGACGTTGTGCGTTAGAAGGTCTAGCGTTAGAAGGTCTAACTTCATTAGGTCTAACAGGACGCTGAGCTTTAATAGGCCTATTGCTAGATGGTCTTGCCTCATTAGGTATAGACTGACGTGAATATGAAGAAGGTCTAGCATATGAAGGAATCTCATTTCGCCTTTCATCTTTCCTTTGTCTAGAAAGATTTACCTCTTCGATTGGGCGAGATTGGTGTGGAGTAGAAGGGCCTTCAACTTCTAGTGTTGTATGACGTGAAAAAGAAGGTCTTTGTCTGCGAACAACAGGAGCAGCATTTTTAGAAACACGCTCATAAATCATATCGTCTTCTTCTTTTAATCCAACATTTAATTTTTTTATTCTAGCAGTATTATATAAATCTTTTTCGTTATCCATATCAAAATATCCTTGAATTGAATTCTTATTTAACTAACCACGCTGTCGGACATCTACGAGGGCCAGTAGGAGAATATGGGTGATTGATTATTTCACCTTCCCATACCATTTGTGTCGAAGTTCCTCCGTCCATAGCAGCTGCATTAATTGCACCTTGTTTAAGCATTTCATATGCTAAATCCTTAAATGTTGCTCCTAAAGAGTCGGTTTGACGACCATCAACAACAAGTAATAAAACAGCACCGTCAGCACGTTGTCCGATAGCTGTACGAGGGTTTTTACCACCACCATAAACAGCTGAATCAGGAACTTCGTCTATAAGAGCTTCGCCATTCATTACTAAGAAAGGACCTGTATTGTGAACGGTATAAACCGCATCGATAACACCGTATTTATAAATTGCATCGTTTAATGATACATTTCCAATAAAGAATTTACCTTCTTTTGTAAAACCTGAAATATGATAAATACTATCCATTCCACTTTGATTATAAACAAATAAGTCTTCCGGAGCGCAATCGCGATTTCCTTCAGATGAAACTATGCAACCTAAAGGCTGAGCAGTGTAAGCATAACTTCCGCCGTCAACAAAGTCGCCGCCATTTACTCCACCAATAACACCTTCATATCTATCAGCAATACCAAGTACAGTTAATCCTTGGAATTCACCAAATGATTCTACGTGTCCAAGAAAGACTCGTTTAGGATCATGAATAATAAGCATTTTACCTCTGTAAGAGCCGCCTACTATATCAACAAGTTCTATTTCGTTAGATACATCTTCAGATACATTGATTTTTGAAGAATCACTGGTTGTGCCTTCATCTACTTCTGTCATTTTAGAACTGTCTAATATTTTTTGAATTTCGGCATCTTTTAAGAAAATGTGAGGTAGCCATTTCATGGCACTTGATTCATCACATGAGTTAACAAAAATAACTTTTGCTGTTTCAGAAGGGCCTTTTTCTAATACAAAAATAGCGCCCAAACAAAGTAGAGCAAGAAAAGCAATTGTTATTCCAATGGTTGCAAATATTTTGCCTATTACTGAAAAAAAACGTTTTGAACGACTTTTTCTTTGTGAACGTTTCAACTTTTATTCTCCTTATAAAAAATGCACAGTGACATGATTTTACATTATAAATAAGAAAAAGTCTATTAAAAAATATTGAAAATAATGTGTATTTATTTTTTGAATAAGTTACAATATTTTTATGCAATTATTAAAATTATTATAAAAATATTATTATGTTTTTATATTTTAAAAATAGTTTTTGATAAAATTAATTCAAATAAAATCAAATAGGAGGATTTTTTGATGGCAGAAGTAGTAAAAGGCGCTGATGTTAAAGCTCATTTAATTGAACAGATGAAAGCAAAAATAGAGCAGACAGGTGTTAACCCATGCTTAGGTATTTTGCGTGTAGGTGCTAAAGATAGTGATCTATCTTATGAAAAAGGTGTTAAGAAAACTTGCGCTGATGTTGGTATAGAAGTTAAAGTTTTTGAACTTCCAGAAGATGTTACTCAAGAAGGTTTGGAAACTCAATTTAAGGATATTAACGATGATCCAACAGTTAATGGTATCTTAATGTTCCGCCCATTACCAGAACACTTAAATGATCAACCTTTAGTTGAAATGATTAATCCAGAAAAAGATATGGACTGTATGAGCCCTGCTAACTGGGCTAAACTTGCTATGGGTGATGACAGTGGCTATTTCCCATGTACTGCAGAAGCAGTTATTAAGATTTGTGATTACATGGGCGTAAAGTATGAAGGTGCTAATGCTGTAATTATTGGGCACAGCCTTGTTGTTGGTCGTCCTGTTGGTTACATGATGATTGCTAGAAATGCATCTGTATCATGGTGCCACGTATTTACAAAAGATACAATCAAGCGTTGTGAAGAAGCTGATATTATCGTTTGTGCATGTGGTGTTCCTGGGCTTGTAAAAGAAGCACATGTTGCTAAAGCTAATCCTGATTGTGTTGCTATTGATGTTGGTATTAACTTTGTTGATGGCAAAATGTGTGGTGACTTCGCTTTTGATGAAGTTGAAAAGAAAGTTGCTAAAATTACACCGGTACCTGGCGGTGTTGGTGCAGTTACAAATTCAATCATGGCTAGTCATGTTGTAAGAGCTGCTGTTAAACAGGCTACAGGCGAAGTATTTAACTTCTAATAATTTTTCACAAAGAAATTTTTTGAAACTTCTCTGATTAATCCTGAGATTTCAAGATCCATTAAGATTGTGGATATTGATTCAGGATTCAGAGAAGTTTTTTGTATTATTTCTTCTGTTGAAGTAGGTGAGCTTTCTAAAAGTTCATATACTTTGTATTCATCACTTTCGATATCAAATGGACATGTATCTAATGAAATATTTGTATTTATTGTTGAATTTACTTTTTCATATAAATCTGACAATAAGTATTCTGGACTAAGTAAAATTCCTGCGCCATCAGCTATAAGTTGATTGCATCCATCGCTTAAACTATCAGTGATTTTCCCAGGAAGACAATAGATATCTTTGCCCTGTTCTAAGGCATAACTCGCGGTAACTAATGTGCCGCTTCTTTTTCTTGCTTCCATTATAAGTATCTTATCGCTCAGGCCGCTTATTAGACGATTACGAAATGGAAATTGCCAAGGATAAGGAATAGTGCCTAAAGGATATTCAGAAATTATTCCACCATCATTCATTATTATTTCATAATAGAGTTCAATATTTTCTCTTGGATAAATAATATCAATTCCACTTCCTAAAACGGCGAAAGTTTTTCCACCAACGTTTAATGCGGCCTTTGCACTAATCGAATCAATTCCAAGCGCAAGACCACTTATAATTTGGATTTTTTTTGATGCAAGAGATTTTGCAAAGCGAATAGTTTGACTTTTCCCATATTCTGAACATGCACGTGCACCTACCATTCCAACACTTAGTAAATTATCATCTGGAAGATTTCCTTTAACATATAATGAATAGGGCATGTTTTTTATTAGAGAAAGTTTGGCAGGGTAATCTTTAGAATCCGGATAAATAAATTTTACTCCTTCTTTTTTTATTTTTTCTAGAAGTTTTAGATTAGATAAATCCTTTTTACTTTTTTCAATGTTTTCAATTTCTGTTTTAGAAAGTTTAGTTTCAATTAAGTCTTTTGATGAAGCATTATAAATTTCTTCAGGACTTGAAAAAACATTAAATAATTTATTGATTTGTTCATTATAAATGTTTTTTATATTGCATAACCAAAACCAGTATTCTTCTTTTGTCATAATTCCTCCTTTATTTTTCACTATGTTCCTCGCTCCCGCAGGACATCTCCCATACTTGCGCTCGAATTTACTTAATTTTTTACATTCTTCTTCGATCCCATGTATTGGTTCCGAGCGCGAGCAGGAGGGCACCATGCAAGCAGGAGGGACCCTATTAGGGGAGGTACCTGCGAAGCATGGGAGATGTCCTGCGGGAGCGAGGAACCCATATACAAGATTTAGAAACATTATCTATCAACAAATTGATTTCTATAACTAATTGCCTCAAGAAGATGAGCTTTTTTAATTTCTTTTGAGTCATCTAAGTCAGCAATTGTTCTTGCGACTTTTAGAATTTTGTAATAGCCCCGAGCAGACATATTGAACTTTTTATATGCGGTATTTAATAGTTCTTGATTTATACTATCTAACTGACAATATTTTTTAATTTCGTTTTGATTCATTTGTGAATTAAAAGATATTTTTAAGTTCTTAAAACGTTCATTTTGAATTGCTCTGGCATTTTCTATTAAGCTTCGCATATCTGATGAACTAAGACCTTTAATTAACGATCCAAAGTCTTTTGTATCTAATCTTTTTGTTCCAACGGTTATATCAACACGATCCAGGATAGGTCCTCTTATTTTTCCGAAATATTTATTCACATCAGCTTCTGTACATTTACAAAAATTCCTATCAGGATAATAACCGCACTTACAAGGGTTCATTGCCATCACTAGCATAAAATCACATGGAAAGTCTACTTGCGCATTTGTTCGAGATATTAATATATGTTTATCTTCAAGAGGTTGACGTAGCATTTCAATTGTACTTTTTTTAAATTCCGCAACTTCGTCTAAGAATAGAACGCCTTTATTAGCAAGTGTTATTTCGCCGGGTTTGGGATTAGAAGACCCGCCGACTAATGCGGCATCACTTATGCTATGATGTGGAGATCTAAAAGGTCTATTTAAGACTAATGATTTTCCATCCAATAAACCGGCAACAGAATATATTTTTGAAACTTCTAGACATTCTTCGATGGATAGACGGTTTAATATAGTAGGAATTCTTTTACTTAGCATGCTTTTGCCGGAACCGGGAGGACCAATATATAAAAGATTATGAAAACCACAAACGGCAATCATTGTTGCGCGTTTTGCTCCCTCTTGTCCCTTAACATCTATATAATCAAGAGAGCAATCCTTATATGCTTTTTCCAATATAGTTTCTAAGTCATCGTATTCGCATACAGAATTTAATTTTCCATTTAATAAATCAATTGTATCTTTTAGAGATTTTACAGGTGATACATTTACATTTTTTATTACAGCTGCTTCGTATGCATTATTATTAGGCAATATAATGGTTTTAACCTTTTCTTTTTGAGCCATAATTGTTATTGGTAAAATTCCTTTGATAGGATTTATTGTTCCATCTAAACTTAACTCTCCGATAATTAACGCATCTTTTATTGCTTCTTGGGGTATTTGGCCAATTGCGCAAAGAATTGCAATTGCTATAGGAAGATCAAAACCGGAACCGATTTTTCTAAGATTTGCAGGCGAAAGGTTAATTGTTATTTTTCTAGAAGGAAATTCAAAACCGGAATTAGTTATAGCCCTTATAACTCTTTCTTTTGCTTCTCTTATTTCTGACGAGGGAAGACCAACGATATTAAAATCAGGAAGACCCCCACAGATATCTGCTTCTACATAGACTTTATGTGCATCAATACCACATATGTCCGCGCATAAAACACGACAAAACATAAAATGTCTCCTTTTATTTAATTATTTTTTAGAAATTATGCCAAGAAAATGGCAACAAGATTTCTTTTAGATTAGACTATCACTGAAAAAAAATAATGTCAAGGAAGATGAAAAAAATATTTATTTAAAAATAAAAAAATTGACAGAGTGAGTGCTTTCGTGGTATTTAGTTAAAACTGTGGAAGAAAATATTATTATTCCCGGAAGGAAAACTATTATGTCAAAAAAATTAGTAATCGTGGAATCACCTGCAAAAGTAAAGACTGTAAAGAAGTATCTTGGCAAAAATTATGACGTTGTTGCTTCAAAAGGACATGTTCGAGATTTGCCAAAGAGCTCATTAGGTATAGACGTTGATAATGATTTTGAACCTAAATATATCACTATAAGAGGTAAAGGTGATACATTATCAGAACTTAAAAGATTAGCTAAAGAAGCAGATAAAGTATATCTTGCAACAGACCCTGACCGTGAAGGTGAAGCTATTAGTTGGCATTTATCTAAAGCATTAAATTTAGATGAAAAGAAACAAGCAAGAATAACTTTTAATGAAATTACAAAAACTGCGGTTGCAGCTTCTCTTAAAAATCCTAGAGAAATTGATATGGATCTTGTCAATGCTCAGCAAGCTAGAAGAAGTCTTGATAGACTTGTTGGTTATGGAATCAGTCCTATTCTTTGGGAAAAAGTAAAAAGAGGTTTAAGTGCTGGCCGTGTTCAGTCTGTTGCTCTTCGTATGGTGAATGACAGAGATGCAGAAATTGATGCTTTTGTTCCAGAAGAATATTGGAATTTAGATGCTGATATAACTATTAAAGGCGAAAAGAAAACTATTGTTGCGAGATTAAATAGTGACAAAAATGGTAAGATAGATATTCATACAAAAGAAGAACTTGATGAAATCTTATCTCTAATAGAAGACAAAACAATGAGTATTTCTGATATTAAAAAATCAGAAAGAGTAAAAAAAGCTCCATTGCCTTTTGTAACATCATCATTACAACAAGAAGCTTCAAAAGCACTTAACTTTACAACTCTTAAAACTATGAGAGTTGCACAAAGTTTATATGAAGGAGGTTATATCACATACCTACGTACTGATTCTATTCGTATTTCTGATGAGGCTATTGAAACAGCAAAAGGATTTATTGGAGAAAATTACGGTAAAGATTATATTAGTTATGTAAAAAATACTGTTAAATCAAAAGGTAAAATTCAAGATGCACATGAAGCAATTAGACCTTCTGATATTAATGTTACACCTGAAAAATTAAAAGATAAGCTTGATAGGGATAATTTTAGATTATATCAACTTATATGGAAAAGATTTGTTGCTAGCAGAATGACAAATGCTGTTTATGAAACAACATCTGTTTCATTTGATGTTAATGGTTATATTTTTAAGGCTAGTGCATCAAAAGTTAAATTTGATGGTTTTATGAAAGTATATACTTTTGCTGATGATGAAAAAGAAGAAAAAAATAATACAATCACAAATCTTACACAAGATGATGTTATAACTAATGTAAAATATGATGGCACACAACATTTTACTCAACCACCAGCACACTTTACAGAAGCTTCGCTTGTCAAAGCTATGGAAGAAGCAGGTATTGGTAGACCTAGTACATATTCACCAACAATAACTCTTATCCAGGCAAGACATTATGTTCGTAAAGAAAAGAAAAATATTTTAGTTACTGAACTAGGAAAAGTAGTTAATGATATAATGGTTACAGCATTCCCAACTATTGTTGATACACAGTTTACTGCTAAAATAGAAGAGAAGCTTGATAACATAGAAGAGGGTAATATTGACTGGAAACAAATTTTAAGAGATTTCTATCCTGGACTTAAAACATCTATTGATAGTGCAAGAGAAAAACTTGAGAAGATAAAAGTTAAGGATGAAGAAAGTGATATTGTTTGCGATAAATGTGGAAGAATGATGGTTTATAAATTTGGACCTCATGGTAAGTTTCTTGCTTGTCCAGGATTTCCTGAATGTCGCAATACAATGAGTATTATAGAAAAAGCAAATGTTAAATGTCCTGATTGTGGGCGAGAAATTATAATTAGAAAAACTAAAAAAGGTCGTCGCTACTATGGATGTGAAGGTTATCCTGAATGTAAATTCATGTCATGGAATAAACCACAACCTGGAAAAAATGAAAAAGTTATAATAGAAGATATCGATGAAAAGAAGTAGAAGAAATTATTTTATTAGAATAGTTGTTATCTTAGCATTCACTGCAGCAATTATTTTTTGCGCAATGCTTATTAGACCTACAAGTACAGAAAAAATCGATTCAGAAGATGATATTGCTGAAAGCCATGACTTAATTCTTTGGTATTATGATCCTGTTTTTGAAAATTATACTCAGGAATTAAAAGAAGATTATTTTAGAACTACAGGCCTTAAAATTGAATGTAAATTAGTAAGTGCAGTTGAATTTTTTGAGAATATTAATAAGCTAAATGTAGAGAAAGATGAGAATGCTCCAGATTTATATATAGTTGAAAGCACAAAACTTGAACAAGCATATCTAGGTTCTGTTGCAAAAGAAAATACGGATACATCAACATATAATTTGGCTCATTTTGCTAAAACATCACTTAATGCTTCTACTTGCAATGAAAAATTAGTTGCATATCCTTTTGCATTTGATGTTGGTCTTTTAGTGTACAATACTGATTTCCAGATTGATCCACCAAATTCTTTTGATGAGATATTAACATCATCAGCATCATTTATTAAAGATGATAGATCATCTATTGATATGGTTGCACTTTTTGATCCAAATAGTTTGATTTCTAATTTCGAATTTATTGGTGCTTATTTAAATATTGGCGGAGAATATGGTGATAATTCTAAAGAAATTAATACAAACAGCGAAGAATTGCAACAAGCACTTAGCTATTATAAACAATTTGCCTCAAAAGTTAAAATTGATAAGGATACTGTAACCTATGACTTAGTTGAAAACAGTTTTGTTTTCTCGCGTTGTACAACAGCAATAATTAATTGTTCTACATTAGCCGCTCTTAATCGTCAAAAGACGAATTATAAAATAGCACAAATGCCACCACTTAACGATACTCTGGAATCTAAAGCTTTATCTACGACATGGTGTGTTTGTGTAAATCCAATTTCTAAAAACACCCAAACAGCGGAAAGTTTAGCTAAATATATGACATATGAAAATATTAATTATATTTATGATTTAACAGGTCTTATAAGCTGTAAGAGAGTTTATCAAGAAGAAAACGGTTTCCAGGACGCTTACACACAATATGAGAATTCTTATTCATTACCAAAAATGATTGAAACTCAAGAAATATGGAAAGATCTAAAATTGATGCTTAATAGCGTTTGGGGTGATACTTCATCCGAATCGGCCCTTGAAAAATTTAATGATTCACTTAATAAAGCTCTTTCGACAAGAACAAGTAACTCAGTAAATTCTGAATCTAAATAATTTTACAAATTTATTACAGAATTATTGCAAACCTAATAAAAATTTTGTAAAATACATTAGTCAGAGGTTCTTTTCCTATACGGAGGAGAACATGAAAAAGAAAAAAATAATAAGAGTTTTATTTATTGGAGTTATTGTTATTTGCACAGGTATTATTTTTAGTTGCTCTATTAAGAGCAAAAAAACAAAAACTCTTTTAGATGAAAAAAATACCGAGGATACAAATAAAGAAACTGAAAGTATAGACGATGAAAACTTATTAAAGTTATGTATTCATGTATGCGGATCAGTTAATAATCCAGGTGTTTATTATTTAGATAATGGCATGCGAATTCATGATGCGATTTTAGCTGCTGGCGGATTTAGCAAGGAAGCTAATCAGCAATATCTTAATCTTGCTAAGCCGTTAACTGACGGGGAACAAATATATATTCCGTCGAATAGTGAAGTAGCTTCAAATGAATTTGCAAATAGTTCGGCTCTTAATGACGGTCTTGTAAATATAAATAATGCTTCGATGGAAGAATTAAAAACATTACCAGGCATAGGAGATGTTAAGGCAAATGCTATTATTTCTTACAGAGAAGATGTTGGGAAATTTTCCAGCATTGACGATATAAAAAATGTTGCAGGAATAAAAGATAGTTCCTACGAAAAAATTAAGGATTATATTAAGGTGTAAGTATGAGCAGAATTTTAGTAGTTGACGATGAAAAACTTATTGTAAAAGGAATTAAGTTTTCTTTAGAGCAAGACGGAATGACAGTTGATTGTGCTTATGATGGAGAAGAGGCTGTCTATATGGCAAAGAAAACAGAATATGATGTTGTTTTGCTTGACGTTATGCTTCCTAAAATGGATGGTTTTGAAGTTTGCAAAACTATTAGAGAGTTTTCAAGTATGCCTATTATCATGTTAACAGCAAAAGGTGGAGACATGGATAAAATACTTGGCCTTGAGTATGGTGCTGATGATTATATTACAAAACCTTTTAATATCCTTGAAGTTAAAGCTAGAATTAAAGCTATGTTCAGAAGAAATAAAAGAGTAGCAAGAGATATTTCTTCTGAGATTATTAGTGGTGATCTTTATATGGACTTAGATGCTCGTAGAGTGTTTATTCAAGATAAAGAAATTAATTTAACAGCAAAAGAATTTGATCTTCTTGAGTTATTAGTTAATAATCCAAACAAAGTATATAGCAGAGAACAGTTGTTAAGTATTGTTTGGGGATATGAATATCCTGGTGACGTGCGTACTGTTGATGTACATGTAAGACGTCTTCGTGAAAAAATAGAAGTAAACCCTAAAGAACCAAAATATGTTAATACAAAGTGGGGAGTGGGTTATTATTTTAAAGCTTAACGAATCGTTCTTTAAAAGTCTTAGATTTAGAATCCTTTTAATAATAATTATTGTTGGAATAGTACCACTTATCATTTTAGATGTAGTGGTACTTAATGTTGCTGAGAGTAGTTTTATTAACACTAGAAGCAAAAATATAAATGCACAATTCTCAATTCTTTGTAATTATATTTCTGATGAATATAATGTGGAGAAAATTTCTGATGATAATATTGAATTAGCAACTGATGAGTTGGCTGGTCTTTTTATGAATCGTATTCAGATAATTGATAAAGACTTTAATATCATTAGCGATTCATATCAAATTAATAAGGGAAGAATTTGTATTTCTGAAGATGTAAATAAATGCTTTAATGGTACTAACCAATGTATCGTTGATAAGAAAAATCAGTATATTAACATAACTCAAAGTATTACTGATAAAAATGGTGATATACAATTTGTCGTAATGGGTAGTGCGTCTATTTCGGATATTTTTGAATCAATGAATAATATTTCTCTTATTGTTATTGCAGTTGTTATTATTCTTGTAATTCTTCTAATTGCGGCTTCAATATATGGTTCTAATAAACTTGTCAAACCATTTGTAAATATAAATGAAACAGTTTCAAAATTAAACACTTCAGGTCAGGAAGAACATGTTGAAATGAAAGGCTGTAGTGAATTAGAAAATATTTCTGATTCATTTAATACGATGCTAGGCAAAATTAATTCATTAACAAAATCTAGACAGGAATTTGTTTCAAATGTATCGCATGAACTTAAAACACCAATTACTTCGATGAAAGTTTTATCTGAATCACTTATTGGACAATCGGGAATCTCTGAGGAAATATATCAGGAATTTCTAACGGATATTGTTGGTGAATTAGATAGAGAAAATGAGATTATTTCTGACTTGCTTACACTTGCTAAGATGGATCAAAATAAGATGACATTAAATATTGAGCCAACTAATATAAATGAACTTATCGAATCAATATTAAAAATTATGAAACCTCTTGCTCAGGAGAAAAACATAGAATTAGTTTTTGAAACATATAAGCCTATCGTAGCAGATATTGATAAAACAAAATTTTCAATGTGCGTTTCAAATTTGGTTGTTAATGCAATCAAATATAATCATGTTGAGGGATGGGTACATGTTTCTCTTAACGCAGATCAAACATATTTTTATGTTAAAGTTCAAGATAATGGATATGGTATTGCTGAAGATTCTATTGAACATGTATTTGATAGATTTTATAGAACTGATAGTGCTAGAGATAGAGCAACAGGGGGTTCTGGACTAGGACTTTCTATTACTCAAGGAATTGTAGTAGCACATAAAGGAACAATTAAGGTATATAGTGAATTGGATGTAGGTTCGACATTTACAATGCAAATTCCACTTACATATATTGCGGATTAAATTATGAAATTTAAAAAAGTAATAAGTTTAATATTGGTAACTGTTTTGACATTTTCTTTAATGCCAGTTTTAAGCGCATGTAATGAACAAGAATCTAATGATGGAAAGATTTTGATTTATTATACAAACAATTCTGCTGATGACTTACATTACAGAGCTGAGAAAATTAAAACAAAGGATGTAGAACCAATTGATTTGGTTTTGGATCTTTTAGATAAAATGTTTGATGCCAATTTGGAAGAAGAGTCTTATTATAGTGTTAAACCACAAGAAGTTATAATTAATAGTATTAATTTAAAAGATGGAGTTGTTGCTATTGATTATAATTCTGAATACTTAAAGCTTACAAATGTAAGAGAAATTATTTTAAGGGCAGGTGTTGTACTTACACTTATTCAAATACCAGATGTTTTTGGCGTAAAGTTCACGGTCGATAATGCTCCAATTAGAAATGCAAATCAAGAAACTATTGGAATAATGACTAAAGAACAATTTGTTAACGTTCTTCTTAATGAAGAAGGTATGCTTAAGCAAACAATTGATTTAAAAGTTTATTTTGCAAATGAAACTAAAGATAAGTTAGTTGGGGTTCCTTATACTTTTTCTATTGATAATACTAGTTTGTCAATGGAAGAATATTTGATTACAAAATTAATTGAAGGGCCACAAAATTCATCTAATGAAAATGCAAACGAAATTGCAGATGAACCGAAAGTTAATCCTACTTTGGAAAAAGATCTTACTTTAATAAGTGTTGTTACAACCGATAAAACGTGCTATATAAATTTCGGAGCTGATTTTTTAGAACAGCATCAAGAAGTCAGCGATGAAATCATGTTATATTCTATAGTTAATACTATATGTCAATTACCTTACGTTGCATCTGTGCAATTTTTAATTGATGGTGAAAAAGATGTTAAATTGCACAAGACAATCTCTTTTACGGATAAATTCCAATACAATAATATTTATCTGCAGTAAAAGTTTCATTTAATTCTAAATTATGCATAAAAGGCCATTTCTTATTATGGCTGTCTTTTTAGTTCTATTTTGTATTATTTTCAAAGTATTTAATCTTAAATATTATTATGATATTGAACCGAATAAGACAGTTAATCTAAAAGCAAAGCTAATTAAAATTGAAGAAAAAGCAAATTCTGATTATTTGTTTGTTGATGCCGATACTTTTGGTAAGGCTATTATTGTTGCACCTAAAAATTTACCTATAAAATTAGGCCAGTCGTTTAATGCAAAATGTAAGAACGTAGCATTTAATAAGGCAAGAAATTTTGGAAATTTTGATGAAGAAAATTATTATAAGTCTTTAGGTTATGGATATAAATTTAAGACAACCAAATTAGAGGTTTTAAGCAAAAAATATGATTATTTAAGACAAAAACTATTTGAAGTCAGAAAAAAATTTACAAAAATTTTAGATGAAACATTAAGTAGCAGTAAGTCAGGAACGTTGAAAGCGATTGTATTAGGAGATAAATCATGTATAGAAGATGAAACAAAAGACTTATATCAGAAAAATGGAATAGCGCATATACTTGCTATTTCAGGTCTGCATATTTCACTTATTGGTATGGGACTTTTTTCTTTGCTTAATAAAAAAAATTCCGTTATTTTCTCTGCATTTTTTAGCTGCTTATTTATGATAGCTTTTTGTATTATGAGTGGAGAGAGCGTTAGTGCTATTAGAGCTACTATTATGTTTATCCTTAGAATGACAGCCTTAATTTTTGGAAAATCTTTTGATATGCTAAATGCGCTTAGCGTTAGTGCTATTATTCTTTTAATAACTAATCCTTTATATATTTTCAATACTTCGTTTTTATTATCGTTCTTAGCTATTTTAGCGATAGCTTTTTTAGCTTTGTTGGTGCAAAAATATATTGAAGCAGATAGATATAAAAATAAAATTCTAATAGCGGTTATAGCTAGTTCTTCAGTTTTTATAGTAACACTTCCTATTATTTCAAATAGTTATTATGAAATTTCTTTATATTCTGTTTTACTTAATTTAATTGTTATTCCTCTTATGAGTTTTATTCTTGGTAGCGCATTGTTTAGTGCTATTTTGGGAGTGATTAGTATAGCTATAAGTAGATTTGCAATTGGTATTGGAGTGTTTTTATTAGATGCTATAAATATTTTATGTGTAATTACAGATAAAATTCCTTTTAGTGTTGTTGTAACGGGTAATATTTCATGGCTAAAAATAATAATTTTTTATTTTTCTTTAATTATTTTTCTTTTTTTGATATTTGTAAAATCGAAAAAACAAAATAATAAATTAAATAAAAAATCAAAAAAGATTATCTGTTTATTAATGATGGTGTTTCTAGTTTTAATAATTTTTATTAAAATTCCTGATAATAAACTGAGAATAAGTTTTTTAGATGTTGATCAAGGTGATGGGATTTTAATAAAAGCACAAAATGGAACAACATTCCTAATTGATGGTGGTAGTACATCTGTTTCAAATGTTAAAGAATATAGAATTGAAAGTGCGCTTAAATATAAAAAGATTTCAAAAATTGATATAGCAATTGTCACTCATCCTGATTTAGACCATATTTCCGGGCTGATGGATTTAATTAATGATAATAGTCCTGGGGCAATAATGATAAAAAGTGTTTATATTCCTAGTATTGATGGTGATGAAAATTATGAGAAATTAAAATTAGCATGTAAAGAAAATAATGTTAATTTCAATAATATTTATTCCGGATTATTTTTTGAAGAAAAAGGATTAAAAATAAGCTGTTTGCATCCAGATAAAAGCTATAAAAATAATAAGTCTATAAATGCTTATTCTACAGTTTTAGAATTAAAATATGGAGATTTTAGCGCTTTATTTGTGGGTGATTTAGAAGATGATGGAGAAAAGATTCTTCTTAGTAAAAAGTTTTTACATGATGTTGATGTATTAAAGGTTTCTCATCATGGTTCAAGAAATTCTTCTTCGATTGAATTTTTAAGTGCAATTAAACCTAAAATTGCAGTAATATCGGCAGGTGTTAATAATTCTTATGGACATCCTCATAAAGAAACATTAAAAAGATTAGATGATATTGGAGCAAAGGTTTATTGTACAGCCCAAACAGGTGAGGTTGATTTAAGTATTGATAAACAAGGTAATGTGGCTGTTAAAACCAAGTTATGATATAATATTTTTGTTTTATAGGAGAAAAATATGGCTGTAATTGATTTTTCTAACGAAATAGCGAATATTTATCTTTTCTACGGTAACGAAAGTTTCAAAAAAAGGAATTATCGTGATAATTTACGTAGCATTGTTACTAATGGAAATGATATGAATTATGCTTATTTTGAGGGTAAGAACATTGATTTTTCTAAAGTATATGACAGTGTTGTTACTATGCCTTTTTTCTCGGATAAACGATTAGTTGTAGTTGAAAATTCTGGAAAATTCAAAGCAAGAAAGTCTACAAAGCAAGCTGATGATGTAAATGATGAAGAAGAAACTTTATTCGACGAGTCTTCGGATGCTATGCTTGAAAAAATCATAAATGAAATCCCCCCTACAACTGTTCTTGCTTTTTTCGAAGAATCCGCAACAAAAAATAAAAAAATTGTAAAAACTATTGAACAAAAAGGGCTTTTAGTTGCATGCGAACAAGACAGTGAAGAAGCTCTTGTTATGTGGCTTGCAAAAGGTTTTGCAAAAGCAAATAAAAAGATTAGAAGAAGTACGATTGAGCTATTAATAAGTAGAACCGAGTTAGATTATGATAGACTTCGAATTGAATACGAAAAAATAATAAATTACGTTGGTGATAAAGAAGAAGTAGACGATGAAGATGTCATTGCCCTGACATCAGAAAATATTGAATCAAAAATATTTGATATGCTAAGAGCGATGAGTGAGAAAAACTCAAAACTTGTACTAGAAAAATATTATGATCTTTTATCAAATAAAGAGCATCCACTATATATTTTAGCTATGATGCGTAACCAGTTTAGAACACTATTACAAACTGCAGAATTAAGAAATAAAGGTTATACAACTGGACAAGTAGCTAAGGCATTAAATAAAAAAGATTTTATTATTAGAAATGCTGAAAATTATTTACATAATAATTTTAAGATGAAAGATGTTAGAGATATCTTAAACGAAATTAATGAAACGGATATGAAAATAAAAATGGGTGATATTGATACGCAAATTGGAGTAGAGATGTTACTTGTTAAGTTTTCTTCGTAATATTGAAAAATGACAAAACAAGAAATCAGAGCAGAAATCACAAATAAAAAGAGTTTGATGAAGCAAGAAGAAATTGAAGAACTTTCTTTGATTCTTGCTGATAAGTTTTGCAACTTAGAAGAATATAAAAATGCCGCATGTATTTATGCTTATATGTCATATAACCAAGAAGTTAATACAAAGCATATAATTGAAAGAGCATGGAAAGATGGAAAAAGGGTTGCTGTTCCAAAAACACTTGCTTCAGGAAAAAAAATAAGTAAAAACGGAAAAATTATTCCAGATTTTATGGAATTTATTTATATCGATTCATTTAATAAACTCGAAAAAGGATATGTTGATATTCTTGAACCTGTGTTTGATGAAAATAAAATAGCAAATGAAAAAGAAGTATTAATTTTAATGCCAGGCCTTGCTTTTGATAAAAATTATAATCGAATAGGCTATGGTGGTGGTTTTTACGATAAATATTTAAGTTCTCATAATGAAACAAAATTTATTAAAATTGCGTTAGGTTTTCCATTTCAATTATATGAGAATATACCAACAGATCCTCATGATGAAAAGATGGATATTGTGTTGACATAAAGCTACCAGGAAGCTATAATACCATAGTCATTTGAAAACAAAGAAGAGTTACCACTCTCACCGCGTCGCAAATGGGCGCACGACGGTTAATATTTTAAGATTTAGCATAATGCTAAAAATTTAGATTATTAGTGGTTAACTTTTCGCAAGCTAACCACTTTTTTTGGTTAGACTTTCAAGGAGGTGAAATTATTAGCAATTTAATTAATGAACAAATTAGGGACAAAGAGGTTCGTGTTATCGGATTAGAAGGCGGACAGTTAGGAGTTATGAGCATCGAAGATGCGCTTGCTGCTGCGGAAGAAGCTGGAGTAGATTTAGTTTTAATTGCCCCTAAAGCAGAGCCACCTGTTTGTAGAATTATTGATTACGGTAAATTCAAATACGAACAGATGCGAAAAGAAAAAGAAGCAAAGAAAAAACAAAAGACAATTGAAGTCAAAGAAATACGTCTTTCACCTAATATCGATGTAAATGATATTAAGACAAAAGCAAATATGGCTCGAAAGTTCATTGAAAAAGGTGACAAGGTAAAGGTTGCCTTACGATTTAGAGGACGTGAAATGGCTCACATGCAAGAAGGCAAACATGTTCTTGATGATTTTTCACAAATGCTTGAAGATATTGCGCAAGTTGATAAAGCGCCTAAGGTTGAAGGTAGAAATATGGTAATGTTCTTATCGGCAAAACCTGCGCAAAAAACCAGCAAAAAATCAGATGATGAAAAATAATGACAAATTTTATTTAGGAGGAAATATAAATGCCAAAGATTAAAACAAAAAGAGCTGCGGCTAAGCGTTTCAAAAAAACTGCAAGTGGAAACTTAAAGAGAAACAAAGCATATAAAAGCCACATTTTAACAAAGAAGTCAACAAAGAGAAAACGTAACCTTAGAAAGGCTATCATGACTGATGCCACTAATGTTAAGAACATGAAAAAGATCTTACCATATCTGTAAGAAATCTAAATTGAAGGAGGAATTAAGAAATGGCAAGAATTAAAGGCGGATTAAACGCTAAAAAAAGACATAATAGAACATTAAAGCTGGCTAAAGGTTATAGAGGAGCCAGATCAAAACAATACAGAATCGCTAAACAAAGCGTTATGCGTGCACTTACAAGCGCATATGCTGGAAGAAAGCAAAAGAAACGTCAATTCAGACAACTTTGGATTGCTCGTATTAATGCTGCAGCAAGATTAAACGGTTTATCATATAGTAAATTTATGTTTGGTCTTAAAAATGCTGGCATCGAACTTAATAGAAAAGTTTTAGCTGACCTTGCTGTTAATGATGCAAAAGCTTTTAAGGAATTAGCTGAAACTGCTAAGAAAAATCTTAAATAATTAGTATGGAAGAAAATAAAACTTCAAAAAACTTTATAGAAGTAGAAATAGACAAGGACTTGGCCGATGGTGTATATAACCACGTAGAAACTAGGTTCCCTCCTGAACCTAATGGCTATTTACATATCGGTCACGCCAAATCTATTTTATTAAATTCAGGCCTTGCTAAAGAATATAACGGTCTGTTTAATCTACGCTTTGATGATACAAACCCTACAAAGGAGGATGTGGAGTTTGTTGAATCTATTAAAGCGGATGTTGAATGGTTAGGTGCAGATTTTGAAGATAGACTTTATTTTGCGTCTGATTATTTTGACAAAATGTATGAGAGTGCTATTAAGCTTATAAAGGATGGCAAAGCTTATGTTTGCGATTTATCTGCTGATGAAATCAGAGAATACAGAGGAACATATGAAAAGCCAGGTACAAATAGCCCATACAGAGACAGAAGTGTAGAAGAAAACTTGAGCTTATTTGAAGAAATGAAGAGCGGAGTTGTTCCTGATGGAAAAAGAGTTTTAAGAGCAAAGATAGATATGAGCTCTCCTAACATGAATATGAGAGATCCAGTTATCTATAGAGTTGCTCATGTATCACATCATCGTACAGGTGATAAATGGTGTATTTATCCAATGTATGATTTTGCTCATCCTATTGAGGATGCAGTTGAAGGTATTACACATTCAATCTGTACTATGGAATTTGAAGACCATAGACCTTTATATGATTGGGTAGTTAAAAATGTTGGTTTTGAAATGCCACCTCGTCAGATTGAATTTGCAAAGATGTATTTAACTGGTGTTATAACTGGTAAAAGATATATTAAAGAACTTGTTGCTAATGGAGTTGTTGATGGCTGGGATGACCCTAGACTTGTTACTATCGCGGCACTTAGACGTCGTGGTTTTACTCCAGAATCAATACAGCAATTTATTAAGCTTAGTGGAGTTTCTAAAGCTCAAAGCTCTTCTGATTATGCAATGTTAGAATATTGCCTGAGAGAAGATTTAAAACCTAAGGCTCCTAGATATATGGCTGTATTAGACCCTATTAAACTTATTATAGATAATTATCCTGATGATCAAGTTGAGATGCTTGACGTAATTAATAATCCTGAAAATGAAGAATTAGGAAGTCGTAAAGTACCATTTTCAAAAGAACTTTATATAGACAGAGAAGATTTTATGGAAGTTCCACCTCCAAAATATTTTAGATTATTCCCTGGTAATGAAGTTCGCCTTATGAATGCATATTTTGTTAAATGTGTTTCATTTGAAAAAGATGAGGAAGGAAAAGTAAGCGTTCTTCATTGCACATATGATCCAGAGACTAAGAGTGGTAGTGGATTTACCGGTAGAAAAGTTAAAGGCACAATTCATTGGGTTAGTGCAAAAGAAGCTGTTAAATGCGAAGCTAGGCTTTACGAACAATTAGTTGATGAAGAAAGAAACATTAACCCTAATTCACTTACTGTTATGGAAAACTGTTTTGTTGAACCTGAACTTGCAAAAGCAAATAAAGGTGATAGCTTCCAGTTTGTAAGACATGGTTATTTTAACGTTGATTCTAAAGATACAACAGATGATCATTTAGTATTTAATAGAATAGTTTCACTAAAGAGTTCTTTTAAACTTCCGCAATAATATAGTGTTTCGAGCGCGAGCAGGAGGGAGTAATTTATGGAACGTTCTTGGAATGCAAAGTGGATATCGCCTAAAAAAGGTGATAAGTTCCATCCAATATTCTTTAAAGACTTTTTTATTGATGAAGAAATTAAAAAGGCCACCCTATATATTACAGGGCTTGGTCTTTTTGAGGCTTTTGTAAATGGAGTTAGAGTTGGAAATGAACTGCTTACTCCTTATATTTCTGATTATGAAAATTATATCCAATATTTTGAATACGATATTACTTCTTTGTTACATAGTGGTCCAATGTCTAGTACAAACTCGATTGATGTTTCGTTAGGCAATGGTTGGTATAAAGGAAGATTTGGTTTAGAAGGTGAAGCGAATAATTTTGGTTCACGTTTTGCTTTGATTGCTGAAATAGTTATTGAAAAAAAATATTATGATTCGGATGATGATTTAGATATTCAGACAATAGATTTAAAAGGACCAATAAATATTAAGGAGTCAAATTCTCCTATTATTACAATATCAACAGATGAAAGTTGGCTTTATTATGGTTCTGATATTGAAGCTAGTGGAATTTATGATGGAGAAATAATTAATAGACTTTTATGGGATGGAAAAGAAAACCCTGAAAAGAAACCTGATGTAATAAAACTTCCACAAAAACTTGTTAAATCTTATTCTTTACCTATCGTTGTAAAGGAACAATTAGAAGTTGAACAAATTATTAGGACTCCTAAAGGAGAAACAATTTTAGATTTTGGCCAAAATTTTGCTGGCTTTGTTAAATTTAGAACTAATTTACCTAAGGGTACAAGAGTAAGACTGGAATTTTCAGAAGTTTTGCAAAATGGAAATTTCTATAATGAAAATTATAGGAGCGCGTTAGGCGGGCTTACTTATATTTCTGATGGAAAACCAGATAATGTTATTCCGCATTTTACTTATTTTGCTGGTCGATATGTAAAAGTTACTGGATGGGAAGGAAATATTAATCCTGACGATTTTATTGGATGTGTTATTTATTCTGATATGGAACAAACAGGATTTATCAAAACTTCTAATGAAAAAATAAATAGACTTTTTGAAAACTGTATGTGGAGTCAAAAATCAAACTTTATTGATATTCCAACAAATTGTCCTCAAAGAGATGAAAGATTGGGGTTTACGGGAAATATTGCACTTTTTGCGAAAACAGCTTGTTACAACATGTACGCAAAAGATTTTCTTAATAAATTTTTATTTGATTTAAGAGCAGAACAAATTAAATTAGATGGAGCTATTCCTACATATATTCCAGTAGTATCAAAAGCAACCGTTTCCGGACTTTGGGGCGATGTGGCAACTATTCTGCCTACTACAATTTATGAGATGTATGGTGATTTAGATGTTTTAGAAAATAACTATGATCTCATGAAAGACTGGGTTGATTACATTGATAATAAAGATTCTGAAAGAGAGACAAAACATTTTCTCTTTGATTTTGGATTCCAATATGGTGATTATGCTGCTTTAGACGCATATTCATTTGATAATCATAAAGGTGCAACTGATGATTATTTTATCGCTTCTGTTTACTATTATATGTCAATAAATATGCTTGCTAATGCAGCGTCATTTTTAGGCAAAATAGTAGACATGTTTAAGTATAAACAGTTAGCTGAAAATGTTAAAGACGCTATTATGAAAGAGTATTTTTCTAGTTCTGGAAGAATTACAATAGATACTCAGACTGCTTATATTTTAGCGCTTAAAGCAGGCCTTTATGTTAGCAAAGAAAAGTTAATTGAAGGCTTAAAACTAAGATTAAAAAGAGATTGTTATAAAGTTAATGTTGGTTATGCTGCTATTCCTTACATTTTAGATGTCTTAGCGGATAACGGGATGGAAGAAATCGCATATAAATTTTTATTTAGTGAAAATTATCCCGGCTGGATTGATAGTGTCGACCAAGGGGCAACAACAATATGGGAAACATGGTGTACATTAGATGCATATGGAGTAATTAATCCTAATGAATTAAATTCATGTAATCATTATGTATTTGGCTCTGTGATTGAATTTATGTATGCATATATGGGAGGAATTAAACCTTCTGAACCTGGATTTTCAAGAATAGAAATTAGGCCTATTATTAATCACAGACTTTCATCTTTCTATTGTAAATATAAATCTATTAAAGGAGATATTGTTTCTAGCTGGGAAATTAAAGAAGATGGAGAACTTTCATTCCACTTTGAAATACCTGAAGGAACTAAAGCAGATTTATTTATGCCATCATTTGAAATAAATGGTGTTAAAGTTATAGATGGATTATGTGTAAAAGAAGGAGTTTATGATTACTCTTATACACCAAAGGAAAGCTATATTAATAAATTCAGTAGTATGAGTACAATCGCTGAATATATGTCCGATGCGGCAGCTCGAATTATTATTGAAAAAAATTGTCCAATTCTTTATGAAATTTTATTAAATGCTAATGATGAAATATTATCAGAAACTATAGATTATTTTGATAATAATAAAGTTGATTTGGTTTCCCAAGAGCAACTAGATAAAATTAAAGAAATGTTGTGGCAATTAATTTAATCCCAATATGTAGTGTTTTACTTGCAACGTCAACGCTATATAAGTTATAATTTATTTATTAAAAACGGAGGCGATTGTTATGAAATGTCCATTTTGTAGTTGTATTGATACAAAAGTTTTAGATTCTCGTCCAAATGATGATAGAACAGCAATTAGAAGAAGACGTGAATGTGAAAAGTGTAAAAAAAGATTTACTACATATGAAAAAATTGACACGATTCCTTTGATTGTTATTAAGAAAGATAACAATAGAGAAGCATATGATCGTACAAAGATTGAAAAAGGTGTACTTAAAGCATGCTATAAAAGACCTGTTTCAGCGGATCGTCTAGAAAAGTTAATTGAAGATATTGAAAGCGATATTTATTCTGCTGGTGTATCAGAGATAAAAAGTACAATTATTGGTGAATTCGTTATGAATAGAATTAAAGAAGTTGACCAGGTTGCTTACGTTAGATTTGCTTCTGTTTATAGAGAGTTCCAAGACGTTAACACATTTATCGACGAAATTAATAAACTTAATAAGTAATGTTTAAGAAATTCTATCCAACTGTGTATTCTCCTAGTGTATACACAGTTGATTTTTCTAATTTATATAATAAAGGCTATAAAGGTTTGATTCTTGATATTGATAATACCTTTGTAGCACATGGAGCGCCAGCTAACGAAAAAGCAATTGCGCTTTTTAATGAGTTACATAATATTGGATTTAAAACCTGTATTATTTCTAACAATCATGAAGAAAGAGTAAAATCATTTGCAGATAAAGTTGATAGTTTATATATTTTTGAAGCTAATAAACCGTCAAAAGAAAATTATATTAAAGCTGCTATGATGATGGATACTCCAATTTCACAAGTTATTTTTATTGGCGATCAGTTATTTACAGATATTTTTGGTGCTAATAATTCGGGAATAAAAAGTATATTAGTAAAACCGATAAATATTGATCCATATTTTTACATTAAGCTTAAACGCTTTGGAGAAAGAATAGTTTTACCATTTTATTTTAGATATGCTAAGAAGCATCCAGAAAAATTCAGTTTATGAAAAGTTATTTTAATCCAGATAATATAAAATATTTAACAGGACTCATTGGGAGTCCTGTTTCACATAGTTTATCACCATCTTTGTTTAAGATATTTTATTTTCAAAATAAGATGGATGAATATAGGTATGTATTAATTGATTCATCGGTTAAGGGGCTTGAACAAACTATTAATTCTTTAGATGAAAGATTTGTTGGGTTTAATGTTACTATGCCGGATAAAATTAATATAATTGATTATCTTGATGAACTTTCAAGCGAAGCAAGAGCTATTGGTTCGGTAAATACTGTTAAAATTAAAGAAGGAAAATTAATTGGTTATAATACCGATGGAAAAGGCTTTGTTAATGCACTTATGAAAAACAATGTAAAGCCAGAAAACAAGAATGTTGTAATTTTTGGAGCTGGTGGAGCCTCTAAAGCAATTTCTTATGAGCTAGGTAAACTAAATGCAAATATTAAAATTCTTCATAGACCACAAAAAGAAGAATTAAATTCATCTTTAGAAAACTGTGATATTTTTATAAATGCTTCTCCAGTAGGAATGGACGGATATAGTTCTCCTGTTGAAAAGTTTGATAATGTAAAAAAAGATTTGTTTGTTGCAGATTTAATCTATCATCCTTCTCAAACGATACTATTAAAAAAAGCTAGATTAGCATGTCTTAAGACTATGAACGGTTATGACATGCTTTATGAACAAGCGAAACTATCTTTCGATATTTTTCATAATTAATTTTATTATTAGAGCGAAGTCGTATAATTCGTTCCTGGCTCGGGTTCCAACTCGCCGATAACGAATTATATGACTTCGCTTGAAATAATTTGCCATGAACGAAATATCTGGCTTTGCTTAATAAAAAATAAAATGGCTTTACTTAATAAACAATAAAATGGTTGTATTAATAATGTAAAAATACTACAATATTTATTTAGAGTTAAATGTAATTTATAGGGGAGACTTAAAGAAAAATACTAGTTTTAGGAGTTACAAATGGTAAAGTTATTTAAGTTTTTAACAAAAAGAGACTGGTTGTATATCTTCTTTGTTTTATGCTTTACGATTATAGGCGTTTGGCTTAATTTACTTATGCCAGATTATATGACAAAGGTTACCCAGTTAGTTGAAACGGGCGGAGCCATAAGCGAAGTTTGGAAGTCTGGTTTAATAATGCTTCTATGCGCTATAGGTGATGCGCTTTGTGCAATTATTCTTGGCTTTTTTGCTGCAAAAGTTGCCGCTAATTTTTCAGCAAATTTAAGAGAACAAATCTACAATAAAGTAATTGAATTTTCTATGGAAGAGGTAAGTAATTTTTCTACTTCATCTCTTTTAACTAGATCAACGAATGATGTTACCCAAATTACTATGCTTATTGCTATGGGACTTCAGGCATTACTTAGAGCCCCTATTATTGCTATTTGGGCATTTGTTAAAATATTAGGAAGAGCGTATCAGTTACTTATCATATTAGGTATCGCTATTATAATTGTTGTTTGCGTTATTGCGGTATCTATGGTTTTAGTTATTCCTAAGTTTAAGCTTATTCAAAAACTCACAGATAATTTAAATAGAGTTACAAGAGAAAATCTTACTGGCGTTAGAGTAGTAAGAGCTTATAATGCTGAAGAATATCAACAAAACAAATTTTTAGTTGCTAATAAGGATTTATTTGATAACCATTTATTCACAGGAAAAATAATGGCTTATCTTGCACCAGGACTTCAATTTGTTATGAGTATGACTTCACTAGCTATTTATTGGGTTGGAGCAATTGTTATTCAAAATCAAAGCGAACCATTAATTAGAATTGAAATGTTTAGTGAACTTGTAACATTTATGTCTTATGGAATTCAGATTATTGTTGCTTTTATGATGGTTGCAATGATTTTCATTATGCTCCCACGTGCTATGGTTGCTGCAGGACGTATTAATGAAGTTTTAGATAAGAATACGAAGATTTTTGATGGAGCAGGAAATAAAACAGATATAAAAGGCAAAGTTGAATTTGTTGATGTTGATTTTGCTTATCCAGATGCTCAGGAAAAAGTCTTAAACGATGTAACATTTACTGCCAATCCGGGACAAACAGTTGCTTTTATTGGATCTACAGGATCAGGAAAGAGTACACTTATTAATCTCGTCCCAAGATTCTTTGATGTAACTGGCGGTAAAATATTAGTAGACGGCGTTGATGTGCGTGATTATAAAGTTTCTGATTTACATGATAAAATCGGTTATATTTCGCAGAAAGCTATGCTTTTTAAGGGAACAATTCGTTCTAATATAGCTTATGGTAATTATAGAGAAGAAGATATTGATGATGAAAAAGTAATTCATTCGCTTTTAGTTGCTCAAGGTGAGGATGTTCTTAATCAATCCGAGAATGGAATTTATAATGAAGTTGCTCAAGGAGGAACGAACTTCTCTGGAGGTCAAAAGCAACGTATTTCTATAGCCAGAGCTATTTATAAAAAGCCTGAAATTTTTATTTTCGATGATTCTTTTTCTGCACTTGATTATAAAACAGATAAGGCTTTAAGAGCTGCACTAAAAGAAGAAACTAATGGTGCAACTATTTTAATTGTTGCTCAGCGTATTGGTACAGTAAAAGACGCTGATTTAATTGTTGTTTTAGATGAAGGCAGAGTTGCTGGTATGGGTAAACATGAAGATTTATTAAAATCATGTGAAGTATACAAGCAAATTGCTTATTCACAGTTATCAGAGGAGGAATTAGCCAATGCGTAGACGTAATAATGAAAAGGCTGATTTCAAATATTTAAAGCCTTTGATTGAATTTTTAGGTAAAACAAAAATACCACTTATACTTGCTATTATTTTTTCTGTTTTAGGCACAGTATTTACTATTATTGGACCAACTTTCTTGAGTAAGATTACTGACCTTATTACAGAAGGTTTTACTGGTGATATTAACTTAGATGCAATAGCAAAAATTGGTTTTATAATGCTTGGACTTTATATATGTGCTTTTATACTTTCATATTTCCAAGGTTATCTTATGAATATTGTTACTCAAAAGACAGCGTTTGGATTAAGAAACGGAATAAGCCAAAAAATTAATGTCCTTCCACTTAGATATTTTGATAATCATCTTATCGGTGATATTCTTTCAAGAGTTGTTAATGATGTTGATACTATTGCAATGACATTAAATCAAAGTGTAGGAAATCTTTTCCACGCAGGAACACAATTTATTGGTGTATTGATTATTATGTTTGCTACTAATCCGTTATTAACATTAGTTGCTCTTGGAGCTGCTGTTGTTGGATTTATTTTAATGATTTTAATCATGAGCCATTCGCAAAAATATTTCTCTGCCGTTCAAAGAGAATTAGGTTTGCTTAATGGTCATGAAGAAGAAATTTATACAGGACATACTATTGTTAAAGCATACAATACAGAAGATTATGAATACGAAAAATTCAAAGAAATAAATGAAAGATTCCGTGGCGTAACATGGAAAGCACATTTCTTTGGTGGAGCTATGGGTCCTATAATGGCATTTGCGGGTAACTTAGGATATGTTGCAGTATGTATAGTAGGTTCTGTTATGGTAACAAGTGGAACAATATCATTTGGTGTTGTAGTTGCTTTCATGGTTTATGTAAGATTATTTACCCAACCAATGCAACAATTAGGACAGGTATTTACTCAGCTTCAAAGTTGCGCAGCTGCATCAAAACGTGTATTTGAATTCTTTGATGAAGAAGAATTGCTATACGATAATGATAAAGAAATTTTGCTTCCTTACGGAACTGCTAAAGGTGAAGTTGAATTTAAGAATATAAAATTTGGCTACAGAGAAGGGAGAACAATTATTAAGAATTTCTCGGCCCTTGCGCATGCAGGAAAGAAGGTTGCGATTGTAGGTCCTACTGGTGCTGGTAAAACTACTATGGTAAATCTTCTTATGAGATTTTATGAAATTAGTGAAGGAACTATTACCATTGATGGACATGATATTAAAGACATGAGAAGAGAAGAAGTTCATGCTTTGTTTGGTATGGTTTTACAAGATACATGGCTCTTTGAAGGCACATTCAAAGAAAATATTAAATACAATAAAGAAGCTACGGATGAGCAAGTTGTTGAGGCTGCTAAGATGGCTGGCATTCATCACTTTATTATGACAATGCCACAAGGATATGACACTGTACTTGACGAAGAGTCTAATATTTCAGCAGGTCAAAAACAGCTTATTACTATAGCTCGGGCAATGGTAGAAAATGCGCCTTTCTTAATTTTGGATGAGGCTACTTCTTCTGTTGATACTCGAACAGAAGAATTGATTCAGCAAGCTATGGATAGACTTATGGCTGGTCGTACATCATTTATTATTGCTCATAGATTATCAACAATTAAAAATGCCGACTTGATTTTAGTAATGAAAGAAGGCGATATTATTGAACATGGTAATCATGAAGAACTTTTAGCTCAAAACGGTTTTTATGCAGAACTTTATAATAGTCAGTTTGATCAGATAGATTAATCCGTATTAGGAGGGTATGTATGAGCAAATATATTAGAATTAAAAATTTAGAAATCGGTAGAGGAAGACCTAAGACATGTGCTGTTGTTATGGGAAAAACAGAGCAAGAGATTTTAGCTTTAGGCCTAAAAGCTAATTCAATTGATTGTGACATGATTGAATTTAGAGCTGATGAATTTCAAAAGATTTTAGATTTTAGTTCAGCAAAAACTGTTTTAGGAAAGTTAAGAAAAGCTTGTACAAAACCTATAATTTTCACTTTCAGAAGAAAAGCTGAAGGAGGCCATACGGATGTTGATTTTGAATACTACAAACAGCTTAACAGCGTTGTAGCTCAAAATAATTATGCAGAAATTATTGATATTGAGGCTACCGCAGCAATAGATGATCCAGAATTTGTTAATGACTTAAAACTTTCAGGAGCTTACGTTATTATTTCAAAACATGATTTCAAGAAAACTCCAGCAATGGAAGAGATTATTCAAGATTTCTTCGAGCTCCAAAGTTTAGGCGCAGATATTGTTAAAGTATCATATATGCCATCTTCGAAGAATGATGTTTTAACTTTAATTACGGCAACGGAAAACATGACTAGCCAATTCTCACTTTGTCCTATTATTGCTATTTCTATGGGACATTTAGGAACTATAAGCCGTATTTTAGGCGAATTTATTGGTAGTGCAATTACTTTTGCAGCTATTAATAAAACGAGTGCTCCCGGACAACTTCCAATAGAGGGATTAACTACTATGCTTAGCACATTGCATGATAATTCTAAAACGATTTTTCTTGTTGGATTCATGGGAACCGGAAAGACTTCTGTTGCTAATCAGTTGCATGCATCTTATGGAATGTCGCATTTGGATTTAGATGCATATATTGAAGAAAAAGAACATATGACTATAGCAGATATTTTCGCTTATGGTTCTGAGGAAGGCTTTAGAGAAAAAGAAACAAAATATCTAAGACAAGTAGTTAGACAAAACTTCCATGTTGTATCTTTGGGTGGAGGCATTGTAACAAAAGAAGAAAATATTGAAATTATTAAATCTAAAGGTGTTATTGTTTTACTTACTGCTTCATTAAAAACAATTATGGATAGACTTGAAAATGATAAAACGAGGCCACTTGTTGCTGAGAATTTAGATTTACAATATGTAAGTGATTTAATGAAATTAAGAGAAGATACATATAATAGTGTTGCAGACATTGTTATAGATACGAACAATAAAGACATAAATCAAATTTGTCAGGAAATCCTTGAAACATTAGGACTTACATTGTAAAATAATAAAAGAATATTTAGAGTTATAGCCGTATACAAGGAGGAAATATTTATGGTATCAGCTGGCGATTTTAAGAACGGACTTACAGTAGAAATTGAAGGTGATGTTTATCAAATTATTGATTTCCAACACGTTAAACCTGGAAAAGGTGCTGCTTTCGTTAGAACAAAATTAAGAAATATTATTTCAGGCGGTGTTGTGGAAAAAACTTTTAGACCTACTGAAAGATTTGAAAATGCACATATTGATAGAGCTGAAATGCAATATCTTTATGATGATGGTGATATGTTTAATTTTATGGATACTGCTACATATGAGCAAATTCAACTTAGTCACGACGATGCTGGCGATTCTATGAAGTTTGTTAAAGAAAATGAAATGGTTAAGGTATGTTCATATAAAGGAAAAGTTTTCTCAGTTGAACCTCCTACAGCTGTTGAACTTCAAATTACTGAAACAGAACCAGGATTTAAGGGAAATACTGCTACTGGTGCAACAAAACCTGCTATTGTTGAAACAGGTGCCCAGGTTATGGTTCCTTTATTTATAGAACAGGGCGAAATGATTAAAATAGACACTCGTACTGGTGAATATTTATCTAGAGCTTAAATCTATTTCTATTTTTAATTAATATTTTGACCCTAAGTTTTTCTTAGGGTCTTTTTTTAGGAGATAACATGAATAACAAAATTAGACCGGCAATTTATTTGCCAACAGCAAAAGAAGCACTAAATATAATTGATGAAAGTTTTAGCTTTAATATTGAATTTGAAAGTGTAGATATTTTTGATGCTAATGAAAGAATTTTATCTGAAGATATTTTTGCTAATGAATTTGTTCCATCTTTTAATAGATCTGCAATGGATGGATATTCTGTTTATGATGAAGATGTAAAAGATGCTTCTTTAGATAATCCGGTTAAGCTTATCAAAGCTGGTGAAGTTTTAATGGGTGATACTACGGATAAAAAATTAGAACATGGAACATGTGTCTATACACCAACAGGTGCTTTTGTTCCTGAAGGAACAAAAAGTGTTGTTATGGTAGAAGACACTAAAGAAAATGAAGATAATACAATTAGCGTTTTTAAGGCAATTGAAAGTGGAAAAAATGTTACCTTAAAAGGCGATGACGTTTTTCCAGGAAAGAAAGTTTTCTCTAAAGGAAGAAAATTAAATATTTCTGATATTGGTGCTTTTGCAGCAATGGGAATAACAAAAGTTAATGTTAATAAAAAGCCAGTTGTTGCTATATTAAGTACAGGAGATGAACTTGTTGATGTTAATGAGACTCCAAAGGAAGGTCAAATAAGAGATGTTAATTCAACAACACTTGCTTTAGCAATTTATCAAAATGGAGGAATTGCAAGACCTTATGGAATTATAAAAGACGAAGAAAATATACTAATTGATACTGTTAAAAAAGCTGTTCAGGAATGTGATATGGTTTTAATTTCTGGTGGAAGTAGTATGGGCGAAAAAGATGCTACAGAAAAAATTATTGAAGAATTAGGAGAACTTATTCTTCATGGTATTAGAATGAAACCTGGAAAGCCAACTATTATTGGTAAAATTAATGAAAAACCAGTATTTGGGGTTCCTGGGCATCCCGTTTCAGCCTTTTTTGTTACCAGGGTATTTGTAAAAAGAGTTTTAGAAAAAATGCTTGGTCAAAAAAGTGATAATAAAATAGTTGAAGCTGTTTTAACTTCTGATGTAAAAGTAAATAAAGAAAGAAGTGTGTTTACTTTTGCAAAATTGTATAAAAATGACGATGATTTATTTTATGTAGAGCCTTTAAAAGCTCAATCTGGACTTATCACAAGCATGGCTGAATGTGATGGGTATTTTATGGTAGATCATGATGGAAATGGTTTTAAAGCAGGAGATAAGATTTTTATAAATTTAATTTAAAAAAATGCTATTTTTCTAAAAAAACTACAATTCCCCGTTGTTTTAATACGCAAATTGTATTATTATAAATACATAAAAACTATTAATTTTATAGAAAGTTTCAGGTGATATTATGGGTACAATTTATGGTGGTTATATGGGCAGAGTTGTTCTTGTTAATTTAAGCACACAAGAAGTAACTGAATACCCATGGAATGATAGAGAAAGAGAACTTTTTATTGGTGGAAAAACAATGGCTGATAAGATTCTTTTCGATAATCTTAGAGGCTCAGAAGACGCTTTCTCAGAAGAAAACCTTGTTGTAATTTCTACTGGACCACTCACGGGTACAGGTGCACCATCATCAGGACGTTTTAACATATCTGGTATTTCTCCACAAACTGGTCATATTGGCACCTCTAACTGTGGCGGCTCTTTTGGATATTTCCTTAAGAAAGCCGGTCTGGACGCTATTATTATCAAAGGTAAAGCAAAAGAACATACATGGATTGAAATTAATAATGGTGAATTTCTTTTCCATAATGCTGATGAAGATGGTCTATGGGGACTTAAAGCTACACCAGCTCAGGAAAAATTAACGGAAATTATGGAAACAAAATGGGGCGGGAAACGTCAACATGGCCAGTTAGTAATTGGTCCTGCAGGCGAAAATCTCGTCCTTTATTCTGCTGTTATTTCTGATGAAAGAGCTGGCGGTCGTACTGGTATGGGCGCTAACTTAGGATGGAAAAATCTTAAAGGTATTGTTACTTATGGAAATCATGAGTTTACAATTAAACATCCAGAGAAAAATAAAAAACATAATGAAAAATGGTTCGAAATTTTAAGAAATCATCCTCTTACAGGTAACCAACTTCCGCGTTTGGGAACGGCTGGTCTTGTTAGTTCAATGCAGATGAGAAGTATGCTTTCTACAAAGAACTATAATTATGGTAAGTATGAAGATTTCGAAATGGTTAATGGCGAATGTTTAGCTGAGGAATATAACATCATTAACAAAGGATGTCTTACATGTCCAATAAAATGCGCTAGAACCGTTAAAGTTAAAGGTGAAGAAGTTAAAGGTCCTGAGCTTGAAATTTTAGGTCTTTTAGGTGGTGGCGTATTAAATAACAATATGCAAAAGATTCTTGATTGGAACAATGAAATGGATGAGCTTGGGCTCGATGGAATTTCATGTTCATCTACTATAGCTTATGCTATGGAAGCTAATGAAAAAGGTCTTTGGGATAATGGACTTGAGTTTGGTAAAATAGATAATATTTCACAAACAATTGAAGATATTGCATATAGAAGAGGCATTGGTGATGATCTTGCTAATGGTAGCCGTAAGTGTGCTCAAAAATTTGGTGGACTTGAATTTGCTATTCAGTCAAAAGGATTAGAGCTTGCTGCTTATGAGCCTAGACGTGCTGTAGGCCAAGGCCTTGGTTATGCTGTTTCTAACAGAGGTGGATGTCACTTGAACGGAGGATATCTTGTTATTGTTGAGGGTCTTGGATTATTTACAAATCCTCTTACAAGACATGCTAAACCTGACTTCACTATGATGTTCCAGGATTTAATGGAAATGATTAGTGCATCAGGACAATGTTTATTTACATCGTATGCATTCTTCCCTGGATTTTTAATTACAAGACCAAATGGTTTAGTTACAAAGATTTTTAACTTTGCTATTCCGTTTATTGGAGGAGCTTTACGACTTATCAATAAATGTCCACAAGCACTTGCTCTTCATCTTCCAGTATTTCCACATACAAAAGCATTCCTTTATGCTCTTGATATGCCGATGAATTTTGGAAAATATTTACGTTGTGGTGAAAGAGGATATACTCTTGAGAGAGCTCTTGATTGTAAATTTGGCGTTAGTGCAAAAGATGATACTTTGCCTGCTAGATTAACAGATGTTCCTCAAGATCCTTCTAATCCAAAAACAAAGGTTCCTCTTGAACCAATGAAGAAAGTTTATTACAAGGCAAGAGGTTGGGATAAGAATGGTGTTCCAACAGATAAGACACTACGTAAGTTAAATATTATTGCTTAATTGATAAGGAGTTTATTATGATAAAAGTTAAATTACTTGGTCTTTTTAGGTTGGATACCGGAATTAAAGAACTTGATGTTGAAAGTGTAAAAAGTGTTAAAGAATTATATCCATTACTTTTAGAGGAAGCTAAAAAAGTTAATCCTACAACTACAATTACATCAAAAGATATTGATGGATGTATCGTTTTAGTTAATGGTGTTCAAAGTAAAAAAACTACAAAAATAAAAGACGGTGATGAAGTATATCTTATGTCACCTGTTTGTGGAGGTTGATATGGCATATACAATTACTGATGCGTGCAAAGGATGTACACTTTGTGCAAAAAATTGTCCTGTTAATGCTATTAAAGGAATAGTTAAAGAAAAACATGAAATTGATCCTAATGTTTGTATTAATTGTGGACTTTGTTCAAAACTTTGTGCTATGAGTGCAATTTTAGATGATAGAGGAAACCCAACACAAAAAGTTAAAAAAGAGGATTGGAAACATCCTGAAGTTAATAGAAGTGTTTGTGCTGGATGTTCTGTTTGTATTAGAAATTGTCCTAAAAATTGTCTCGATCTTTCTAGACCTAGTAGAAAAGGTGAAATTAGAACTTTTGCATATTTAGCAAAAGAAGAAGAGTGTATCGGCTGTGGACTTTGCGAAAGTGCATGTCCTGTTGATGCTATTAAATTAGTTAAACAAGGCGAAAAACCTTATTTTGTTACAAATAATATTGGAGGTATTAAAGAAATGATTTCGAAAATTTATTGTAAGATTTTCCAAGCTGTTATGAAAATCGCAAACTACTTCCTTGGTTATCGTATGCCTGAATATATCTCAGGTGCAGGAAGCATTGAAAAATTACCTGGACTTATGAAAGCTAAAGGTGCTAATAATGCTTTAGTTGTTACAGATAGTAACCTCGTTAAACTTGGCATTATGGATCCAATGCTTAAAGCTTTAGAAGATGCTGGACTTAACTATGTAGTATTTAGCGATTTAGCAGTTAACCCTACAACTAAAAATGTTGAAGAAGGTTACAAAGTTTATGTTGAAAACAAATGCGAATGCTTAGTAGCTTTTGGTGGTGGTGCTCCAATGGATTGTGCTAAAGGTATTGGCGCTAAAACATGTCATCCAAAGAAAACTGCTACACAGATGCAGGGCTTATTAAAAGTTGGTAAGAAGCTTCCTTTATTCTTTGCTGTTCCTACAACATCAGGTACAGGTTCAGATACAACTTTAGCTGCTGTTATCACTGATGATGAAACACATCACAAAGCTTCAATTAACGATCCACATATCATTCCTAATTATGCTATTTTGGATCCAACACTTACAAAAGGACTTCCTCCAAAAGTTACCTCAACTACTGGTATGGATGCACTTTGCCATGCTGTTGAAGCTTATACAAATAAAACTTATAATACTCCGTTAGAAGATCATCTTGCAAAAGACGCTGTTCGTCTTATTCACAATAGTTTACTTAAAGCTTATCAAGACGGTTCAGACCTTAAAGCACGTGAAGATATGCAACTTGCAGCTTTCTACGCTGGAAGAGCTTTCACACGTGGTTGTGTAGGTTATGTTCACGCATGTGGACATACACTTGGCGGTCTTTATGGAGTTCCTCATGGACTTGCTATGAGTGTTATTCTTCCACATGTTATGCGTCAATTTGGACCAGCTGTTTATTCAAGACTTGCTGACCTTGCTGATGTATGTTGCATGGATGGAAACGATGATAAAGAAAAAGCTTTGAACTTCATCGCGTGGATGGAAGATCTTAATAAACAAATGGATATTCCAACTGGCTTTGATTGCATCAAAGAAGAAGATATTCCTCAAATTATTAAATGGGCTAATGCTGAATCTAATCCTCTTTATCCAACACCTGTTAAATGGGCTAAGAAGGATTTTGCACAACTTATTGCTAGCATCAGACTATAATTTGATATTTTCTTAAATGTAAACATTGACTTAATTAATCCTGTAGGGGTAAAATAACTCCTACAGGATTTCTTTTTATCTTCGTTCGAAGATATTTAATCCCACTTATATTATTTTAATTAGGCCTAGGGCTTTGTCTTTGTATTCTTTTTTGGCAAGTCGTAGGCCGGAAAGGATATTTAATGAAATATGTTGAATTTAAAGAATGTATTTTAGAAGTCATTAATACTAGAATTGATGACGGAGAGGAGGTAAAGCTTGATAAAGTAACTAAGAATAATAATATAACGTTAGATTCAATAACTATTATCCGTCCAGGATATAATGTGTTTCCAACGACATATTTAAATTATTATTATGAGTCTTATCTTAATGGCAAAACTATCGAAGAAATTGTAGAAGAAATCTTTTATGTTTCAGAATCTTATACGGGAACGAGAGAATATTTTAATAACATATTAGAAGATTACGAGGCCATTAAAGATAATATTGTATGTAAGCTTATAAATACTAAACTTAATAAAAATTTATTAAACCTTGTACCTTTTAAGCCGTATTTAGATCTTGCTATTGTAGCTTATTGTGTTATGGATAAAAGTGATGATGGATGTTGCGGTATTGTTATTACAAATGAAATCTTAAAAGGATGGAATATTAATGCGGATGATATGATTGAAGATGCAATTGATAATACGCCAAAACTTTTAGGTGAGACATTATTTCCAGTAAGTAATTTGTTGGATAAAGATGATCCTTTATATGCAACGGAAGATATACCATTGTATATTCTTACAAATCATTACAATACGAACGGAGCTATTTGTATATTAGATGATTTTATTTTAGAAGATTTAGCCACGGATCTTGATTCAGACTTAATAATAATCCCTGCATCCATTCATGAAGTAATGATTGCACCTAAGTATATGGGACCTAATACAGATGAACTAGATGCATTAATTAAAAAAATTAATAGTTGCGATTTACAACCTCAAGATGTTTTATCTGATCATTCTTATACTTATCTTAAAAATTCTAAAAAAATAGTTATGAATTAAATTATATTTTTTGTGTTATAATCTAAAAATACACTCGTAGCTCAATGGATAGAGCGCAGGCCTCCGGAGCCTGAAATGGCGGTCCGATTCCGCCCGGGTGTATTTTTATTATGTTAAAAAGTAATAAAAAAATAAGTGTCTGAGATTAAATAGTTGGGACCTTTTATTCTATGGTAGTGTTGTATAAGACCAATTAAAATGATATAATACATTGTACTTTTAAAAATACAATTTTAATCAATTTTTACATTTTTGGAGGGCTATTATGGCTAGAAAATTAAAATCTATGGATGGAAATACAGCAGCGGCTCATGTTTCGTATGCATATTCAGATGTTGCTGCAATTTATCCTATTACACCTTCATCAGTTATGGCTGAACTTGCTGACAAATGGGCAACTGATGGCCAGAAGAATATCTTTGGAAGGGAAGTCCAAGTAACTGAAATGCAATCTGAAGCTGGTGCTGCTGGTGCTGTTCATGGCTCATTAGTTGCTGGTGCACTTACTACAACGTTTACTGCATCTCAGGGTCTTCTTTTAATGATTCCTAATATGTATAAAATGGCGGGTGAGCATCTTCCTTGCGTTATTGATGTTTCTGCTCGTGCTTTAGCAACACATGCGTTATCTATTTTTGGTGATCATTCCGATATTTATGCATGTCGTCAAACTGGTTTTGCTATGTTATGCGCATCTTCAGTTCAAGAAGTTATGGACCTTACTCCTATTTCACATTGCTCAGCAATTAAGGGAAGAGTTCCTTTTATTAATTTCTTTGATGGATTTAGAACATCTCATGAAATTCAAAAAATTGAAGTTTGGGATTATGAAGACTTAAAAGATATGATTGATATGGAAGCTGTAGATAAATTTAAAGCTGAATCTCTTAATCCTAATCGTGCTTGTCAGATGGGTTCTAGTCAAAATCCAGATACATTCTTCCAAGTTCGCGAAGCTAGTAATAAACATTATGAAGCTATACCAGCAGTTGTTGAAGAATATTTTAACAAAGTTAATGAAAAACTCGGCACTGATTATTCATTCTTTAATTATCATGGCGCACCTGATGCTGAACATGTAATTATTGCTATGGGAAGTGTTTGTGAAACTGCGGAGGAAGTTGTTGATTTCTTAAATAAACAAGGTGGAAAATATGGCGTAATTAAAGTTAGACTTTATCGTCCTTTCTGCGCTGATAAACTTATTGAAGCTATTCCAAATAGTGTTAAACAAATTAGTGTTTTAGATAGAACTAAAGAGCCAGGAAGCTTAGGCGAACCTTTATACTTAGATGTTGTTGCAGCTCTTCATACATCTAAATTTAAAGATGTTCCTATATTCTCAGGTCGTTATGGACTTGGCTCAAAAGATACTAATTCAGCTCAACTTATTGCAACATTTATGAACACTACTAAAAAAGAGTTTACAATTGGTATTGAAGATGACGTAACAAATCTTTCACTTGATTGTTCTTACGCTCCTTATACAGCTGATGAAAATACAGTTTGCTGTAAGTTCTGGGGTCTTGGTGCTGACGGTACTGTTGGTGCTAATAAGAACTCTATTAAAATTATTGGTGATAATACAGACCTTTATGTTCAAGCTTACTTTGATTATGATTCAAAGAAGAGTGGTGGCGTAACGGTTTCTCACCTTCGTTTTGGTAAGACACCAATTAAGTCAACTTATCTTATTAACCAAGCAAATTTCGTAGCATGTCATAATCCTGGATATGTAAGAAAATATAATATGGTTCAAGACTTAGTTGATGGTGGGTCATTCCTTCTTAACTGCTCTTGGGATATTGACGAATTATCTAAAAACTTACCTGGACAGGCAAAGAGATATATGGCTGAACATAATATTCAGTTATATACAATTGATGCTGTTAAGATGGGTAAAGAAATTGGTCTTGGCGGAAGAATTAATACTATTCTTCAATCTGCATTCTTTAATATTACAAAAGTTGTTGATGCCGACAAGATTAATCAACTTATGAAAGATGCTGCTTATAAAACTTATGGTCGTAAGGGTGATGATATTGTTAATATGAATTACGCTGCTATTGATGCTGGCGCTAATGGATATACTAAAGTTGAAATACCAGCTGATTGGAAAGATGCACAAGATGAAGTATTAGGCGTTGTTCATACTAAGGGCGAAAGAAAAGTTGTTGATTTCGTTAATAATATTCAAAATAGAGTTGCTGCTCAAGAAGGTAACAAGATTCCTGTTTCAGCTTTCTTAGAATATCAAAATGGATACACACCTAGTGGCGCTGCTGCTTATGAAAAACGTGGTATTGCCGTAGACGTTCCTTGTTGGAATAATGAAAATTGTATTCAATGTAATCAATGTGCTTATGTTTGTCCTCATGCAGCAATTCGTCCAGTTATTCTTTCTGAAGAAGAAGCTAAGAACGCTCCAGGAGGAATGAAATTCAAAGATGCTACAGGACTACCGGAATTTAAGTTTGCTATGACAATTTCAGTATTAGATTGTACTGGATGCGGAAGCTGTACAAATGTATGTCCAGGAAACAATAAGGCTGAAACTCTTACACTTAAACCTCTTGATACTCAACTTAATGAACAAAAAGTATTCGAATATGGTCTTGAAGTTAGCGAAAAACCAGAAGTACTTGAAAAATTTAAGGAAAGTAGTGTTAAAGGTAGCCAGTTCAAACAACCATTATTAGAATTCTCAGGTGCATGTGCCGGATGCGGTGAAACTCCTTATGCAAAATTAATGACACAACTCTTTGGAAATAGAGCATATATTGCTAACGCAACTGGGTGCTCTTCAATTTGGGGTAACTCATCTCCATCGACTCCTTATACAACAAATAAGAAAGGCCAAGGTCCTGCTTGGAATAACTCACTCTTTGAAGATGCGGCTGAGTTTGGATACGGTATGGTTTTAGCTAACAATGCTATAAGAGGAGCATTAAAAGAGAAGATTGAAAATATTGTAGAAAACGGCAAAAACGAAAATGTTAAAGCAGCTGCTAAAGAGTGGCTTGATACATTTAACAATGGCTCACTTAATGGTGTTGCTACTGATAAACTTATTGCTGAATTAGAAGCTTGCGGATGTGAGCATGCTAAAGAAATCTTAAAGCAAAAAGAATATCTTTCAAAGAAGAGCCAATGGATTTTCGGTGGCGACGGATGGGCTTATGATATCGGCTTTGGTGGATTAGACCATGTTATCGCTAGCGGTAAAGATGTTAATATTTTAGTATTTGATACAGAAGTTTATTCTAATACTGGTGGTCAATCTTCTAAGTCAACTCCTACAGGTGCTACAGCTCAGTTTGCTGCTGGTGGAAAAGATACAAAGAAAAAAGATTTAGCACAAATTGCGATGAGCTATGGATATGTTTATGTTGCTCAAATATCAATGGGTGCAGATATGAATCAATGTATTAAGGCATTCGTTGAAGCTGAAAGTTATAATGGACCATCAATTATTATTGCTTATGCGCCATGTATTAACCATGGTATTAAAGGCGGTATGAGTAATGCTCAAGCAGAAGAAAAACAAGCTGTTACATCAGGATATTGGCAATTACTTAGATATGATCCTAGACTTAAGGAAGAAGGAAAGAATCCATTTATGCTTGATAGCAAGGATCCTTCTACACCATATCAAGACTTCCTTAATAATGAAGTAAGATATTCTGCTTTAGTTAGAATGAATCCTGAAAAGGCAAAAGATATGTTTGCTAAACAAGAACAGCAATCAAAAGACAGAATTGATTACCTTAAAAAACTTGCTAGTTTAGAATAAATAAATGTTATAATTGTGTAATATATTGGACAAAAAAAGTTCATAAATTTAGTTAATAATTTATGTTGAGTGGTCAGATTTTTGGCTACTCAATATAAATGTTTAAAGGTTATTAGGTATGGAAGAGAAAAAAGATTTTAAATGTAAGTTAAAAGATTTTCTTGTTAAACTAAAAAATGTTTTAAAAAATATTGGACGTTCTATTAAGTATGGTTACTTAAAGTTTTATCATTTTTTTAAGGTTAAGAGTAACTTAAATACGGGTATCATTATAGTTGGACTACCTATTATTTTAACTTTAGTTATTGAGATGATATCTAGAGGATCTTTTCTAGCAGGATTTAAGTTTTTATTTGAACATCCTATGCCTTTTTTAGTTAACGCATGTATAATCGAATGTACGGTTATGATTGCGTTGCTTTTTAAGAGGAGAGCGTTAGTATATTTAATTATTTCTGCTTTTTGGGTTGCAATGGGTATCGTAAATAGAAATATTCTTGATGCTAGAGTTACACCTTTTAATGGAACTGATATATTTATGATAAAAACAGGACTTCGTATTGCAGATAAGTACTATAGTCCTGTTACAATCGTGTTTGCTATTATTGGCGCTCTTGCTTTAATTGCGTTCTTAGTGTTCGTTTGGTTTAAGGGACCTAAAATTCAAACAAAAATTAAACGTGTAAGAAATGGTATTGTTCTTGCAGCTATGGTTGTAGCTACTATTTGTGTAACTAGTATCGCAATAGATACTGGTTTAATAGCTAGTTCTTTTAATAATCTTCCTAATGCTTATGATGATTATGGATTTACATATTGTTTCTTAAATTCTATTTTTGATAATGGTGTAAAAAAACCTTCGAATTATTCAGAAACTGAAGTTGTAAGTCTTATAGATGATACTAATACAGTTCCTGGAATTACCCAGGTTACAGACAAAACACCTAATATTATATTTGTTCAGCTTGAGTCTTTCTTTGATATAACAAGACTTAGCAATTTAAAATTCTCAGAAGATCCTATCCCATATTTTAGAGAACTTATGAATGAATATAATTCTGGTTTCTTTAGCGTTCCTTCTATTGGTGCTGGAACATCTAATACTGAATTTGAAGTTTTAACAGGAATGAACTTAGAAGATTTCGGCGCTAGTGAAATTCCTTTTAAGGGGATTCTTTTAGATACTACTTGCGAAAGCATTGCTTATGATTTAAGTGCTAATGGATATTTAACTCAGGCAATACATAATAACGACGGAACATTTTATCAAAGACATACTGTTTATCCGAACCTTGGATTTGATACTTTTACGCCAATGGAATATATGCAACTTGAAGAGAGTGACTATACTCCTAGTAAATGGGTAAGAGATGAAATACTTACTAGATATATTGGTGATTGTCTTGATTATACTCCTGGTGGTGTAGATTTTATCTTCACAGTTTCTGTTGAGGGACATGGAAGATATCCAAATGAATTAAAACCTGAATTAAGCAAGATTAAAGTAACTAATGCTCAAACGGGTGAGCCTGATTATCCAGCACAATTTTATACTAACTTAATTAATGATATGGATCAAACTTTTATTAAGCCATTAGTTGAGATGCTTAATAATAGAGGTGAAGAGACCATTTTGGTATTGTATGGAGATCATCTTCCTAGTCTTGGATTAAATCAAGAATATATGACTAGTGGAACTCTTATGCAAACAGAATATTTGGTTTGGAATAATATGGAACTGGATTTCGATTTCGGCGATATAGAAACATATCAACTTTTACCTAAACTTTTAGGTGCTTTAGGTATTAAGACTGGCGTAATTAATAATTTCCATCAAACACATATTAATGATGAACCTGAAGAATACTTAAGTGGTCTTCAAAATCTTGAATATGATATGCTTTACGGTGGTAAATTAGCTTTCGGCGGAACTAATCCATATGTTACTAAAGAAATGAAGTTTGGCTTAAAGGATCCACTTATTGAATCGGTTTATTTAGAAACTGAAGATGAAGTTGATTACGTTTATATTAAAGGTAAAAACTTTACTAAGTGGAGCATGATTAATATTAATGATTCTTATCGCAAGACTCAATTAGTTGACTTTGAAACTATTAGATGCAAACAAGAAACATTGCTACCAAATGATAAAATTTTCGTTGCTCAGGTAGGTGATGATAAGTACCAATTAAGCCAAAGCGAAACTTTTATATATAAATAATTAATTTATGAAGCCTTTGATAGTAATAATATTGATATTGGTTCTTTTAGCTTTGATTATTACTATCAGGGCATTTTATGAACTAAATACTTTACAGTTAGTTAAATACGATTTAGAAACAAAAAAATTAGCTAGTGATGAACACAAAAGGTTTGTTTTTATTTCCGATTTACATTCTAGAAAATACGGGAAAGATAATGAAAAATTAATACGATTAATTAAGGAACAATATCCTGATTATATTTTAGTCGGCGGTGATATGGTTGTTGCATCTAAAAATAAAGATGATGCAGAAGTTATAAAACTTTTAAGCAATCTTAGCAAAATTACCGCCGTTTATTATGCCCTTGGAAATCATGAAAAGCATCTTGAAGTATGTCCTGATAAGTTCGGTGATAGATTTTTAAGATTCAAATCATTTCTTGATAATAATAACATTACTTTACTTCAAAATAAAAATGTTAAGCTTTCGAATGAAATAGTTTTATCAGGATTAGATATTGATTTTAAGTATTATAAAAAGCTTAATACACCTAAATATTGTTTTGAAAACATAGAAGATGATTTAGGAGTGCTTGATAAAAATTCATTTAATATTTTGTTAGCTCATAATCCTAAGCATTTTGAGTTATATAGTATGATTAACGCGGATTTAGTACTTTCAGGTCATTATCATGGTGGAGCAGTAGGTTTTGGCGCTAATTATGGGCTTATTTCGCCTCAATTTAAGCTTTTTCCAAAATATTGCAAGGGAAAATTTTCTAAAAATAATACAACGATGATTGTAACTTCTGGTTGCGGTTCTCATAAAGTTAATTTAAGATTAAATAATAAACCTGAGGTAGTGGTAATAGATATATATGGACATTTCATTTAAGGTCAATACATTCGAAGGTCCACTCGATCTTCTTTTGCATTTGATAGACAAAAACAAAGTTGATATTTACGATATCCCAATTTCAATGATTACAGATCAATATTTGGAATATCTTTCTGCTATGGATAAATATGATGCAGAAATAACGAGTGAATTTCTTGTTATGGCGGCTACGCTTCTTGATATCAAAGCTAAAATGCTTTTACCAAAAGATGTTGATGAAGAAGGCAATGAAGAAGATCCTCGTTCAGAGTTAGTTGAAAAACTTCTTGAATATAAGATGTATAAATTTATGTCTTATGAACTTAAAGATAAAGAACTTATCGCATCAAAATCAATGTATAAAGGTGCTACTATACCTAGTGAAGTTAAAGAGTATGAAGCTCCTATTGATTTAGATGAATTTATTGGTGATTTAACACTACTAAGACTTAAAACTATTTTTGATGACGTCTTAAAAAGAAGTAATGAAAAAGTTAATGCTGAGGCATTAAGATATGGTAAAATTCAAAGAGAAAGCATAAGCATTCCCGATAAAATTAATCAAATTAGAGAATATATTAAAGAACATGAAAGTTTTAGCTTCAGGCAATTTATTGAGGCTGAATTAACTAGATTAAATGTTATTGTTTCATTTTTAGCCATATTAGAACTTATGAAAACAGGAGAAATTATGGCAGAACAAAGTGGAAATGATAATGATATTATATTAACGAGATATTAATTACAGAGGTGAATATATTGGAAACTAATAAATTAAAAGCTGCTATAGAGGCGATTCTATTTACAATGGGCGAAACGGTTGAAATAAATAAACTTTGCACAGCGCTTGATTCTGATAAAAAAACAATTAAAAGTGTTATTAAAGAACTGCAAGATGAATATGAAAAAGATGACAGAGGATTAAAAATTATTGAAATTGATGATGGATATCAAATGTGTACAAAAGAATTCGCATATGAATATCTTATTAAAATAGTTTCAATGCCTAAGTCATATAAACTTACGGATATCCAACTTGAAGCACTTTCAATTATTGCATATAAACAACCAATAACAAAAATTGAAATTGAAAAAATCAGAGGGGTTTCTTCTGATCATGCTATTAATAGACTTATTGAGGCTGGATTAGTTGAGGAAAAAGGACGCCTACAAACTCCTGGCCGTCCAATTGTTTTTGGAACTAGCGAAGAATTTTTAAGAAGATTTGGTTTATCTTCTTTAGATAACCTCCCAAGTTTTAATCCTGATCAAGTTGAAACATTTAAGCAAGAAGCTGAAGATGAACTTAAATATAAAGAAGAACAGGCTAAAGCTGCTCTTGAAGCTATGGAACATGAAGAAATGAAAGAGCTTTTAGAAGGTGATGCAGAAATTATGATGCCACCTGAAGATGAAATTATAGATGTTGGAGTTTAGTACTTGAAAAAAGTCGCAGTTATTGGCGCGGGCCCGGCCGGAATGATGGCCGCTATCACAGCAGCAAAAAACGGTGCGAGTGTTACGCTATATGAGAAAAATGAAAAACTAGGAAAAAAATTATTTATAACCGGAAAAGGCAGATGTAATTTAACGAACGCATGCAATATTTCCGATTTTTTTGAAAACGTTCCAAGAAATTCCAAGTTCCTTTTTAGTGCAGTGAATTCGTTTACTAATGAAGACACATGCACTTTTTTTGAAGAAAATGGTCTAAAACTTAAAGAAGAAAGAGGAAAAAGAATTTTTCCTGTATCTGATAAATCTTCTGATGTTATTAAAACATTAGAAAATCTTTTAATTAAAAATCATGTTAAAATTAAATTAAATCATAAAATCAATGATTTAGAAAAAATCGATGCTGATTGTATAATTATTGCAACAGGTGGACTTTCATACCCATCTACTGGCTCAACAGGTGATGGATATATTTTTGCAAAAGGAATTGGACATAATATTAATAATCCGATACCTTCACTTGTTCCAATTATTTGCAAAGATATTTTTATTAAAGATTTAGAAGGCCTTTCACTAAAAAACGTTAAAGCAGTTGTAAAAGAAAACGGCAAAATAATACATGAAGATTTTGGCGAGATGATTTTTACTAGTAATGGAGTCAGCGGACCATTAATTTTGACAATATCAAGTATTATTGGCAGAAAGTTATATGAAAATAAGAATGAATATACATTACATCTTGATTTAAAAAATGCACTAAGTTTTGAACAACTTGATAATCGCATATTAAGAGATTTTAAAGAAAATCAAAATAAAGAATTTAAGAATGCAATTTCAAAATTATTACCGAATAAGTTAATTCCTGTTATTATAGATTTAAGCAATATTGATCCTTTTAAGAAAGTAAATTTGATTACAAAAGAAGAAAGATTGAATTTTGTTTCTTTACTTAAAAATTTCACATTAAATATTGAAAAATTAGCTGATTTTAATCAAGCAGTAATAACTCAAGGCGGAATTAATATAAAAGAAATTAATCCAAAGACGATGCAATCTAAACTTAATGAGAAAATATATTTTGCTGGAGAAGTTTTAGATGTTGATGCTTTTACAGGAGGCTTTAATTTACAAATTGCATTTTCAACGGGATATGCGGCAGGCAAGGCTGCATCACAAATTAATTAATACAGGAGAATAACATGAAACAAATAGCATTAGACGGTCCTGCAGGCGCAGGAAAAAGCACAATAGCAAAAGAAATTTCAAAAAAATTAGATTTTATGTATGTTGATACAGGAGCTATGTATAGAACAATTGCACTTTATTGTATTAATAAAAATGCTAATTTAGATGATGAAGAAATAATTTCTAAATTATGTATGGAAGCTCCTATTAAAATTACTTATGAAGATGGTGTTCAGCATATGTATCTTGAAGGTGAAGATGTTAGCAATTTAATTAGAACTGAGCAAGTAAGTAAAGCCGCTTCTGATATTTCTAAATTTGGAATTGTTAGAACTCGTCTTGTGGCTATGCAACAACAATTAGGCGAAGAATATAATGTTATTATGGATGGAAGAGATATTGGCACAGTAGTACTTCCTAATGCTTCGCTTAAAATTTTCCTCACAGCATCTTCTTTAGTTAGAGCACAAAGAAGATGTGATGAATACAAAGAAAAAGGCTTAGAAGCCGATTTAGAGGCTGTTAAGAAAGATATTGAACAAAGAGATTATAATGATAGTCATAGAGCAATTTCACCGCTTAAGAAAGCAGATGATGCTATAGAAGTTGATACATCCAATATGGGAATAGAAGAGGTAGTAGAAACAGTAATTAAACTTTATGAAAAGGTTAAATAATGGAAGTTGTTTTAGCTAAAAACGCAGGATTTTGCTTTGGTGTTGAAAGAGCAATTAATCTTGTTGAAAAAGAAATAAAAAAAGAAAAAGGAAAGCACAAAATTTTTACTTATGGACCAATAATCCATAATGATGTTGTTGTTAAAGACTTCGAAAATAAAGGAGTTTATAGCATAGAAGGCATTGATAATATTAAAAATGTAAAAGGAAATGTGCTTGTTATAAGGTCTCATGGAGCCGAAAAAAAGGTTTATGAAGAGGCTAAAAAAAATGATGTAATTATTGTCGATGCAACATGTCCATTTGTTAGCAAAATACATGATATTGTTGCTAAAGAAAGCGCTAATGGTAAAGAAATAATTATTATTGGAGATAAGGAACATCCTGAGGTAAAAGGTATCTTTGGATGGGTTGACGGAAAGGCTACAGTTATCAAAAATGAAGATGAAGCGTTAGGCTTTGAAACTGATGATAATTCTTCGATTTGTCTTGTTTCTCAGACCACTTTTAACTTGTCAAAGTTTCAATCTTTGGTTGAAATAATAAGCAAAAAAGGGTATGATATAAATGTTATTAATACTATATGCAGTGCTACTCAGACACGCCAAAAAGAAGCGGAGTCTGTTGCTAAGTGTGTTGATAAAATGATTGTTATCGGAGATCCAAAAAGTTCTAACACACGTAAATTATTCGAAATCTGCAAAAAGTATTGTAATGATACTTACTATATTCAGTCACTTAAAGATTTGGATACCGCCAATCTGCAAGAAACGCGTAGTGTAGGTATAACAGCGGGGGCATCAACCCCAAATAATATTATCCAGGAGGTTTTTCTTAATGTCAGAAGAAAAAAGCTTTGAGCAAATGATTGATGAATCAATCAAAACAATTCATTCGGGGGAGATCGTAGATGGTACTGTTATATCTGTTAAACCAGATGAGATAGTTCTTAATATCGGATATAAGTCTGATGGAATTATCACTAAGTCAGAGTATTCAAATGATTCAGATTTAGATCTTACTACTGTTGTTAGTGTCGGCGATACACTCGAAGTAAAAATCTTAAAAGTAAATGATGGTGATGGCCAAGTAGCTCTTAGCTACAAACGTATTAGCGAAGAAAAAGCTAATAAAGCAGTTGAAGAAGCATACAACAACAAAGAAGTTATCACTGTTAAAGTTGAAAAGATTACGACAGGTGGACTTATTTGTGCTTTTCAGGCTGCGAAGGTATTTGTACCTGCCAGTTTAGTATCTGATGTATTTGAAAAAGACTTAAACAAATACTTAGACCAAGATATTGAAGTAATCATTACTGAATTTAATCCTCGTAAGAGAAGAGTTATTGGTAATAGAAGAAAACTAATTTTAGCTTCTAAAAATGAAAGAGCTAAAGAACTTCTTGAAACACTTCAGCCTAATGATATTGTTGAAGGAGAAGTTAAATCTGTTACTGCTTTTGGTGCATTTGTTGATTTAGGCGGAGTTGATGGTCTTCTTCATATTTCTGAAATGAGTTGGGGAAGAATTAATACACCTAAAGATGCTTTCCATAATGGCGATAAAGTTAGAGTATTTATTAAGTCAATTGAAGACGGAAAGATTGCACTTAGTTGTAAATTCCCAGATCAAAATCCATGGGTTATTGCTAAAGAAAAATATGCCCCAGGTACAGTTGTTAAAGGTAAAATTGCTAGAATGGCTGAATTTGGAGCTTTCATTGAATTAGAACCAGGTATTGATGCACTTCTTCATGTTTCACAAATTTCTAAAAAACATGTTAAGAAACCTTCTGATATCTTAAAAGTTGGTCAGGAAATTGATGCTAAGGTTGTTGATTTTAAAGAAGATGAAAAGAAAATTAGCTTAAGCCGTAGAGACTTTGAAGATGATTTAGTTCCTGATGATTATGTTAGTGAAGTAAAAGAAGCTGTTAAAGAAAAAGCTAATGAAGTAAAAGAAGCTGCTGAAGCTAAAGCAGAAGAAGTTAAAGAAGCTGCTGAATCTAAAGCAGAAGAAGTTAAAGAAGCTGTTGTAGAAAAAGCCGCTGAAGTAAAAGAAGCCGCTGAAGCTAAGGTAGAAGAACTTAAAGAAGCTGCTGAAACTAAGGTAGAAGAACTTAAAGAAGCCGCTGAAACTAAGGTAGAAGAACTTAAAGAAGCCGCTGAAGCTAAAGTAGAAGAAGTAAAAGAAGCTGCTTTAGATAAAGCTTTAGAAAAAGTAGAAGAAATCAAAGAAGCTATTGAAGAAGCTCAAGACAAATAATGAGAGTTATTGCAGGCAAAGCCAGGAGATTGTTATTAAAAACAACTCCTGGCTTAGATACAAGACCTACAATTGATAGGATTAAAGAGACTTTATTTAACATCATTAATCCATATATTCCAGGTTCTAACTTTTTAGACCTTTATAGTGGTTCAGGAAGTATCGGTATTGAAGCATTAAGCAGAGGCGCTAAATTTTGTGTTTTTGTTGATAATAGTTCAAAAGCGATTAATTGCATTAAAGATAATTTGAATTTTACCAAATTAGTTGATGATGCATTAGTAATTCAAAAAAATGCTATAAGTGCGATAAATGAATTATCTATATGTAAGAATATTTTTGATATAGTATATATTGATCCACCTTATGAAGCAGGCTTAGAAGAAGACACGTTAAAAGCTCTTGCAAATTCTAAAATAATTAATGAGGACACGTTAATAATTGTAGAAGCAGGAAAAAATAACAAACTGGAATTTATTGATAATTTGCCTTTTGTTATTGAAAGAGAAAAGGATTATAAAACTAACAAACATTATTTTTTAAGATTCGGAGAATCTATTAATGAAAACTAAAGCTATTTATCCAGGTTCATTTGATCCAATTACTTTTGGACATTTAGATATTATTAAAAGAGCTTCGAAAAGTGTTGATACTTTAATAGTTGCTGTTTTAATTAATAAAGACAAAACGGCTCTTTTTACTGTTGATGAACGTGTCCAAATGATTAATGATTTAGTAAAAGATTTTAGTAATGTAAAAGTACTTTCTTTTGAGGGCTTGTTAGTAGATTTTGTTAGAGAACAAAAAGCAAATTTCGTTATTAGAGGACTTAGAAACGGTTCTGATTTAGCTTACGAATTTCATATGGAAAAAATAAATAAGGATATCTATTTTGATTTTGAATATATTTATTTTTCCGGTCATGGTAAATATGAACATGTTAGTTCATCATTAGTTAAAGAATTAGCATTTTTTGGAGCAGATATATCAACTATGGTTCCAAAAAGTGTTGCTAAGAAAGTTATAAAAAAGGTTAAACATTAGTTATTGGAGAAACTTTTATGAGTAAGATAGAAGAAATTATCGATGAAATTGAAGAGTATATTGATAATTGCAAATTTCAGCCTTTATCAAATTCCAAAATTATAGTTAATCGAGATGAGTTTGATGAATTGATTGCTGATCTTCGTTCTAATATTCCTGATGAAATTAAAAAGTATCAAAGGATTATTGCTAATCGTGATGCTATCTTAAAAGACGCACAAGATAAATCTGATGAGATGGTTAGAAAAGCTAACGAGATGACATCTACATTAGTTTCTGAACATGAAGTTATGCAACAAGCTTATCTTGAAGCAAATAAGGTTATTGAAGAAGCTACTGATAAAGCTAGTTCAATTTTGGATAATGCTACGCAGGAAGCTAATGCTGTTAAAGAAGCAGCAATTCAATATACAGATGATTCTCTTGCTAAGATTCAAGAGATTTTATCAAATTCTATTGAAGATATGACAGTTAAGTATGACGCAATTATTCGTTCACTTGAATCAAACTTAGATGTTACAACTCAAAATAGAAAATCTCTTCATGAAACACCTACTAAAGGAAATGATCCTAGAGAACGTGACGAATCCTATGATGAATATGATTCATATTACGAATCTCCATACGATGAAGTTGAACAAGATTTTTCAGAAATGACAATTGAAGATGCTTTGAACGAAGGAAATATTGACTATGAAGCGTATAGTAATCAAATGCAGGAGTTGTCTCCGGATGAAGGTTTTCAATCTTTCGACCTAAATATAAATGATTTTTAATATAGGCGCCAGGTTATAAAAACCTGGCGATTTTACATTATGAGAATACTTAATATAGCTAGTGGTAGTTCGGGAAACTGCACATACATAGGAACAGATAATACACATATTCTAATTGATACAGGTATCAGCAAAAAAAGAATTATAGAAGGTCTTAATTATGCTGATGTTAGCATAGATGATATTAGTGCAATTTTAATTACACATGAACATATAGATCATATTCAATCTTTAGGAATTATAGAAAGAAAAAACGAAATTCCTATATATGCAACTAAAGGAACAATTGACGGAATAAAAAATTGTTCCTCGATAAAAGATTTTAATTATGAAATGTTTCATGTGATTAATGAAGATTGTCCATTCAGTATTAATGATATTAATTTCACCGCTTTAAAAACATCACACGATGCAAATCAGAGTGTTTGTTTTAAGTTTGAAAATTTAAAAAAGACTGGCGCAATTGTTACGGATTTAGGATTATATGATGATTATTTAATTAATAATCTAACTGACTTACAATTTTTAATGCTTGAGTCAAATCACGACGTTAGAATGCTTGAAGTTGGCCCTTATCCTTATCCTTTAAAACAAAGAATTTTAGGCGCTAAAGGGCATCTTTCAAATGAAAGTGCTGGACAATTTTTAGACAAAATTTTGAACGATAATATTAATGAAATTATATTAGGCCATTTAAGCAGAGAAAATAATACTAAAGATTTAGCTAAGCTTGCCATCATGAATGAAATTGATGCGTCAACCTCAAAATATAAATCAGATGATTTTAAAATTGATATTGCACATCATGATAGCTATTCTGAAATTGTAGAATTTTAGAAAGAAAGGAATGCTATGAAAGTTACAGGAATTATTGCAGAATATAATCCATTCCATAATGGTCACGAATATCATTTAAGCGAAACGAGGAAAAGATTAAAGAGTGATTATATAGTGGTAGTTATGAGTGGTAACTATGTTCAAAGAGGTGCGCCAACAATTATCGACAAATATGCTAGAACTCAAATGGTTTTAGAAGCTGGTGCTGATTTAGTTTTAGAACTTCCTACATGTTTTGCTACAGCTAGTGCAGAATATTTTGCATATGGTGGTGTTGCTATATTAGATAAACTAAATATTGTTGATAATTTATGTTTTGGAACAGAAAGCTTAGATAAAATCAACCCTGATGTTTCAACCTCTGAGCAGGAAATTGCAGCGGATGATATTACTGATCAATTCAGAAAAATTGCGGACTTATTAGTAGATGAACCAGAAGAATTTAAGAGTATTTTAAGAGAAGGATTAAAAGAAGGTCTATCGCATGCTGCGGCTAGAAGCAAAGCTGTTGGTAAAATTCTAGGCGAAGAATATGTTACTGTTATGGAAACATCTAATAATATTTTAGGTGTTGAATATTTAAAAGCTTTAAGAAAACTTGGTAGCAATATTGAGCCTGAGCCTATTGCAAGAAGATTAAGTTCACATAACGATAAATCTGTTAATGAAGGATTTTCTTCTGCAAGTGCTATTCGTAATGCTATTTATAATAAATATGATATGAATTCACTTTCAAGTACCGTTCCAGATTATTCATTAGATATTTTAATGGATAGATATTTAGTAAGTTTTCCAATTTTTAGAGATGACTTTTCACTTATTATTGGAGCTGAGTTATTAAAAGCTAAAGAACCAAGAGACTTAAAGAAATTCTTTGGTGTTTCCGAAGATCTTTCAAATAGAATATTTAATTTAAGAAATGATTATAAAAACTTTGCTGAGTTTAGAGATTTAATAGCAACAAAGAATATAACAAAAGCAACAGTGAGTAGAGCTCTTATGCATATAGCTTTAGGTATTACTGAAAACGATATGAATGAACTTTATAGTGCAGATATGATTAAATGTGTTAATGTTTTGGGATTTAGAAAACAATCAGGCGATATATTTACAGAAATAAAGAAAAAATCCGATTTGAAGCTTATTACAAAGCTTTCTGATGCAGTTAAAAATCCTGAAACATGTTCAGATAAGATGCTTTTGCAAAATATTTCAGCTGATGAGATGTATAGGATGGTTGCAATGAATAAATTTGATTCAGAACTTAAAAATCCTTATACGCAAGGTGTTGTAATTATTTAAATTAGTACTATAATTTGTTGTGGTATTAACAATTAATTTTATTAATAATAAGAAAAGAGGTAGTTAAAATGGGTTTTATTGACAAGATGATTGAACAGGCAAAATCAGACAAAAAAACTATTGTTCTTCCAGAACCAATGGATAAAAGAACATTCGAAGCAGCTGAAAAGATTTTGAAATTGGATATTGCTAATTTAGTAATTATCGGAACACCTGAAGAAATTGAGGAAAATTCTAAAGGTTTTGATATTACAGGTGCAAAAATAGTTGATCCTTATAATGATCCAAATAAGCAAAAATATATTGATAAGTTTGTTGAACTTCGTGGTAGTAAAGGTGTTACACCTGAAAGTGCTAAAGAACAAATGGAAAAAGATTATATGTATTACGCATGTCTTATGTGTAAATGCGGTGATGCTGATGGTGCTGTAAGCGGTGCATGTCACTCTACTGGAAATACAATTCGTCCAGCACTTCAATTACTTAAAACAAAACCAGGGATTAGCGGTGTATCAGGATTTTTTGCTGTTGAAGTTCCTAATTGCGAATTAGGTGAAAATGGTCTTTTTGTTTTTGCTGACTGTGCAGTAAACCCAGATAACGATGAAGATAAAATGGCTGAGACAGCCGGTCTTTCTGCTGAAAGTTTTGAAACATTTATGGGCGCAAAAGCCAAAGTTGCACTTCTTAGTTTTTCAACAAAGGGCAGTGCTAAACATGACAGAGTAACTATGGTTGCTAATGCTGCTGTTAAAGCTAAAGAAAAATTCCCACAATATGATATTGATGGCGAACTTCAACTTGATGCCGCTTTAGTTCCTGAAGTTGGTGAACTAAAAGCTCCAGATAGTAGCGTAGCTGGACATGCTAACACACTTATTTTCCCTGATTTAGAGTCAGGAAATATTGGATATAAACTTGTTCAACGTCTTGCAAAAGCTAATGCATATGGCCCAATTCTTCAAGGTCTTTCAATGCCTGTTAACGATTTAAGCCGTGGTTGCTACGCTGATGATATTGTTGGTACTGTAGCTATTACTGCTGTTCAGGCTCAAAATGCTAGTAAATAATATTTAAATAAAGGGGTATAAAAAATGAAAATTTTAGTAATTAATTGTGGTAGTTCTTCACTTAAATATCAGCTTATTGATTCACAAACTGAAGATGTTTTAGCAAAAGGTCTTTGCGAAAGAATTGGTATTGATGGTATGTTTACATATCAAAAAGCTGGCTGTGACAAACAAGTAAGTAATATTGAACAGCCTACACATAAAAAAAGTGTTGAACTTGTTATTAATGCTTTAACAGATTCTGAAAACGGAGTTATTAAAGATTTAAGTGAAATTGATGCAGTTGGTCATAGAGTTGTTCATGGTGGTGAAAAATTTGCTCAGTCAACTCTTATTAATGATGAAGTATTAAAAGCTATTGAAGATTGTAATGATTTAGCGCCTCTTCATAATCCTGCAAACCTTATTGGTATTAGAGCTTGCATGGAACTTATGCCAGGAGTACCTAATGTTGCAGCTTTTGATACAGCTTTCCATCAAACAATGCCAGCCGAGGCTTATATTTACGGTATTCCTTATGAGTATTATGAGAAATATGCTATTAGAAAATATGGTTTTCATGGGGTAAGCCATGATTTCGTATCAAAAAGAACAGCTGAAATTTTAGGCTTAGATTATAACAAAGCTAAAATTGTTGTTTGCCATCTTGGAAATGGTGCATCTATTTGTGCGGTTGATGGTGGTAAATCAGTTGAAACTTCAATGGGACTTACTCCTTTAATGGGTCTTATTATGGGAACACGTTCTGGTGAAGTTGATCCAGGTGCTATGGAATTACTTGCTAAAAAAGAAGGACTAGGATTAGATGAAGTAATGACAATCTTAAATAAAAAGAGCGGTGTTTTAGGTCTTTCAGGTGTATCATCAGACTTCCGTGATATTGACAGCGCTATCGAAGAAGGTAATGAACAGGCTAAACTTGCTAAAGATGCTTTCATACATAGAGTTGTATCATATGTTGGTGCTTATGTTGCTGTTATGAACGGTGTTGATGCTATCGTATTTACCGCTGGTATTGGGGAAAATGATAAAACTGTTAGGTCTGGCGTTTGTAAATATCTCGGATATCTCGGAATTACAATTGATGAAGAGAAGAATAGTATTCGTGGAGAAGAAACTATTATCTCGACTGCTGATTCTAAAGTTAAGGTTTTAGTTGTTCCTACTAACGAAGAATTGATGATTGCAAGAGATACAGAAAAATTATCAAAATAATTCAGCTTTTTGTTGACAAACCTTATTCAGACTAGTAAAATATCAAGGTCGACTGATTATAAGGGAGGTGCATAAAAATGAGTATTTGCCCAAAAAATAAAACTTCTAAAGCTAGAAGAGATAAAAGAAGAGCTAATTGGAAAATGTCTGTTCCAAATCTTGCTAAATGTCCAACATGTGGCGAATTAGTAATGCCACACATGGTTTGCAAGAACTGTGGTTCATACAACAAACGTACTATTATAGCTAAAGAAGAAGCTTAAGTTTGATTAAAAACTTAAAGGCTCTGGTTATCACACCAGAGCCTTTTTTTATTCTGTTCGTGGACAGACGAATTCGTTCCTGGCTCGGGTTCCAACTCGCCGATAACGAATTCGTCAGCTCCACTCACATATGAATAACTCGTGGACAGACGAATTCGTACGGTCCGCGAGTATTAGTTATTATTAACATACTCCTTGCCAGAGCATAGCGTCGGCTACTTTTAAGAAGCCCGCTACATTAGCACCTACGGCGAGGTTTCCTTTTTTACCTGCTTCTTTAGCGGCATCTTCGCATGATTTATAAATATTTACCATGATTGATTGAAGTTTAGCGTCTACTTCTTCTTCTGACCAATAGATACGTTCACTGTTTTGAGTCATTTCTAAGCCTGAAGTAGCAACTCCACCAGCGTTAGCGGCTTTAGCAGGTCCGAAGAGAACGCCAGCTTTTTGGAAGGCTGCAATTGCTTCTGGTGTACATGGCATATTTGCTCCTTCGCAAAGACACATAACGCCGTTTTTAATAAGAGCATTAGCACTAGCTTCATTAACTTCGTTTTGTGTCGCACATGGAAGGGCAATGTCACATTTAACTTTCCAGATTCCAGCACAACCGTCTTTATATGTAGCATCTTTATGTACATTAACATATTCTTTAATACGAGCTCTTCTTATTTCTTTAATATCTTTTATTGTTGCAAGGTCAATTCCATTTTTATCGTACACATAACCGTTAGAATCACACATTGCTACAACTTTTCCGCCTAGGCTAGTTGCTTTTTCGGCTGCATATATTGCAACATTTCCTGAACCGGAAACAACTACAGTTTTTCCTTCAAATGAAGTGCCATTAGCTTTAAGTACTTCATTAGTAAAATAGCAAAGACCATAGCCAGTAGCTTGTTTTCTAATAAGTGATCCTCCGGCACCAACTTTTTTACCAGTTAGAACACCTGTAAATTCATTTGATAGACGTTTATATTCACCAAAAAGGTATCCAACTTCACGAGCACCAACTCCGATATCTCCGGCTGGAACGTCTGTATCAGCTCCAATATGTCTATATAATTCACTCATATAACTTTGACAAAAACGCATAACTTCGTTATCAGATTTTCCTTTTGGATCAAAGTCAGATCCACCTTTTCCGCCGCCCATTGGAAGGGTAGTAAGACTGTTCTTAAAAATTTGTTCAAATCCTAAAAATTTCATAACTGACAGGTTAACACTAGGATGAAATCTTAATCCTCCTTTATACGGACCTATTGCAGAGTTAAATTGAACTCTAAATCCACGATTTACCTGGACTTTTCCATTATCATCAACCCATGGAACTCTAAATAAAATAACCCTTTCAGGTTCAACAAGACGTTCCATAATGCCATTTGCTTCATATTCTGGGTGTTTTTTAACAACCGGCTCTAATGATTCAAAAACTTCCTCAACAGCCTGCAAAAATTCCTTCTCATTAGCGCATCTAGTCGCTAAATCGTTATAAACTCGTTTCAAATATGCATTTTTTAAAGCCATTTCATTACCTTCTTTCGTATAATTACTTTATTACTTTAAAGCATTATAATTATAATACACGTTATATTAGTATTCAAGAGCTAAATATTGGCTTTCATATTGAAAAAAAGGCTATTTTTTAGTAAAATAAGATGGTATTTTTTGGAGGATGAAACATGCAAAATAATATAAAAACTGTCGTAGCTCTAGACGCTATGGGCGGAGATTTTGCGCCAGTAGAGCAGATACAAGGTGCCATATTGGCAGTTAACGAAAACTCAAATATTAAAGTTAAACTATTTGGTGATGAAAGCTTATTAAAAGATGAGCTATCTAAATATAATTTTGATACAAATCATATCGAAGTAGTTCCTACTTTTAGTGTAATTGAAACTGCGGAATCTCCTGTAAAAGCTATTAAAGCTAAGAAGGATTCATCTATGGTTATGGGTCTTTATGCTGTAAAGAACGGCGAAGCAGATGCTTTCGTGTCATGTGGTTCTACAGGAGCATTATTAGTTGGAGGTCAGGTTATTATTGGCCGTATTAAAGGAATTGAAAGGCCAGCATTATCTTTTATTGTTCCTTCTTTAAAAGGACCAGTTTTGATTATTGACTGTGGTGCTAATGTTGATGCACGTCCTAGTATGCTTATTCAATTTGCAAAAATGGGTTCAATTTACATGGAAAATGTTCTTGGAATCAAATCCCCTAGAGTTGGACTTATTAGCATTGGGGAGGAAGAAGAAAAAGGTAATACACTAACAAAAGAGACTTATCCACTTTTAAGCCAAGACAAAGACTTAAACTTTGTTGGAAATGTTGAAAGTAGAGGAATTACAGAAGGCTTAGTTGATGTTGCTGTTTGTGATGCTTTTGTAGGAAATGTTGTACTTAAAATGTATGAAGGTGTTGCAGGTTCCTTAATTAAAAAGTTAAAAGGTGCCATGATGGTATCTTTTAAGACGAAAATAGGTGCTTTACTCATTAAGAAAGACTTAAAAGCTATGCTAAAAGAGTTTTCTATTGAAGAATATGGCGGAGCACCTTTCTTAGGACTTAATAATTTAGTTGTTAAGCCACACGGAAGTTCAAAAGCCATTGAAATAAAAAATGCAATTTTACAATGTGCTTCTTTTAAAGAGGCTGACATATCAAATAAGATTGCTTTAAATATTAATAACGAGGAGTAAATTATGGAATTTGAAAAATTAAAAGAAATTATTTCTGGCGTACTAAATATTGAAAAAGATTCTATTGTTGAAGAAACAAAATTCATCGATGATTTAGGTGCTGATTCTTTAGATATTTTCCAAATTATTTTGGAAATTGAAGATGCATTTAATATTAGTATAGATGATAGTGCTGCTGAAAAAATTGTTACAGTAGGAGATGCAGCACAGCAGATAAAAAATTCGATTAAATAATTATGAATGATTATACTGATTTAGAAAATAAAATCGGCTATAGCTTCATCAACAAATCTCTTTTAGAGACAGCCCTTACTCATAGTTCTTTTGTTAATGAATCTAAAGTAAAAGGTAAAATAAATATTGAAGACAATGAACGTTTTGAGTTCTTTGGTGACGCTATAATCGAATTTTATATAAGCGATTATCTTTTTAGCAAATATGATTCTTTTCCAGAAGGTGATATGACTAAACTTAGAGCGGCGATGGTATGTGAGAAAAGTCTTGCAGAATGCGCTAAAGCTATTGATCTTGGAAATTATCTTAGAATGGGAAAAGGTGAAAAAAGTTCTGGTGGAAATAAAAGAGCTTCTATAACTTCTGATGCTTTTGAAGCCTTAACAGCTGCAATTTATTTAGATTCTAATGACAAGGAAGTTGTTAAAAATTTTATTGATAAATTTTTAATTAAAGCATTAGATAATAAAGCGCTATTTTTTGATGCTAAGACCAAATTACAAGAAATTGTTCAAAAAGATTCTAATAATTCACTTAGATATGAGTTAATAAGCGAAATGGGTCCATCGCATGACAAAATTTTTGAAATTGCTGTTTTTCTTAACGATGAAGAAATCGGAAGAGGTACAGGACATTCAAAAAAATCGGCTCAACAAAGTGCTGCAGAAGTTGCTATAAAGAAATTAAAAAATAACAGAGGTTAATATGTACTTAAAGAATATAGAAATACAAGGATTTAAAAGTTTTGCTAGAAAAATAGTTTTTGATTTTCCTGATGGAATTACCGGTATTGTTGGTCCTAATGGCTCTGGTAAAAGTAATGTTGCTGATGCCGTAAGATGGGTATTAGGTGAACAAAAAATCAAACAACTACGTGGCTCAAAAATGGAAGATGTTATCTTCGCTGGTACTGCAAATAGAAAACCACTTAGTTTTGCATTTGTAGCTATCACATTAGATAATTCCGATCATAAATTAAAATTAGGTTTTGATGAAGTTACCATTTCTAGACGTGTATATCGTTCAGGTGAGAGCGAATATATGATAAATGGTTCTATTTGCAGACTTCGTGATGTTCAAGAACTTCTTTACGATACAGGTATTGGTAAAGAAGGATATTCTATTATAGGTCAAGGTCAAATTGATAAGATTCTTCAGGGAAAACCAGAAGAACGTCGAGAGCTTTTTGATGAAGCTGTTGGTATTGTTAAATATAAAAAGAGAAAAACAATAGCTCTTAGAAAACTTGAGAATGAACGTCTTAATATTTCTCGTGTAAAAGATATTTTAGGTGAATTAAATCGCCAGGTAGGTCCACTTAAGAAACAAAGTGAGGCTGCTGATAAGTATGTAAAATTTAGAGAAGAACTTAAAAAATATGATATTAACCTTTTCTTATGTGAAAACGGTGATATTAAAACTAAGATTAAAGATTATAAAGAAAAAGAAAATATTGCTGCTTCAGATTTAGAAAATGCAAAACTTGAATTTGAAAATGCTAAAGCAGAATATGAAAAATTAAGTGAAAACATATTAGAACTTGATAAACAAATCGATAACATTAAATCTCAAATATCCCAAGGAGATATTATTAAAGAAACTCTAACAGGTCAGATTAAAGTATTAGAAGAACAAATTAATTCTGCCAATGATGCTGATGAACGTTATAAAGAAAGAGCTTTAGAACTTAGTCAGTCCATTGATAATGCAAATGAAGAAAAAAGTAAACTTGAAGAAGAGAAGGCTAAAAATCAAGAAGCTTTAACAAATGCGATTTCACTTGCTAATGATCAAGATAGTAAAGTTTTAGATATCCAAAATCAAAGCGAAGAAATTAGAAATAAAATTGAGCAAAGTAAAGAAAAACTCATTGCTCTTGTTAATTCTAAGGGTGAAATTATAGCCAGAAGAGAACGTCTTGATACTATGATGGAACAAATGGCTAAACGTCGTGAAGAATTAAATGTTAACTTAGAAAGATTTAATTCGGATAAAAACCTACAAGAAGAAAAATTAAAAGAATTGAGTGATGAATTTAACAAAGCTCAGACTAACGTTGATGAAATTCAAAAAGAAATTGATGAAAAAAGTAAAGAACTTAATGCTGCGGATGCGGAGATTGCTAAATCTAATATGGAACTTTGGGTTGCAAAAGAACAAAAAGTTGCAAATGAGACTAAGTTAGAATCTTTAAAAAATATCACTGAAAGATATGAAGGCTACGGCAATTCTATTAGAGAAGTTATGAAACTTAAAGAAGAAAAGAAAGGTATTCATGGTGTCGTAGCAGATATTATAAAAGTTGATAAGAAATATGAAATAGCAATTGAAACTGCGCTTGGTGGTAATATTCAAAATATTGTTACTGATACAGAAAATACTGCTAAGGAAACCATTGAATATTTAAAGAAAAATAAATTAGGCAGAGCTACATTTTTACCTCTTAAAGCCGTAACAGGTCGTGGAGAATTTAATAAAGCTGAAGTTTTAGAAGAACGTGGTGTTTTAGGTCTTGCTAGTTCTTTAGTTAATGTTGAAGAAAAATATGAAGGCGTTGCAAAATATCTATTAGGTAGAATCATTGTTGTAGATACAATTGATAATGCTTTATTAATAGCTAGAAAAAATAATTATTCTTTAATTATCGTTACGCTTGAAGGTGAACTCTTAAATAGAGGTGGAGCTTTATCGGGTGGTTCTTTTAAAAATAAATCCAATCTTTTGGGTAGAAGACGTGAAATTGAAGAGTTAGAAGAACTTTTAAAGACATTAGCTTTGCAGGCTTCTGACCATGAAAAGAATATTGAACTTAAAACTGCAAAGAAGGCTGAATTTGAAGCACAGATTAATGATTTAACAGCTGAACTTCAAGAAAAGAAGATTTTCCTTAATACAGTTAGAATAAACCTTGAACAGGCTAATAAAAAGAAAGAAGAAATTCTTGGCGATTTTGAAATTATCAATAAAGAAAATGAAACTATTGATGAACAAACAACAATGGTTAATAAAGAAAATACGACACTTAGCGATGAACTTGATAATAATGCTAAGGAACATGAACAAACAAAACAAGACATTGTTGACTTAGAGGCTAAATTAGTTGAGCTTAAAGAAAATGAAGCTAAAGAAGTATTAATTGCTCAAAACATGAAGGTTGAAAATTCTAAACTTACCGAACAAAATAGTTATTTAGTTAATGCTATTATTCGCCTTGAAAATGATCTTAATAAATTAAATGCCGATTTAGAATCTGTTAAATCAAATAGTGAAAATTCAATTAATAATGCTTCAAGCAAGAAAGAAGAAATTGAAGATATTAAGAGAGCTATTGAGGATGCAGATAAACAAAAAGAAGAACTTCAAACTAGTCTTTTAGCTGTTGAAGCTGTTAAGAGTGAGCAATCAGGAAGTCATAAAGGATTTATTGATAAACGTGAAGAATACTCTGAAAAAGTCGCTAATCTTGATAAAGAATTATTTAGACTTATTTCAACAAGAGAAAAACTTGAAGAGCGTTTTGAAAATAAATCTAGTTATATTTGGGAAGAATATGAGCTTACATATAATAGCGCTTTAGGATTAAGAGATGAATCTTTATCTGATACAAAAGAAATGCGAGATAAAATTACATCTATTAAAAATAGCATAAGAGGACTTGGCGTTATTAACTTAGGTGCTATTGAAGAATATAAAGAAGTTAGTGAAAGATTCGAATTCTTATCAAATCAATATAATGATTTATTAAAGGCTGAAGCAGATCTTGTTAAGATTATTAAAGATCTTGATAAACAAATGAGATCTCAATTTAATACTGAATTCAAGAAAATTAAAGAAGAGTTTGGTAAAGTATTTATTGAGATGTTTGGTGGCGGACATGGAACAATTGAACTTGAAGAAGACGTTGATGTTTTAGATGCAGGAATTTCTATTATTGCACAACCACCAGGAAAGAAATTACAAAATATGATGCAACTTTCTGGTGGAGAAAAAGCTCTTACCGCAATAGCTGTTTTATTTGCTATTCAAAATCTTAAGCCATCACCGTTTTGTATTTTGGACGAAATCGAAGCTGCTCTTGATGATGCAAATATTACTCGTTTTGCTGATTATTTACATAAACTTTCGAAAGATGTTCAGTTTATAGTTATAACTCATAGACGTGGAACTATGGAAGCTGCTGATAGACTTTATGGAATTACAATGCAGGAAAAAGGTGTATCTAGTCTTATCTCAGTTAACTTATCTGATATTAAAGAGGAAACGGCCTGATAATGAAATTTAATCTTGAAGATGAATTAAAAAGATTAGATGAAATGAAACAATATGAGCGTAGCCATCAAAGCTGCGCTCTTATTTGCGGAATTGATGAAGCTGGACGAGGCCCTTTTGCAGGACCTGTTGTTGCAGGCGCAGTTATTTTAGATTGGAATAACTCTGAAAAAGAAATATTATATTTAAATGATTCAAAAAAAATATCTGAGAAAAAAAGGGAATTAATATATAAAGATATTTTATCTAAAGCTATAGCTGTTGGTGTTGGAATTGTAGGCGCAAAAATAATTGATGAAATTAATATTTTACAAGCCACATATCTAGCAATGCATAAAGCAATAAATAATCTTGCTGCCACAAAATCTTTAGATACATCTTTAGATATACATGATCTTGTAAAAGAATTTACTAAATTTGAACTTGATGAAAAAACAAAAAGAATTGTTCCTGATTTTGTTTTGGCTGATGCTGTTACTATTCCGGAACTTTCTATTGCTCAACAAGGAATTATTAAAGGTGATGCTAAAAGTGTTTCTATTGCTGCGGGTTCTATTATAGCAAAAGTCACTAGAGATCATATTATGTTTGAGTATGATAAACTCAATCCGGAATATGGATTTGCATCTAATAAAGGTTATGGAACTAAAGCTCATATAGAAGCTATAAAAGAACATGGTATGTTAGATATACATAGGAGATCCTTTATTCATTTTTAAGTATGAATAAAAAAGAAATAGGAAATATTTACGAAACTAAAGCTGCCCAATATTTAATAGATTTAGGCTATGTTATTTTAGAGAGAAATTATTATTGGAAACATTTAGAAATTGATATTATTGCTTACGATTCAAACACAAAGGATTTAGTTTTTGTTGAAGTTAAATATCGAAAGAATAATAATTTTGGTGGAGCCGAAGCAGCTATTACTAAAGATAAAATAAAAAATCTAAGAACAGCGGCTTTAGTTTATATGAAAAAACACAGGATTAAAATTGATAGCTATATAAGATTTGATTGCATCTTAATTACAGGAAACAATATTAATCATGTAAAGAATGCTTGGTAAAATAATGAAAATAGATATTAAATATACTCCAAATAAGAATAACGAAACGGTATTAAATAAAAATAAAAATGTATATTATTTTTCTTTTGATGCTTTAAATAAGTTTTCAAAATTAAAAAATGCTTTTTCAACCAAACTTGGTGGTGTTAGTAAAGGCATTTACAAAAGTATGAATTTAGGTGTTTCGACAGAGGATAGTAAAGAAAATATTTTATTAAATTACCAAGAATTTGCAAAAGCTATTAATCTTAATCCTAATAATTTAGTTATTACAAGACAAATACATTCTACTAATATTAAAGTTGTTAATGATAATGACAGAGGAAAAGGATTTAATAAAGAACGTGATGAAGAAGGCGTTGATGGATTTGTAACAAATACTAAAGGCTTAGGTCTTTGTATTTTAGTGGCTGATTGTGTTCCGGTTTATTTATATGATCCTGTTAAGGAGGCAATTGGACTTGTTCATTCCGGATGGAAAGGCACTTTGGGGCAAATTTCTTCTAAGGCAATTAATTTGATGCATGATTCATTCGGATCTAATCCTGAAGATATTATATGCGTTATCGGTCCTTCGATTTGCCAAGATTGTTATGAGGTTTCTTATGACTTATATGATGAATTTTCTAAAGTTTATGAAAAAAACAAATTAAAGGAAATTTTTCTTCCTGGAAAAGATAGCGAGCATTTTCAATTAGGTCTTTGGAAAGCAATAAAATATACACTTTTAGATAATAATATTAAAGAAGAAAATATTCATATAACTGATGTTTGTACATGTCATAATCCTGATTTATTATTTTCGCATAGGTATACAAATGGAAAAAGAGGTAATTTAGCGGCTGTTTTGATGCTTCTGCCTGAACCAAAAGAAAAAAATATATTCAGAATTAAATAAGTATTGACGATATTATATATAAATATTATAATTAACAAGCCTTTATGAGAAGAGTCCATTATTGGAGGGAGGTTAGCTTTAAGCTTATGTCAAATGTTATCGTAAAAGAAGGCGAATCAATCGATAGCGCTCTTAGACGTTTCAAAAGAAATTGTGCTAAGGCAGGAATCCAGCAAGAGATTCGTAAAAGAGAGCATTATGAGAAACCAAGCGTAAGACGTAAAAAGAAGTCTGAAGCAGCTCGTAAGCGCAAATTTAATTAGTAAATTTTAAGGAACCGATTTATATCGGTTCTTTTTCTTATATAGTTTTTAGAAAAAATAGTATATAATAAAAGAAAAAGAGGTTAATTTTGAGCGTTATTGAATCAATTGATAATTTATCTGCTGAATATCTTAAAGAATTATTTGGTGATCTCGATGAAAATATAATAAAAATCGAGAAAAATTTATATGTCAAAATTCTTACGAGAGATGGGCAGATTAAAATTATTGGTGATGAAAACAATGTTCAAAAAGCAAAAAGAATTCTATTAGATTTATCTAATATTGCATCTAAAGGAGGCAATGTTAATATGCAGCAAGTTGACTATGCGTTATCTTTAGAAAAAAGTGGTAATGAAACTCATATAGCTGATTTAGACGATGATATTATTTGCAGAACTATTAATGGAAAACCAATTAAGCCAAAAACGTTTAATCAAAAAAAATATGTTGATTCTATCGCCAAAAATATGATTGTTTTTGGGCTTGGTCCTGCCGGTACAGGTAAAACATATTTAGCTATGGCTATGGCTATTGATGCTTTTAAAAAAGGTGATGTAAATAGAATTATTCTAACTAGACCTGCTATTGAAGCTGGAGAAAATCTTGGTTTTTTACCAGGCGATTTACAAAGCAAAGTTGACCCTTATTTAAGACCATTATATGATGCAATATATCAGATTATGGGTGCGGAAAGTTATTTGTCTAATTCTGAAAAAGGGCTAATTGAAGTTGCTCCTTTAGCTTATATGAGAGGAAGAACTCTTGATAATGCTTTTATTATTTTAGATGAAGCTCAAAATACAACGCCTGCTCAAATGAAAATGTTCTTAACTCGTATTGGATTTGGATCTAAAGTAGTAGTAACAGGCGATAGAACACAAAAAGATTTGCCTTTTGGACAAATATCAGGTTTAGATGTTGCTATAAAAGTTTTAGAAAATATTGATGAAGATATTGATATTGTAACTTTAACAAGTCAAGATGTTGTAAGACATCCAGTAGTTCAAAAAATTGTTATGGCTTATGAAGAATATGAAAAGAAACAAGTAAACAAAAACAAAAAAGATTATAAAAAATAAGGAAGAATATGGCTGTATATATTGAATATGAAACAAAAACAAAACTTGATTTTGATGATGTTGATAAGATAATAATTAAAGCAGTTAAAACTGTTATGAATGAAAAAAATATTCCTGAAAATTTAGACGTTAATGTTCTATTAACTACTAAACCAAAAATTCATCAGATTAATTTAGAAAATAGAAATGTTGATAGCGCAACGGATGTACTTTCTTTTCCATACTTCGACTATAAAATTCCTGGAAAATTTTCACATAAAATTAACAAAAATGAAGAAAATATTTTAGGAGATATTATTCTTTGTGTTAGCAAAGCAAAAGAACAAGCAAAAAAGTATGGACATAGTCAAAAAAGGGAAGTCGCTTTTTTAATTGTGCATAGTATGCTACACTTAATAGGTTATGACCATATTGAAGAAAAAGATGCAGTTATTATGCAAAAAGCAGAGCGTCTTTTTATGGAAAAAATAAACATTAAAAGATAAATATGGAAAAAGAAAAAAAAGGCAATTTTTTGATGCAAGGTGCAATATTAGGCGTTTCATCAATAATTGTCAGGCTAATCGGATTATTTTATAGAGTTCCTCTTAACAATATTTTAGGAGAAAAAGGTGTCGCATATTACGGCGTTGCTTTTGATGTTTATTCTATTTTACTTTTGCTTTCTTCTTATAGTATGCCATTAGCTATTTCAAAAATGGTATCAAGAGGAGTAGCTCTTAAACAATATAGAAATACGAGAAGAATTCTCATACATGCATTAATATTTGCTGCTTCTTGTGGTGTTGCAGCATTTCTTATTACTTATTTTGGCGCGGATTTATTTGCTAAGATTCTTAATTATCCACAAAGTGCTATAGCTCTTAGGGTTTTATCTCCAGCATTAATTATTCTTTCTGTTTTGGGCGTTTTAAGAGGGTATTTCCAAGGTCTTGGAACAATGGTGCCTACCGCTGTTTCAAATATTATTGAACAAATTATTAATGCTGCTGTTTCTTTAATAGCTGCATCAGCATTATTTAATTCTGTTACCCAAGCTACAATGTCTAAATATTCATTTGGAAATGTTCGTGAAGCTTATGGTGCTGCGGGAAGTACTTTAGGTACTGTTTGCGGTGCTTTAGCAGCTCTATTATTTGTTATTTTTGTTTACTTTCTTAATAGGAAAAAGACAAATAGATTAATTTTAAAAGATAGAACACCGCATGAAGATTCAACTAAAAACATATTAAAAGTTATTATCGCGACGATAGTTCCAGTTATTTTAAGCACAACAATTTACAATATTGGCGGTTTACTAGATTCAGGACTTTTTAGTAATATTATGACAGCAAAAGGAATGGAACATGATCAAATTGATATTTTAACTGGTATGTTTACAGGTAATTATAGACTTATTATTCAAGTTCCAATTGCTCTAGCAAGCGCCTTAGCATCTTCATTAATTCCTAGTGTAGTTAAATCTATGGCTCAAAAAAATAAAGGAACAGTTATTAGAAAAGTCGAATCTGCTATTAAGGTTATGATGATAGTTGCTATGCCATGCGCTGCCGGTATAGGAGCACTTGCAAAACCTATTATTAATTTCTTGTTTCCAACAAGCGTGGATCCAGATAAAGTTTCACTTATGCTTATTGTTGGTTGTATCTGCGTTGTCTTTTATTCATTATCAACTATTACAAACTCTATTTTGCAAGGTATTGATAAAATGAGAATTCCGGTTAGACATTCAGCAATTTCTTTAGGCATTCACGTTGTTATTATAGTTGGGCTTTTGTATTTGTTTGATTTAAATATATTTACTTTAATTATTGGTGATATTATTTTCTCATTAACAATATGCATATTAAATGCATTATCGTTAAAGAAATATTTAGGATTTAAGCAAGAAATCCTAAAAACATTTATTTTGCCAGGTTTATGTGCAATCATGATGGGAATTATTGCTATGCTGGTTAATCTTGGACTTTACAGCCTCTTTTCAAGTTACGCAGTATCAGTTTTATTAACCATTGTTATTAGTGCTGTTATATATGGATTCTTACTTCTTTTACTTAAAGTTGTTGAGATAGATGAATTATATATGATTCCTGGCGGAACAAAGATTATCAAAGTAGCTAAAAAGCTTCACTTAATGTAATTATATGAAATGGCATAAAAAATTATATTTAGGTGAGGCTGTCAAGAATAATAAATCAAAAATAATTTCAGATTTAGAAAAACATAAACTTATGCTTGGTGTTTATTTAATTTGTATTGCAGATAATTCAAAAGATTTATTTGATATTATCCCTGCCTTTATGCTTTTTAATGAAAATAATTTTAATAAAGAGTATGTTGGCGTTGCTTTCACAAAAGATGAAGCTTTTGATTTAGTAAAACAAATTATCGATGATGTTATTAAAGAAACAAATTCTTTTGATGTTAGGAGCTATTTCGAATGATTTTTCTTAGCATATTAAAAATATTTGGAATAGTGCTAGCATGTATCGTAGGTATTATTTTAATAATAGCTCTTATGCTTTTATTTTTACCATTTAGTTATAAAATTGTTGCAAAAGGACACAATACAAATACTAATATTATTTTTAGTTCTAAATGGCTATTTGGAATAATCAACCTTAAGTTTTCTTATGTAGAAGGCAAAGTAGATTTTTTTACAAAAGTTATTGGAATTAATTTATTAGATATTGATAAAAATAATGATAAAAAAATAGATAAAAAAGAAAATAGCCGTAAAGAAACTTTGGCTAAAAATAATAAATCAAATTCTGAAGTAAAAATAAAAGTTAAACAAAAAAAGAAACCAAAGAAAAGATTAACGTTAAAAGAATTTTTTATTAAACAATTAAATAAAATAAAAAATTTCTTTATTAGATTAAAAAATATAAAAGTTTTTGCAACTTCAGATATTACTAAAAGAGCAGTTAAGAAAATTAAATTAATAATTGTTAAGATGCTTAAATCTATTTTCCCTAAAAAAATTAAGGGTAATTTAACTTACGGAATATATGACCCGGGAACAACGGCAATAACTTATGGACTGCTTGCAAACTGGGCAGAACAAAGAAAACAAGATGATTTAATAATTACACCTGATTTTGAGGAAAATGGCGTTTTTTTAGATTTAAAAATTAATGGAAGACTTTTTCTTGGATATATGTTAATATGTTTCTTACAACTTTTCTTTAACAAAGATATAAAGAAGATGTTTAATGCTATAAGGAGGATATCTAATGGCAGATAATATTGACAAAAGCGTTTCGGCTATTATGTCAAATTTAGAAAATTTTGTATCAGCTAAGACTATTGTCGGTGAACCAATACAATATAAAGATATTGTTGTTTTTCCTATGGCTGATGTTTCTTTTGGCGTAGCTGCAGGCTCGTTCAATAAAGATAAGACCGGAAATAATTCTGGCGCTAGCGGAGCAGGTGCTAAGCTTTCTCCTTCTGCTGTTTTAATTATCCAAAATGGAACTAGTAAGGTTGTTAATATTAAAGACAAAGATTCATTAAATAAACTTATTGAATTAATTCCTGATTTAATTAGTAAATTAACTGATAAGTTAAATGAAAAGCCAAAAGAAAAACCAAAACAAAGACCTAAAAAGAGAGCTAGAATAGATATAACAGATTATCCGGATATTGAAGAATATTTATAAAATAAAAAAGGGACTAATTTAGTCCCTTTTAATTTTTATTTTGCTAAAACTTTTTTTAGTTTTGCATATCTAGGTAGTGAATCTTCGTAATATCTAATTGGTTGACCCTGGATTAACGGTAGAGCATATTTAATGAACTCTTTATTTACAAAATTTCCTTTTTTGTTAATCCAATCTCTTGGAATTGTTTTTTCAATGTTTGCAACATCGTCAAGAGGAATTAAAACATTTTTGATTTTATATTCTTTATTGTTTTCATCTCGTTCGAAAGCAACCATTTTTCCACTTTTACCGGCTATTGCTTGTTCAACTGCAAATTTACCAGCGCCAATAGCTTCTTCAATATCAGTTTGTGAAGCTAAATGAGCGGCACTTCTTTGTAGTAATGAAAGCTCAATTGCTCTTGTTTTAACTCCAGTACGTCCTTTAACTATATCAGCTAAATAATTAGCAACACCACCTAACTGAGTATGCCCAAATCCATCAGTCTGTGAAACTTTTGCTTCTGATACATAGTTTAGATTTTCGTAGTGAATACCTTCTGAAACACATACAAATACATCGCCTTTTTCTTCATGTACTTTTTGAATATCGTCCATAAATTGATCAAAAGAGAAGTTTGTTTCTGGTAAATATATTAAATCTGGACCAGCTCCCTTAAAAGTTGCTATTGCACTAGCAGCTGTAAGCCATCCGGCATGACGTCCCATAATTTCCATAATTGTAATATTATCTGTAGCATATACTTCGTTATCCTTACATACTTCCATGCAAGATGTAGCAATATATTTTGCGGCGCTAGCATAGCCAGGGCAGTGGTCAGTTCCAGCTAAATCATTATCGATTGTTTTTGGAACACCAATAACTCTCATTTCATATCCAACTTTTTTCATATAGCGGTAAATTTTATTACATGTATCCATTGAATCATTTCCACCGTTATAGAAGAAATATCTAACATCATATTTCTTGAAAATTTCAAGAATCTTTTTATAGTCAGTATCATCAACATCAGGGTCAGCCATTTTATATCTGCATGAACCTAAAGCTGATGATGGGGTATTAATTAATAAATCTAATTCGGTCGAATCTTCTTTAGACATGTCGAACAATCTATCGTTTATAACGCCTAAAATACCGTATTCAGAGCCGTAAACATTTGTTATGCAGTCTGAATCAAGAGCAGTTCTTATAACGCCGTATGCGCTTGAATTAATAACTGAAGAAGGGCCACCTGATTGACCAAATATACAACTTCCTACTAATTTTTCTGCCATTTTATCCTCCTGTTTATATTTATCCCTCGCTCCCGCAGGACATCTCCCATACTTCGCAGGTACCTCCCCTAGAAGGGTCCCTCCTGCTCGCATGGTGCCTTCCTGCTCGCGCTCGGATTATATTTATTTTTCAAACTCATCGCTCCCGCAAGACATCTCCCATACTTCGCAGGTACCTCCCCTAATAGGGTCCCGCCTGTTCGCATGGCGCCTTCCTGCGGGAGCTCGGAATTTATTATTTAAGCTTTATTGTTGCAACCTAAAACATTAATAATCTTATGAGCAACCATTTCTTTTATTGCTGCACGTGCTGGTTTAAGATATTGACGAGGGTCAAAATCTGCTGGATTATTTGCAAAATATTCTCTTACTGTTGCTGTCATAGCAAGTCGAAGGTCAGAATCAATATTAATTTTACAAACAGCCATACTAGCAGCTTTTCTTAATTGGTCTTCAGGAACTCCGATAGCTCCAGGCATATTTCCGCCAAATTGATTTATTTTTGAAACAAAATCTTGTGGAACAGAGCTTGAACCATGAAGAACGATTGGAAAACCCGGAAGTCTTTTTTCAACTTCTTCTAATATATCAAAACGAAGTTGTGGTTTTGTTCCAGGTTTAAATTTATATGCGCCATGGCTTGTTCCAATAGCGATTGCTAAAGAATCACATCCGGTTTTTTCAACGAATTCTTGGACATCTTCTGGTCTAGTGTATGAAGAATCTTCAGCACTAACGTTTACTTCGTCTTCAATACCAGCTAAAGTACCAAGTTCGGCTTCAACAACTACACCGTGGTCATGAGCATATTCAACAACTTTTTTAGTTTCAGCAATATTGTCTTCTAAAGAAAGAGAAGACTTATCAATCATTACTGATGTGAATCCACCGTCAATACAGCTTTTACATAATTCAAAGCTATCTCCATGATCAAGATGAAGACAAATAGGTAGTCCTGTTTCTATAACTGCTGCTTCAACAAGTTTCATTAAATATGTATGGTTAGCATAAGATCTAGCTCCTTTTGAAACCTGTAAAATAAGTGGGGCATTAAGCTCTTTAGCAGCTTCAGTAATACCTTGAACGATTTCCATGTTGTTTACGTTAAATGCGCCGATGGCATAACCGCCATTATAGGCTTTTTCAAACATTTCTTTTGTTGTTACTAATGGCATAATATCACCTCTAAATTTTTTCTTTATTATAACATAAAAAAAAGAACCTCTAAAGGCTCTTTTTAATTGATAGCTATTAAGCTCTTTCAACTTTACCTGATCTTAAGCAGGAAGTACAAACATGCATTGTCTTAGCGCCACCAGCTGTTTTAACTTTAACAGATTTAATGTTTGCTTTCCAAATTTTATTTGATCTTCTGTGTGAATGGCTAACAGCGTTTCCAAAATGAACACTTTTACCACAAATATCACATTTTGCCATATTTTTGCACCTCCTTTTAGAATAGTCGTGCACACGACACGAAAGGTATTTTAACAAATATATAATGCTTTTGCAACAAAAATATTTAATATATTTGATTTTTATTTTATTTCGTTTATAATCTTACAGATACGTTAATTTCATATTTATATTTAGGAGGCTTTTATGAAAGCTAGTTATATAAATGATTTGGGGAATATTATTATTGATAACAATGTAATAGCTAAAATTGCTGGACTTACAGCAGTAGAATGCTTTGGTATTGTTGGTATGGCAGCTTTGAGCAAAAGAGATGGCATTGTTAAGTTGCTTACTAGAAACAGTATTACTAAAGGGGTCAAAGTAGTTGTAGATGATGAAGGAATTACTATTGATCTTCATATTATTGTTGCTTATGGAGTTCAAATAGCCACAGTTACTGAAAATTTGGTTGATGCTGTTAAATATCAAGTTGAAAATGCAACTGGATTTAATGTTAATAAAATCAACATCGTCGTAGAGGGCGTTAGGGTTATCGATTAAGAAAGGACATTATTATGGGAAATTTCATTGATGCCAAAACTCTCAAATTGATGTTTATGGCAGGCGCCAATAATCTAAATTCAAAAAAAGATTGGATAAATGAACTTAATGTATTTCCTGTTCCTGATGGAGATACAGGAACTAATATGACTTTAACAGTAATTAATGCTGTTAAAGAAGTTTCTAATCTTGATGATAATGCAAGTATTGAAGAAGTTGGTAAAAAAATTGCTCAAGGAACTTTAAGAGGAGCCAGAGGAAATTCTGGCGTTATTATGAGCCAACTTTGTAGAGGCTTTTCAAAGGAATTAGAAGGTGTTAAGAAAATAGATAAACTTGTTGTGGCACAGGCTATGGATAAAGCCGTTGCAACAGCATATAAAGCTGTTATGAAGCCAAAAGAAGGAACAATACTTACTGTAGCTAAGGCAGCAAGTTCTAAAGCTATTGAACTTGCAGACTCTGAACTTTCTTTAGAAGAATATTTTATTGAAATTAATAAGTATGCAGAATTCATTTTAGGAAAGACTCCAGAAATGCTTCCTGTATTGAAAGAAGCTGGTGTTGTAGATTCTGGTGGACAAGGACTTTTAGAATTTCTAAAAGGTGCTTTTGATGCATACACTGGAAAACAAATTAATTTTTCATTTGAGGTTACATCAAGCAGTTCAATTTCATCTGGAAGAAAAATTGATACATCTGATATTTCAACATCTGATATTAAGTTTGGCTACTGCACGGAATTTATTATTGAACTCGAAAAAGAATTCACTGAAAAAGATGAACAAGAATTTAAGAATTTCTTAACAGATATTGGGGATTCTATTGTTTGCGTAAACATGGATGATATTGTTAAAGTACATGTGCATACAAATCATCCTGGAAATGCTATAGAAAAAGCTTTAACATTTGGTTCTTTAACAAATATGAAAATTGATAATATGCGTGAAGAACATAATGAGAAATTATTCAAAGAAGAAAATTCATCAAATGTTGAAGTAAATGTTGAAGTAAAAGCAAAAGATCTTCCTAAAAAAGAATGGGGCTTTGTTGCTGTTTGCGCAGGAGATGGACTTGCAAAAATATTTAAAGGAATGAGCGTTGATGAAATAATCGAAGGTGGCCAGACAATGAATCCTAGTGCCGATGATATTGTAGCCGCAATCGATAAAGTTAATGCCGAGAACGTTTATGTTCTTCCTAATAATGGAAACATTATTATGGCAGCACAGCAAGCAAGTTTTCTTTGTGAAGATAAAAGAGTAATTGTTGTTCCAACAAAAACAGTCACTCAAGGAATTACGGCAGTTATTAATTTTACTCCAGCATTATCAATTGATGATAATGCAACTCATATGATTGAAGCTGCAAGAGAAATTAAAAGCGCTGAAATCACATATGCTGTTAGAGATACAGAAATTGATGGCAAAAAAATTCATAATGGCGACTATATGGGTATTGGTGATGGCAAGATGCTTGCTGTTGGAACAGATATAAAAAATACTGCCATAGAAACAATTAGAGAAATGGTTGATGAAGATAGTGAACTTATTACTATTTATTATGGACAAGATGCTAATGAAGATGATGCTAATGAACTATCTGATTTAATTGAAGACGAATTTGATGAACTTGATATTGAAGTGACATATGGCGGGCAACCGGTATATTATTACATCATTTCAGTTGAATAAAATATAAAAAGGATGACATTTATGAAAACATTTAAGATTTTTATATCAGCAATTATTGCCGGTATCTGCATTGCTTTAGGCGGTGTAATTTTTCTTTCAGTTGAAAGTAAAGTAGTTGGAGCTATTTTCTTTACTGTTGGATTGTTTACAATTTGTACTTTTGGTTTCCATCTTTTTACAGGAAAATTCTGCTATGTATTTGATAATGATAAATACTATGCACTTACAACACCAATTATTTGGCTTGGAAACTTAGTTGGTACAGGATTTATAGCTTTAATCGTTTCACTTACTAGAAACGTAACTATCCAGGAAAAAGCTATATCTATGTGCACAACAAAAATGGATGATAGCCTTTTAAGTCTTTTCTTACTCGGCGTTGTATGTAATATTTTTATTTTCATAGCAGTTGATGGATTTAAAAACATTGAACATCAGGTTGGAAAATATTTAGCACTTATCTTTGGTGTTGTAGGATTTATACTTTGTGGTACAGAGCACTGTGTTGCGGATATGTTTTATTTCTGGATGTCAGGACTTATCACATGGAAAGCATTACTTTGCATCGTAATTATTTCGCTTGGTAACTGTGTGGGCGGCATCCTTATTCCGCTACTTCGAAAAGTGATAAATCTTAAAACTTCAAAATAACTATTAAAAGACCTCGAAACGAGGTCTTTTATTTTTATACTCGTGGACTGACGAACTCGGGCCGTTTTTAGCGGTTGAAAAAAGTTCGTACGGGACGCGAACTTAATGTATAATAGTATTATGGAACTTACAAAGCTAAAGGGTATTGGCGAAAAAACAAATGAATATTTTTCTAAACTTGGAATTGAAAGTGTTGAGGATTTATTAGAATTCTTTCCTAGAGATTACGAGCTGTTTTTTGCGCCTACTTCAATTAGTGAAATAGGTTATAAAACAATGGCTACATTGAAAGGTGTTTTTAATCAAACTCTTTTTGAAAGAAAAAGTGGAAAGCTTAAAATTACTTCTACTGAATTCCAAGATGAAGTTGGGCAAAAAATCAGAGTTGCATGGTTTAATGCACCTTATGTAAAACAGGCCTTTTCGCCACATGTACCGTATATTATTAGAGGCAGAATTAGTAGAAAATTTGGAGTTAAACAAATTGATCAACCTAGAGTATATACAATAGACGAATATAAGGCGTTAATGGGACAAATGATGCCCGTTTATCCACTGACTAAAGGATTAAGTAATGCTTTAATAATTAAAGCAATTAAACAGGCATTTGATGTTTTAGATATTAACGAATTAGATAATAATGATTTTATTCCTGATTTTGTCAGAGAAAAATATGGCTTAGTAAATAAAAGCGAAGCTATTAAGAATCTCCATTTTCCAAAAGATAGTATTTCATATCAAAAAGCTTTAATTAGAATGTCTTTTGAAGAGATATTTTCATTTATTTATTGTTTGAAATTAAACGAAGATAAATTAGAAAAAAAGAGCGATATCATTATAAAACATGATAATAGAACGGATATATTTTTTGACAAACTTTCATTTGATTTAACTAATGCTCAAATTAATGTAATTAATGAAATTAATCAGGATATATGTTCAGGGAAAGCTATGAACAGGCTTATTCAAGGTGATGTTGGTTCTGGTAAAACTATGGTTGCTATATCAGCATTAATGGATTGTGCTTTTAATGGATATCAAGGAGCTTTAATGGCACCTACCGAAGTTTTAGCTAATCAGCATTATGAAACATTTACTAAGCTTTTTAAAGAACATGATATTAAATTAAATGTTGCTCTTCTAACTGGAAGTATGACAAATCTAGAAAAAAAGGTTGTTTATAATGCGCTAGAAGACGGAAAAATTGATATTTTAATAGGTACCCATACATTATTCCAAGAAAAGGTAGTTTATAAAAACTTAGGTCTAATTATTACAGACGAACAACACAGATTTGGAATAAAGCAAAGACAGGCGCTATTAGCAAAAGGAATAAATCCTCATATGATAGTTATGAGCGCAACGCCGATTCCAAGAACCCTTGCTTTAATAGTTTATGGAGATATGGATGTTAGTGTTATTGATGAATTACCAAAATTTAGAATGCCTATTAAAAATGCTGTTGTAGACGATTCATATAAAGATAATGCTTATAAATTTATTAAAAAAGAAGTAAATAACGGCCATCAAGTATATATTATTTGTCCTTTGGTTGAATATTCGGAAGGTATTGAAGCACAAAATGTAACAGATTACACACAGATGCTTAAAGAAATTATGCCCGAAAATATTAAAATAGGTATGCTTCATGGACAAATGAAATCAGAAAAGAAAAATGAAGTTATGCAAAACTTTAGTGATGGCAATATTGATATTTTAGTTTCTACCACAGTTGTTGAAGTAGGTGTGGATGTTCCTAATGCTACAGTAATGATGATTGAAGATGCTAATAGATTCGGACTTGCGACTCTTCATCAATTAAGAGGAAGAATTGGAAGAGGCTCTAATCAAAGTTATTGTATTTTTATTTCAAATAATAATTCAAAAGAATCAATGGAAAGATTAGAAGTATTAAATCATTCTAATAACGGATTTGAAATTGCTTCAAAGGATCTAGAAATGAGAGGTCCGGGAGAGTTTATGGGTATTAGGCAAAGTGGTGCACTCTCATTTAAGAATTTTGATATATATAGAGATGCCGATATCGCCAAAAAAGCAGTGGAATCAATAAACGATATATTAGAAGGTAAAATTATGTTATCTGATAAAGAAAAGAGATTATTAGATGAGGTTGGTAGTGCTCTAAAAGGTGGAATAGTTCTTTAATTTATGTTATTATTTTTTATAATTATTTTAAATATAAATTTGAGGTTTTTATGAATATAGTTGTTTTATGTGGCGGAGTTAGTTCAGAAAGAGAAATTTCTCTTAGAACATCTACAAAAGTATCAAATGCTCTTAAAAATAATGGTCATAATGTTGTTATGATTGACGTTTTCTTTGGTGAAGATGTTATGCCTTGTTTTTCTAATGAAATTAACTTTGAAGAAAAAGCTAATGAGTTAAGAACTAAGAATGATTTAATTAATGATGAATTAATAAAGAAAACGGGATTATTTGGAAATTATGTTTTAGATATTTGTAAAAAAGCTGATATTGTTTTCATCGGATTACATGGAGAAAATGGAGAAGATGGAAAAGTTCAGGCTGCTTTTGATGAATTGGGAATTAAATATACTGGGTCTGATTCAAAATCTAGCGCAATTGCAATGAGTAAATATAAAACGAAAGAGCTTGTTGCTCCTTATATAAGAATGCCAAAAGGTGTGGTTTTACATAAAGAAAATCCTGTTCAGGATTTGATTGATATTCCATGTGTTATTAAGCCTAATAATGGTGGATCATCGGTAGGTGTTGAAATTGTTTTAGATAAAAATGATTATGATGATGCGCTTATAAGAGATTTTAATTTTGATTCAATAGTTTTGGTTGAAGAATATATAAAAGGTCGTGAACTTACCCAGGCTGTTTTAGATGGAGTTGCGCTTCCTCCAGTTGAAATTTGTCCTGATGAAAATGATTGGTATAATTATACTAATAAATATAATGGCTTTACAAAAGAAATCTGTCCTGCTCAAATTCCAGAAGATGTTTTAGAAGAAATGAGTAAATCTTCTATAGAATTTGGAAATATTTTAGGTTTAAGTGTTTATTACAGAATTGATTATCTTTTAACTGATGATAATAAATTATATGCTTTAGAAGCTAATTCGCTTCCTGGCATGACAGATGCTTCTTTAGTTCCACAAGAAGCTAATGCTGTTGGTATTGGTTATGATGATTTATGTGAAAAAATTATAAATATTTCTCTTAATAAATATAAATAATAAGTTGGTGAATATGAAGGATTTTACATTAAAAGCTCTGCAAGATGTTACAAGTGGTAAACTTATTAATGCAGAAAGTATTAAATCAATTGAGATTAAAAAGATAGTTTCTGATAGCCGTAAGGTTGTTGAAGGAACCTTGTTTTTATGCATTAAAGGGGAAAAGGTTGATGGCCATAATTTTGCAAAGCAGGCAATTGAAAATGGAGCATTAGCCGTTGTCGCCGAAAAAGAAATACCTGGATTTTTTGGCCCATGTTTACTTGTTAATTCTGTTTTTGAAGCAACTAAAGCTATGGCTGAATATAGAAGAACTATACTGGATATCCCGTTTATTGGAATAACAGGTTCTGTTGGGAAAACAAGTACAAAAGAATTTATTGCTTCTGTATTATCTTCAAAATATAAAGTGCATAAAACAGAAGGTAACTTTAATAATGAATGGGGAGTACCATTTACATTATTTAACATTGAAGATGATGATGAGATTGCTGTTATCGAAATGGGTATTAGTAATTTTGGAGAAATGAATATTCTTTCAAAAATGGTTAGACCAGATATTGTCGTAATTACAAATATTGGTCAAAGTCATTTAGAATATTTAGAAAACAGAGATGGTGTATTAAAAGCTAAATCAGAGATTTTTAATTACATGAATAAGCATGGAATGGTTATCCTAAATGGTGACGATGACAAATTAAGAACTATAGAACAAGTTTACGAAATAAAACCATTGTTTTATGGTATGGCTCATAATAACGATTGTTTTCCATCACATATTTTTAAGACAGATATGAACGGAAGCGAATTTAATCTTTCGTTAACTGATTCAGATTCAAATCTTTCGTTACATGTTAATTTACCACTTCCAGGTAAACATATGATTCTGAATGCATGTGTAGCTTATTTAGTTGGAGTTAAACTTGGTGTTTCGGTTTTAGATATAAGAGAATCTTTAGAAAAAATTTCAACTCTTGTTGGAAGAAATAATGTTATTAAAACTGATAACTTTACTATTATAGATGATTGTTATAATGCATCACCTACATCAATGAAAGCTTCTATTGATTTATTAAAATTATATAAAGGCAGAAAAGTTGCAATATTAGGCGATATGTATGAATTAGGTGATGATTCAAGTTTGTATCATGCGGAAATAGGTGATTATGCAGCAAAAGCAAATATAGATGTTATTATTTGTATTGGCCTGAATAGTAAACAGACTTTTTTATCGGCGAAGATGAGCACAGATAATGAGGTATATCATTTTCCTAATGTTGATGAATGTATTGTTGCATTGCCTAAAATTTTGTTTGTCGGTGATAATGTTTTAGTTAAAGCATCAAACGCTATGCACTTAAACAGAATTGTTGATTATATTAGCAAATGAAAACTATAACTCAAAGTACTTCACTAAAATTGACAAAACAATTAGAAAGCACGCAGCCTTTAGGCAAAGTGCTTCTTTTTGATATTGAAACTACAGGATTAAAAAAAGAATGTTCGTATGTTTATTTAATTGGATGTGCTTTTTATGATGATGGAGTTTTTAAAATTAGACAATATATGGCTTCATCGGCACTTGATGAAAGAGAAATTATTTTCGAATTCTTAAAATTTGCTTCTAATTTTTCACTGATTATTACTTTTAACGGAGATAGATTTGATATTCCATATATTAATTTTAAATCAAATTTTTATGGTTTTGATTTGAATTTAGAAAAAATTACTAGTTTTGATATTTATAAATATGCTAAACCACTTAAATGTTTATTAGGCCTTGAAAGAATGAATCAAAAATCAATTGAGACTTTTTTAAATATACATAGAGATGATAAATTTGATGGTGGTAGGTTGATTCCAATTTATTATGAATATGAAAGAACTTTCGATCCAAAATTAGAAGCTCATTTACTTTTACATAATCATGATGATATCGAAGGCATGTTTAAGATATTACCTATACTTAATTATCTTTCAATTTTAAAAGGCGAATTTAAGTTTGAAAATTATGAAATTTGTCAAAATACTTTGATATTAAATTTCAAATTACCTTATGAAATTGTTAAAGAGTTTAAAAAAAGTATTTTTAATGTTGTTAATATTTTTGCTAAAGATACATTGCTTCAAGTAAATATAAATATTTTTGAAGGAGAAGCTAAATTACCGCTAAAAGATATTGAAAATTATTATTATTTACCTGAGGAAGATAAAGTAATACATAAAAGTGTTGCTGAATTTGTTGATAAATCGCATAAGAAAAAAGCAACAAAAAAGAATTGTTTTTTAAAGAAAACTGGTAAATTTATTCCACAAAAAAATATTTATTTTGAACCTGCTTTTATTTTAGAAAATAACAAAACATTCACATATTTTGAATACAATGAAAATATTATTAATAATAAGGAAATTTTAGTTCAATACGTTCTTGATTTTATAAAATAATGCATTTATAATTTTTAAGTTATGTCAGTTTTAACATTTAGAGGAGGCGTTCATCCGCCAATTAATAAATTAAATACAGCTGATAAAAGAGTTATTGACGTCATTCCAAAAGATGATGTTGTTTTTCCTCTTTTTATGCATCATGGACTTCATGCTAAGCCTATTGTTTCTGGTGGGGAATGGGTAAGTGAAGGAACTTTAATTGCTAAGGCTGATGGATATGTTTCTTCTAATGTTCACTCATCAATCGCAGGTATTGTTAAGTATGTTGATTTCAATACAATTTGTGTTGAAAATAGTGGTGAAAAACATGCTGAAAAAACAGTTAAAAATAATTATAGAGAATTAACAAATAATGAAATAATAAGTCTTATACGAGAAGCCGGTGTTGTTGGTATGGGTGGAGAAGAAGGTTATCCTACTCATATTAAATTATCTCCAGAAGAACCAGATAAAATTGAATATATTATTGTTAATGGTTGTGAATGTGAACCATACATTACATGTAATTATAGACGTTTAATGGAAGACACAGCAAAAGTTATAGAAGGGTTAAAAATTGTCCTTAGATTATTTCCAAATGCTAAAGGTTATATTGCCATTGAAGATGATAAAAAAGATGCTGTTAGATTAATTAAGGATTATAGCATTGCGGAAAAATCTTTTACTGTAAAAATGCTTTATACTAAATATCCTCAAGGATCAGAAAGGCAGTTAATAAAAACTCTTACGGGAAGAGAAATTAATTCTAAGATGAAGCCCGCAGATGTTAGATGTTTAGTATTAAACGTTGAAACTATTTATGCTATTAGACAAGCCGTTGTCGAAGGAAAAGCTTTAATTAGTAGAATAGTAACAATTTCTGGAGATGCTATTAGAAATCCTGGAAATTATAGAATTAGATTTGGAACTAGCATACAAGAAGCTATTGATGCAGCTGGTGGGTTTATCACCAGTCCTGAGAAAATATTAATTGGTGGCCCAATGACTGGTGAATCTATTTTTGATTTAACCAGACCTATTTCAAAGGATGTAAATGCCATATTAGCTTTTTCACATGATCCAGTTATTAACGTTAAACCTACAAATTGTATTAGATGTGGCAGATGTTTAGAAGTATGTCCTACTGGACTTATTCCTACGGATCTTGCTGATTATGCAGCTTTAGGTAATATTGATTTATTTGTTGCCCATGATGGTAATGAATGTGTTGCATGTGGATCTTGTTCATATATTTGTCCAGCTAAAAGAAGTTTGGCTGAATTAATTGTTACAACAAAACAAATGCTTAACGAAGAGGTTTAAGGTGGAAAATAAACAACTCAGATTATCATTTATACCGCATATAAGAGATAAATCAACAACAAGAAGAATTATGTTTGATGTTGTTTTAGCTTTAATTCCACCTGCAGCTTTTGGAGTTTATAATTTTGGAATTAATGCGTTAATAATAATTGTTATATGTGTTTTATCTTGTTTTGTTTTTGAAGTTATATGGAATTGGTTATTAAAAAGAAAAAGCACAATAAGTGATTTAACAGCTATTATTACCGGACTTATTTTAGCATTAAATCTTCCACCTACAATTCCTTTCTGGATTGCTATAGTTGGAAGCGCATTTGCAATTTTTATTTGCAAAATGTTATTTGGTGGTTTAGGTCAGAATATTGTCAATCCTGCATTAGGTGGAAAATGTTTCTTGCTTCTTTCTTTTGCAGGTCCTATGAATACATTTGTTTATCAAAATATTCAAACTGCAACACCTGCTGAAATTATTAATGCTTCTGGTAATGTTGATCTTTTACAATTGTTATTTGGCAATACTGCTGGTAATATTGGCGAAACATGTGCACTAGCAATATTACTTGGCGCTATTTATCTTTTGGCTAGAAGAATTATTGATTATAGAATTCCACTTTATTATCTATTAACATTTTTAATTTTAATTGGTTTTTATTCATTGTTTACAAGAGGTGGGATTGATTTACAATTTCTTGTTGCTCATTTATTAAGTGGTGGTATTTTATTTGGCGCATTTTATATGGCTACGGATTATGTTACTTGTCCAATAACTACTAAAGGAAAAATTATTTACGGAATTATTGTTGGAATACTTACGTTTTTATTTAAGATATTTGGAAATCCTATTGGAGCAGTTGCTTATGCAATTATTATTGGAAACTTAATTTCTCCATTACTTGAGCAAATGACTAGAAGAAAAACATTTGGAAAGGGGAATATTTAAGTATGAAAAGAACAAAAAATATTATTGCCCTTATCCTTATTGTTTTGCTAATGGGTGCTTTATTAGTTGCTACATATTTTTTTAGCAAAGATAAAATTTCTGCTAATGAATTAATTGATGTTGATGAAGCTCATGATATGATTTTTCCTGAAGCTGATTCTTTTATGCAATCAGCATACTTTAATGATTTATTAAAAACATATTTAAATAGTGTTGGTTATACTGACGAAGATATTGCTATTACATCGATTTTATATGCTAAAGATCCTGATGGACGCGTTAATGGTATTTTAATTGATGTTAATAGTTATAAAAGAAATGGTGGATTAATTAAAACTTCTATTGGGGTTAGAATTGATGGAACTATAAAAGATATTATTATTTTAGGTATATCTGATCAAAAAGGTTTGGATGTTCAAGTTGATTCTGAAACATTCTTAAATCAGTTTAATGATAAATTTGTTGATGAATTTAATCTTGTAAATACAAATATTAAGAAAGAATCGGATATTTTAGAAGTAACAGGAGCTAGTGAAGCATCACAATGCTTAGTTACAGCAGTTAACGGTGCTTTAAAAACATACACATTCCTTGATGGTTCTGAGGGAGGTTTCCTAAATTACTAATGAAAGATAATATTTTTAAAAGATTATATGAAGGAATGATACGTAGCAATCCTGTCGCAGTTTTATGTTTGGGTTTATGTCCTGCTTTGGCTGTTACTACAACTGCTATTAATGGAATTGCTATGGGCTTTATTACTTTAGCCGTTTTAATTTGTACAAACTTTATTATGTCTATATTTAATAAATTATTGTCCGGTGGTTGGTGGCTATTTTGTTTTTTGTTTGTTTCATCTACTTTTACTGTTATAGCCGATTTATTAGTTAGAGCAATTTATCCTGGAATTCATGAAGCATTAGGTATTTTTATTCCACTTACTGCGATTAATACTTTAATTTTTGAAAGAGCAAATAACTATTCAGCAAGACATAATTTTGTTTTATCCATTTTTGATGGAATTGGCATGGGTTTTGGTTATACGATAATGCTATTTATAATTGGTGCTATTAGAGAAATATTAGGTCTAGGTACATTGTTTGGCCATCAAATAATTCCTGTTGGATATAATATTCCTATTATAGTTATGGCTCCGGGTGGTTTTTTTGTTTTAGCATTCATTATTGCAATTGCAAATAAGTTAGGAGGTAGAAAATCATGACCAAACTTATTTATGTTGCTTTAATTACTGCTTTTGTAAACAATGTATTTTTATCATCACACTTTGGCGTTAAAACGGCTATTGATGGTTCAAATGATATTAAAAACGCACTTAAAATATCAATAAGTGTTATTATTGTTACAACTATTGCTTCAATAATTACTTGGCCTATAAATGAATATGTTTTAGCAAAATATAATATTACATTCATTCAGACGGTTGTATTTATTTTAATTGAATTTTTTATTTGCGCTATTGCTAAATCAATTATTAAAAAATCCTCACCTGATTTAAACAGAAGTATTGGAAATATACCTTTCTTAATCCCTATTAATAGTGCTGTGTTAGGTGTTATACTTACAAATGTTCAATCCGGATATGGATTTATAAGAAGTACTGTTAATAGTTTTTGTGGAGCATTAGGATTTGCTATTGCACTTCTTATTTTAGCTGGTATTAGAGAAAAAATAAGATTTAATGATGTTCCTACACCTTTTGAAGGCACACCTATTTTACTTGTTAGTGCAGGACTTATGGCTATAGCTTTTTATGGATTTTCAAGTCTATTATAAAAGCAAAATCTTTTATGATTAATTTGGAGACTTTATATGAATATATTATTTTGTCTTATACCTAAAAATGATGTTGACATAATTTTCGATGATGCTTCGCTTTTTAAGGCATTACAGATAATGGAAAAAAGAAATTATTATGAATTGCCTTTAGTAAGTAAAGCAGATGGTTCTTATATTGGTACTATTTCAGCAGGAGATATTTTAGGATGTATAAAAGAAAATTTTAATTTATCTATTAAAGATTCAGCAGAATTTCCTGTAAGAAATGTTAAAAGAATTAGAGAATATAAACCTGTTAAAGGTAATGCAAATATTGAAGATATTATCGAAATTATTCTAAGTCAAAATTTTGTACCTGTTGTTGATGATGACAATACTTTTATTGGAATTGTTACAAGAGGTGATGTTATTAAATATATGCATAAAAAATATCTTAATGAGCATCCAGGTGTTCATGAAAACGCGATAAATAAGAATAATTAATTAGGAGGCATGATTTTGCAAAATAATGTTTATGATGTTCTTGAAGAAAGAGGATTTATTGCTCAGTGCACACATCCTGAAGAATTAAAAGAACTTTTAGGAAAAGAAAAAGTAAAATTTTATATTGGATTTGACGCAACAGCAGATTCTCTTACTGTTGGTCATTTTCTAACAATCATGGCTATGAAGCATATGCAAGAAGCTGGTCATACACCTGTTGCTTTAATGGGTGGAGGAACAACTATGATTGGTGATCCTTCAGGTAAAAGTGACATGAGAAAAATGATGACAAAAGAAACAATAGATAATAATATTGTTCGCTTCAAAGAACAAATTAGTAAATTTTTAGATACAGATAAAATGATATTTGAAAATAATGCTGATTGGTTATTAAATCTTAATTATGTTGATTTCCTACGCGAAATTGGTGTTCATTTTTCAGTTAATAGAATGCTTAGTGCTGAATGCTATAAACAACGTATGGAAAGAGGACTTACGTTCTTTGAATTCAACTATATGATTATGCAATCATATGACTTTTGGAAACTTTATAAAAAACATGGTGTTTCTTTAGAAATGGGCGGTGACGATCAATGGTCAAATATTATTGGTGGAGTTGAACTTATCCGAAGAAAAGAACAAAAGCCTGCGTTTGGACTTACATTCAAACTTCTTACTACATCAGAAGGTATTAAGATGGGTAAGACAGTTAAGGGCGCTTTATGGCTTGATAAAGAAAAGACTTCTCCTTATGAATTTTATCAATATTGGAGAAATATTGAAGATGTTAAGGTTGAAGAATGCTTAGGTCTTTTAACGTTCCTGACTATGGAAGAAGTTAGAAAGTTAGGTTCACTTGAAGGCGCTGAAATTAATAAAGCTAAAGAAGTTTTAGCTTATGAAGTTACTAAAATTGTTCACGGTGAAGAAGAAGCTAGTAAGGCTAGAGATGCTGCACGTGAAGTATTCGGAGGCGCTGGAATAAGTGAAAATATGCCAACACATGAATACACAAAGGAAAGCTTTGCTGCCGCGGATGTTATCCAGGCTTTAGTCGATACGGGCCTGGCGGGAACACGTTCAGAAGGCAGACGTCTTATTGAAGGTGGTGGCGTTTTAATCGGTGAAGAAAAAATTACAGATGTTAAACGCACACTTTCAGAAAATGATTTGAAAGATGGCTCACTTGTATTAAAAAAAGGTAAGAAAAAAGCTGTTAAAATCATTGTAAAATAAATTTAAGGCGGCACCTAAATAGATGCCGCTTTACATATAATTAGGAGGCTTAAAATGCATAAAGCATATGGTGTTAATGAATTAAGAAAAATGTTTTTAGATTTCTTTGAATCAAAGGATCATCTTGTAATGAAAAGCTTTTCGCTTGTTCCACATAATGATAAGAGTTTACTCTTAATAAATGCTGGAATGGCGCCATTAAAACCTTATTTTACTGGTCAAGAAGTACCACCTCGCAAACGAGTTGCTACATGTCAAAAATGTATTCGTACTGGCGATATAGAAAACGTTGGAAAAACAGCTAGGCATGGAACATTCTTTGAAATGCTTGGAAACTTTTCCTTTGGTGATTACTTCAAGAAGGAAGCTCTTACCTGGACATGGGAATTTTTAACTGAATGGGTTGGATTAGAGCCAGAAAGACTTTATCCATCTGTTTATTTAGATGATGATGAAGCTTTTGAAATATGGAATAAAGTAATTGGTATTCCAGCAGAAAAGATTTCTCGTTTTGGAAAAGAAGATAACTTTTGGGAGCATGGCGCTGGTCCATGTGGTCCATGTAGTGAAGTTTATTATGATAGAGGCGAAAAATATGGTTGTGGAAGTCCTGACTGTAAAGTTGGATGCGACTGTGATAGATATATCGAGATTTGGAATGATGTATTCACACAATTCGAAGGTGATGGGAAAGGTGGATATGTTGAGCTTACTAATAAAAACATAGATACTGGCATGGGCCTTGAAAGATTAGCAGTTGTATCTCAAGACGTTGATTCAATATTTGATATTGATACTATCCAGGCAATTAGAGATAAAGTTTGTGAAGCAGCAAAAGTTACTTATCATACAGATGAGAAAAAAGATATATCAATTAGACTTATTACTGATCATATAAGAAGTGCAACGTTTATGATTTCTGATGGTATTAATGCTTCAAACGAAGGAAGAGGTTATGTTCTTCGTCGTCTTATTAGAAGAGCAGCTCGTCATATTCGCATGCTTGGAATAGATGACCATTTTATGCCTATTCTTTGTGAAACTGTTATTGAATGTTCAAAAGACGCTTATCCTGAGCTAGAAGAAAAGAAAGCAATGATTTTAAAAACTCTTGCTGATGAAGAATCAAGATTTTATAAAACATTAGATCAGGGCATGAAAAAGCTTAATGAAATGATTGAGCAAATGAAAGAAAAGAATCAAACAACTCTTTCAGGAAGTGATGCATTTAAGCTTTATGATACTTATGGATTTCCATTAGATTTAACTGGTGATGTTTTAGAAGATAATGGTTTTGACGTTGATGAAAAAGGTTTCGAAGAAGAAATGTTGATTCAAAGAGAAACTGCTAGAAAAGCTAGAAAAACAACAAATTATATGGGTGCTGATGCAACAGTTTATGAAGAACTTCCATCAGGTCTTAAGAGTGAATTTTCAGGATATGATTTTAATGAAGATTCCTCAGAAATAATTGCTCTTACTACTGAAGATTCAATAGCTGGAACTTTAGCTGAAGGAGATATTGGAACTATTATTGTAAGCAAAACACCTTTCTATGCTACAAAAGGTGGCCAAGAAGCTGATAAAGGTATTATTAAAACACAAACCGCTGTATTTAATGTAAAAGACGTTATTTCTCTTCCTGGCGGAGTTACAGGCCATATTGGCGTGGTTGAAAAAGGCCAATTTGTGTTAGGCGATAAAGTTGAATTAAGTATAGATAAAGATATTCGTTCTAATACTGCTAAAAATCATAGTGCAACTCATTTACTTCAAGCTGCATTAAGAAAAGTATTAGGTGAACATGTTGAGCAGGCAGGTTCACATGTTACTGATAATGAACTTAGATTTGATTTTACTCATTTTTCTGCGTTAACTTCAGATGAAATTAAACAAGTTGAAGAAATTGTTAATGAAAAAATTAATGAATTTATTAATGTAAATACAGATGTCATGGACTTAGAAGAAGCTAAAAAGAGTGGTGCTATGGCATTATTTGGAGAAAAATATGGCGATAAAGTTCGTGTTGTAAAGATGGGTGACTTTTCAAAAGAACTTTGTGGTGGAACACATGTTGACAACACAGGAACAATCGGAATGTTTAAGATTGTATCAGAAGGTTCTGTAGCTTCAGGAGTTAGAAGAATTACCGCTATTACTTCTATAAACGTATTAAAATATTTTGAAAAAATTGAGAAACAATTCAATAAAGCTGCACGCCTTGCTAAAGTTGAACCTGAAAAATTAGTTGAAAAGATTGAAAACTTAAATTCTCAAATAAAAGAATTACAATCAGAAATATCTTCTCTTAAGAGTGCTAACGCAAAAGATGCTTTAGGCGATATCCAAGCAGAAGAAATTAATGGTATCAAATTAGTAACAAAGAAACTTGAAGGAGTTGATATGAATCAACTTAGAGAACTGGGAGATCAGATTAAAGATAAAATCGGTGAAGGTGTTGTAATTTTAGCTTCAAGTTCTGATGGAAAAGTTAATTTAATTGTTACTGCTACTAATGAAGCTCAAAATAAAGGAGCACATGCAGGAAATATCATTAAAGAGATAGCTCCATTAGTTGGTGGTGGCGGTGGTGGCCGACCAAATATGGCTCAAGCAGGTGGTAAAAATCCAGATGGAATTGACGCTGCTTTAGAAAAAGCTAAAACTTTACTGTAATATTTTTGTAATAATATTTTAATCATAAAGATATATTTTTTTGATAAAATCTCCTATGAATTTAAATTTTTTCATAGGAGATTTTTTATGAAGTGTACAAATTGTGGTTACGAAGTTGAAAGCAGCGATGTGTTTTGTCCTAATTGCTCATCGCCTTTACGTGTTACTGCTGATTATGATTTCATTCAAGCTGAAATAGGCGGAAAAGTCGATCAGTATTTAAGTGATGATTTTGACTTAAATTCTGAAGACTCTGTTGAAGATCTTTTTAATAAAGAATTTACTATTGATGCTATTGATATTAATAGGCCAAAAAGAAATCAAACAACTAATATTCCTGATGAAACAATTGCAATTACTAGAAGTATTTATGGGAAAGATACTATCTATCAAACAGATGGTTTATTAAATTATCCTACTGATGATGAACCATTATATTCTCATGAAGAAGAAAGCGAAGAAGAATTGGCTTATAAAAAACGTAGAGCTAAAGCAAGAGCAAAAGCAAAAGCTAAAAAGAAAAAAATGATTATTTTAATTAGTTGTATTGCTGCGGCCGTAGTTATTATTGTTGGCATTATTTTAGGTCTTGTTTTAGGTGGTAAAAAGAAAGAAGACGTTGAAATTAAAGATAAAATTGAATGCAATATGAAGAGTGGGGAAACATATACCACACCAATATCAATAAATATTGCATCCCAAAATAATTATAGATTATTTTATACTTTCGATGGTACAACACCGACTATAACCTCAACTAAGTATGGGCAATCGATTCAAATTGATAATAAAAATTATAATGAATTCGTTAAAGGTGATAATGGTGAAGTTGTATTAAAGATTGTAAGTTTTAATAATTCTTCTGTTAAAGCTGGGACTAAAACAATTAAGTTTTATTTGCAAAAAGCTGCTTTAGAAGCTCCAAGCGTTGAACCTGCTAGTGGCGATTATAGTGAGCCAACTCAAATTAATATTACTGTAAGTGACGATGTTGCTGTTTACTATACTTTTGATGGAAGTATTCCTACAAGCTCATCAAACAGATATAATGGACCTATCCAAATGCATAGAGGTAATTTCGTATTTAATGCTATAGCTATTGATAGTTCTGGTATGCAAAGTGAAGTTACATCATGTATTTATAATTTATATATTGAACCCCAAGTAACATATGATGAAGCATTGTCTTCAGTTTTATCTTATTTGATGGAAAGAGGATATATTGAATCAACAGAAGAAATATCTGCTAACGAATATCCTGTGAAAGATGGTGGAACACGTAGAATTACATCTGCAGGCGATAGTGCTATAGATAATGATGTTTATATCGTTTTCCAAATTGATTACATGAGCGAGGATAAAACAATTCAATCTACTACTTACTTAGGAGTTAATGACCAAAATGGCAACGTTACTTCCCTAAGTAGAAGTGGTGATAAATATATTACTAACTAATGATAAAAATTATTGCTGTTGGAAAAATAAAAGAAAAATTTTTTAGTGATGCTATAAAAGAATATTTAAAAAGATTATCAGCATATTCTAAAATTTTTATTGTTCAAGTTTTGGATGAAAAAGATAGTGACTTATCCAAAATCAAAGAAGCTGAAAATATATTAAAAAACATAAAAGATAATGAATATGTTATTACTTTAGAAATCAATGGAACAAAACTTTCTTCTGATGGATTAGCTGAGTTTATTGAAAAGAGAAATCTTGAGGGTAATTCTAATTTAACTTTTGTTATAGGTGGCTCCTTAGGATTAGATGAAAGTGTAACAAAAAGAGCAAATTACCATTTAAGTTTTTCGGATATGACTTTTCCACATCAATTAATGAGAGTTATATTATTAGAACAAATTTATAGAGCTTTTAAAATTATTAAAGGTGAGCCTTATCACAAATAAGTTTCTTTACATATATAAATTGAAGATGTAAAATTATCCACGCTAATAATTACGGAGGTAATATATGGATTCTTTGAAAATTTATAAATCATCATCAATTGGTGATGTTGAAGTTACAGAGGATGTAATTGCAATTATTGCAGGCATTGCTGCTACAGAAGTAGAAGGCGTGCATTCCATGGCAGGAAATATTACAAATGAAATTGTTGCTAAACTAGGAAGACAAAATTTATCTGTTGGTGTAAATGTTACATGTATCGAAAATATTGTATCTGTTAAATTAGCAATTACTATTAAAATGGGATGCAAAATAAATGAAGTTTCAATGAAAGTTCAGGAAAAAGTTAAAAATGCAATTGAAAGCATGACAGGACTTATAGTTGAAAATGTAGATGTGAAAGTTGCAAATGTGAACGTTGACAATTGATAAAGATAAAATTAATAAGGTGTCTTTTTGACACCTTTTTTTAATATTAAGTAGTAAAGGATTTATTATGAAAATTGACAGACGTAGCGAATTAAGAGAAGTAACATTTTTAATCTTATTTAGATTATTTTTCTTTGAAAAAGATGAAGTAGAAGCTCAAATTAAATCATTTTTTGAAGGAGAAGATAATTTTACTGATGATGAAAAGGTCTATATAGGTAATAAAATACTTTCAATTTTAGAAATTGTTTCTGAAATTGATGCTGGATTAGATGAAGTAAGTATTGGATGGAAAACAAAAAGAATGTCTAAAGTTGATCTTACTATTTTAAGATTAGCTTATTATGAAATTAAATTTGATGAAAGTATTCCTAATTCAACTTCAATTAATGAAGCTGTAGAACTTGCAAAAAATTATGGTGAAGAATCATCGAGTTCTTTTGTAAATGGTATTTTAGCTAAAGTTGTATCTAAATGAAAACTGAAAAGAACGTTTATTCTGTTAAACAAGTAAATAATTATATAAAAAGCCTTTTAAGAGATGATTTTATTTTAAATAATATCTATATAAAAGGCGAACTTTCTAACCTTAAGTATCATTCTTCAGGTCATATATATTTTTCTCTAAAAGATGAGTCAGGTGTTATAGCCGGGGTAATGTGGGCTAGTGATGCATCAAGATTAAAAATTAAACTTAACGATGGCATGAAAGTTGTTATACATGGCAGTATAGGTGTTTATGAAATAGCAGGTAAATATCAAATTTATGCTAAATCTATTGAAGAAGAAGGTATTGGTGATTTAGCAAAAGCTTTTGAAGAATTAAAAGCAAGATTAGAAGAATCAGGAATGTTTTCTGATGAATATAAAAAGCCGATTCCGTATTATTCATATAAAATTGGAGTTGTAACAGCTCAAACAGGAGCTGTGATAAAAGATATTTATAATGTTGCATCTAGAAGAAATCCTTACTCTCAAATATATTTATATCCATCTTTAGTTCAAGGAGAAGGTGCAGCTCAAACGATTGTTGAAGGTATAAAGACTTTAGATAGTTATGGATTAGATGTAATTATTATTGGCCGTGGTGGTGGTTCACTAGAGGATTTATGGCCTTTTAATGAAGAGATTGTTGCTAGAGCTATATTTAGTGCTAATACGCCAATTATATCTGCTGTTGGACATGAAACTGATTTTACTATTGCTGATTTTGTGTCAGATTTGAGAGCACCAACACCTTCAGCAGCCGCTGAATTAGCAGTTTTTGATTATAATTCTTTTATTAATGAAATTGATTCATACAAATATACATTAAATAAAGAAATTGAAAATAAAATAGTACAATTCAAAAATATAATTGATACTTATAAATTAAAAATAGATGCGTTATCTCCTGAAAATAAAATTTTACTTCAAAAGAATAAATTAGAAGATTTATCTAAAACAATAAATTATTTAATGAATTTTAAATTAAATGAAAGTAAAGAACAATTTAATTTATTTGCTGAAAAATTAGAAGGTCGATCACCACTTAAAAGATTTTCACAAGGCTATGTTTATGCTGTAGATAAAAATGGTAAGCCTATTAAAACAATTAACCAAGTAAATGAAAACGATTTAATAAATATAAATGTCACTGATGGAAAAATTGAAACAAAGGTAATTTCTAAGAAAGAGGTTAGTTATGAATAAAGATCAAACTTTAGAACAAGCATTTTCTAATTTAGATGAAATTATTGAAAAAATGGAAGATAGTGAAATATCGCTTGATGATTCTTTTGCTTTATATAGTCAAGGTATTGAACTTCTAAAATTCTGTAATGAAAAAATTGAAAAAGTTGAAACAGAAATAAAATTAGTAACTAAAAAAACACAAAATTAGTATTAAATAATAGTAATTATGATATTAGATAAAATTAACAAAGCAAACGATATAAAGAATATTGCTCCAAGTGAGTATGAAGAACTAGCAAGAGAAATCAGACGATTTTTAGTTGATAAGGTTAGCAAAACCGGTGGACATCTTGCTTCTAGTTTAGGTGCTGTTGAACTTACAATGGCTCTGCATATTTGTCTTGACCTAGATAAAGACAAAATTATTTGGGATGTCGGTCATCAATCATATGCTCATAAAATATTAACAGGAAGAAAAAGTGATTTTGATACATTAAGACAGTATGGAGGTCTTAGCGGATTTCCTAAAAAAAGAGAAAGCGAATATGATGTATATAATACTGGCCATTCATCAACCTCTATTGGGGCAGGATTAGGATTTGCTTATGCTGCACAAAAAAATAAAACAAATTCTACTATTGTTGCGGTTATAGGCGATGGCTCTTTAACCGGTGGTCTTGCTCATGAAGCAATTAATAATGCGGCTAGACTAAAAAGAAATTTCATTATTATTTTGAATGATAATAATATGTCGATTTCTAAAAACGTAGGCGGACTTTCTACTTATCTATCAAAGATTAGAGCTGGTGAGAATTATATTGAACTTAAATCTGGTGTAGAAAGAACTCTAACAAAAATTCCAGGCGGTGGATACGTTGTTAAAGGTATTAGAAAAACTAAACACAGTATTAAACAACTTTTAGTTCCTGGAATGTTATTTGAAAATATGGGCCTTACATATTTAGGTCCTGTTGATGGTCATAATATTACAGATTTAATTAATATTATCAACGAAGCTAAAAACATTGAACATGCTGTTGTAGTTCATGTTTGTACCAAAAAAGGTAAGGGATATGGTCCTGCAATGGAAAATCCTTCTTTATTCCACGGTATTGGACCGTTTAATGTTAAAACGGGTCTTCCTGTTGAAGAAAAAAAATTATCTTATACAAGCGTATTTGCTGATGCATTAATAGAAGAAGCGCAAAAAGATGAAAAAATTATAGCTATCACTGCGGCTATGGCAGATGGTACAGGATTAAATAAATTTGCAAATAAATTCCCGGATAGATTTATTGATGTTGGTATAGCAGAAGAATTTGCAGCTGTGTACGCGGCTGGGTTAGCTTCTGATGGATTAAACCCATTTGTTGCAATATATTCTTCATTTTTGCAAAGAGCTTTTGATCAATTAATGATGGATGTTTGTATTCAAAATTTACCTGTAACTTTTTGTATTGATAGAGCGGGATTAGTTGGAAATGATGGTGAAACTCATCAGGGAATATTTGATTTATCTTATCTTAGTTTAATTCCTAACATGAATGTTTTTGCACCTAAAAACGCTAATGAACTTAGAGCTGCAATATCTTTTGGTGCATCTTTTAATGCACCTTTAGCAATAAGATATGGTAGAGGAAAAGCTTACGAAGGTTTATCAGAATTTAATGCACCAATTGTATTAGGTAAAAGCGAAGAAATATATTTAGAAAAAGATATAGCACTTTTAGCTGTTGGTTCAATGGTTGAAACAGCCGATAAAGTTAGAACTATATTAAAAGAAAAAGGATATAATGTTTCACTTATCAACGCTCGATTTATTAAACCGATTGATGAGGAAATGTTATTTAAGCTTAGTACTTCTCATAAATATTTTATTACTATGGAAGAAAATGTTATTAATGGCGGATACGGAATGGCAGTTTTAAGATTCGTTAATAACTTTAATTTAGATAATAAAGTTTTAACCTTAGCTCTTCCTAATACATATATTGAGCAGGGTACAAGAGAAGAACAATTAAAAGATTCTTTACTTGATATTGATTCAATTATTAGTAGAATTATTGAATTTGTTAAACTTTAATATGAAAAAAAGATTAGATGTTTTACTTTGCGAACAAAATCCGGAATTAACTAAAAGTCAGGCTCAAAGACTTATAATGAGCGGTATTGTTTATGTAAATAATCAAAAAGAGTTAAAGTCAGGTTCAATGTTTAGCGAAGAAACTAAGGTTGAAATAAGAGGCAACACTCTTAAATATGTTAGTAGAGGCGGACTTAAATTAGAAAAAGCTATGCAAAAATTTCCAATAAATTTAGATGGAAAGATTTGTATGGACATAGGATCATCTACAGGTGGTTTTACTGATTGCATGCTTCAAAATAATGCTAAAAAAGTATATTGTGTAGATGTTGGCAAAGGACAACTTCATTATAAATTAAGAAATGATAATAGAGTTGTTGTTATGGAAAAAACAAATATTAGGTTTGTTACTCCTGATATGATTGACAATGTAATCGATTTTATTAGTATTGATGTATCTTTTATTTCTTTAACACTTGTTTTGCCGGTTGCAATTAGTTTATTAAATGAAAATAAAGAGATGGTAATGCTAATTAAGCCTCAATTTGAAGCTGGAAAAGAAAAGGTTGGTAAAAAAGGCGTTGTAAAAGATCCCGCAGTACATGAAGAAGTTATAGAGAAAATAGTTAAATTTGTATTAGATAATAAATTAAATATTGCTGGCCTTACTTATTCGCCGGTTAAAGGACCGGAAGGTAATATTGAATATTTATTATATATTAATAATTCTGGTAATAAAGATTTTAGTTTTGATAGTATTTCTCAAATTGTTAAAGAAGCACATGAGGATTTAGACAAATGAAAAATTTTTTTACAGTAACAAATGAATCAAAAGATTTAAATTTGAAATTAACGCATGAAGTTATTGATTATTTAACAAGCATTGGGATGACTCATACAGGTTCTATGACTATTAATGAGAATTCTGAAGGCAATTATATTCATGCCAATTCAAAAATGGTTACGCCTAATACGGAATTTATTTTAATTTTAGGCGGAGATGGAACTTTTATTCATGTAGGAAAAGATTTAAATAATTTAAATATTCCTATTATTGGAATTAATTTAGGTAATCTTGGATTTTTAACTGAGATTGATCCACATGATTATAAGAATGATTTGATTCATATTCTTAATGATGAAGTTCATATTGAAAATAGAATGATTTTAGAAACATCAGTTATTAGAGATAATAAAGAAATATTAAATGTATTATCATTTAATGACATTATTCTTACTAAAACAAAAACAAAAGGTATCATTGATTTTGATGTTAATGTAAATGATAGATTCTTAAATCATTATAGTTCTGATGGAATGGTTATTTCTACGCCTACGGGTTCAACTGGTTATAATCTTTCTGCTGGAGGCCCAGTAGTTTATCCTACAGCAGAAATTATTTTAGCAACTCCTATTTGCGCACATACTCTTAATTCAAGAACGATAGTTTTTTCTGCTGAAGCTGTAATTGATTTAATTGCAAAAAATAGAGTTAATGAAAATGATTCAGAAATGGTTGCATCGTTTGATGGTGAAAATGATATTTTATTAAAACATAACGATATAATTAGATGTAAAAAGAGTAATGCAACAGTTAAAGTCTTAAGACTTAATAAAATTAGTTTTGTAGAGCATCTCGGAAAGAAAATGAGATAGATATGAATAAACCTTTAATTTTAATGATATTAGACGGATATGGTTTATCTAGCAATACTGAAGGTAATGCTATTTTAGCTGCTAAAACGCCTGTTATGGACTCTTTAATGAGTTCATATCCATTTGCTTTAGGTAATGCTAGCGGACTTAGTGTAGGCCTTCCAGAAGGGCAAATGGGCAACTCTGAGGTAGGCCATCTTAATATGGGTGCCGGAAGAGTAGTTTACCAAGATTTAACCAAAATTTCCAAATCTATTTCAGATGGTGATTTTTATCATAAAGAAGAATTACTTAATGCTATAAAAAATTGCAAAAAATACAATTCAAAATTACATCTTTATGGTCTTCTTTCTGACGGTGGAGTTCATAGTGATATAACTCATCTTTTTGCATTATTAAAACTTTGTAAGGATAATAACTTTGAAAATGTATATATTCATTGCTTTATGGATGGACGTGATACATCTCCAACTTCAGGAGTTAATTACATCAAATTATTATTAGAAACAATATCAAAAATTGGTGTTGGGAAAATTGCATCTATTATCGGTAGATATTATGCGATGGATAGAGATAATAGATGGGATAGAATATCTAAAGCATATTTTGCCTTAACTAAAGGTATTGGCAATTACTTTGATGATCCTATTTTAGCAATAGAACAATCTTATAAAAATGAAATTACTGATGAATTTATTGAGCCTATTGTTATTACTGAAAATAATAAACCTGTCGGTTTGATTCAAAATAATGATAGTATAATCTTTTTTAATTTCAGACCTGATCGAGCAAGAGAAATTTCTAAATGTTTTTGCCTTGATGAATTTAATGCATTTGATAGAGAAGGTAAAATAAATACTTATTATGTTTGCTTTACAGAAATAGATGTTACTATTCCAAATAAATTTGTAGTTTTCAAAGAAGAAGAAATAAAAAATACTTTTGGACAATATATTTCTGATAAAGGTCTTAGACAAGCTAGAATTGCTGAAACAGAAAAATATGCCCATGTTACATTTTTCTTTAATGGGGGAGTTGAAAAGCCTAATGTAAATGAGGATAGATTTTTAATTCCTTCTCCTAAAGTTGCGACATATGACCTAGAACCAAAAATGAGTGCGAAGACCGTATGCGATAAACTTATAGAAGTAATTAATAAAAAAGAACATGATGTTATAATAATAAATTTTGCTAACCCGGATATGGTAGGTCATACGGGTAACTTTAATGCAGTTGTTGAGGCAATTGAATTTATTGACAGTTGTGTAGAAAGAGTTGTTAATTGCGTAAAAGAAAATAATGCTACATTATTTATTTGCGCTGATCATGGAAATGCTGAAGAATTAATTAATCTTAAAACTAGCGAGCCATGGACAGCTCATACAACAAATAAAGTTCCATTTATATTAATTAATGGACCAAAAGGAAAAGTACTTAAATATAACGGAAGCCTTTGTGATATCGCTCCAACATTATTAGAAATTTTAGGGCTTGAAAAGCCTATTGAAATGACTGGTAAAAGTTTATTAATTTAATGTATATTTTTCTTGATATCGCATATTTATTATGATATTATTCTAATGTTGTCAATGAAAAAGGAGGAACAGTTTTGTTTTATTTAATTGCAACTATTATCGTAACAATAGCGAGTGTAATAATGATTGTTGCTATTTGTCTTCAAGAAGGCAAATCAGCAGGCCTTTCTAGTTCCATTAGTGGTGGTTCAGATACATATTGGAGCAGAAACAAAGGTAGATCCAAAGAAGGCCGGTTAGAGCGAATAACTCAGATTACTGGAATTGTTTTATTCGTCTTAGCAATTTTGCTAAACGTCGGACTTTTCACAAATCTTTAATCATTAAACACTCTCACATGAGAGTGTTTTCTTTTAATAATAGTTATGGGTAAAGATAATTACAAATTAATAGCTAATAATAAAAAAGCATATCATGAATATTTTGTTGAAGAAACTTACGAGGCAGGTATAGAACTTGTTGGAACAGAAGTTAAATCTTTACGTATGGGTAAGTGTTCTGTTAAAGAAGCTTTTATTCGTGAAAAGAATGGAGAACTATTAGTTTATGGTATGAATATTTCTCCGTATGAAAAGGGAAATATTTTTAATAGAGATCCTTTGCGCATAAGAAAGCTTTTATTACATAGAGCTGAGATTTCTAAAATTACTTCTTATGCTATGCAACAAGGTTGTACTATAATTCCTCTTAAAGTTTATTTTAAGGGTAGTTTAGTAAAAGTTGAGCTTGGTCTTTGTAAAGGTAAAAAACTTTACGATAAGCGAGCTGATATAGCTAAAAAAGACCAACAACGGCAAGCGGCAAGAGATTACAAAATAAATAATTTTAAATAGAAGGATAACTTATGGCTATTTGGAACGAAGCAAAAGAATGTATGAGCAGAGATGAGCTAAGCACACTTCAAAGTGCTAGGCTTAAAAAAGTTGTAAATAATGTATATCACAATGTAGATTTTTACAGAAAAAAGATGCAAGAACTTGGTCTTGAACCAGGTGATATTAAAGGTATAGAAGATTTAGATAAATTACCTTTTACTACAAAAGATGATTTAAGAAAAAATTATCCTTTTGGTTTATTTGCAGTTCCTAAATCTGAAATAGTAAGATTACATGCATCTTCAGGAACTACTGGAAAAGCTACAGTAGTTGGTTATACAAGAAAAGATATAGAAAATTGGTGCGAATGCATAAGTAGATGTATAGCAATGGCTGGTCTTGGAAAAGATGATATTATTCAAGTAGCTTTTGGTTATGGGCTTTTTACTGGTGGATTAGGAGCTCATTATGGTGTTGAACATTTAGGAGCAACTGTTGTTCCACAATCTACTGGAAACACAAAAAAACTTATCAACATGATGATTGATTTTGAAGTAACTGGACTTATGTGCACACCTTCTTATCTTTCACATATTGCTGAAACTATTGAAGAGATGGGTGTTAAAGATAAAATTAAACTTAAAGCCACCTTAAATGGAGCTGAGCCATGGACAACAGAAATGCGTCTTGATCTCGAAAATAGATTAGGCATTAAAGCTTATGATATTTATGGCCTTAGCGAGATGATGGGGCCTGGTGTAGCAAATGATTGTAGTTTTCATAATGGTATGCATGTTTTTGAAGATCATTTCTTACCTGAAATTATTGATCCAAATTCATTAAATTCTCTTGATGATGATGTTACAGGAGAGCTTGTATTTACATCACTTACAAAAGAAGGTATGCCTCTATTAAGATATAGAACTCGAGATTTAACCAGTATTAATCATAAACCTTGTGAATGTGGAAGGACTTTAGCAAGAATTTCAAGATTCAAAGGTAGAAGTGATGACATGCTTATTATAAGAGGCGTTAATGTATTTCCTTCTCAAATTGAAACAGCGCTTCTTACTATTGATGGAACTACACCTAATTATCAGATTATTGTTGAAAGAGAAGGAGCTTTAGATTCACTTACAATATTAGTTGAGGTTGAAGAAAAATACTTCTCTGATGAAATTAGACAACTTGAATCTCTTACTAAAAAGATTGCATATACTATTCAACAAGCAATCGGTCTTGCTACAAAAGTAAAACTTGTTGAGCCAAAGACTATTGAAAGAACAGATGGCAAATCGAAACGTGTAATTGATAACAGAAAGTTTGATTAAGGAGTTTATTATGGCATTTAAACAATTATCAGTTTTTCTAGAGAATAGAGAAGGAAGGTTAGAAGATTTATTTGGATCTTTTGTTGATAATAATATTAATATTCAATCTTTTTCTCTTGCTGAAAACAGTGATTATGGAATTTTAAGATTAATTGTTTCTGAACCTGAGAAAGCTAAAGAAATATTAAAAACAAAAGATTTTAGTGCATCAGTAAATGATGTTATTGCTGTTAAATTAGAAGGTGGTTTTACGTCAATTAAGGAATTAACTGATGCGCTACCTAATGATGTTAATATTGAATACATGTACGTATTGAATACTGATTTAAGTAATCAATCTATTGTATTTAAAACTAATAACGTTTTAGAAATAGAAAATGTATTAAAAGATAAAGGTTTTTCTTTAATAGAATCTTTATAATATATTTGCACTTTGATTTATTAATACGGGGCTGTACAGGTTTCGACGGGGTTTTAGAAGCTTATTAAGCCACTGGTAGTGGGTAACTACCTTAAAATATCCAATTAAATTTAAACGCTAAATCTAATAAATTAGCATTAGCTGCCTAAGTTGCAGCTCGTCGAATTTTAGATGCCCACAGCTAAAATTTCGGCGTCATTTATGTGGGGAACTCTTTAGCCTAAGCTTGTAAGCTAAAGAACATTTTCAAGCTACCTTAACAGAAAGTCTGTCATTGGGGATTCTATTAGGGGAATAAAATTTCAATGACTATAGTGGAAGAAAGATAAGTGAAAGAGATTTCGGACAGGGGTTCGATTCCCCTCAGCTCCATAAAAATAGCAGAATACTATCGTTAGATAGTGTTCTGCTATTTTTCTATAGTAATGAGGGGAATCGAACAAGGAGGGAGCGAGTACGAAGTACGAGCGGAAGGAGAAGTTCCAGTGGAACTTCGACGCCGACGCGGCCTGAAAGGCGGCTGGGCCGCCGGCGGGATTCCCCTCAGCTCCATCATAATAAAACATTTATACGAAGTATAGGTATATTTGTTTTATTTTTTTCATTTTATTATCACAGTTTGTTCAAAATCTATTTGTTAAAATAATAGGGTAGTTATTAATTGATTTGAAAGGAATTGCTAAATATGAAAAAACTACTTATTATTTTTATTTCTATTGTTTCTTGTTTTGCTTTGTGCGCATGCAGTGCTAATAAAGCAAGCAAAAACACTTCTGATTATTCATTAAATAATCTTAAAAAGAAATATTCAGATGTACATTTATTAGTATTAGATAACAATACGGCCTCTTTAGATGGTGAAAAATTAAAAGATTATTCTTACGTTTGGGAATATGATCCATCTATGGAGGAACCAATTTATACTGGTAATAAAACTGATGATTCAAAGTGTTATATAGCGCATGATATTATTTATTATCCAGAAATTGATTCATCTTCATTTACTTTAGAAAACTATGATGGTGAGATGGAGTGGGTTACGCATTTTACAAACGAAAATCTAAAGGATTATCTTTTTTCAACGCTTCCAGTATTAGGAAATGATCTTCCAACAGATATGATGCATTCTAAAGAAGATGCATTCAACAATCCTGTTATTCATATTACGCAGCCAGGCGAATATATTGTCGAAGGTACTTTTAATGGACAATTATATATTGACTTAGGCGATAAAGACAAAACTTTTGATGATGAAGATAAAAAAGTTACTTTAATTTTTAATGGTGTTGATATTACATGTAGCGTTGCGCCTAGTGTTGTTTTCTATAGTCTTTATGAATGCGACAACGAATGGGAAGAAGATGATGAACACACTGGAGTAGTTGACCTTTCTGATGCTGGCGCAAAAGTTATCTTAGTTGATGGAACAGAAAATAATTTTTCAGGAACAAATATCTTTAGATTATTAAAGCCAACATACAAAGATGAAGGAACAACTGTTCAAAAAAAGATTACTAAGATGGATGGTTCATTCTATAGTTTCGTTTCGCTTCTTATTGAAGGCAATACAGGTATTATGAATATAAATGCTCCTACATATGAAGGACTTGATAGCGAACTTCATTTAACTATTAACGGAGGCTATATTAATATCGTTTCAAATGATGATGGTATTAATGTAAACGAAGACGAAGTTTCTGTATTTACAATGAATGATGGTAGGCTAACTATTTTTGCCGGACAAGGAGCAGAAGGTGACGTTATTGATTCAAACGGATTTATAACAGTTAATGGAGGAATTATTTTAGGAGCATCTCCATCTGTTTCTGATGAAATCTTGGATTCAGATTCAGGAACAGAAGTTAGTGATAATGCGACTGTAATAAATAATACTGCTTCAATTCAAGGAGGTATGCCAATGCAGCCAGATGGCGAAATGCCCGAAGGTGATATGCAAGGCGAACCAAAAGGTATGCCACCAGAAGGCATGCCAGGTCAGGGCGGAACGCCACCAGAAAAGCCAGATACTCATAACTAGAAATTATTCTAAAAATTTCATATAATATTATGTATGAAAAATGTATTGATTACCGGTGTGGCTGGCGGAATGGGTTATGCTAGCGCAACATTGCTAGAAAAGAACGGCTACAAAATTTACGGCTTGGATTATAAGGAACCTGTTGGAGAATTTAACTGGCAGTTTTTTAAGTGTGATTTAACTGATATGCAGTCGGTTAAACATACGTATGAAAATATATCTGCCCAGTTAGATTCTCCTTTTGATGCTATTATACATTTAGCTGGAAAGTATGATTTAAACTCATTAATAGAAATAAGTGAAGAAGATTTTATTGGCATTTTTAATATTAATGTTTTTGCTATATATAGAGTTAATAAAGTCTTTTATCCTTTATTATCAAAAGAGGGCAGAATTGTTATTACAGCGTCTGAATTAGCACCTCTTGACCCACTTCCTTTTAATGGAATATATTCAATAACTAAATCAACAATAGAGAAGTATTGCCATTCTCTTAGAATGGAATTACAGCTACATGGTCAAAAAGTTATTGAGATTAGACCTGGTGCTGTTAATACTGGTTTATTAGATATTAGTCAAAATAAGATTAATGATTTTGTTAATAATACTAATCTATATAAAGTTAGCGGAAAGAATTTTTTAGATATTACAAATAAAGTTGAATCAAAAAGTATTCCAGCTATAAAAATAGCTGAACTTATTTATAAAATACTTTTAAAAAGAAATCCTAAATTCATTTATAATATAAATAGAAATCCATTACTTTTAATATTAAATGCTTTGCCTAATAGATTTCAAACATGGATAATTAAATTAATACTTAAAAAATAATATTATGGCTATTCGAAATAAAAATTTTTACAAAAGAGTCTTTGCAATTATGTTGCCAATTCTATTTCAGAATGTGGTAACTAATTTAGTAAGCCTTGTAGATAATATTATGGTTGGCCAGGTAGGTACTGAGCCAATGTCTGGTGTAGCAATCGCTAACCAACTTATTTTCGTTTTTCTTTTAAGTATTTTCGGCGGACTTTCAGGTGCAGGAATTTATACATCCCAGTTTTATGGTCAAGGAAATAAAAAGGGCATAGCAAATACTTTTAGGATGAAAGTATATCTTGGCATCGCTTGTGTTGCTATTTTTGCTATTGTTTTCTTTGTTTTTGGTAAAAATCTTATTAATATATTTTTACATCAAGGAAATGAAAACCTTGATATGAATGCAACATTTGATTATGGAATGCATTATTTAAGATTAATGACTATTCAAATGATTCCATTCATGATAATGCAAGTTTATTCAACAACACTTAGGGAATGTGGAGAGACAATGCTTCCGCTTAAAGCTAGTTTAATAGCTGTTGCATGTAATGTTGTTGGAAATTATATTCTTATCTTTGGCAAATTAGGACTTCCAGCTTTAGGTGTTACTGGCGCTGCAATCGCAACAATAATCGCAAGATTTGTAGAATGCGGAATACTTATTATTTATACGCATTCACATAAAGATAGATTTTCTTTTATTTCGGAAGTTTTTAAAACATTTAAAATTCCAATCGACTTAGCAAAAGAAATGATTAAAAAAACAATGCCTCTTTTAATTAATGAATTTTTATGGTCTGCGGGAATGGCTATGCTTAACCAATGTTATTCTATGAGAGGCCTTGAAGTAGTATCAGCTACGAATATTTCATCTACTGTTGTAAATTTATTTGCATGTGGAATGTTAGCAATGGGAAATACAATATCAATTATGGTTGGGCAAAGGCTTGGACAGGGCAAACTTAAAGAAGCAGTTGAAGAAGATAAAATTCTTATTGTTTTAACTTTAATAATTACTATTATTTTAGCTGGCGTATTAGCTCTATGCGCAAAACCTATTTCTAATATTTATAACACTACAGAAATGATTAAAAATATGGCTACAAGATTTATGTGGGTTTCAGCTATATTTATGTCTTTTGATGCGGTTACTACTAGCTGTTACTTTACTTTAAGAAGTGGCGGAAAAACCTTTATCACTTTTATATTTGATTCATTTTTCCTTTGGGTATTTTTTGTATCTACTGCTTTTATTCTTTCAAGATTTACGTCCTTACCAATATTTGCTATTTATTTTATAGTTAATTCATTTTTTGTAGTTAAAAGCATTATTGGACTAATTATGGTTAATTCAAAGAAATGGGTTGTTAATCTAGTAGAAAACAAATAAATTTTCCATTTAATTAATTCTAGAAAAATTGAAATTATTTACTTATAATAACATGTATGAAAAATTGTGATGTTATTATAATTGGCGGCGGAATTTTAGGCTGTATGGCAGCTAGAACTTTCGCTAAATATGATTTAGATATTTGCGTTCTTGAAAAAAGAGAAGACGTTTCTTGTGGTATGACAAAATCAAATTTAGGAATTGTTTATGCTGGATATGATATGAAGCCGGAATCTCTTAAAGCAAAGCTTTGTGTTAAAGCAAATCAGACATTAGAACAAACATGCAAAGAGCTTGATGTTCCTTTTTTAAGGACAGGCTCTTTAATGTTATCTTTTGGGTCAAAAGGAGATGCATCATTAAAGAAAAAATATGAAGATGGTCTAGAAAATAATATTAAAGGTTTGAAGCTTATAAATAGTGATGAAATATATAAGCTTGAACCAAATATTAAAAAGGGTGCAACAAGCGCTCTATATAGCGAAACAACTGGTTTAGTATTTCCTTTTAGTTTATGTATTGCTGCTTATGAAAATGCAAAGGATAATGGCGTTAAATTTAATTTTAATGAAGAAGTTATTGGACTTAAATATAATGAAAATAAAGTAGAAGTAACTACTAATAAAGATTCATATTTTGCAAAAGTAGTAATTAATTGTGCTGGAATTAATTCTGATAAAGTTCGCGAGATGTGTAATGAACCTTCAATTCGCAATGAACTTTCTTGTGCTGATTATATTGTTTATGATGAGACAGCTGCTTTTCAAATTAATCATGTTATTTTTAATGAAAGCGAAGATAAATCGGATAAGTTTGAAATCATTCCGACTTTATATACTAATATTATTGTTGGTGCAACAAAAATGCCTTTTAATGGATTACATGATGAGGCTACAAGTGAAGAAGGCGTTAACAAGTTACTAAACTTTACTAAAAAAATGCTTCCAAATTTGAATCAAGATCTTTTAGTAAATGAATTTGGCGGCATTAGAAATGATGCTGTTGATGTTCGTGATAAAAATAAGCATATAAATGATTTATGCGTACTTGATGATAATGGATTAATAAGTTTAATAGGTGTTAAAACGCCTGGCATGACAATATCAGAAGAATTAGCTAAATATGTTTTTGAAATTGCAAAAAAATATATTGGAAATGTGAAAACAAATTCTAATTTTAATCCTTATAGAAAAGGTTATACTTTTGTATTTAATCCAGAAGATTATGATCCAGCAATACATGGGGATTTAGTTTGTAAATGTAATAGAGTATTTGAAATTACAATACGAGAAGCAATTAAAAAAGGTGCTACAACAGTTAATGGCGTAAGAAGACGAACCGGAGCATGTATGGGAAGATGCGCTGGGTCTTATTGTGAAGATAAGGTAATGGAAATTATTGCAGAAGAACTTAATATAAAAAAAGAAGATGTTACTCGAGATGGAAAAGGTAGTAAAATAGTTTATTAATAACATGAAAAAAATATTACCAATTATATCAATAATATTAGCAGGTGTTTCGTGGGGTTGCTTAAGTTTATTTCTTAGGCCTCTTTCAAACTATGGTTTAGATGGAATGCAAATTGCTTTCATTAAAATCTTATATGCTGCAATTATTTTTTCTATTTTTGTATTAATTGTTAATCCTAAATTATTTAAATTTAGATTAAAAGATATTTGGATATTTTTATGTCTTGGAATTATTTGTTTGAGTTTATTTTCCTTTTTATATTTTCAAACTTTAATTCATTCTGAAGTATCAGTAGCAGTTGTGCTTTTATATACATCTCCAATTTTCGTACTTATTTGTTCTGCTATTATTTTTAAAGAAAAGATCACATTTAAAAAGATTATGGCAATAATTTTCACTTTATTTGGTTGCATTTTTGTTTCGGGATTAATAAATGGAGTTGCGATTATTTCGCCAATGGTTTTTCTTACAGGTTTATTATCTGGGCTAACATTTGGCTTGCAATCAATTTTTCAAAAACTAGCAATTGAAAAAAATTATAATACAATAACAATTAATCTTTGGGCTTTCATTATAGGTTCTATTTTCATTTTACCATTTGCAAGAGTTAAAGATACCATATCTATAATTAGAACTAATCCAAAAATTCTATTAATTGGATTGGGTTTAGCTTTAGTTAATGCTGTTATTCCATATCTTTTGTTTACATGGGGACTTAAAACAGTTGAGCCTTCTAAAGCCAGTATTTTAGTAGCAACTGAACCAATGATAGCTTCTATTATTGGAATGTGTATATTCAAAGAAAGTCATGATATATTCAAAATACTTGGAGTTGTATTTATTATTATTGCTATTATTTTAATGAATATCCAACCAAAAAAATCTACGATATCTTGTAAATAAATATTATTTGTATTAAAATATCTTTTAGCTGGGGGTGCCATTAGGCTGAGATTAAACCCTATAACTTGATTCGGATAATACCGACGTAAGGAAAGCTTTTTATCAAGTCTCCAGCTAGGAGGTTTTTTTATGCAAAAATTCACAGTTAAAACTTTAGTATTTTCTGCTGTCGCAATTGCTCTTGCGATGGTAACTTCATTTATTAAAATTATTGATTTACCAATGGGCGGAGCAGTAACATTATTTAGCATGTTATTTATTACTTTAATCGGTTATTGGTTTGGACCATTAATTGGAATTATTGGCGCAGTAGTTTATGGAATTCTTCAGTTTATTACAAACCCTGCATTCTTTTCATTCTTACAATTTATTTTTGACTATATTTTAGCTTTTGGATGTCTTGGGCTTTCAGGATTTTTTAATAAATTTAAGTTTGGTTTACAAGTAGGATATTTAGTTTCAATCTTTGGCAGATTTGTTTTTGGAGTTTTATCTGGTATTTTCTTTTTTGCTTCTTACGCAGAAGGAACTGGATTTGGACCTTTCATATATTCTGTTTTATATAATGGATCTTATATTGGATTAGAGGGAATAATAACCATTGCAATCTTGTTTATCCCTGCTGTACGCAAGGGGTTGAATTATATAAAAAAGTTAGCTTTATCTTAAATTATTTCTTATTATAGATTAATATTGTATTATTGAATTAATATCGTTTTAGCGATATAATGTATTAGAACATATATCGTTTTAACGATATTTTTATGGAGGCTTATTATTTATATTTATCATGGGTCTGAAAAGATAATCCAATCACCACTTATTAACTTTGGTAACAACACAAATGATTTTGGCCAGGGTTTTTATTGTTGTGATGATATAGAACTTACAAAAGAATGGGCATGCCAAAATAGAACTAACGGTTTTGTAAATGCTTATGAAATAAATATGGAATACTTTAATATATTAGACCTTACAAGCAAGGATTATCATATTCTTAATTGGCTTGCATTAGTATTAAAAAATAAACATGTTGACGAAAGAAATAAATCAATAACTAAATTAAAAGAATATATTATTGATGAATTTAGCCCAGACTTAAAAAAAGTTGATATTATTTGTGCGCAAAGAGCTGATAATTCATATTTTACTGTAATACGAAGATTTTTGTCTTCGGATATATCCTTACACAAGTTCAGCGAACTTGTGTATAAAAATAACTTGTGCATTCAACTTGTGTTTATTAGTGAAAAGTCTATTAGCGCATTAGATTTTAAATATGCTCAAAACGTTGACTTTAATAGTTACTATAGAAAAATTGTTGATAAGGATTTGGAACTTCAAAATAGACTAAATACAAAAGATGATAATGATTATATTTTTATAAATGACATTTATAGTGATAGATGGAGAAATAATGATGAGCGCTTACAACGAATATTACATAGATGATTCAATGAATATAATGGGAGAAATGTTTGACTATGCAGTTAATTGTCTTAATTATGATATAGACACTTTTTTTTCATGTTTTCTTTCATCAAATGTTTCATCAAATTTCGAAATTGGTAATCCAAAATATATTTCAGGAATATCTGGTGATGATTTAGCTTTACATGTATTAAAAACTATTGGTGTTAATTCTGAATATGTACTTCCTATTTCAAAATCAAATTTTGATTCTATAGAATATTGGGTTGGAAGAATAATGGCATATTTTCAATGGAATAAAAATGTAACTTTTAAAGAGATGAATGATAATGGATTATCTCCAAGCGAGATTGCTAAATATTATGATTTAAATAATAGTGATCTTCCAATGTTTATTATTAAAATTAATAAAATTTTTAATGATTCATATTATAGTAAAGAAACACGTCTTTCTTACTATCGAAAGCTTTGTGGTTATACTCAAAAACAACTAAGCGATAAGTCTGGTGTTTCTCTAAGAATGATTCAATTATATGAGCAAAGAAGAAACGATATTTCTAAAGCAAGTGTGGATGTTGTTATTAACTTGGCTGATGCTTTGGGATGCAGCGTTAAAGAATTGATTAGATAAATAAATATTTGTATAATAAATATATGAATAAAATCTCAAAAAATATAGTAAAAGATAATATAGATGAACCAGTGAGGCTAAATAAATTTTTAAGCGATGCTGGTTTTTGTTCCAGAAGAGAAGCAGATAGGTTAATTGAAGCTGGCAAAGTATTTGTTGACGGGAAAGTTGCTCTTATGGGACAAAAAATTTTAATAGGTCAACAAGTAAAAGTTAATGAAAAAATTATTGAAGTTAATGACGAGATGATTTTAATTGCTTTTAATAAGCCTGTAGGTATTGAATGCACAACTGATTTAGGTAATCCAGATAATATAATTGACTATATTAAATATCCATCTCGAATATATCCGATAGGACGACTAGATAAGAATTCTTCTGGTTTAATTCTTCTAACTAACACAGGAGATATAGTTAATAAGATATTAAAATCTTCGAATTATCACGAAAAAGAATATATCGTAGATGTTGATAAACAGCTTACAACTGATTTTATAAATAAAATGAGTAATGGAGTTGAAATATATTTAAATGACGGTGCAAAAAAAGTTATAACCAGGACATGTAAAGTTAAACAAATAGATAAATGTACTTTTTCAATAATTTTAACTCAAGGTTATAATAGACAAATACGTAGAATGTGTCAGACTTTAGGATATAATGTTTTAAAATTAAAAAGAATACGAATCATGAACATTAATTTAGGAAATTTACCTATTGGACATTATAGAAATATAACTGAATCTGAAATTAAAAAATTATTAAGTGGCCTTAAATAAAAGGCCACTTTTTATAGATATAATCATTAAAAATTAGTATAATATAAATATGAATAAATCAGAAAGAATCAAGGAATTAATTGAATTATTAAATAAAGCAAGTAAAGCTTATTATAAAGATGACATTGAAATTATGTCTAACGCAGAGTATGACGAGCTTTACGATGAACTTGTATTGCTTGAAAATGAAACTGGTTTGATTTATTCAAATAGTCCTACTCAAAACGTAGGCTATGAGGCTGCTAATGAGTTAATAAAAGAGAGACATGAAAGTCCTATGCTTTCTCTTGATAAAACAAAAGAAGTTCCTGTTTTAGCCGAATTTTTAGGTAATCAGTTAGGACTTTTATCATGGAAATTAGATGGGCTTACAATTGTTTTAACTTATGAAAATGGAACAATGGTTAAAGCAGTTACTAGAGGAAATGGAGAAATCGGAGAAGTTGTAACGTTAAATGCTAAAACTTTCGTTAATCTCCCTCTTAATATTCCATATAAAGGTAAACTTATTGTTAGAGGCGAAGCCGTTATAAAGTATTCGGATTTCGAAATAATTAATGCAAGTATTAGTGAAGCTTCATCAAAATATAAAAATCCAAGAAATCTTTGTTCAGGTTCAGTTAGACAATTAGATCCTTCTATAACAGCTAAAAGAAGAGTAAATGTATTTATTTTTTCTTTAGAAAGTGCTGAGGAAATTGATTTTAATAATTCTAACGAAGAAAAATTTAAATGGTTAAAAACATTAGGGTTTGATGTTGTCCCTTATAAAAAAGTTACTGCTTTAACTATCGAAGATGCTGTAAAAGAATATTCTGTTGAAATTGAAAACTTTGATGTACCATCGGATGGTCTTGTTCTTTTAATGGATGATATTACATATGGTAAAAGTTTGGGGATGACAGCGAAATTTCCTAAAAATGCAATGGCTTTTAAATGGAAAGATGAATTAGCCACAACAACTCTTTTAGATGTTGAATGGTCACCTTCAAGAACAGGTCTAATAAATCCTGTTGCTATATTTGAGAGTGTTGAATTAGAAGGAACAACAGTTAGCAGAGCTTCTCTTCATAATTTAAGTATTATTGAAGGCTTAGAACTTGGGATAGGAGATCAAATAACTGTTTATAAAGCTAATATGATTATTCCTCAAATCAAAGAAAATTTAACAAAGAAAAATGATTTGGTTCCTACAAAAATTTGCCCTGCATGTGGTGGACCAACTGTTATAAAAAATGAAAATGATGTTAAAACTCTAATTTGTCCAAATCCGGAGTGTCCGGCTAAAAAAATAAAATCATTTGTAGATTTTGTAAGTAGAAATGCTATGAATATTGAAGGCATTTCTGAAGAAACTTTAGAAAAATTTATTGGTTGCGGATTTATTAATAATTTTGCTGATATCTATAAATTAGAGCAGTATAAAGAACGTATTACATCAATGATAGGATTTGGTGAGAAATCTTATGAGAATATAATAAATTCAGTGAATCAATCACGTAATACACAATGTTTTAGAATTCTAAATGCTTTAGGCATATTAGGTATTGGTGTTGCAAATGCTAAAGTTATATCTAAACATTTTAATTATGATTTTAATAAAATACGAAATGCTAGTTTTGAAGATTTAATTAATATTGAGGGTATAGGTGACGTTCTTGCTAATTCAATTATTAATTATTTTAATGATAAAAAAAATAGTTTCGTTATTGACGAATTATTAAATGAAGTTAATATAGAGTTACCGGAAATAAAAGAAGGTTTTGATAAATTAAAAGGTCTTACTTTTGTAATTACTGGTTCTCTAAATATTTATGAAAATAGAGATGCTCTAAAAGCTGAAATAGAAAGCTTTGGAGGAAAAGTAGCCGGTAGTGTTTCAGCAAAAACGAGTTATTTAATCAATAATGACATATTAAGTAATTCATCAAAAAATAAGACTGCTAAATCTCTTGGTATTCCGACTATTACCGAAGAAGAATATATTGAGAAATTTAAATAAATAGAGGTGCATTATGCCAATTAAAGTTCAACATGATCTTCCAGCTAGATCCGTAATCGAAAAAGAAAATATATTTATTATGGATGAAACAAGAGCTCTTTCACAGGATATTCGTCCTTTGGAAATTGTGCTTTTAAATTTAATGCCATTAAAAGAAGATACTGAAATTCAAATTATTCGTTCATTATCTAACACACCATTACAGGTTAATTTAACATTCATGATTCCATCTGGACATAAATCAAAAAACACTGCAATGTCTCATTTGAACCAGTTTTATTATAATTTTAAGGAACTTAAAGATAGAAAATTTGATGGTCTAATTGTTACGGGAGCGCCATTAGAATTAATAAGTTATGAAGCCGTTGATTATTGGAATGAATTAGAACAAATTATGGATTGGGCAGAAGAAAACGTTACTTCTACTTTATATCTTTGTTGGGGTGCTCAAGCAGCGTTATATCATTTTTACGGATTAAAAAAATATAAATTAAGACAAAAAATTTCCGGTATTTATTCTCATAATATTCATCATAGAAAATGTCCTTTAGTTAGAGGATTTGATGATGTTTTTTTAGCACCACATTCTAGAAACACAGAAGTTAGAGCAGATGATATTAAAAAAATTAATGATATAACTATTTTAGCAGACTCTGATAAAGCAGGTGTATTTTTAGCTATGACAAATGATGGCAAAAAAATATTTGTTATGGGTCATCCTGAATATGATAGAAATACTTTAGATTTTGAATATAAACGTGATTTGAAAAAAGGTCTTAATCCAAAAATACCTAAGAATTATTATCCAAAAAATAATCCTGAAAATAAACCTTTGCTTACATGGCGAGGACATGCTAATACTTTATATACTAATTGGCTTAATTATTATGTATATCAAGCAACTCCATATGATTTAAATTAAATTATGAATAAAATCATATTATCAAGAATAGAAATTATATTATCAATGGTTATATTTGGAAGTATTGGTGTATTTATAAAATATATCAATCTTCCAAGTAGTTTTATTTCCATGTGCAGGGGCTTAATAGCATTTATTTTTATTCTTATTTTGTGTTTAATTAAAAGAAAATCTGTAAATTTCAAATTCAAAAAAAAAGATTATTTATTATTATTGCTTACCGGAATAGCTTTAGGCTTTAATTGGGTTTTATTATTTGAGGCATATAAATATACCTCTGTAGCCGTTGCGACTTTATTTTATTATTTTGCTCCAGTATTAATAATCTTATTTACACCATTAATTGTTAAAGAGAAATTATCAATTCAAAAAATTATTTGTGTTATTTTTATTTTAATCGGTATGGTTTTTATTTCTGGATTAATTAATAATTATAATACAAAAGATTTCAATTTTATGGGAATTATTTTAGGAATTGGTGCCGCATGTTTATACGCTTTTATTGTTTTAACTAATAAAAAAATTGATGCTGGTTCATATGAAAGAACAGGTGTACAAATGCTTGTTGCTGGTATAGTAATGATTCCATATGTTTTTACTACAGAAAAGGTAAGCAATCTAAGCTTTGATGCTAAATCAATTGTTTTCTTACTTATAGTTTGCATCGTGCATACTGGTATTGCTTATATGCTTTATTTTGCAGCTATGGTAAATCTTTCTGCACAAACATGTGGAATCCTTAGTTATATTGACCCATTTGTTGCTGTTTTATGTTCAATGTTTATTCTTGTTGAACCATATGATATATATACAATTATTGGTGCAATCTTAATTATTGGTGGGGCAGTATTCTCCGAAATTTCTCTAAAGAAAAAAACTGCATAAAAATTTTCTCTTGCAATTATTTTTTATTTGTGTATAATTTCAAATTACAAATCTGATTTTTCAACATTTCTTGTTGGGATCTCAACACAAATTTCGTTTTGTTTTTTTAATTAAATATTTTCATTTTGTATTTTTTATGCAATTCTTAAATTTCTTAACCTGTCAAGGAGGTTTCTATGAACAAAAAATTCTTAAAAAAAATTTTTAATATTACTTCTAAAATATTAGTAATTATTATTTGTGTTTTATTGAGTCTAATAATAATTCTTAATATTTCATTATGGGTTCATCAAAAATTAGAAAAAAATCAATCTAAGATTTTTGGTATTTATCCTTTAATCGTTGAGTCTAATTCAATGTATCCAATATTTTCTAAAGGTGATCTTATTTTTTCTAAACCAATTAAACCAGGAGAAATTGTTGAAGGAGATATTATTTCTTTTGAAAATATCTATTCTCCTGAGAAAAAAATTATCACTCATAGAATAAATAAAATATTTTATGAAGATGGTATTAAAAAATTTACTACCAAGGGCGATTCAAATAATTTTGTTGATGAATTTACTTTAGATAGTAATTATATTCTCGGAAAATATGTTGGTGTTATTCCAAAACTTGGTGGATTTATTGAATTGGTAAGACAGCCTTTAACTTTGATATTAATTTTTGTTGTAATTATTTTAGCTTATTTACTAATTTACATTATGCAACAAATTAAAAATCATAATAGAAAAAAATTATTAAGAAATAATCGCTATAAATCTGGGGTATGACAGTTTATATATAAAAAATTTAGAAAGGAAAAAAGATGAAACAAAATAAAACTTACAAAATTCTAACTGGATTAACTCTAGTGACTATTTTAACTACAACAGTTATTGGAAGCACAATGGCAAATTTTACATCAGCATCGGATGTTAATGATAGTGCAAAAGTTGCAGTTTGTAATTTAGCAGTAACAGGCGAAGATTTATTCAACAAATCTTATATTTCTGATGTAAAAGAATTAAAAGAATCCTCAACTTATACTGTTAAAGCAGACAATAAAACACTTGCACCAGGAACTAGAAATGAAGTTTTCTTAAAAGTAAATGGTGAAACAGAAGTGTATGTTGATGCAACTCATTCTATTGATGTTGAATTTGATGGTGATTGGGTAGATGGTGATGGAAACTTTTACTGTCCTATCGAATTTAAAATTATAAGATACAATAGTGATACTACAAAAGATGAGTATACAGTATCTGGAAGTACGTACACATCAAAACAAGATTTGTTAGATGCTTTGGCAGCAAACGTTTGTCATAGTACATATAGGGCAAATGCTGCTTTTCAAGATTATATTCCTGTATCTATTTCTTGGAATTGGCCTTTCTCATCATCCGAGGCAAATAATGCGAAAGATACAGCTCTTATGAATAAGTCATTGACCAATAAAATTGGTTTGACAATCAAGTGTAAAACTCAATTTACTCAAATTGATTAATCCCCCTAAATTAATATAAACTTTAAGATCCCTTTGCATACCCATTGGGGTCTTTTTTACTGCATATTGATATTTTTTTATGAAGTTTATACAACATATATGGTTAATTTATTGACAATATATATTAAAAAGATTAAAATAATTTTGTTGTATTGTACAATGAAAACTAAATAAGGAGGTGCTCCTCGTATGGTTGCTACATGGTTAACAATCCTTATTGCTGTTGTTTGTTTCATTATAGGTGCAGCACTTGCATGGAAATTTTCTGAAAAGAAAACTACAGATGATTTTAAAAATAAAATTGGAAGTGCCGAAGAAAAAGCAAGAAGCATCATTGATGATGCATTAAAAACTGCTGAAACTAAGAAAAAAGAAGCTCTTATTGAGGTTAAAGAAGAATCTATTCGTGTTAAAAATGAATTAGAAAAAGAATCAAAAGAGCGAAGAAATGAACTACAGAAATACGAGAAGAGAGTTCTTCAAAAAGAAGAAGCTGTTGATAAAAAGAATGAGCAATTAGATAGATTGCAACAGTCATTAAATGATAAAACAGCTGATTTAGAAAAACAAAAAGAAGAACTAAAAGTTGTTAATGAACAACGCAAAAAGGAACTAGAGAGAATTTCTGGTCTTACCTCCGAACAAGCAAAAGACATTTTACTTGATAGTCTTAAAGAAGAAGTTGAGCTCGATGCTGCTAAAATGATTAAAGAAGCTGAAGTAAGGGCTAGAGAAGATGCTGATAATAAAGCTAAAGAATTTATTGTTTCAGCTATCCAACGTAGTGCTGCTGATCATGTTTCAGAATCTACTATTTCTGTAGTGCAGCTACCGAATGATGAAATGAAAGGACGTATCATTGGTCGTGAAGGAAGAAATATTCGTGCTTTAGAAACAATTACGGGTGTTGATCTTATTATTGATGATACTCCTGAAGCTGTTATTTTATCAGGATTTGATCCAGTTAGACGAGAAGTTGCTAGAATTGCTCTTGAAAAACTTATTGTTGACGGAAGAATCCATCCGGCAAGAATCGAAGAAACTGTAGAAAAAGCTCAAAAAGAAGTTGATAAAATCATTAAAGAAGCTGGTGAAAATGCTGTTCTTGAAGTTGGTGTACATGGCATCCATCCAGAATTAATCAAACTTCTTGGAAAGATGAAATACAGAACAAGTTACGGGCAAAATGCACTTAAGCACTCTATAGAAGTTGCTATTCTTTCAGGATTATTAGCAAGTGAAATTGGATGTGATGTAAGAATTGCTAAAAGAGCAGGCCTTCTTCATGATATTGGAAAAGCTATTGATCATGAAATTGAAGGATCTCATATACAAATTGGTGTTGACCTTTGTAAAAAATACAAAGAATCACAAATTGTTATTAATTCAGTTGCATCACACCATGGTGATGTTGAACCAGAATCACTTATTGCATGTATTGTTGCTGCTGCTGATGCTATTAGCGCTGCAAGACCAGGTGCAAGACGTGAATCACTTGACACTTATACAAACAGACTTCAACAACTTGAAGAAATTTGTAATGAACAAAAAGGTGTTGATAAATCTTTTGCTATTCAGGCAGGTAGAGAAATTAGAGTAATGGTTGTACCTGAAAAGGTTAATGATGCACAAATGGTTATCATGGGTCGAGATATTGTTAAACGTATCGAAGATGAACTTGAATATCCAGGACAAATTAAAGTAAACATTATTCGCGAATCACGAGTAACTGATATTGCTAAATAATTATAAAAGATTCATTAACAAAACAATAAACAAGACGCTTTTATAGCGTCTTGTTTTATTTTTTTCTTGTATTTATAGTGTTTTAGTGTGATAATGTACAAAATTTTAAAGGAGTGCTTAGTATGTCACTAGAATTATCAAAAAAAGCATTAAATGTTAAACCTTCATCTACTTTGGAAATTACAGCCAAAGCAAAAGATATGAAAAAGAATGGTATGGATGTTGTTGGTTTCGCTGCTGGCGAGCCTGATTTTAATACACCTGAACGTATTTGCACGGCTGCTAAGCGTGCTATTGATGATGGTTTTACTAAATATACTCCTGCATCAGGTATTATAGAACTTAAAGAAGCGATTGCAAAAAAGTTCAAAAATTTTAATCATATAAATTATGATCCGGAACAAATCATTATTTGTAATGGCGGTAAGCATGTTTTAACTAATATTTTTACTACTATTCTTAATCCTGGTGATGAAGTTATTATTCCTGCTCCTTATTGGCTTAGTTATCCTGAAATAGTTAAACTTGCTGGTGGAGAACCAGTGATTATTAAAGGAAGTAAAGAAACTTCTTATAAAGTTAATTTGGAAATGCTTAAAGGCGCTTTAACACCTAAAACAAAAGCTTTTATTCTAAATTCTCCAAATAACCCAACTGGTATGGTTTATGAAAAAGATGAATTACAGATGATTGCTGATTTTGCAGTTGAAAATGATATATATGTTATATCAGATGAAATTTATGAAAATCTTTGTTATGGAAAAGAAGAAGCTGTTTCTATTGCTTCGTTAAATGATGAAATTTATAAAAGAACTATTACTGTTAACGGACTTGCAAAAAGTTATGCAATGACAGGATGGAGAATAGGTTATGCAGGAGCTCCATTAGAAATTGCTAAGATTATGGGAAATGTTCAATCTCATCAAACGTCAAATCCTAACTCTATTGCTCAAAAAGCTGCTTTAGAAGCTATTAGCGGAGATCAAACATGTGTTAGAGAAATGAATGCTGCTTTTGATGAAAGACGCAAATATATTTATGAAAAATTAAAAGAAATAGAAGGTTTATCTGCTATTGAACCTAAAGGAGCATTTTATTTATTTGTTGATATTTCTGAATTTATTGGAAAGAAATATTTTGGTCATGTAATTAATAATGCTATTGATTTTGCTAAATATTTATTAGAGGATTATCAGGTTGCTATTATTCCATGTGGAGATTTTGGATTTGATGATCACTTTAGACTTTCTTATGCTATTAGCGTAGCCCAGATTGACAAGGGTATGAGTAGAATAAAAGAGTTTTGTTCTAATATAGAATAATATTGTTCAAGTCCCACCTTTTAACTTATAAAAATAAAAAAAGTGTCGCTGACACTTTTTTTATTTTTATGCAGGTGGTGGGACTTCCGCCGGGGCTTCGCCCCTTTCAGGCCGCGTCAGATTCTTCGCACTCACGTGCTCAAATCTTCCTTGTTCAAGTCCCACCTTTTAACTTATAAAAATAAAAAAAGTGTCGCTGACACTTTTTTTATTTTTATGCAGGTGGTGGGACTTGAACCCACACAAGGTTGCCCTCGCCAGATTTTGAGTCTGGTGCGTCTGCCATTCCGCCACACCTGCAAGCCTTTATATATTATAAAAAATCTATAAAAATATCAAGTCTTATTAATTTTATGAATATTCACAAAATATAGTATATTTTTTTTGATTATACCACAAAATATGTTATAATATATTTCGTATAATTATATATAAATATACTTTTGGAGGTAATTTAGATGAGATACTGTTCAAAATGCGGTACACCAGTTAAAGAAGAATTTGGATTTTGTCCAACATGCGGAAATGAAATGGCTCCTTTAGCTAAACCAGCTACTGAAGTTCTTTGCGAAAATGAAACAGATTTAGAAAACGTTGCTCCTGCAACATCTGAGACAGTAGAAGAAGTAAAAGAAGAAGTATGCGAAACTAAAGCAGAAACATGTGAAACTACAACTGAAGTTGAAGCTAAAGAAACAACATGCGAGACATCTAAAGAAGAATGTAAAACAGAGCAGGAAGTTCCTCAAACAGATCCATATGCTACATATTATCAACCTATGCCGGCAGATGGAAAAGGTAAATGCACTGCTGGTGTTTCACTTGCATTTGGTTTACTTTCACTTTTGTTTTTCTGGGTTCCTGGACTTAATATTTTAATGTTTGTTTTATCAATATTAGGTATTATTCTTGCTGATGCAGCTATGAAACATTATAAATATGGTGCTGCTATTGCCGGTAAAACTTTTTCTATATTTGCTTTAGTATTTAACCTTATTCTTGTTGGAATTTTTGTGCTTGGCGTTGTTTTAGGTTATTGCAAATTTGAAGGTTTTGCTGCTGTATATCAATCAGCTTCAACACAGGCTACTAGCTTAATTAATAGTGTTGGCAAATTCTTAGGATCCGTATTTTTAGTTAAATAAATAACATGAAACCTGGCAATAAATTATTATTAATTGATGGACATAGTATTATTAATAGAGCATTTTATGGAGTCCCTCTGCTATCTAATTCAGAGGGGCTTCATACTAATGCAATTTATGGTTTTCTAAATATTTTTTTTAATGCTTATGCTAAACATAATCCATCTCATATTATTGTTGCCTTTGACTTAAAAGATAAAACTTTTAGGCATAAAATGTATGATGCTTATAAAGGAACTAGAAAAGGAATGCCTGAGGAACTTCATGAGCAAGTTCCAGTGTTAAAAGATGTGCTTCATACTATGAATATAAAAACTGCTGAGCTTAGTGGTTTTGAAGCTGATGATGTTTTAGGTACATATGCTACTTTAGCCAGTAACGAAGGCTTTGATGTTGTTATTTTATCTGGTGACAGAGATCTCCTTCAATTAGCAACAGAAAAAATTCTTATTACTATTCCAAAAACAAAATCGGGTGGTACGGAAGTAGAAAATTATTTTGCTAAAGATGTTATTGAAAAGTATGGAGTGACTCCAACTGAATTTATCGAAGTAAAAGCTCTTCAAGGTGATGCTTCTGATAACATTCCAGGAATACCAGGAATTGGCGAAAAAACTGCTGTTAATATTATTTCAAAATATAAAACCTTAGAAAATGCATATGCACATGTTGATGAAATAACACCTAATAAAGCTCGCTTAAATTTAACTGAATTCATTGAACAGGGTAGAATTAGCCTTGAACTTGCAAGAATTGTTAAAGATGCTCCTGTCCCTTTTGATTTTAAGGATGCATACATCGAAAATGAAGATGTGTTTTACAACAATGAATCTTACGATATATATAAAAAACTAGAGCTTAAAAAACTATATAACCGTTTTGAAAAAAAAGATATTGAAAATTTTGAAGTAAAATATGATATTAAAAATTCATTAGAGCAATTTTATGATTTTATCAATGAAGCAAAAGATAATAATATTAATTTAGGGCTTTTCTTTGAGGAATCTTTAACATGTATAGCCACTTCTTATTATCAAGATAATAATCTTATTAATTATGTATTTAATCTTAACAGCGAAGAAAAAGATACAATTAAAAAAGCTTTGTATCGTTTACTTTTACTTAAAAATGATATCTATGTTTTTGATCTTAAAGATATGCTACATGCATTAGATTGCAGTGATTTTTATTCTGAAAATATTTTTGATTTGAAAATCATGGCTTATCTTTTAGATCCAAATTCACCGTCATATTTATATGACGAGATTTCTAATAAATATTTAAGTAGGACACTTCCTACAAAAGAAAACTTAATTGGTAAGTCTAAAATCTCTGATGCTTTAATCACAAATACTAATAATGTTTATGAGTTTATTACTCTTAATAGTTTATCTGCTTTAGAACTTTTTAGTCCACTTAAAGAAGAACTAATAAAAGCTAATATGTATAAACTATTTTGTAATCTTGAGATGCCTCTTTTATATTCTCTTTATAACATGGAAAAGATTGGTATCTTAGTTGACGAAAAAGCTTTGAATAATTTTTCCTCTCAACTAAAAATTACTCAAGACAAATTAGAAAAAAAAATTTTTGATGAAGCTGGTCAAGAATTCAATATTAATTCTCCAAAACAATTAGGTGAAATTTTATTTGAAAAATTAAAACTTCCACATGGTAAGAAAACAAAGACGGGTTATTCTACATCTGCTGATGTATTAGAAAAATTAGCAGATGAATTTCCTTTTGTTAATAAAATATTAAAATATAGACAAGTTTCTAAACTTAAATCAACATATGCTGATGGTTTAACAGAATACATTTCTGAAGATAGAAGAATTCATGGTACTTTTAATCAAACTGTTACTGCTACTGGAAGAATTAGTTCTACTGATCCTAATCTTCAAAATATTCCTATCAGATCTGAGCTTGGTCAGGAAATAAGAAAAGCTTTTGTAGCTAAAGATGGTTTTGTTCTTTTAGATGCTGATTATTCACAAATTGAATTACGATTGCTTGCGCATTTATCTGGTGATGAGAATTTAATTGATGCATATAATAGTGAAGCTGACATTCATAAAATTACTGCAGCTAAAGTTTTTAATACTCCTTTAGAAGAAGTAACAAAAGATCAAAGACGAAATGCTAAAGCCGTTAACTTTGGAATTGTGTATGGAATTAGCTCTTTTGGACTCAGCCAGGATTTAAGTATTTCAAAAAATGAAGCTAATGAATATATTAATCAATATTTCGAAACTTATCCTGATGTAAAAAAATTCTTAGATGATACTGTTAAACTTGCTAAAATGAACGGTTATACAACAACTCTTTTTGATAGAAGAAGACCTATTCCTGAAATTTTATCAAGTAATTTTATCCAGCGCTCATTCGGTGAGCGAGCAGCAAAAAATGCTCCTATTCAAGGTAGTGCTGCTGATATAATTAAAATTGCTATGATTAATGTTGAAAAAGCCTTAATCAAAAATAACCTTAAGGCTCGTATTGTTTTGCAAGTTCATGATGAATTATTAATAGAAGCTCCTATAGACGAACAAGAAAAAGTTAAAGAGATTTTATATGAGCAAATGAAAGGTGCTGCTTCACTAAAAGTACCTTTAGAAGTTGAAATTCAAGTTGGAAAAGATTGGTTTGAGGCGCATTAATGATTATCGGAGTTACTGGTGGTGTTGGTTCCGGAAAGAGCACAATTTTAGATATCTTAAAATCGGATTATAACGCCTATATTATTTTGGCAGATGATTTAGCACGAGAGTTAACAAATCCTTCTAAAAGTGCATATAAGGGCGTAATTGATGCATTTGGTAACGATATTCTTGCAGATGATTTGATTAATATTGATAGAATTAAATTATCTAAAATTGTTTTTCAAAATCCTGATAAATTAAAATTATTAAATTCAATAATTCATCCTTTAGTTAGAACAGAGATTCTTAATTTATTTGATGAAATTTATACAAAAGATAATAATGCTCTAATAGTTTTAGAGTCGGCAATTTTAATTGAAGCTGGATATCTTAATTTGCTTGATTATCTTTGGTTTGTTTATGCAAATAAAGACGTTAGAATTAAACGCTTAATTGATAGTAGAGGATATTCTATTAAGCGTTGTGAAAATATTATGGATAATCAACTTTCTGATGATGAATATAAATCTTTTGCTGATTTTGTTATTGATAATTCTAATTCAATTGAATTAGCAAAAGAACAAATACATAATTGGTTTAAGAATATTTAGGTGTTAATTTGAGAGAAATTATTGTAACAACTGAATATGCAGGCGGTCGTTTTGATAAGTTTTTATTTAAGTATCTTAATTTTGCTTCTAAAAACTTTATATATAAGATGCTTAGAAAAAAAAATATCACATTAAACGGTAAAAAAGCTGTTGGTAATGAAATTTTACAAAATGGTGATATAGTTAAACTTTTTTTGGCTGATAATACAATTGAAACTTTTAAAGCTAATAATTCTTTTACAATTCCAGAGAGTAGTTCTCTAAGAAGTAATATTGTTCCAAAAATTATTTGTTATGAAGATGATAATATTATTATCTTAAATAAACCTTATGGCATTCTTTCTCAAAAATCCAAATTTTCTGACTATTCATTAAATGAAATGTTGATTGAATATTTGTCATTAAAAAAACCATCAAAAGATGAACCTTTTGATTTTAAGGCTGGTGTTTCAAATAGATTAGATAGAAATACAACAGGTATTATTTTAGCTGGAAAAAATCTTAACTCTACTAGACTATTAAACAACGCTGTAAAAAATCGTTTTCTAGAAAAACGATATGTATGTGTTGTAAATGGTGTTTTAGAAGAAAGTAAAACTATTCAAGGGTATTTATTCAAAAATAAAGACTCTAATACTGTTTCTGTTTTTGATAATAATTTTAACGGACAAGGTAAAAAAATTATTACTACTTATAAACCTTTAATCAACAATGGTGATTTAACTTTAATTGAAATAAATCTTATTACTGGGAAAAGTCATCAAATAAGAGCGCACCTTGCTTCAATTGGTCACTATCTTATTGGTGATAATAAATATGGTGATGTATTTGCAAATCATGTTTATAAAAACAAATATAATATTAAAGCTCAACTTTTACATGCAATTAATGTTAAATTTGTTTCAATGAATGATGATCTTACTTACCTTAATGGACTTAGCGTTAATGCGCAACTTCCAGATTATTTTAGAGAATTTTTAATAGGTGAAAATTTATGGCTACCTGGGATAGCAGAGGACTCAGAGGTTCTCAATTAGAAAAAGTTATTAATAAGTCTAATGAAAAGTATCGTGAACTAGGACTAGCTCTTGTTCAAAAGATTCCTACGCCTATTAAACCTGTAGAAATTGATGATAATAGACATATAACTCTTGCTTATTTTGAACAAAAAAGCACTGTCGATTATATTGGTGTTGTTCAATCTTTTCCTGTGTGCTTTGATGCAAAGGAATGTGCTAGCGATTCTTTTTCTTTTGCTAATCTTCATGAACACCAATTTAATTTTATGAAAGACTTTGAAAATCAAAGTGGCATTTCTTTTTTATTAATTTATTTTTCTAAATCAGATAAATATTACTATATGAGGTTTTATGAACTTGAAAAATTTTTTATCCGTGCTAATGATGGTGGTAAGAAAAGTGTTAATATAAACGAGCTTGATCCAAATTATTTTTTGACTGAAAAGTTAGGAGTACCTCTTCATTATCTTGAAGGTATAAATAAAGACATTAACGAAAGAGATTAATATGAGTAAACTTGCTTTATCTAATGAGATTTTAATGAGTATAGAAAAACCGGCTAGATACACCGGTGGCGAAGTTAATTGCGTTTTTAAGAATAAAGATAAAATCGATATTCGTTTTGCTATGTGTTTTCCAGATGTTTATGAAATTGGTATGAGCCATCTTGGATTACAAATAATATATTCTATGCTTAACGAACGTGACGATATATGGTGCGAAAGAGTTTTTTCACCATGGAGTGATTTACATAAAGTTTTAAAAGATAAATCTATTCCTTTATTTGCATTAGAATCCCAAGACCCTATTAAAGATTTTGATTTTCTTGGTATTACATTGCAATATGAAATGGCATATACGAACGTCCTTCAAATTTTAGATTTGTCCGATATTCCTATTTATTCCAAAGATAGAGATGAAAGCGATCCTTTTGTAATTGGTGGTGGTCCATGTACTTATAATCCTGAACCTTTGGCTGATTTTTTTGATTTATTCTATATTGGTGAAGGCGAATGTGTTTATTATGAATTAATGGATGTTTATAAAAACTTTAAAAATCGTGGACTTTCAAGATTAGATTTTTTGAAAGCTGCTGCCAAAATTCATGGGATCTACGTTCCTTCGTTATATGATGTCTCTTATAACGAAGATGGAACAATTAAATCTTTTAATCCAATTTTTGATGATGTTCCTTCAAAAATTAAAAGACAAGTCGTTAACGATTTAAGTAATACTTTTTATCCTAGCGCGCCTATCGTTCCATACGTTCAAGCAACTCAAGATAGAGCAGTATTAGAAGTTCAAAGAGGTTGCATTAGAGGTTGTAGATTTTGTCAGGCTGGCATGGTATATAGACCTCTTCGTACTAGATCTTTAGATTTTTTGAAAAATAAAGCTAAGGAGATGATTAAAAATACTGGATTTGAAGAATTATCTTTATCATCTCTTAGTACTAGTGATTATCCGGATTTAGGTGAATTATTAGATTTTTTATTAAATGAATTCAAAGACAAGAAAGTTAATATATCTTTGCCTTCTTTACGTATTGATAAATTTTCTTTAGATGTTATGAGTAAAGTTCAAGATGTTAGAAAAAGTTCTTTAACTTTTGCTCCTGAAGCTGGAAGCCAAAGATTAAGAAATGTTATTAATAAAGGTATTTGTGAAGAAGACATTATTAATGGTTCTACTATGGCTTTCAAAGGTGGTTGGAATAAGGTTAAACTTTATTTTATGTTAGGGCTTCCTACTGAAACAGATGAGGATATTTTAGGTATTTCTAACCTTGCTGAGCTTGTTGCAAAAACTTATTATGATTGCGTTCCAAAAGAGGAACGAATTGGTAAAGTTCAAATTACTGTTAGTACTTCATTTTTTATTCCAAAACCTTTCACTCCTTTTGAATGGTGCGCTATGCATGATCCGGATACTTATTTAGATAAAGCTCATTTTTTAAATGATTCTATTAAAGAACAATTAAACAAAAAAAGTATAAGATATAATTGGCATGATGCAAAAACTTCTGTTATAGAAGGTTTGCTTGCAAGAGGTGATAGAAGAGTGGGCCAAATTATTTTAAATGCTTATAACGAAGGTGCTATCTTCGATTCATGGACTGATTTTTTTAATTATGATTTTTGGCTTAATGCTATTAATAAATCTAAACTCGGTCTCGATTTTTATGTCTATAGAAGTAGAGATTTAGATGAAATCTTTCCATGGGATTTTATTGACATTGGTGTTACTAAAGATTTCCTTAAACGAGAATGGGCTAATGCTTTAGATGAAAAAGTTACTCCTAACTGTGCCGAAAAATGTTCTGGCTGTGGTGCTAATTGTTTCAAAGGAGGTATCTGCTTTGAGAATTAGAATTAAATTTGCTAAAAAAAATGATGCTAAGTATTTAGGTCATTTAGATATTATGAGATTTTTCCAAAGACTTTTTAATAGAGCAGATATTTTAATGGAATATTCAGAAGGTTTTAATCCACATCAAAAATTAAGTTTTGCTCAGCCTTTGGGCGTTGGCATTTTAAGTAACGGCGAATACCTTGATGCAGAAATTAAAGATGGTCAAAATCTTAATTTAATACTTTCTAACTTAAATGAATTTTCCGGTTCCGGTTTTGAAATACTAAGTATTAAGGAGGTTATTGGAAATTCTAAATCTATGGCTGCTTTAAGATATGCTAAATATAGGATTGTTGGTGATTTTAATTTTGATTCTTCAATTATTGATTTATTATTAAGCAAAAATTCTTTAATTGTTCCTAAAACTACTAAAAGTGGTACTAAAGACGTTGATATAAGACCTCTTATTCATGATTTGCGTTTTGAAAATAATGACTTAGTTTTTACTGTATCTGCTGCCTCTGATAATAACTTAAAAGCTGATACACTTCTTAGTGTTCTTTGTGATTTATCAAATAATTTGTACAATAAATATGATTATATTTTTATTAGAGAAGATTTGTTAACTGATAATTTTATTTCACTTGAAAATTTTCAAACTATTTAATTTATGAAAAAACAAGGTAAATTAGTAATAACTAAAATCGAAAATTATATATTCTCTTTGTTGTATGATAACAATAATGAAATCATGCAAATAAATGTTGATGGAAACGATGAAAGTATTTTAGGAAATATTTACATCGGTCGTGTTAATAATATTGTTAAAAATATTAATGCTGCTTTTATTGAATTTCAAAATGGATTGAGTGGTTATTATTCACTTGATACTTTTGATAAACCGATTTTTATTAATACTGACAGAAAGCCTGGTCCTATTCGCCAAGGCGATTTAGTTTTAGTTCAAGTTACTAAAGAAGCTAGTGGTACTAAAGATCCTGTTCTTACTACTAATATTAATTTTGTTGGAAAATATGTTGTTTTTACTCTTAAACAACCTGGCGTTCATTTTTCTAATAAATTAAAATGGCCTGAATTAATTGAATCCATCACTAATAGATATAGTAAATATAATTATTCTGATTTTGGTTTTATTATTAGAACTAACGCTTATCATGCAGACGTTAATGATATTTTTGACGAGATTGAATTATTTGTAAAACTTTGGCTTGTTACAAAAGATATTGCTATGCAAAAAAAATCTATTGATATTCTTTATAAAGCTCCTAAATCTTATATCGCTAGTATTCGCGATGGTTATCATAATGAAATGGGGCAGATTATTACAGATAATAAATTTATATATGATGAAATAAGATCTTATCTTGAAGCATATCAATTTGCTGATTTAAATAAACTAAAATTTTATGATAATCAAGTTACTTCTTTACAAACTCTTTACAATGTAAAAAAAGATATTGCTAATGCACTTACAGATAGAGTATGGCTTAAATCTGGAGGTTACATTATTATTGAGCCTACGGAAGCTTTGACTTCTATTGATGTTAATTCTGGTAAATATGTTTCTCAAAAAGAATCTCAAAAAGAATATTTAAAAATTAATTTAGAAGCTGCTAAAGAAATTGCTCATCAAATTAGACTTAGAAATCTTACTGGTATTATCATCATTGATTTTATAAATATGAAAAATAAAGATTCTCAAGAACAATTAATTAAATATCTTGACGATTTACTTTCTGATGATCCTATAAAAACTTCTTTAGTTGATATGACTAAATTGAACTTAGTAGAAGTAACTCGCAAAAAAGGACGTCTTCCTTTACACCAAATATTTGTTAAAAATTTTTTACAAAATCTTTAAATTTTTAGTTGAAATTAATTTTGTTTTTTGATATTATGTTCAAACGAGTTTGAAATATTTTGTTTTTTTCTATTTTTTGAGGTGTATAAATGAACGATATAATCCAAGAAATAAGAGCAGGAAATAAGGCTGCAGTTAAAGCTGTTTATCAAAAATATGCTAAAGATGTCTATAATTTTGCCAAGTCTATTACTGGCGATCATGATAGCGCTTTATTCGCAACTAAAAAAACTTTTTCTATTTTATTTAATAATATTAAAAAGGGTGATGAACCTACTAATTTACGTACAGCTGCATTAAAGATTGCTTATGATGAAGCTTATAATGCTGCAACATCTCTTAAATCTGCAGATAAATCTACTAATGCTTATGCTGAGTCAGAATCACCTGCTAACAAAACTTATCTTCAGCCTAAGAATATTGAAAAAAATTCATATGATAATCAAACTAGACAAAATAGTTATTCTTATGATGATTCATATGATGATTATAATAATTCACGTGCTAAAGTTTCTGCTAAGAGACAAAGTTACCAAGAGCCTGAATATGATGATTATAATTATGATGATTCATATCAAGACGATTATGAGGAATATGAGGCTCCTAAAAATACTAGCCGCAATAGACGAAACAATTCAGTTTATAACGCTTTTGATGAAGAAGATCGTTATGACGATTACGATGATGATTATAAGCCTGAAAAACATCGCAACAAAGGATTATTTGTATTTTGCATTATCATAAATATTGTTTTAATTCTTATTCTTTTATGGTTCTTATGCGGATTACTTGTTAACCTTGGTGTATTACCAAATATTGATCTTGGATATACTTGGTTTAACAACACAATATATCCATTGTTTTAGCTAACTTATCAATTTAATTTTTATTGATTTTAAGGGAAATGTCGTTGACATTTCCTTTTTGTTATGATAAATTTTTAAAGTTGACCGCTCAATGAGGTTTAAGTCCTTATGGCACCGTAATTGGCGAGTATTTATTTAGGAGGTACATGTTATGTACGCAATTATTTCTACCGGCGGAAAACAGTACAAAGTTTCCAAAGGTGATGTAATCAAGGTTGAAAAACTTGACCTTGAAGTTGGTTCAAAAGTTACTTTTGATCAGGTGCTTTTAGTTAGCGACAAAAAGGTTACGGTTGGTAGTCCTTTTGTTGCTGGTGCTAAAGTTGAAGCTACTGTTAAAGATCAGGGCAAGGCTAAAAAGGTAATCGTTTATAAATACAAACCAAAATCAGGTTACCACAAAAAACAAGGCCATCGTCAACTTTTTACTGAACTTGAAATCAATAATGTTTCTTTAGGTTCAACAAAGAGTGAAGATGTGACTGAAGCTGCTGATGAAGCAAAAGAAGCTTAAGTAATGATTTTTGAGTAAAGGAGTGAAAACATATGGCACATAAAAAAGGTGTGGGTTCTACACGAAATGGTAGAGATTCCGAGTCTAAACGTTTAGGCGCTAAAAGAGCTGATGGTCAGTTTGTTAAAGCCGGTAATATCTTATATAAACAAAGAGGTACTAAAATTCATCCTGGTGAAAACGTTGGCCGTGGCAAAGATGATACTTTATTTGCACTTGCAGATGGAAAAGTTCATTTCCACAGATTAGGCAGAGATAAAAAACAAGTTTCTGTTTTACCTGTTGAAAAATAACACATTAATTGTAAGGGCTTCAAACTTGGTTTGAGGCCCTAATTTTTTCAAATTATGTTTGCTGATATTGCTAAAATTTCAATTAAATCTGGTAAGGGCGGAGATGGACATGTTTCTTTCAGAAGAGAAAAATATGTCCCTGATGGTGGTCCTGATGGTGGTGACGGCGGCAACGGTGGTAACGTTGTTTTTGTTGTAGATAAAAATATAAATACTTTAATTGATTATCGTCATAAACATAAATTTGCTGCTGAACCAGGATGTGAAGGTGGAGCTAAACGGTGTCATGGTGCTAATGGTGCTGACATTATATTAAAAGTTCCTGAGGGTACTGTTATTCGTGAAGCTAATTCAAATTTAATTATTCATGACATGGGTTCTTCTAGTGAACCTTTTGTAATCTTAAAAGGTGGTCGTGGTGGTAAAGGTAATATGAATTATGCCACACCTGTTATGCAAGCGCCTAAATATGCTCAGCCTGGTGGTAAAGCAAAAGAACTTGATATTATTTTAGAACTAAAATGTATAGCTGATGTTGGTTTAGTTGGTTTCCCAAATGTTGGTAAATCTACTTTCTTAGCTTCAGTAACTAATGCACGACCTAAAATTGCTAATTATCACTTTACTACTTTAGATCCAAATTTGGGTGTTGTTGATATGGGTGATAATGGTTTTATTATGGCTGATATTCCTGGTCTTATTGAAGGTGCTTCTGATGGCATCGGTTTAGGTCATGAATTTCTTAAGCATATTGAGCGTTGTCGTGTTTTAATTCATGTTGTTGATGCTAGCGGCTCAGAAGGAAGAGATCCTGTAGCTGATGTACATGCAATCAATCAAGAACTTTCAAAATATAACGATATTTTATCTAATAAAAAGCAAGTAATTGCTGCTAATAAAACCGATTTGATTTTTGATGAAAATATTCTTGATGAAACTTTAACTAAACTTTCCGCTATTAATCCTAATATAAAAGTTTTTCCTATTTCTGCTGCTACTTTTAAGGGTACAAAAGAACTTTTATATTATGTTCAAGAACTTCTTTCTAAAGAAGAAGCTATTAAAGTTTTTGATAGTGAATATGATGTTAATGGTCAATATCAAGATGATGAAATTGAACCGTTTAAGATTTATAAACTTGATGATTCTACTTACTGTGCTGAAGGTCCAAGAATCGAAAGAATGCTTGGTTATACTAATTTAGAATCTGAAAAAGGTTTTATGTTCTTCCAAAACTTCATGAAGGAGCAGGGTATTATTGACGAAATGAAAAAACTTGGTCTTAGTGAAGGTGATACTGTTAAAATTTATGGTCATGAATTTGACTATTATGAGGATTAATTATGACAAGTAAAGAACGTGCTAATTTAAGAAGCTTAGCTCACCATTTAGAACCTGTTATAAATGTTGGAAAGGATTGTGTTTCTCCCGACATTATACTTGCTATTGATGAGGCTTTAGAAGCTAGAGAACTTATTAAAGTTGGTGTATTAAAGAACTGTTTTGAAGATGTTCGGACAGTTGCAGAAAAAATTTCTGAACGAACAAATTCACAAATTGTTCAGGTTATGGGTAGAAAAATTACTCTATATAGGTATAATAAAAGGAGACATACTAAATAATTCGGAGGTTATTATGAAAATTGGTATTTTAGGTGGTACTTTTGATCCTATTCATATTGCTCATTTAGTTTTGGCTGAAACTGCGTTAGATAGATTTAATCTTGATAAGGTTTTAATTATGCCTGCTGGCGAACCTTATTTCAAAGATTTAACAAGTGTTTCTAAAGATGATTACAGAGCTTTAATGGTTAAATGTGCAATTGGTGATTATGATAAGTTTGAATTTTCTGATATTGAATTAAATAGAGAAGGCAATACTTATACTGTTGACACATTAGTTGCTCTTAAAGATCTTTATCCTAATGATGAGTTCTTCTTAATCATTGGTTCTGATACTTTATATCAACTTGAAAATTGGAAAGAGCCTGCAAAAGTTTTAGAACTTGCTACTATTTTAGTTGCTTCTCGTAGTGCTGTTGGTGAAGATGTTCAACATAAAATTCATGAACTTGAAGACGCTTTTCCTGGCGCTAAACTTGAAAGACTTAATATGCTTAATATTGATATTTCATCTACGAATATTAGAGCTAAAGTTAAATCAGGTGCTTCTATTAAATATCTTGTTCCGGATGGTGTTAAAGATTTTATTGAAAAGAATAATTTATATAAATAATTCTTTCGAGGCATTGTATGAAACTCCAGTACTTTACTTTTATTCAAGAAATCTTACAAGATGATTTAGATTATGATAGATATTGGCACACTATTAGTGTTGCTTTTATCGCTTCTTCTTTAGCTATGCGTTATGGCTTTGATAGCCCTGATAGAGCACAAATTGCCGGTCTTTTGCATGACTGTGCTAAATGTCTTCCTGATGAAGAAAAATATGCTTTATGCGAAAAATATGACGTATTTTTAAATGAATACGAAATGGCTAATCCCGCTTTAATTCATGCTAAACTTGGTGCAGAAATTGCTATAGATAAATTCGGTGTCTTAGATAGAGAAATACTAGATGCTATTCGCACCCATACTACTGGAGCTCCTAATATGACTATGCTTCAAAAAATTATCTATGTTGCCGATTTTATTGAACCTAACAGAGATGATATTATTCCGCATATCGAATCTATTCAGACTTTAGCTTTTAACGATATTGATAAAGCTATTTGTGAAATTTCAGGTTATACTTTAGAGTACTTAAATAGCAAAGGAAAAGATATTGATCCTGCTAGCATTGCTACTCATGACTTTTATAAAAAACTTAGTGAAGGAAAATAATTATGCCTAATTCTTTTACTCCTAACGATATAGCTAAAAAAGCTTTTATGGCTTTGGATGAGAAAAAAGCTATTGATATTAAAATAATTGATATTAGCAAAATTTCTGTTTTAGCTGATTATTTCATTATTGCTGGTGGTTCAAATGACCGGCAAGTTAAAGCTTTAGCGGACAATGTTGAAGAAAGACTTGGTAAAGAGGGTATCATAGCTAAAAGCTCAGAAGGTTATTCGAATGCTAAATGGATTTTGCTTGATTATCAAGATGTTATTATTCATATATTCAACCAAGAAGATAGATTGTTTTATGATTTGGAACGAATTTGGATGGACGGAAATTTAACTGAAATATCAGATTTATAATTATTAATAAAAAAATACCGGATTTTCTCCGGTTTTTTTTTTATTAATAAAATCTAGTGGAGCCGTCTTGCTCGTTATCGGCGAATTGGAATCCGAGCCAAAAACGAGCAAGACGGCTCCGCAAGCTATAAATATATTCAACATTCAACAATATCTAAAAAAGCCTAAAAACGCCTATTACTTCGCCTAAAATAGTACATGTAGGAACTATAATAGGATCATAATCAGGATTTTCAGGTTGTAATCTTATATGGCCATCTTCTTTATAAAAAGTCTTAACTGTTGCACCATCTTCAATCATCGCTACAACCATGTCTCCATTTGAAGCTGTATTAGTTTGTTTAACTAAAACTTTATCACCATCAAAAATTCCTGCGTTTATCATACTATCTCCATGGACAACAAGCATAAAAACCTGTGCATTAGGAAGCATATCAGTAGGAATAGGGAAGTAGTCTTGAATATTTTGTTCAGCTAATATAGGTTCCCCTGCGGCAACTCTACCAACAATAGGAATTTGCGCGCATTCTCTACGAGAAAGAGCAAATTCGTCATCAATAATTTCAATAGCACGTGGCTTAGAAGGGTCTCTTCTAATATATCCATTTTCTTCAAGTTTAGCCAAATGAGCATGAACAGAAGCTGTAGATTTTAATTTTACTGCTTCACAAATATCTCTAACTGTAGGCGGATATCCTTTTAATAAAGTTTCCGATTTTATATACTCCAAAATTTCTAATTGCTTTGAGGAAATTTTTTCGTTTGACATATTTTTCTCCTTTACTTTTTAATATGCATTCATTCTATCATACCGAACATATATTTGCAAACATTTGTTTGTTTTTTTGCTTGACAAACATTTGTTCGTATTGTATTATCTATACAAACAGATGTTCGTATTTAATTATTTATTGTATTTAATAGGTCGGAGGAAGTTATGAATAAGGAGAGAATAAGAAAATCAAATATGAAAAGAGCTCTATTATTAAAGAAAAAGAATGCTTTAAGAAAAAAAGTTTTTATTAGATTTTTATTAAGTGCAAGTGCTGTTGCTGTATTAGTTCTTGTTCTTTTATTTTCAAATAAAAATATTACGAGAGCAGATGAAACAGGAAATAATATTCCTAAAACAAAATATTATAAAACAATTGAAATTAATGTTGGTGATTCTTTATGGTCAATTGCAAGCGAATATAAAAGTGGTGAATATAGAAATACAAATGATTTAATTGAAGAAATTAAATTAATTAATAATTTATGTAACGAGAAAATTAATTCAGGTGAAAAACTTATCGTTCCATATTTTGAATAAATTATTTATTCTTTTATGAAAAATAAGTTCTAATTACCGAAAATAAAAAAACAACCTGAAAAGGTTGTTTTTTATTTTATTTTTTAGATTGATTTCGAAGTGTAACTTTATTTCTAGCACTTCTTCGTCTTTCGTCTTCGATAGCAGCATAGTGCTTTTTGGTTGTATTTACATCTGCATGTCCAAGAACATCGGCTACTAAATAAATATCGCCTGTTTGTCTATATAGTTGAGTTCCATAAGTAGATCTTAATTTATGAGGAGTAATTTTCTTTAATGTTGTAACAGTAGATGCATACTTTTTAACTAAATTTTCAACGCTTCTAACACTAATTCTTTTCTTTTGCATTGATAAGAAAAGGGCATCTTCATGTCCAGGCATTGGAACTATCGTATTTCTTTCTTTCAAGTAATTAATTAAAGCTTCTTCAACTTCATCACCAAAATATACAACTACTTGATTTCCACCTTTTCTAATAATTCTTATCCCGTGATTCTTAAAATCAACATCTTTAATATCTAACCCAACGCATTCAGAAACACGAATACCGGTACCAAGAAGTAGAGTAACGATTGCAGTATCTCTAACTTTTGTTTTATCATGATATGCTGCTTGTTGTTTAGTAAGATTTTTTCCTGTTTCAACCGTATCTAACAAGTTCACAACTTCATCAGAATCTAATCTAATAATATCCTTGTCATGAATCTTTGGCATTTTGACAATAGACGCCGGATTACTTGTGATCATTTCCATCTGATAAAAGTATTTATAAAAGGATCTAATAGACGCAAGTTTTCTATTAAGACCTCTTTCACCATTAGCACGTTCAGTTGTGTCATCAGAATTATAGATTTTTAAGTAATCTAAATAATCTTGTATGATTGTGGGAGTTACTTTATCTAAAATTGTGATTGGGTATTCGACAATTTCTTTATTTTTTCCTAAACCTGTTTCCTTGTGTAAATAATTAAAGAAAATTGTTAAGTCATATGCATAAGCCATTCTTGTGCGAGCAGAGGTTGTGGGTTCAATTCCTCTAAAGAAAATTGTTACAAAAGAAGGCAAATTTTTAAGCTGCTCGCGTAACTTCTTATCGTAATCAATCTTAATTTGTTCATGGTATGATCTGTTAGCCATTGTAATTTTTCCTTATTTTTGCACTTTATAGTGTTTTCATTTACTTAGCGATACTTCATTACTTCATTATATTATTATAAACTATTGATTTTTGCTTTATTAAAATAGGGTATTAATATTTTTTTACTCTTATGTGGAAAAAATTCACTTAATTTTATAAGAATCAACGTTTTCTAGTATAGCTTTGAACAATCTTTGCTTACATCCAGGGTGATCTTTATTCAATTTTTCAGCTAATTCCTTAGCATATTGACGTTTAGTTTCACCATCTACTGGACATGGATTTTTAAGCACTGGAAGGTCATATTTATTTACAAAACCGACTAGGTCAGCTTCTTCAACATACATAAATGGTCTTATCAAAGTAACTTGTGTTTTATCTAAATATGTAACAGGCGAAAACGAATGAAATCTCCCTTCAAATATTAAAGAGAGTAGCATTGTATCAATAATATCATCTTTATGATGACCAAAAGCACTTTTATTACAACCATGCTCAACAGCTAATGAATTAAAAGCGCCTTTACGCATTTTAGCGCATAATGAACACGGGCTTTTTTCCTTTCTATCATCAAATACAATAGAAGCAATTTCTGTTTGTGCTACATAATATGGAATAGAGAGTTCGTCACAGAACTTTCTTATTTGATCAAAATCAATATTTCCAAAGCCTAAATCAACACTAATGGCTTCAATTTCAAATTTTTTTGGATAAAATCTTTGTAATTCTTTTAGTGCTATTAATAATGAAATACTGTCTTTGCCGCCAGAAACACCAACGGCAATCTTATCACAGTCATCAATCATGTTGTAATCATCAATAGCTTTTCTTGTTAAACTTAATAATTGTTGTAATTTCATAATTTGTACCAACTATTTATTCTAAAAATTTCTCTTAAAATTAAGAGTAGACTTATAAAATACGTAATTTCGTTAATATTTATGTAATATCATCTTAACATAACTATTCGCAAAAGTCAACTTTAACGAAAAGTATATATAAGGGTAAATAAAGATATTCAAACAGCTTAAATTGTTGTATTTTCAAGCTTTTCTAATATCTTATTAAAATATTCAGGTCTTGGCGCTGTAAATTCCATATATTCACCTGTCCTAGGATGATTAAATCCTAAAGTCTTTGCATGAAGCGTTTGACCTGTAATAAATTCGTTACCAAGCTTATATTCAGTCCTTTTGCCACCATAAACTTGATCACCAACAAGTGGATGATTTATACTTGTGAGATGCACTCTGATTTGATGAGTGCGTCCTGTTTCAAGTTTACACTCAATATGAGCATAATTTTTATAATTTTTTATAACTTCATAATGAGTTGTCGCAGGTTTACCTTTAGGGTTAAAACCCATCAATTTTCTATCATTTGGTTTTCTACCTATTGGAAAACACACCATTCCCACTTTATCCACAAAATTTCCGACAACAATTGCTTCATAGACTCTAGTGATTGAATGATCTTTGAACTGCTCGGCAAGGTTCCTATGTGAAGTATCTGACTTAGCACAGACGATAACTCCAGATGTATCTTTATCAATTCTGTGTACAATGCCCGGTCTAAGGATTCCATTTATGCCTGAAAGGTCTTGACAATGATTTAACAAAGCATTAACAACAGTTCCAGTGAAGTGACCACTTGAAGGATGTACAACCATACCTTTTTTCTTGTTAATTACGATGATATCTTGGTCCTCATAAAGTATGTCTAAAACAATATTTTCAGGCAAAATGTTGAATAACTCTGCTTGATCAGGTACTTCAAGACACACCAAATCACCTTCTTTTACCATATAATTAGCCTTTTTTTGCACTTCATTCACTTTCAAATTACCACATTTTATTAATTTCTGAATATAATTTCTCGATAATTGACTATTTTGAGCCGCTAAATAGCGATCTATACGCAAATTTTCATCAAAAACAGAAACACTGTATATCACTTTACTCATTTTTCGACCTCTTTGCAAAAATTACATAATTATCGTCTTCTTTATAAATGAACAAGAAATAAATAACCAATAAAATTCCTGAGACAGTTACACAAATATCGGCAAAATTAAAGATCCAAAAATCAATAATTTTGAAGTAAATAAAATCGATAACATACTTATGAAAAATTCTGTCAATTAAATTTCCTATTGCTCCAGCTCCTAAAGTAACTAATAAATAATTTAGAAAAATTCTATTGTTAAAAATTTGATTATTGAATTTATCATCTTCAAAAATGGAGTATTTCTTCGACATTTTTGCATTTTTTATAAAAATGAAAATTAAAACAATTATTACAATGGCAGAAATAATGTAAAAAAGCCATTGCATATTTTGCATGGATCCAAAAGCGGCTCCAAAATTTTCGAGATATTCAAACTCTAAAATATCTTTTAAAACTATTACAGAATTGTTACCTTTCAAATTTGCAGCTGCAATCAATTTAGTAACCTGATCAATGATAATTAGCACGATAAACAATAAAACTTGTGCCAAAATATTAACTTGTGCTCTCTTTTTTCTGCTCATTTCGTCCTTCCTTTTGTATAAAAAACTTTATTTATCACAAGGCTATTTATAATTCATAGCTGTTAATATATCTTCTTGTGTGATATCCTTCTTAATGCAAGCTTTTCCTATTTTTTCTAATAATATGTAATTAATGCTATCACAAGAGGATTTTTTGTCTTGTGATAAACAATTAATTATGCATTCAATAAATTCTTTTGTGAAGTTCATGGATATACTTAATCCATAACTAACACAAGTTTTAGCAAATCTCATTTCATCATCTAATGAAATATATCCTTTTAGTCTTGCGATTCTCATAGAAACAGCCATCCCAAGTGTAATAGCTTGTCCATGTTTAATTTCATACTTGGTTACATATTCAATTGCATGACCAATAGTATGTCCAAAGTTAAGAATATGTCTTTCATTTTCATCATATGGATCTAATTCAATATAATATTTCTTAATTAAAACAGAATTTATGACAATATTTACTAGAAAATCTATAAAATTATCTGTTTTCATCGTTGAAGCATCTTCTAAATACTTAAAAAAGTCTTCATCATAAATCAAAGATGACTTAATAATTTCACCCATTCCATTAATTCTTTCTTCTCTAGGTAAATCTTTATAAGTAAGAACATTTTCATAAACTAATAAAGGCTGATAAAAGGCACCAACCATATTTTTATAATCATTAAAATCAACAGCACATTTACCACCTATACTGGCGTCTACCTGGGCAAGAAGTGTTGTGGGTATTTGAATATAATTAATTCCACGCTTAAAACTAGAAGCACAATATCCAGTTAAGTCCCCTATTACTCCACCACCAAGTGCAACTAAAAAATCCTCTTTATTAAATTCATATTCAATTAATTTTGAATATAAATCATCAATTGTTTTACTATTTTTAGTTTTTTCTCCTGGTTCTAATGTAATAGAAACTACACTAGATGCTAAATTATCAAATATTCCTTTAATTTTAGATAAATATAAATGGGCAACATTTGAATCAGTAATAATACATACCTTTTTATTAGCTAATTCAAATTTAGAACATGCTTCTGAAAGAAAGTTAAATGAATCTGCAACATAAACATTATAGCCACTATAAGAACTATTATTCATTGGCGCAGTAATTCTAATAATTTTCTTAAAATTTTCGTAATATGAATAATTAATCATAATAAATATCCTTTACAAAATTTTTATTAAACTTTTATCAAACATAAAAATATTTATTTTTGATAAAAATTTAGCTGCCAAACGTTTCCGAAAGACAGCCAACAACTTTTAATAATAAAAAACAATATTAAATTTATTAATTACAGTAATGGTGATTTAAATCCAGCAATATCAAATGAATTACTTTCAGCATTAAATATGTCTTGAAAATCACCAGAAATATCAACTGAATTAGGAGTCGCAATAAAAATGTAGTTTGAAATCTTTTGAAGATTACCATCTAATGCATAACATGATCCTGAAATAAAGTCGATAATTCTTTGTGAAATCTCAACATGTAAGCCTTCAAAATTAATTACAACAGCTTTACCAAGTAACAAAGTTTCTGTAATTTCTCTAGAATCTTCGATTGAAGAAGGCTTGAAAATACAAACTTCTTGCTGTCCACCTCTACCAGTTCTAATAGAATTAACTCTAGAAGCTGGAGCAGGATGAGGAGTTTGAGGCTTATATGCTGGAGCTACACGCTCTTCTTCTGGTTTTTCTTTTTTCTTCACTGGTACTTTTTTGAATTCTTCATCAGGTAAGAAATCATCTTCTTCATCATCATAGAATTCATCATCATCGTAGTATTCATCATCATATTCATCGTCTTTGATGGTGAATGCATTTAAAAACTTATCACTGAATTTACCCATTAATCAATCTCCTTTATGATTAATTTTCCCGTTTATAGTCTCTTTTGCCAAAAATATCTGTACCAATACGAACAAAATTAGCGCCTTCATCGATGGCGACTAAATAATCATTGCTCATACCCATAGATAGATTAAGCCTATTTATATTATCAATGTTTAAGCTTAGAATGTCAATAGATAAATTGTATAGCAAACTAAAAATTTCTCTACAATTTTCAGGGTTTTCGCAAGCTGGCGCTATGGTCATAAGTCCTTTGATTTTAATATTTTCTAACAATGAAATCTTTTTCACTAATTCTATAGCTTCATCTTTTTCGATGCCAAATTTACTCTCTTCGCCAGATATATTAACCTGAATAAGTATATTAGAATAAACATTCTTCTTTTTAGCTTGTTTATCAATTTCTAAAGCTAATTTATATGAATCAACAGAATGAATTAAATACACTTTATCAATAATATATTTAACTTTATTAGTCTGAAGATGTCCAATAAGATGCCATCTGATGTCTGAGGGCAATAAATCAATTTTTCCTAAAAGTTCTTGTACTTTATTTTCACCAAAATCTCTTATTCCACAATTATAAGCTTCTAATATTTGATTAACTGAATGTGTTTTACTAACAGCAATTAAGTTAACCTCTTGTTTATGTTTACTATTTAAATAAGCTTCTTTAATATTATTTTGTACTAATTCTAAATTATCTTTAATCATTATCTGTTAATAACTTCTCCATCTTTAACTCCCTCAGCATTCGAAACAACTCTATCATAAAGCGAAATTCCGCCACTAAGATTTTCCAAAACAATATATGACGAATTAGATTCTCCAATAATTTCAATTCTCTTAAAATTAGTAAAACCATTATTTACTACAAAAACACCTTGTATGTTTTCTTTATGGCCAACTTTAAATAAAGAATTTGTTTCATTCATAACTAAAACATCACCATCATTAAATGTATCGATGCTAACATAACAATTTTCTTCATCACGTTTTACTATATCAGCTGAAACAAACTGAATTGAGGTTGATCCATCGTCTAAAATAATTTGTTTATTAAACCCATCACTGCTTGAATTACCTCCCTGGGATAAGTATTCAAGTGGTATAGCATAAAATTGTTTTTCGGTTACTGCAGTTTTTGGAATTTTTAATCCTTTTTTTGTATCATCTAAAATTTGGATTTGAACATATCTATCTGTTAAATAACGAATCATGTATTTATTCAAGGAAAGAACACCGTATGTATTGCCGGATTTTGTAAACATTTCAAATGGACCATATGTCTCTACTCCATCTTTTAGAAATTCAATATTTAACTCATCTAAACCTTCAAATAATTTAGGATTATTAATTTGAAAAACAATTTTCCAGTCTTGAGAAGTAACAACTTTATAAACAGGAGAATCTTTTTTAATTAAATCACCCGATTTAATAATATTTTTATTATATTCTGATTTTTTAAAAGACTTATTACCGATATCTTCAATCTTAAAATTTTCAAATCCATCAATATTGTGAATAATATCACCGGCAATTTCTGAGCTGTAAATCGAATAAGCAGCATTAGAAGAAATATCACTATTAAAATCAGAAAAAACTGAACCATTAATAAGATCCATAATTTGAGAATCTACTTTATATTTAAAATTATATACATCATAATAATTCATTGAATTAAAAGAAGTATCAAAATCATAAATAGAATTCTTTATTTTTAATAAATTATCTTCACTTAAAATAGATTGATTTTTTGCAGCTTCTTCTATTTTTGAAGTTAAACTTCCATTACTATCAATAACATATGTTTTTTCATTTACATGTACAGTATTTCCATCACCAACAAAGAAAATAATGTAGCCGTTATTATTTGCATTTACAACGGTTTCTTCTCTTAAAATTAAACCCGTATATTGTCCTTCAAATTTATTAGCGGTAGTACCTTGAGTTACTTCGACAATTAAAGTTCTGCTTCCAAAAAAGTAAATACAAAAAGAAACAACTAAATATAAAAGAATCAAAACACAAATAATGATTCCAATATTTAGTTGCTTTTTATTATTTTTATTCTTTTTTTTAGTATATAAATCTGACATTAAAGTGAAAGTTCAATATATTCCTTAAACTTATCTGAAATTAATGAATCACTCATTGATAAACTAACAATGAAATCAACTTTTAATTTTTCAGATAATGTAATTAAATTATTAATCTCACAATTTATATCAAAATCAGGATTTTCTTCATGATTAGCAAGTGTTAAGAAACTATCAAAATAAATAGACTCTATATCATTATTACCAGAAATCAAACCACAGATAAATCCAAATAATGTCTCTGTGTTAAAAACTGGATATTCTTTAACATTTATTAAGCGAATATTTCTATCTAATTCAAACATATGCTTAGCATTTTTATCAAGATAAATAACAACACCATCTGATACTTTAGCTTCGTTATTTGCTGAATCTAATAAAAATTTAGTTTTTCCTTTTCCTTTTTCGCCTACAACTAGTTTGACCATTGTTCTGTACCTCCAAATAATTATTTATATGCATTACGCCAATCCAAATCGCCTCTGTCGATAGCCATAACTAAAATTTCTGCTGATGCAACATTGGTTGCAACAGGAATATTATGAATATCACACAAATCGTATACACGTGTATAATCTAATTCATTCTGACGAAATTTAATTGGATCTCGAAGAAAAATAACCGCATCAATTTGGTTACATTCAATCTGAGCACTCATTTGGCGACCTCCACCTAAATGTCCAGAAAGAAACTTATGTATATTAAGATTTGTTACATCTTCAATAAGCTTTCCTGTAGTTTCGGTTGCATACAATTCATGCTTAGAAAGAATTCCTTTATAAGCAATACAAAAGTTCTGCATTAATTCTTTTTTTGAATCATGAGCTATCAAACCAATGTTCAAAACGATTATTCTCCTTAAATTTTCTAATGTAATATTATATCACAATATTTTGCTCTCTGAAACTTAAATATTTATTATCTCCAATAATAATATGATCTAAAAGTTTAATACCTATAATTTCTCCTGCTTCTTTAACTTTCATTGTGCAATTAATATCCATCTTACTAGGATTAGTTTCGCCACTAGGATGATTATGAAGTAAAATTATGTTTACAGCCCCTTCTTTAAGTGCTTCACAAAAGATATCTCGTGGAGATAGAAGCGATGCATTAACAGTACCTTTAGACATAACTTTCTCTTTAATTAGATTGCCAGCAGAATCAACCATGAGTAAAATAACCGCTTCTCTATCCAAATGTCTAAGTTCCTCGTAGAAATAATCGGCAACCGTTTTAGGATTATTTAAAACAAGAGATTTTCTTTTAACAGTTTTTGCAATCCTTTTTGATATCTCAAATACAGCTTTAATTTGTAAAGCTTTAACTTTACCAATACCTTTAATTTGCATTAAATCATCAATATTCAAATTACATAAATTTAATAGCGAAGATGATTTAGAGTTAAACGAAAGAACTTTGTCGGCCAAATCAATACAATGCTCATCGCTTGAACCAGACCTTAAAATAATAGCTAAAAGTTCTGCATCAGAAAGAGATTTTGGACCATATTTTATAAATTTTTCATCTGGTCTTAAATCAAGTCCTAAATCTTTAATTGTTTTTTTCAAATATCCTCTTTTCCAAGGATCTCACACATTAATTATAATATATTATTTAAAGCATTTAAAATAGCAAATTTTCCATGTTCAAAAGTAACACCGCCTTGATAAAATACAGTGAACGGTGGGCGAAGCGGTCCATCAGCAGAAAGTTCGATAGATGAGCCATTCATAAAAGCTCCGCTTGCCATAATAACTTTATCTTGATAACCTGGCATATCCCAAGCTTCAGGAGTAACATAACTATCTACGTATGAAGCATCCTGAATTGCAATACAGAATTTTGAAAGTCTTTTAGGATCATCTAAATCAATT